>WYBW01000072.1 GCA_011525685.1 Verrucomicrobiia bacterium
CCCAGGCACGGCGTGGCAGGCCAGGAATTCGCCGCGTTTGCGGATTGGAAATCCGCGACCCGGCAGACTGGAAGTCCGCGCTACGGCATCGCCTCGGCGCCCCCTGCAAGAAAATGAGATGCGCCCTCGCTTATATCGCTCAAGACTTCACGGGCGCTTTCCCCGGCAGGCGTGGCGGTTCGGTTGCCGCGCTTTCCCGCGTGGTCACCCGCAACACGCCGTCGCTCAGAATGCGCGCCCGCAGGCCACCGCGATTTTGCAACGCGGCCTCAGCGCCGGGACCGAAAGCCTGATCCATCCAGTAACAGGGCTTGCAAGCCTCAGTTCCAAAGAAGCGCACGCCTTGAATCTCGAACTCCCGTCCGACCAACGAATTCAGATCAACTCCGCGAGTGATCACGTTTCGGCGAAAGACCGACGGCGGTTTGGCCGATTGACCAAATTGCTGGCACAGCGTTCGATAAACTTCATCCGCGAAGAACGTGATCTGGCCTTTGCACTCCGGCTTTTCGTCGTAGTAACGATCGCCTTCAATGCCGCGCCCGGCCACGCAGCGGATTTCCGGCATTTCCACAACCGGATGCTCGCCCGGCGGGCCGCCGTGATGCCCCCGGAAATTGTGTCCGGGAGAGATGTAGAGATGCAACAGTTCCATTCTTGACACTCACTTTCCGTCACCAACCGCCCTCGATCACCCGCTGGGTTGCTGGTCCGCGGACCTCACCGGCGCCGCTTCATGGCCTTGCTGCCCGACTCCAGCGGCCTGGCTTTGTTTCGCTCGAAGCACACTCTGCACCCGACAGTCCGAGGCTTCCTTGATTCGCATCAAAGCAAGAAGCCTTGTCACCGCTTACAATTTCACCATGAGTGAGCAACCTTTGATTTCACCTGACCAGCAAAAAGTCGTCTCGCTGGATGCCGAGACGAAATTTGCCGCCAACGGCATCGTGAGCCGAACGCTGTTCCGGTCAACCAACGGGCGCGTGGTGCTGTTCGGCTTTGCCGCGGGTCAGGAACTGACCGAGCACACCTCGACGCAACAGGCATTGATCCAGATTCTGTCCGGCGAGTGTGAATTCCAACTCGCCGGAAAACCGCATCACTTGAAAACCGGTGACCTGCTCTACATGCCGCCCCACCTGCCTCATGCCGTGAAAGCCACAACCCAGTTCTCGATGCTGCTGACCCTGATCAAGCCAGGGTGAGAGGGTCGCGACCGGGCAAGCTTTCGGAAACATTCACTTCCGGCGATGCACCTTGTGAATGGCGGCCTGGTCGGTGCATTTCACAATCAACTCGTCAATGTTCACGTGCGGCGGGCGGTTGGCCACCCAGACCAGGATTTCGGCCACGTCCTCCGCCGTCAGCGGAATCGCTCCTTCATACGGCTTCTTTGCCCGTTCCGCGTCGCCCTTGAATCGGACCAGTGAAAACTCGGTTTCCGCCAGCCCCGGGTCAACGGTGCTGACGCGAATGCCCGTGCCGCACAATTCCAGTCGCAGCGAGCGGGTGATCAGCAACTCCGCCGCCTTGGCGCCACAGTAGGCGGAACCGCCTTCGTAGGCGGAGCGACTGGCCACGGAGCCAATGTTGATGATGGAGGCGCCGGCATCGTGCGGCATCAAGGGCAAGGCGGCGCGCGTCATCCGCAGCACGCCCAACACATTGCTTTGCATCATGGCCTCCCAATCCTCGTCCTTCCCTTCGGCCACTGTGTCCAAACCGTGCGCGCCGCCGGCGTTGTTGATCAGCACGTGAAGCGCCTGCGTGCCGGGACTTGCAACTTGCATCCTCTCCTTCGCCCACGCCACAAAGGCGTTGACGCTGGCCGTCTGTCCCACATCGAGAAAATGCGCGTGCGCTTCGCTCGCGCCGGCCTGGCGGGCTTCCGCAGCCACTTTTTCCAGGCGTTCCACCCGTCGCGCGCCGAGCAGCAGCTTTGCGCCTTCCGCGCCAAACGCCCGCGCCGCGGCGGCGCCAAAGCCGGAGGAGGCGCCGGTGATCAGGACCCACTTGTCTTTCGATTGAGTTCGCATGCGGAATGAATAAAGAAGTTGTGTTCAGAGAGAGCGCCTTTTTGAAAGCAAACTACGGCGACCGGCCATGATCAGCGCTCGGCAGATCTCCAGGTCTCCAAGCTTGGCGGGACTGACGAAGCGATAAACATAGGACTCAAGTTTCCGGATTTGCGGGCAGTTTCATCATGCTGGCGGGAATATCAGGACAAAGCCGGGAACGGGCCAGCCGTCCCCGTCGGCCGAAGAACTGCAGCGCGCCCTTCTGATCGCACACCCAGAATTCCGTTGCACCCAAGGCAAACACAGCCTCGCGCTTCCTGCGGATGTCCTCGATTGCATTGGAGGGTGAGAGCACCTCCACCACCAGTTCGGGCGATTCCGTCCAACTCGGCAGGTCAAAATTCCGCTTCACCTTTTCCGGCGTCGCCCAAGCCACGTCGGCAACGACCGTGCCGGCTTGGGTTTCAATGGGACACTCCGGCATGGCTTCACCGCCGGGTAAGAGTTGGTTCAAAAGCCGGATGATGCGGCTCTGATAGATGCTGTGATAGCTGCGATGAGGACTCATGACGAGTTGGCCGTTGCGGGTGAGTTCGACACGATAGGGAATGTCCTCCAGACTTTTGTCATCGCACAGCGCGTCCCATTTCATGGCGAAAAAGTAATAGCGCGGCAGTCATTCGGCAACGCCTTTTGCCCGCAACCCTCAAATCCAGCCGCCGAGCCGAACGGCTGCCGGGGAAAAAACGCTTTGAACGAGCAACCGCCGCTGTTTTACTGCCAGCCAGCAATCATGAAACATTCCTCTACCTCGAAGCAACCTTGCTTGCGCTCACTGGTTTCCACTCTCGCGGCGCTCTCCGCCGCGATAACGGTCGCCCAATGCGCCACTCAGGTCTTTTTTGCCGAACGGCTCGCCGACATGGAGGCCGCCATTGAGGCAGCCATCGCCGAACAGAAGTGCCCCGGCGGCGTTTTGTGGTTGGAACGGAACGGCCAGTCCCATCACAAAGCTTTCGGCAACCGCGCCGTCGAGCCGGCACGGGAGGTCATGACCGAGGACACGATCTTCGACGCGGCCTCGCTCACGAAGGTGGTGGCCACGACCCCGGCCATCATGCTCCTGGTCGAGCGCGGGGGCGTGGACCTGGACACGCCGGTGCATCAGTACCTGCCCGAGTTCAAGGCGAACGGCAAGGAAGCCATCACGATTCGTCACTTGATGACGCACACGTCCGGTTTGAGGCCGGGCATTCCGGCAAAACCGGATTGGACGGGATACGAGAAGGCGATTGAACTGGCCTGCGCCGAGAAGCCGCTCAACGCCGCCGGCACGGTGTTTCGCTACAGCGACATCAACTACATCCTGCTGGGCGAGGTTGTCCAACGGGTCAGCGGGATCATGCTCAACAACTTTGTGGCCGAGGAGATTTACGCCCCGCTGAAAATGTGGGATACGGGCTTTCTGCCGCCACCATCGAAGCTGGCGCGCGTGGCGCCCACCGAGAGGCTCGAGTCCGGCGAAGTGTTGCGCGGGAAGGTGCATGACCCGACGGCACGCCGCATGGGCGGGGTGGCAGGCCACGCCGGACTGTTCACGACCGCGGCCGACCTGGCGCGCTTTGCCCGGATGTTGCTGAATCTCGGCGAACTGGAGGGTGTGCGCATCTTCAAGCCGGAGACGGTCAAGTTGATGACCTCGGTGCAGTCCCCGGAAAGCGTGCCGACGCGGCGCGGCCTGGGTTGGGACATTGACTCTGGCTACAGCGGACCACGCGGGAAAGTTTTTCCCATTGGCTCTTACGGTCACACGGGTTGGACGGGCACCTCGCTGTGGATTGATCCATTTTCGCAGACCTTCGTGATTTTTTTGTCCAACCGCAACCACCCGACGGAAGCCGGGAACGTCATCGCGTTGCGAGCGAAGTTGGGCACTCTGGCGGCCGAGGCGGTGGCCAGCTTCAATTTCGCCTACGTTCCAGGGGCACTGGCGGCGCGGGCCGCCGAAACCTCGCGTCCCGACGCAGCATCTCAATCCGCCAAGTCGCTCAAGCAGGCCCGGGTGCTTAATGGCATTGACGTGCTGGTGAAGAATGGTTTCGCCCCGCTCAAGGGCAAGCGCATCGGTTTGATTACCAACCACACCGGACACGACCGGGAGCGAAACCCGACCATTGACCTGCTCAAGGAAGCCCCCGGGGTGAAGCTGGTGGCTTTGTTCAGTCCGGAACACGGCATCCGCGGCGCGGTGGACGAGAAGTTCGGCGACAGCACGGACGAGAAAACCGGCCTGCCCGTTTACAGCCTCTACGGCGAGACGCGCAAACCCAAGCCCGAGCATTTGAGGAATCTCGATGCGCTGGTGTTTGACATCCAGGACATCGGCTGCCGATTCTACACCTATCCCTCCACCATGGGGCTGGCGATGGAGGCGGCCGCCGAGAGCGGCAAGCCAATTTTCGTGCTGGACCGCGTCAATCCCATCAATGGCGTGACGCTCGACGGACCAGTGTTGACCGAAGACACCAGCTTCGTGGGGTTTCATCCCGTGCCGTTGCGTCATGGCATGACGGTTGGCGAACTGGCGAAGATGTACAACGCCGAGAAGAACTACCAAGCCGCTCTGACGGTCATTCCGCTGGAGGGCTGGTCGCGCGACGCCTGGTTCGATCAAACCGGGCTGCCGTGGACCAATCCTTCGCCCAACATGCGCAACCTCAAACAGGCGATCCTTTATCCTGGCATCGGCCTGCTGGAAAGCGCCTTGTCCGTGGGACGGGGAACGGACACCCCGTTCGAGGTCGTGGGCGCCCCTTACATCGAGGAGGTCAGATTCGCCGAGGAATTGAATCTTGCCGGGCTTTCTGGCGTGAGCTTCGTGCCAGTGCGGTTCACGCCGACCTACAGCGTTCACAAAGGAACGAATTGTGGCGGAGTGTACATCATGCTCAACGATCGGGACGCCTGCAACGTGGTGGACGCCGGGCTGCTGATCGCCAAAACCTTGCACCGCTGGTATCCGCGGCAATTCAATGCCGACCGAATCAAGCATCTGCTCCTGCACGCCCGCACGCTGGACGCCGTCAAGGCCGACAGATCGCTGGCGGACATTCGCGCCGTCTGGAGGATTGACTTGGAGGAATTCCAGAAGCGGCGCGAGAAGTACCTGCTCTATCCGTGAGCCGCAAGAACCGTTCGGGCAATGGGGATCAAGCTTCCTTCGACAAGTGATCCCGCATTTTGCCCGAGGTTGCTGGCAAGATTTACGGCGCTTTGATTTCGACGCGGCTGGTCTGATTCGTGCCCGTGAGCAAACCGAAACCGGCGTTCTGCTTTTGGAGCACGACGCCTTTGAAGCTGAGGGTTTTCAGCGTCGCGGGATCCTGCACTGTTCCACTGAAGGTTCCCAACGCCGGCGAGAACGTCAGGGTCAGGCGGTTGGTGTCCAGGTTGGTGATGCGGCTGTAAGGCCCGAACTCAATGGCGTTGGCAAAATCGGGATCCAGGTTTCCGCCACTGAAAGCCACGTTTGCCTGGGTGAGATTCAAAACGAAGTTCGTCTGCGGCCCCACCGGCATCCTGTAAACCGAGCCGACCGCGTCGAGTTCCTGGTTGAAGCCGGAAGGATAGAACTTGTTGAGATTGTTGGCCGGTTTGATCCAACTCAACGCGCCGTTCAGGTCATCGTTCGGGCGATTGGCAAACTTCATCCAGCCCATCAGCGTGCCGCGCGAAGCGCCGTAGGGCAGGAGAGCGTGCAACGGCCAGTCCCCATTCTTGGAAAGCGCAACGCTTTGCACCAGCCGTGCGCCGTCACCCGTCCAACCGGTGAACGTCGCCCGTCCGGCGGTCGTTACCCGCACTGTGCCATGGCCGTGGCCTTCCGGAAGCGAGTCGTCCCCAAGCTGGC
Source organism: Verrucomicrobiia bacterium (assembly GCA_011525685.1). Taxonomy (GTDB): domain Bacteria; phylum Verrucomicrobiota; class Verrucomicrobiia; order Limisphaerales; family JADLHS01; genus WYBW01. Next base: position 5,929 of record WYBW01000072.1, read on the forward strand.
CCGGCAGCACCAAGGTGTAACTGCCCGCGTAAGGCGCCGGATTGGTGCGCACGTTGAAGATGGTGCGATCGCCGTTGAGGGTGGCCGTCCAGTAGCCCTCCTCAATGAGGCCGGTGACCTGGTCAATGGTGCTGCCCGAACCGAACTTCAACTTGAGCGTCAGCGGTGTGCTGAGTGGCCGATTGATTATATTGGTCGCTCCGAGGTCCAGCTTGAGTTTACCGGAGAAGCTGTGCCGGCCCACGCCGGTTTGCAGCCAGCCCGAATAGGTGCCGCGCGGGGTCACAGACAGCGAAAAGAATCCCGAGGTGTGACGGCGGACTTCGTCCTCCTCGTGGAACAAACCGCTGTAACTGCCGGCAATCGGAATGTATGGGCTGGGAACAAACAGCGCCCGCAAGACGAGGTTGGTATCCAGGGTCACCCGGATTGTCGGTGAATCGGAATTCGTGCTGCCGGTCCACTCGGCGAACTCCTGTCCCACACTGGGCAAAGCCCGCAAGGTATAAGCCCGGCCGCGGGTCAGGTTGGCAGTCTTACGAAGGTCGGGAAGAATCAAACCTTTGCCGGCCACGGAGAGATTCACCGGAACAAAGTTCGCCTTCAGATTCACGTTCGTGGACATGACGAAGCTCAATACTGGTGAGTCGGTATTGGTGCTGCCGCTCCAACCCACGAACATCTGACCCAGGCCAGGCGTGGCTCTGAGCGTGTAGGTCCGGCCCACAACCATGTTCTTCGTCTTCTTTAGATTTGGCGTGATCGTGCCCGTTCCGGCCGTGGTCAGGCTCAAGGGGGCGAAATTCGCCTGCACGACGAGGTTGTTGCCTGCCCGGACCCTGAGCGTCGGCGAAGTCGTATTGGTGCTGCCCGACCAACCCGTGAAGACCTGACCCTCGCCGGCCACGGCTGTCAGGGTAAAGATTTGGCCTTCCACGACGTTTTGCGACGTGGGTGCGCCGGAGATCGTACCAGTCCCGTTCGTCACAATCGTCAGCGACGAGGGCGGCGACGGCGGCCCGAGAACGGTCAAAAGGAAGGTGGTGCTGGCGGTGGCCTCGCCGTCGCTTACTGTGACCGTGATCTCCGTATCCCCGCCTCGATCCGGCAACGGGGTGACGGTGACCGTGCGATTAGCCCCGCTGCCACCGAACACGATTCCGCTGTTCTGCACGACGAGCGGATTTGATGAGCTGCCCGACAAGGTCAGTTGAGCCGCCGGCGTCTCCACGTCGCCAATGGTGAACGGAATCGCCGGAGTCGAGGTGTTCTGCGAGACGATCACATTGGTGATCGCGGAAATAATCGGCAGACGATTGGCGGCATTGACGGAAACGGTGAACGTGCGGGCGAAGGTGTTGTTCTGCGCCTGGCCGTCGTTGACCGTGACCGTGATCGTCGCCGTGCCGCTGGCGTTGGCCACCGGGGTGAAGGCCAGCGTGCCCGTGGCGTTTGGACTGGTGTAGCTGACCGTCGGGTTCGGGATCAGACCCGGGTTGCTGGAAGTGGCCGTGACCGTCAAGGTCTGATTCTCGTTGGCCGCGCCGCTGGTGATGCCGGCCAGGTTGACGGTCTGCAGGCCGGCGTTCTCATTGAGCGTGAGATTGCCGAGGGCGTTCAACGTCGGCGGGTCGTTCACCGCATTGACCGTCACCGTGAACGTCCGGCTGAAGGTGTTGTTCTGCGCCTGGCCGTCGTTGACCGTGACCGTGATCGTCGTCGTCCCGTTGGCATCCGCCACCGGTGTGAAGGTCAGCGTGCCCGTGGCGTTCGGACTGGTGTAACTGACCGTCGGGTTCGGGATCAGGCTGGGGTTGC
>WYBW01000073.1 GCA_011525685.1 Verrucomicrobiia bacterium
CCCGCTCGAAGTAATGCTGGTGAATGGTGTTGGTGGTGTTGGCCGAAACGCGCAGCCCCGCACCGGGGAATTGACTTCAAAAGCGGAAGGCGTTCCGCCCCGCGCGATCCTCAACCCGCTGGACTCGTACCGCTGGCCGCGCGATGAACTGGCAGGAGTTCATATTTGCGCTGTTACCAGAACCGCCGGCTGCTCCACCAGAATTGGCAAACACGCACCCTTTCTTGCCCTAATTTCAAGGCGGCGGGTCAGCCTCACCGGTGCTGACAGACGCTTCCAGCGGTGGCTTGCTACAACCGTGCGCGTGCGGCTGTCATCCACCCGGTCGCGCCATTCACCACGGTTGACTGGCCTCGGGGGCGAGGTTCCTTGCGCCAAGCTCGGCCGGACAATTCTCTTGCCCTGCCTCAGAATCTTTTCCCAAATCATGCCGCGTTAAACAGCGGGCATGACTACGTCATCGGCGGGCCAATCAACTTTTCTCGGGCGGCTGTGGGCCAATCCCGCCAGCCGGGCGTTGCTCGCACTGGGGTTGGTGCTGCTGCTCGGCTGCCTGTTCAACGCCGACGGCGCGTTCTTCAAACCGGGCACGCATCGCGACGCGCTGCGGCAGGCGTCGGTGTTCGGCATTCTCGCCTGCGGGATGACGCTGGTCATCATCAGCGGCGGGATTGACCTCGCCGTGGGCAGTGTGCTGGCGCTGGTCGCGGTCAGTTTCTCGCTCATGAGCATCCATTGGGGTTGGTCACCCTGGTTGGCGGTGACGGCGTGCCTGCTGGTCGGCGCGGCGTTCGGCGCGGTGTCCGGCGCCCTGACGGCGGGGTTTCGCATCCAACCCTTCATCGCCACGCTGGCCATGATGGTGTTCGCGCGGGGCCTGGCCAAAACCGTTTCCGGGGGCATGAAGGTTTCCACCGCCGTCAAAAATCCCGACGGCTCGTATCGTTACGTCGAGGTGCCGGAGACCTTTCGCTTCATAGACAGCCGCATCCTCGGCGACAACATCACGGTGGTGACGGTGATCTTCCTGGTCTGTGCCCTGACAACGTGGCTGTTGCTCTCGCGGCATCGCTGGGGTCGGCACGTTTACGCCATCGGCGGCAACGAGGAAGCCGCGCGTCTCTCGGGCGTGAATGTGACCACGACCAAACTGCTGGCCTACGTGGCCGGCGGGTTGATGGCGGCCGTGGCCGGCATCTGCCAGGCGGCGCAAGAGCATCAAGGTGATCCCGAAGCCGGCGTTGGCTACGAGCTTACGGCCATCGCGATCGTGGTCATCGGCGGCACGACCTTGACCGGCGGGCGCGGCGGCATCGGCCTGACACTCATCGGCACGCTGACGATTGGGTACTTGGAAAAAATTCTCAGCGTCAACGCCGTGCCCGAGGCGAGTCGCCTGATGCTGACGGGCGCCATCATCGTCGCGGCGGTGCTGGCGCAACGGCGCAAGAGCCGGTGACGCGAACCTCGCAGGTCAGGCGTCGCGCCGGTCACCATCTTGATTCAACGACAGAGTCACAGCCGGTCGCGCCGCCTGTCCCACGGTGAGGCCTGGCTTCGTCCTCGTGCGATTACAAATATCCTTTCCAAGGCGCCGGAAAGGGTTTATTCGAGATTCGCTATGAGGAATACCAAACGGGGCTTCATCGTAGGGGCGGCCTTCACATCCATCGTCACGGCGCTGTTGCTCACGGGCTGCGGCAAGCCCGGTGGAGGCCAGTCCGCCGAACCAGACGGCAGACCCGCCGCGGCAAAGTCCACCTACACCATCGGCATGAGCCAGTGCAATCTGGGCGAACCGTGGCGGGTACAGATGAACGCCGACGTCAAAGCCGCCGCCGAGAAACATCCCGCGATCAAAATGGTGTTCAAGGATGCCCAGAACGACACGCTGAAACAGCGCGCTCACGTTGAGGAGTTCGTGAGCGCCGGCGTGGACCTCATCATCATCAGCCCCAAGGAGGCCGCGCCGCTCACTGAACCCGTGGCCAAGGCTGTGGACGCGGGCATCCCCGTCATCGTGCTGGATCGGGCGGTGCTGGGCGACAAGTTCACCTGCTTCATCGGCGCGGACAACAAGAAGATCGGCAAGGCCGCGGGTGAATGGATCAAGCAAAAGCTGGGCGGCAAAGGCAGGGTGGTTGAACTGAAAGGCTTGATGACTTCGATCCCCGGCCAGGACCGCAACGACGGTTTTCGCGCAGGCATCGCCGGGAGCGAGATTGAAGTCATCTTTGAGGCCGACATGAAATGGCTCGAACCGGACGCGCGCAAAGAGATGGAATCGGCGCTGTCGCGCTTCAAGAAGATTGACCTGGTTTACGCCCACAACGACCCTGGCGCGCACGGCGCCTATCTGGCGGCCAAGGCCGCCGGACGCGAGAAGGAAATGATGTTCGTGGGCATTGACGCGCTGCCACAGGAAGGCGTCGCTTATGTGAAACAGGGCATCCTCGACGCGACTTTCCAATATCCGACCGGGGGCGCGGAAGCGATCGAAACGGCGTTGAAGATTTTGAGAGGGGAGAAAGTGCCCAAGCACATCACGCTCGGCTCGCGGGTCTTTGACAAATCGAACGTAGATGTGGGCGGGCAGCCGCTGGATTGAACGCATTCATTCGGGCAGGCGAAGTAGAACCGAACGACTCAATCAGCATCGGAGCGCAGGCGTTCCGTGCGTGGTCGTCTGCGTCCGGCTGACGTTATTGTCATATCGCCATGGGCAAACCCAATGGCCGGGCGAGTTTGTAGGATGAACTTTGCGGCGGGACGCCGCAAAGCCCCCGCCGGAGGCGTGTGCTCCCCATTGGGTTAACGTCGTTCCCGCCAGGCCACTCTGAATCCGCAGGGAAGCGAAGGAGTGAACCTGACGGTGATGCCACAAGGACCGGAGGCGGCCCGGACAAAATTCAGCCACACTACGGCAAAAAGTAAGAAGCCCGGGCTGCCGGTCTGTCCTACCTTCCGGTGATTGATTGGAACTATGAGCACTAAAATTGAAAAACTTCTCGGCGACTCGGCCAAGAGTCTCCTCGAACACAAATGCAAAACCGTCCCCAAGGAAAAGCTGCATCTGCCCGGGCCGGATTTCGTGGACCGCATTTTCGCGCCATCGGATCGGAATCCGCAGGTGTTGCGCAGCTTGCAGGGCATGTTCGGCACCGGGCGGTTGGGCGGCACAGGTTATTTGTCCATCCTGCCCGTGGATCAGGGCATTGAACATTCGGCGGGCGCCAGCTTCGCGCCGAATCCCGATTACTTTGATCCGGAGAACATCGTGAAGCTCGCGCTGGAGGGTGGCTGCAATGCGGTGGCTTCGACCCTGGGAGTGCTCGGAATCGTGGCTCGCAAGTACGCCCACAAGATTCCGTTCCTCGTGAAGTTGAATCACAACGAGTTGATGACGTATCCGAACAAGTTCGATCAGGTTTATTTCGCGCAGGTGGAACAAGCCTGGAACATGGGCGCGGCAGCGGTCGGTGCGACGATCTATTTCGGCTCGCCGGAATCCACGCGGCAGATCGTGGAAACCTGCGTTGCCTTCAAGCGCGCGCACGAACTCGGCCTGGCCACGGTGTTGTGGTGCTATCTGCGCAACAGCGCGTTCAAGACGAAGGACAAGGACTATCACGTGAGCGCCGATCTGACGGCGCAGGCCAATCACCTCGGCGTGACGATCGAGGCGGACATCATCAAGCAGAAGCTCCCGGAGAACAACGGCGGCTACAAGGCGTTTGAAAAGTACGGCAAGACCCACGACAAGGTGTACACCGAACTGTCGAGCGATCATCCGATTGACCTGTGCCGCTATCAGGTCTTGAACTGCTACGCCGGGCGGGCGGGCCTGATCAATTCCGGAGGCGAGTCCAAGGGCAAGGGCGACCTGGAGGCCGCGGTGAAGACGGCCGTCATCAACAAGCGCGCCGGCGGCATGGGCTTGATCTCGGGCCGCAAGGCGTTCCAACGCCCGATGAAAGAAGGCGTGGAGTTGCTCAACGCGATTCAGGACGTGTATCTGGACAAGGCCATCACGGTGGCCTGAAGGTGGCGGGGGTGTCAGGTGCGTTGAATCCGGCCTCCCGCCTGGTTCGCCCGGGATCAGGCGCCACAGGCTGTTCGCAGAACTGGTTACCCGCACTCGACTCGCGCGAGTTTCGGGCGCGACGCCCGAATCAGCAGTCCGGAGGCCCGCATCACCCGGCTGAACAGGCTCAATTCAGGCAGGGTTGGTGGCGGGGTGCCCAAGCAACTGCTTCGGCGCGCGGATCAGCAATAGACCCACGGCCATCACCGCCAGTGCTCCGGCGGTCACAACCCAAGGGACGAATTGCACTTCCGCGATCGAGACGCCTCCAATCGTGGCGTTGGTGTGAACCAGGGTTGCGATCAATCCATTGTTCACCGCATGGACGATCATGCTGCAAAAGATTGAACCGCTGCGCCATGCCACATAGCCCAGAGCAATGCCCAGCAGCAGCGTTGGCAGCAGCCGGTAGATCGAAGCGTGGGCGACCGCGAACAGCAGTGCGGACAGGCCGATGGCCAGCCACGGTTTCAGACGTCGCAAACCAGCCAGCGTCAGGCCGCGGAAGAAAACTTCCTCGCACAATGCCGGCGTGACCGCCAGGACCAGCAACACGAGCGCCAGCGGCGCCGGTTCTTTGCCCAGCAACAGGGCTTCCCGCAGTCCCTCCACCAAAGAATCCGGTGGCGGCATCAACCGCAGCGTCAGTCCGGCCACGGCCGTGCCTCCCGAGATGCCAACCAGGATCGAGCCTGCCACGCTCCGCCAATCCGGACGTTGAAGCATGAACGTGGTTTTAACCGGAAAGCGTTTCAGGAGGGTTACAACCACCACGGGCACCAGGAAGAACCCGTACTGCACCGTGAGAATGGAAACCAACATGCTCCGTCCTTCCAGGAGCAGGCTGCCGTAGAAGGCGGTGACCAGCACGATGGCGAACAGGCCCAGCACCAGTCCGGGTGTGGGCTGACCGGCGGCGCGCGCCTGGCCGGGGAGGAGTTGGCGGACCGTGCCCGCGCCGCCGAGCAGGATTTCTTCCTTGCCGAAAACTCGTGACGCAAACAGCAGGGCCAGCATGGCGTAGGCGAACGCCGCCACCGTCGTCAGAAAGAAGAGGTTGAGGGTCAATTCCTCGAGGAAGAACGACTTGATCAACAGGGAAAGGTTGACCAGCGGGACGAACGCGGTCCAGACACTCAGTTCCACACCCGGCATGATCGAGGCCGCGACCGGCACGATCAGCAGGGTGAGCGTGGCCGAGAGAAAATTGCCCGCGTCCTTGGCATCGCGCGCCAGGGCCGCCACGCCGATGAACGCCGCCGCCACGGTGCAGGTCAGCAGCATCAGCGAACCCAGCACGCCGAGCAGCGCGCCAAATTGCACGCCCGGCAGATTGATCGAGGCCGCCACGCGGGTGAAGGTGAATCCAAGGCTGACGACGTTCGCCAACGCCGACACCAGGCTGATGGCCCAGACGGTCAGGAATTTTCCCGCCACGATTTCCAGCGGCAGGACCGGGGCGCACAGCAGCGTCTGCATGGTGGCGCGGTCCTTCTCTCCGGCCACAAGGTCCACCGCAGCGTAAAGCGCGCCGGTGGCCGAGAGCATGATCAGCAGCAAGGGCAGCAACCGGCCCAGCGTATGGCCAAACATCTTGCCGGCCGTGGCGACGCTTTGGGCGCGAATCTCCAGCGCCTTTGCGAACCCCGATGGCAGATTGAACCGCTCCTGCCGGCGTTCAACCAGTTCCGACCGGTAGAGCGCCAGTTGTTCCCGCAATCGCATCCAAGCCTTCTCCGAAGCCGGGCGGACGGGATCGTAATAAACGGTGACCCGGCCAAGCTCGGACCGCTCCAGGGCCTCGGCCGTGCCGGGCCAAACCACCAGCACCGCGTCCGCCTCCTTGGTTTCGAGAAGCGACCGCGCGGCAGCACCGACTTTGTCCTTCGGTTCCCGCCCGGCGGCACCCGGCTCCTCCTCGGGAAACCACAATTCTGAATCGGCTGCGTCCTCCGCCGGAACGGGCGCTTTGACTTCGCCTGACTCAAACGCGCGGCGCAGCTCCTCGGGAATGTCCTTCCACATTTCGAGGTTGAGCGTGTTGGTGCGACCGAGGAACCCGGTTAGTGAGTCCGCCTCACCCCACACGGCGACTTGCGAGACGCGCTGATCCTCGGTGGCCTCCTGCGATTTTTGAATCCGGGCCAGCAACGTCACCACCAACGGATAGATCAAGATCGGCAATCCCAGCATCACGATCAGCGTCAGCCGGTCGCGCAGAGCCTCCGTGATTTCCTTGCGGAAGATGGTCCAGACAGCGTGCGGGCGCATGAGTCGAGTCAGTGCGGTTGGGACGAGGCCGCCGCTTGCGACGCGCGGGCGTAGTTGAGAAAGGCGTCCGTGAGATTGTCGCAATCCGCGCGGGCCAGAAGTTCCGTGAGCGTCCCGTGATCGGCGATGCGCCCTTCGTGCAGCAGGTAAATCCGGTCGCACAGCCGCTCGGCCTCGCTCATGATGTGCGTGGAAAACAACACCGCCCGACCCGCCGCCCGTTCGCGGGCGATGGCCTCGTGAATGAAATGGCCGCTCACCACGTCCAGCGCCGCCGTCGGTTCATCGAGCATCAGGACCTCGGGTTGATGCAGCAACGCCCGGGCGATGTTGGCCCGTTGCTTTTGTCCCGAGGAAAGCGTGCGGCACGGACGGTCCGCAAAGGAAGTCATCTCCAGTTCGGTCAGGAGCGTGCCGATGCGTTGTTCCAGAAAATCCCGGGCCAGTCCATACAACCGGCCAAAGTAGCGCAACACTTCCCGCGGAGTCAGGCGTTGGTAGAGCTGCGTGTCGCCGGACAGAAAGCCGATGCTGCGCTTGGTCTCCAGCGGCCGCTCCCGAACGTCCAGACCGCGGACCACAATGCTCCCGGCGGTTGGCGTCAGAATGCCGGTCAACATCCGCAGCGTGGTCGTCTTGCCGGCGCCGTTCGGGCCGAGCAACCCGACGATTTCGTCCGCGTGGACCTCCAGACTCACGCCATCCACCGCTGTGACGGAGGCGAACTGCTTGCGCAGGCCCTGGGCGAAAAGCATCGCGGTCATGGCAGCAGGTCCATCAAGCGCGTTGACAGTTTCGGTTTGGGCAACATTCGTCGGCGACGAATTGGAACAAACACCGGCCAGCTTGTCAGTCTGTTTCTGGCGCTCAGCCACTGGAAACGCCGGTATCCTTGCGGGCAAGTTCACCCCGACGGCCTCGATGTGCTGGCAGGACACATCTCATTTCCTTGCGGATCCTCCTGTCGCCCGGAGAGGCGGCTGATAAGCCGCCCCTCCGGCGCTCAACCCCGCCGCGCCGACATTCGCGGACAATACTTGCGTCGCGGGAGTTTGAGCCATAATGGTGGAGTGCAACGATGCACTGGCTCGAACTGCTTGAACGCATCTGGCCGCACCTGGTGGCGGGTTTCGCCTTTTGCGGCGCGATCCTCGCTTCCATCCATGCCCTCTTGAACAAGCGCGACTCGCGCGCCGCGGTGCTGTGGCTTGGGTTCATCTGGCTCATGCCGTTGGTCGGTCCGATCCTTTACCTGGGCCTGGGCGTAAACCGCATTCGCCGCAAGGCACTTTCCCTCCGCGCGGAAAATCCGCCGGACGTGCGTCGTCCGCTGCCCGAGGACATGGGTGAACCCGACCAACCGGAAGCCAGACACCTGCGGATGCTGGCCAAGGTGGTGGATCGCGTCGCCACACGACCGCTCGTGGGCGGCAATCGCGTTCAAGCCCTGGTCAACGGCGACGAGGCGTTTCCTGCCATGCTGGCGGCCATCGAGTCCGCCAAGACTTCGATCTCGCTGGCCACTTACATCTTTGACCGCGACCGCAGCGGGAAGGAATTCGTCGCCGCGCTCGGACGCGCCGTCGTCCGGGGTGTCCAGGTCCGAGTGCTGATTGATGACGCCGGCGCGCTGTATTCGTGGCCGACCATTCTGCGCGACCTCAAGCGCGCCCGCGTGCCGGTCGCGCGATTCCTGCCCACGCTGCCGCTCTGGCATTTCATGACGATGAACCTGCGCAACCACCGCAAGTCGCTGGTCGTGGACGGCCAGATCGCCTTCACCGGCGGAATCAACATCCGTCACGGCAACCTGCTGGGCGAAAGCCCGAAGAAACCGGTGCGGGATTTGCATTTTCGCCTCGAAGGCCCGCTGGTCACGCAGTTGCAGGAGGCCTTTGCCAACGACTGGGCGTTCACCACGAACGAAGCCCTCGAGGGCTTCGCCTGGTTTCCCGAACTGGAGGACCGCGGCACCGTCATCGCCCGGGTCATCACCGACGGACCGGATGAGGATTTCGAGAAACTCCGCTGGACGCTGTTGGCTGCCCTGGCCGAAGCGCAATCGTCCGTGCAGATCGTCACCCCCTATTTTCTGCCCGACCCGGCGCTGACCACCGCGCTGAATCTGGCCGCGATGCGCGGCGTGCGCGTGGACATCATCCTGCCGGCCAACAGCAACCTGCCCTTCGTGGATTGGGCCTCGCGCGCGATGTGGTGGCAGGTGCTCGAACGCGGCTGCCGGCTTTGGCTTACGCCGCCGCCGTTCGATCACTCGAAGCTGATGCTCGTGGACGGCCACTGGGTCTTGTTCGGTTCAGCCAATTGGGACCCCCGGAGTCTGCGGCTGAACTTCGAGCTGAACGTGGAGTGCTATGGCCGCGAGTTTGCCGAGGCCATGGGAGTGATTGTTCAACAAAAACTCCGCGGCGCCCGCGAGGTCACTCTGGCGGAGGCGGACGGACGACCGGTCCTGGCAAAACTGCGCGACGCGACGGCAAGGTTGTTTTCGCCATATCTTTAGCGACGATATTTCGCAACGCTTGATTAACACCGGTCTTTCGCGGGCGGGTCATCGCCGATTATGCGGTGGAGACCAAATAACCGCGGTCAAAACAGTCTTTCCTGTCCAGCGGTGCGTCATTATGTTTCGGTATGCACTGGAACAAAGTCACCCTGGTCGGCGTGGGTTTGCTGGGCGGTTCGCTCGGCCTGGCCATCAAACGCCGTCGCCTGGCCCGGCGCGTGGAAGGCTACGTGCGGCGCGCCGCCAGCGTGGGCGAGTGTGAGAAGTTCCGCGCGGTGGATCGGGCGACACTGGATTTGCACAGCGCCGTGGCGGACGCGGATCTCGTGATTCTTTGCACGCCGCTGGCGCAAATGAAGCCGCTGGTGAACCAGATGCTCCCGGCGTTGAAACGCGGCGCCATTGTCACCGACGTGGGAAGCGTGAAGGGGAGCGTGGTGAAGGACCTCGAATCAATCGTGGCCAAGGCTGGCGGGCACTTCATCGGAAGTCATCCCATGGCGGGCGGGGAAAAGACCGGCGTCTCGGCGGCGCGGGCGGACTTGTTCGAGCACTCGGTTTGCGTCGTCACGCCGACGAAACGTTCCCCCCAGGCCGCGTTGCGGAGGGTCGAGCAATTCTGGAAAGCCATCGGCGCGCGGCTGCTGGTTCTCACCCCTGCGACCCACGACGAACTGGTGAGCCGGTCGAGTCATCTGACCCATTTGGTTGCGACCACGCTGGTGAATTACGTGCTGAACCCGTCGCGGTCGAACCATCAGGCCGCGCTGTGCGCCAACGGCTTTCGCGACACCACGCGGATTGCGTCCGGTTCGCCGGAGATGTGGCGGGACATCGCGGTGGCGAATCGGGCATCCCTGCGGTTCGCGTTGGATGAATTCGTCCGGGAACTTCAGCACGTGCAGGCGGTGCTCCGCCGGGGCAAGGCAGCGGAGATTTCCGAATTGTTCGAGACCGCCAAGGCGCGGCGGGATCGCTGGTGCGCGCAGGGCATCTCACCTTCGTCTGAGTAGAACCACGAGTTCGGTCGCACGAACACAAATCAATTCATTCCATCCCATGCGCACGAACAGTTCGGTGGTCTGGCTCATTCATAATCCCACGATGAGACTTCGCGTGGAGGCGGCAGGAATTCCAGGAGGCATGCGCCGGTGTTCTGCTTCTCCCAGCGGGAGCAGGGTAAAGGGTGAGGGAGAACGATCTGCATTACGAATGGCGTTGAGGCCGGACGCATGCGCCGCCATTTCGACGCGCTCTCCCTCACCCCGGCCCTCTCCCGCTGGGCGGGGGAGGACCGCGCTGCAAGCAAGTGCGCTTGGTCATACCCGGCGATTGCGGCGGCGGACGTGCCGGGTTCAATTGGTTCGTGGTTAACATGCCTCTGCCCGACCTCATCGAAATCGTGCCGCTCGACAAACCGGTGCGCGCGGAAATCACCGTGCCCGGCTCGAAGAGCATCACGAATCGCGCGCTGATCCTCGCGGCGCTGGCGGACGGCGAAGTGACACTGGAAGGCGCGTTGTGGAGCGAGGACACGCAGGTGATGACCGAGGCGCTGCGGACGCTGGGTTTTGAAATCAAAGTCGAGCCCGACCCGGAGGAGTTTTGCAATCGCCGCATCACGGTGTGCGGGTTGGGAGGAAGCATCCCGAACGCGGGAACACCGGAGGCACCACTGGAACTGTTTGTGGGCAACGCAGGCACGGCGGCGCGGTTTTTGTCGGCGATGGTTTGTTTGGGGAACGGGGTCTATCGCCTTTCCGGTGTGCCGCGAATGCACGAGCGGCCGCAGGCGGCGTTGTTCAAGGCGTTGAGAGAGCTTGGCTATCGCGTGGAAGCAGAGGCCGGGAATGAAAAGTTGCCTGTTCGCATTTTTGGAGGCTCACCCTCACCCCGCCCTCGCCCTGAGGGAGAGGGTGGCCGAAGCCCGGGTGAGGGTGAACGGCTACGTACTTGCACCGTGAGCATTGAGGAGAGTTCGCAATTTGCCTCGGCGCTGTTGCTGTGCGCGCAGCATGGCGGTTGGGACGTGAAAGTCGTGGGCGAGAATGCCGAGGAGTCGCCCTACGTGGCGATGACGACGAAGCTCATGGAGGCATTCCCAAATCGCGGCGGCAGATTTCAAATCGAGCCGGATGCTTCGAGCGGGAGTTATTTTTGGGGCGGGGGCTGGTTACTTAGGCGTTTCGAGTTGAAGGTCGCATGCGACGAAGCTCTGAAATCCTTGGGGCGGGAGTTGAGGAAGGGTGAGTCTGTAAGCCTCAACGCCAGGCCGAGCGAAGTTTCGGTTTCGGGTTGGCCGAAAACGAATTGGCAACCCGACACGGATTTCACGGTTTTCGTGCATCCGGAGAAAGCTTCCCATCCAATTGAAATCTCTCGTCGCTTCGATTTGGGAGACAGCATTATGACGACGATTGTCCTCGCCCCGTTTGCTCAGAAAGTGCGATTCACCCACCTTGGCCGCCTCCGCGTCCAAGAATGCGAGCGCGTCGTGGCCTTGCGAACCGAGTTATCCAAGTGCGGCGCGAAGGTCATCGAGGAAGGCGACACGCTGACGGTTTATCCCTCGCCACTTCACGGCGCGGAGATCGAAACTTACAATGATCATCGCATGGCGATGTGTTTTGCCATTCTGGGATTGAAAGTGCCGGGGATAAAACTCAAGAATCCCGCGTGCGTGAAGAAGACGTTTCCCAACTTTTTCCAGAAGCTCGCCACGGCGCCGCCCAAAGGGCTGGGCGCGACCATTCTGGACGCGAAGACGGGAAGGAAACTGGAAGTGGATGAATTGTTTGCGGACTAGCTTGGGTTCTTAATCCTGATCTTGCTCCTAATCTTAATCCTCCGACTCTGCGGATTAAGATTAGGATCAAGATCAAGATGAAGGCGAAACATCCCATCGTCATCGCGATTGATGGCACGAGCGCCAGCGGCAAGAGCACCAACGCCAAGCTGGTCGCCAAGGCGCTGGGTTTCGTCTATGTGGACACCGGCGCGATGTATCGCACCCTGGCGTGGCATTGCCTCAAGAACCGGATTGACTTTCACGACGCCAAGGCGGTGGCCGCCGCGTGTCGCCGTTGGAAAACCAAGCTGGAGTGCGTCGGTGGCCATGTTCGATTGCTGGTGGACGGCTATTTTCCGGAGAAGGAAATCCGCACGGCGGAGGTGAGCGTGGCGGTGTCGGTTGTGGCCACTGTGCCCAAGGTGCGCGAGTGGATGAAAAAGAAACAGCGCGAGTGCCTCCAGTTCGGCAACCTGGTGATGGAAGGCCGGGACATCGGCACGAACGTCTTTCCCGAGACGGATTACAAGTATTACCTGGACGCGCACCTCGAGGAGCGCACCAAACGCCGCGCCGCCGAGGGCGTGAACGAGAACCTTGCCGCGCGGGATCAACGCGACAGCCAGCGGGCCGCCGCGCCGTTGATGATCGCGCTGGGCGCGCGGGTGATCAACAACTCGAACCTGACCAGCGAGCAGACAAGCGCGTTGATCATTGAGGACATCCGAAAGCGGCTGGCGGAGGAGGGAAAATGAGCGCGGAGGACGGCAAACGGCACTCAAACACCCAAACACCCAAACACCCAAATAAGCAGGACGCCCCGTTTGCACGCTCTTTGGGTATTTGGGTTTTTGGGTGTCTGGACGGTTTGGAGTCTTGTGCTTCTGGCGTTTGGCGTTTGCCGCAAGGCGGCTTGCCCCGCGCGTGTCGGCCATGAACACTTCGTACTTCCTCGGCTGGTGCTTCTTCCGGGCGCTGTTCAAACTTTATTTCCGTTGGCGGGTTTACAACCCCGAGCGCGTGCCCCAATCGGGGCCGGTCATTCTCGCCGCCAACCATACCAGCTTCATTGATCCGCCCCTGGTCGGCGCGGGACTGAAGCGCGACATCAACTACCTGGCGCGGGAGAGTTTGTTCCGCTTTCCCGTCATGGGCGCGGTGTTGCGATCCTGGAATTCCGTGCCGGTGGATCGTGAAGGCGGCGGGGCGGCGGGATTGAAGAAGATTCTGGACCGTCTGCTGGCCGGCGGCGCGATCATTCTGTTTCCGGAGGGAACGCGTTCACATGATGGCAAACTCCAGCCGGCCCGTTCCGGCATTGGTCTTACGGTCATCAAGTCCGACGCTCTGGTGATTCCGGTGCGGGTATTCGGCACCTACGAGGCTTACGGGCGACATCATCGCCTGCCGCGCCCGCGCCGAATCGCCGTGAAGTATGGCGAGCCAATGCGCTTCGAAGCCTTGCGCGCCGAGGCGAAATCCTGTTCCAAGACCCGGCTCAAGGAAATCTATCAGCAGGTGGCCGATGAGATCATGGCGGCGATTGCGAAGCTCGGGCCGTTTGAAGACAAGTCGGGGTTTCCGTGAAACGTGATGCGTGATCCGTGATCCGTGAACTGATCAACTCACGCATTACGTTTCACGCATCATGCCCTCACACCTTCGGCTCCCAACCCTTGCGATACTCGCGCTGCCAGAGTTTTGACGCCTCGCGGTCGCCGACAATTCTTCCCGCCTTCGCATCATAGTTGATCGTGTGGCCGGTGCGAACGGCGATGTTGCCCAGGTGGCAGAGCATGGTGCTGTGCTGGGCATCTTCGATTTCCGCGGTCAGTTTCTTGTCGTTCCGGATGGCGTCGGCAAAATTCGCGAAGTGCAGGCGGTCGTCCCGGCGGGGTTTGATTTCGCGGAGCACCTTGTTGTTCAGATCGTGGATTTTGCACTCGCTGTCCGTAAGCACCAGCGTGCCTTTCTCGCCATGGAAATTGACGCCGAAACCCGTGCCCTCGAATCCGCGCGGGTCGCAGCTCTGACCTTCCCACACGATCCCGCAATGACCGAAGTCGTAGGTCGCGACGTAAACGTCCGGCGTCTCCTGATCGTCCTGGAAGTGATAGCGATTGCCGCCGCAGGTTACGCGTGAGGGCGCATCCACCCGCAGCCCCCAGCGCGCAAGGTCGAGCGCGTGAACGCCGTTGTTGGCCAGTTCGCCGCCGCCCCAATGCCAGAACCAGTGCCAGTTGTAGTGAATGAGGTTGTCTTTGAAGGGCCGTTCCGGCGCGGGCCCCTGCCACAGCGCGTAATCCAGCCATTCAGGGACGGGCGCGGGCTGCCCTCGGCCAATCGAGCCGCGCTGGTTGGTGTACCACGCCCGGGCAAAAAAGATTTTCCCAATCTCGCCCTGATGCAACGCCTCCATCGCCTCGATGACGGAAGGCCAACTGCGCCGTTGGTTGCCCATCTGGACAACGCGTTTATGCTTGCGGGCCGCGGCAACCATGGTCTGCGCTTCGTGCGGATTGTGGCTGCCGGGTTTCTCGACATAAACATGTTTGCCGGCGGCGCAGGCGAGAATCGTGGCGGGCGCGTGCCAGTGATTTGGCGCGGCGATGGTGATCGCGTCCACTGCCTTGTCCTCCAACATGCGCCGAAAATCACTGACGCCTTTCGGCTTGCGCGATTGCTTCTTGGCGACGGCGGCCACCCCCTTGTCAACCGCGCGGCGGTCCACGTCGCAGACGTAAGCGATCTCCACATCCGGCAACGCGAGGAATTCGTTGATGTGCGCCATGCCGCGTCCGTTGCAGCCCATGACGCCGAGGCTGAGTTTCCGGGTGGGGCTTTCGCCGGCGCGCAGCAGGTTGAACCCGCCCAGCGCGGCGCAACCCGCGGCGGCGGAGACTTGCTTGAGGAACGTGCGGCGAGGGATTGGTGTCGTCATGCGGGCATCAAAAGGGATTCGCCGCGCTGCGGCAAGCGGAGAAAGCGGGGGCGAGTGCAAAGGACCCAAGGACCCAAATACCAAAGAACGCACAGCCCCGGTTCTGGTTGGTTGGGTGCTTGGGTATTTGGGTCCTTGGGCCCTTTCGCTCAGATTCCCAGATTGGACAGCGTGTTGCTGATGGCGTTGACGATCTGCACCAGCCGCGGATGGGACTTCTCAAACCCGGCCACGGATTGACTCAACCCTTCGAGGGAGAGTTTCAGGAGTTGCGGGTTCTGTTCGGTGCGCGTGGCTTCGTGGGTCGAAACCTCGGCGAAGGAGGCGATGCTTTGCGCCTGCTCCCGATGAGCCTGAGGGAGCGTGGCCATCTCGGCCTTGAGCGTCGCGAGCAGTTGCAGCAACTCCTCCTTGCGCTCCGGGTGGATGGCCTCGCCAGCCTTGAGGCGGGCTTCGATCTTAGCAATGGTGTCTTCAATCATAAGTGCGGCGCTGACGCAGCTTCAAGATAACCGGCCGGCACAATTCAGCAAGACGCGCGGGCCGTTCAATAAGCCGGAGTGCCCGCCGCGCGCTCCATCGGCCGCGGCAACCGCGCGATCAAGGGCAACACCACCTGCCAGATGGCCGCCTGCACGGCTTCCTGATTCCCGGACGCTTCGATGGTATGCACCCGTTTCGCTTCCTGGGCGGCAATGGCCCGGTAACCTTCGGCGACACGCTCAAAGAAGGCGCGATCCCCTTCCTCCAGCCGGTCGCGGACGAACGGCAGCGTGGCTTGGCGCGAGCGCAACCGTTCGGCGCTGACCTCCGGCGAAACATTGAGCAACAATGTCAAATCCGGCCGCGTTGGTCCCACGGCAAACTCGATGATGCGTCGCACGGTTTCGAGGTCCAGTTGGCGACCGTAACCCTGATAGGCGGTGGTCGAATCGTAAAACCGGTCACAGATGATGATCTCGCCCCGGGCCAGTCCGGGCCGGATCTGCTCGCGCACAAGCTGGGCACGACTGGCGTTCATCAGGAGCAGTTCGGCTTCGGGCGTCATTGCCACGTTGGCGTGGCTGTGCTTGAGAGTGTGGCGGATTTCCTCGCCGATCGGCGTGCCGCCCGGCTCGCGGAACAGGCGCACCGTGTGTCCCCAGTCCCGCAGCCGGTCCACCAACAACACGGCCTGCGTGGATTTGCCGCTGCCTTCCGTTCCCTCGAATGTGATGAACAGGCCTTTCACCGGATGCGTAATGCGTGGGGCGTGGTGGGTGATGCGGACGGGCGCCGATCTGGCTTCAGCGAGTTTGCTCCAAGCCGCACAGTTTCCATTACGGAAATTCCGTTCATGCTCAAGCTTTCTTCAGTTTCGGCCCCTTGGGCGTGTCCTCGATGATCCAGCCCTTCGCTTTCAACTCGTCGCGGATCGCATCCGCGCGTTTGAAGTCCTTCGCCTGGCGTGCGGCTTGCCGGGCCTCCAACAACGCTTGCAGTTCCGCGGGGGCTTTGGCCTCGGCGACCGTGCCAATGCCCAGAACAGAGTCAATCCTCTCCCAAGCCGCGAGCGCCGCCGCCGCGGTCGCGGCCGGGAGCGCGTTTCCCGCCAACCGACGGTTCAACTCGCGCACCCAATCAAAGAGGCCACCCCACGCTGCCGCGATGTTCAAATCATCGTCGAGCGCGGTGGTAAAGACTTGGAGGATCGCTTCGTCCGCCGCGGCTTCTGGGCGACCCGCGGCAAGTTCCCGCAACTTGCCCAGGCACTCGTCTATTCGCGCCAGCGCCGTCCGCGCGCCTTGCAGTCCATCCATCGTGAAGTTGAACGTCTCACGATAATGGGCGGTCAGGAGCAAGTATCGGATCTCCCGGCCGGTGAACCCTTTGGCCAGCAGATCGCGCAAGGTGAAGTAATTTCCCAGCGACTTGCTCATTTTGCGGCCTTCCACCAGCAGGAACGCTCCATGCAGCCAGTATTTGACGAACGGTTGACCGGTTGCGCCCTCGCTTTGCGCGATTTCATCCTCGTGATGCGGGAAAATCAAATCCTCGCCGCCGAGGTGCAGGTCAAAACTCTCGCCGAGAATTTTCATGCTCATGGCGCTGCACTCGATGTGCCAGCCGGGCCGGCCTTCGCCCCACGGGCTGGACCAGAACACGTCGCCATCTTCGGGCACGCGCGCCTTCCAGAGCGCAAAGTCAGCGACCGATTCCTTGGCATATTCATCGCTTTTGACGCGCTCGCCTGGGCGCATCTCCTCGAAGTTGAGCTTGAGCAACTGGCCGTAAGTACAGCCGCAGCCCCGGTACTTCTCGATGCTAAAATAGACCGAGCCATCCGCTGCCTTATAGGCGATCCCGCGGGCCAGCAGTTTTTCGATGAGTGAAATGATTTCGCCGATGTGTTCAGTGGCGCGCGGTTTGTGATGCGGTTCGAGGCAATTCAGCGTCTTCAAGTCCTCGAGAAAAGCCGCTTCATATTGTCCGGTGAATTCGGCGAGCGTCGAGTTGGTTTCGCGGACGCGCCGGATGATTTTGTCCTCCACGTCTGTGATGTTCATCACGTGGCGAACCTGGTAGCCCTTCAATTCGAGATAGCGCCGGACCAGATCGGCGAAAACGAACGTGCGCCAGTTGCCAATGTGCGCGAAGTCATAGACCGTCGGCCCGCAGCAATACATGCCGACCTCTTTGCCGGCCGGATCGAGCTGCACAAATTCCTGGACCGACCGTGACAGCGTGTTGAAGAAGCGCAATCCCATTTTCTGAACCGCACGGAGAGTAAAGCCGGGTCGCCGAAAGAAAAGTGAAAAACCAGTGTGGCGTTGCGCGCAAGCGACATCGTTCACCCGTTACCCACCTGTGCGCATCTCAGTTTATTGCAGGCAGGCATTCCTGGCGGAGCGCAGGTTTCCCAACCTGCGGTATCGCCGACTTCCAGTCGGCGGGCCCGGGCACGGCGTGGCAGGCCAGGAATTCGCCGCGTTTGCGGATTGGAAATCCGCGATCCGGCAGACTGGAAGTCCGCGCCACGGCATCGCCTCGGCGCCCCCTGCAAGAAAATGAGATGCGCCCTACCAACCCGCCACCGAACGGCGCGCGGGTCTCAGCCGACCGGCTTGCCGGTTCGCGGCTTTGTGTGCGGTGCGCCAGCGGGCGTGCTTCCCGCCTGGTCCGCTGGCTTTTGCGGCGGCGGCGCGGAATTCGTTGTTGAGCTTGAGCATGGCATGGCCGCACGCGGCGAAATCCGCTCCGAGGCTGAACACAAACCAGCCCAACAGCAGCCACCCGAGCGGAAGGTTGTTTGGGCCGCCCAACAGGCCGGCGAGGCCGAGCGAACCGAACGCCACCGCTCCCGGCGCAGCCAGCACCAGGCCCATCGTGTTCAAACACGCCCGCGTGGAATTGCGGGCAACCAGTCCCTGCCACACCCCCATCCAGCTTACGGCGTAGCTGTCGGCGATGAAGAGTCCCAGGCCAGCCGCGAAGGCCGCGCCCCACACGCCTTCGGCCCGCCACCATCCCATGTCGTCCATGCCGGCGACGAGCACGAGGAACTCGACCAGCGCCAGCACGGCCATCGGCAGGAGGTACGTCCGTTTCAATCCGACCAGCCAACTGCGCCAGATGCCGCGCGCTTCGACGGGGGTACAAAGCAGCAATTCCAGCGCGCCGCTTTCGCGGTCGTTGACGAATCGCCGACCGGCATCCCAAGCGATCAAGATTTTGATCGCCGCGTGCAGGAGATAGAACCCCCCGAAAAGCCAGCTTGCGTGAATGAGCGCCGGACCGCTGGCGGTGGCCGCAATGAGGCAAAAGCCGATTCCCGCCGCCACCAGCAGCCAGATGGCGATGGAACTCCCGCGTTTGCGGCCGGCCACCCACACGAGCGGGTCCTCCTCGAGCAAGAGCCGGCGTCGTTTTGCGGCCGCCGGAGTGCCGCCTGCCCAAGGTGTCAGGCGGACAAGCCATCCTGAACCAGATGCGCGGACGGGCTTGTCAAACCACGCGCGACGCACCGACCAACCCGCGACGCCCAGGGCGGTGAAGCTGAACCCCACGCCACACGCCGCCGACACCCAAAACACGCCCGGCAGGCGGGCATACTCGGCCGCGTCCGCGGTCAGGAGTCCGGCCAGCGGACTGGCCGCCGCGAGCAGGCCGGGCCAGGTTTGGATGGAAGCGGAAAGTGCCAGCAGCCCGGGCAAGCCCAGCGTCACCAGCAGAATCAGAATCACGCTGCCGCCAAGCGCGCGTGTGCCTTCGCGGCTGACGGAGGAGACGGCCAGGGCGCTGGAGAGCGAGAACAGCAACGTTGCCATCAGCACCAGCGCCACCCGCGCGAACTCGCCGCCGGTGACTCCGCCAAGCAGGAACGAAAAGCCCATGATCGGGAACACCGCGATCAGGCAATGCACCGCCGGCAGCGAAAGCGCGGTCAGTTTGCCGGCCACGACCTCCGGGCCGCTCAGACCGGCGAGAAACAGCAGTCCGAGCGTCCCGTTGCGTTTCTCTTCACTCAGGCAATCGGCGGTCAACACCGGACCGGCCATCACGACGGCCACGAACGCCAGCACCGCCATGGCGGTGAAGAGGTTTCGGCCCAGCAGGGCCGCGTTGGCGCCCACGCTCACGCTGGCGAAGGCCACGCCGAAGCCGACCAGGGTCGCGCCCAGCGCGGTGGCGGCGCGGCTGCGATAGGTGAATGGCCTGCGCGCGAGTTGGCGCAATTCACGTTCGACGATGGGGGCGAATCCCATAAGCGTGTGCTGCGGGCTGGCAGGAAAGCTACGGGGCGACCGAGGCCGCGTCCATCAGAACAGTTTGCCGGCCAACGCGGCGAACAGCACCACGCCGAAAACCGAGAGCGATATGACGATGCCTGCGGCGCCGAAAGCAAAACCCCAGACCAAGTAGGTCTGGCCGGCGTTCCACAATCCCCGCTGTTCAACGCAAACCCGGCGATAGCTGATCAGCGCCAGCACGCTCAACGGAAACCCGATCACTGGCAGCAGCCCAATCAAGCCGCAGACGAAGCACTGGAGTGAACCCTCCAGCATTTTGATCTTCGCAGGGGAAGTCTGTCCGTTCACGGCGCGGATGGCATGGGGGCGCCGGCCGGGGGCAACACGATGACCGCGTTGGTTTGCGCGGCGTTGAGACGCTGCACCTGCTGCCGCTCGATCAGCCTTAACTCCCGCTGCAGGTGAAAAATGGTCCTCCCGTTCGCCGCCACCAGAATCATCATGATGGCGAGCATCGCCAACAAGACGACCACGGCCGTGCCTCGTTGTCGGGCGCGCCGGAACGCGACGCGGTGATTTCTTGGATTGGTCTTCATGGCAACACCGGCGGCACGGCTTGGAAGGTGAAGAGCGGTCGCACACCAGGCTTTTTGCGCCCGGGCGTGAGTTCCACTTCCCAACGCCACGCCTTCACATGTGTCCGGTCATCGGCTTGCATGTGTGAGGATTTGACTCGCGGCAGCAGGATCGTCCAATCGTCGGCCGCCGCCAGTTTCCGCCCCACCGCGCCAAAGTTGAAGGCGTAAAGGATTTCGTTCGTGCCGGACGGGATGCGCACGACCTCGCCGTCCGGCTCGGCTTCGACGACGATTGCTCCGGTGGCGTTGCGGATGTCGGCGCGCCAGCGTTCCCCGACGCGAAGGGTCCGGGTAATGTCGTCGGCGTTGCGGCGCAGGTCGCGGGCGTTGTCCCAGCACAGGTAAAAGGCGGTTCCGCCCACGGCCAGGATGACCATCAGGACGCCGAGGTAAACCACACACTCCAGCAACAGGATGCCGGTGACGCGCTTGCGTGGGTTGTGCGATTGCAGGTTCATTGGATCGTGATATCGCGGACCACCGGCCCGACCGACTGACGCTCGTCCGAGCGCCATTCCAGGCGCAGTTGCTTGCCGGTTTTGGTCAGTTGAAACCGTCCGGGCGGCAGGTTGGTCGCCGCGCCGGCCCGCACCGTGTAAGGTTGCTGTCCTTCGGGAAAGGCGCGCCATTCGCCGGCGGCCAGAATCTCCGCTTCGCCATCCACGATCTCCATGACGACGCTGCGCCAATAGCTGCCGCGCAGGAGCCGCACTTCCTGCGAGAAGGCATACGCCAGCGGGCACACCGCCAACACCAACAGCGCCATCGCGACGAGCAGTTCCGTCGTCAGTGCGGCGCGCTCGCGCCGTCGGTCCGACTTTCGCCCCGCCGAGATGAGATGCGGTTTTACCATATCGCCGCGTGCTCCATGATCGCGATCAACAATCCAAACGCGGCCGTCGCGACGAGGGCCACGAGCACTCCGTTCAACACCACCAGGCCGCTCGTGATCGCATGAGCGGCTGCTTCTTCCTGTTGAAACGCCTTCGCGTCTAGCGTCTCGTGCCAGCCGGCCAACGCCCGCAGAAATCCCTCCCGGGCATGGCAGGCATTGGCCAGCCGCCACTGAAATTCGCCACTGTCGTCAAAAGCGCGCACCGCCTCGTTGAGTTTCACGCCCTGCTCGAGCGAGGCGATCACCCGTTGCGCGCGCCAACGGCAGACTTGATTGGCCGTGCAGTCACCGGCGAGGCGGACGGCTTCGGGTTCAGGCACGCCGCCGTCCAACAGCACGGCGAGCGTCGCGGAGAAGGCGCGTTGCAATCGCTTCCGTTTCCACGGAATGCACCAGGCGATTCGATCCACGAACGGCAGCAGGCCGGATTGCAGCCAGCCGGTCAGGCGCGGTCCGCCAATGTAAACCAGCGCGGCAACCAAAAGGGCCAGCGCGATCAAGGCCTGCGCCCCCACCAGCCAGGACATGTGGGAGAAAATGAAACTGGGGAAGGCCGGTGGCGAGGCGTCCGTCATGCCCTGGAAAATCATGCGGAACGAGGGCGCGATCTTGACGGCCATCAGTGTCATCAGGAACACGGCCACGGGTGAGAACACCAGCACCAGCACCAGCAGGTAGTGCATCGCGCTTTGCATGCCCCCGGTGCCGGCGTTGAGGATTTCGCGGCAGGCCGGCAACACGCGTCGCAGGTCGCCGAGCTTTTCGCCCGCACGCAGGGTGGTGGAGACTTGTGCCGGCAACAGGCGCGGGACTTTTTCCAGCGCGTCACCCAGACGCCGGCCATTCTCGAGATGAGCCGCCAGCAGGTGAAAGCGCACGCCCATGGAGCGATCACGGCTTTCCGCCATCGCGGCAAGCGCATGTTCCACCGGGCGGCCTCCCGCCACCGCGGTCTCCAGCAGATCGAGAAAGAACCGCGCCCGCTCGCGGCGGCGGAGGGGCACGGAAAGCAGGACATGCAGGAGCGCCGCCAGCCCCGCCAGCGGAAGCACGAAGAAGATGACATACAGCAACAGGCTGCCCACGATCCGCAGGATCGTCAGCGTCATCCCCGAGATGTCGTCCACAAGAAATAGCATTTTAGCCTCGCCTTGCGTCACATTCCGCCGAGGAACTGGACAAACACCAGAAACGCGGAAACCAACATGTAGCCCTCCGAGAGAATGATCGCGCCCAGAAACAACACGGCCACCGGCAGCGCCGCGTAGAGCGCCAGTTCGGTGCGGTAGGCGGCCCGGGATTGATAAATCTCCGCCGCGCGCTGGAATCCCGCCGTCAGGTCTTCACCGGCATTGGCCACCAGCCAGACGAACAGCGGCGGAAACACGCGATTGCCGGCCGCCACCTCGGAAAATCGGGTCAACCCGTTGGCGAGATTCCGCGACCAGCCTTGCAGGTCCGCCGCCGCCTTTCCGCCTTCGAGCCGTTGGACGAGGCCGATGGATTCGGGGAGATTCACGCCGCCCTTGAGCAACAGGTGCAGCGCGGCGGCCACGCGCGACACACTGGCTTCCTTGAACGCCGGCAGCCGCCATCGCACCGCGTCGCGCCACGCCGGCACGAACAGGATGGCCAGCGCCAACCCCAGCAGCAGGCCGAAGAACGTCGGGAAGACCCAAAGGTTTTGCATCAAGGGCAGCGCCAGGCGTGTTGCCGCCGGCAGTTGCGCCCCCTGAAACACGTCCTGGAAGCCGAACCACGCGGGCGAAACCAACCGCAACCAGATGAACACAAACAACCCCGACACCGCGAACGTGGCGAACAGCACAATGAGCGGATAAACCATCAAACCTTTGAGCCGCATCCAGAGGTGGTTCTGCCGCTGGTAATAATCCGCCAGCAGGGTCAGCGCGCCGGGCAGGCTGCCACTTTTCACGCCGACCAGCATCATCCGTTTGTAAAGTTCCGGAAGCTGCCGCGCTGCCAGGGCCGTTTCGAGCGGCGTCCCATTGGCGAGGTCGGCTTCGAGCAACTGCAGTTCGGTCCGCAGCGCGCCGCGCCGCATCTCCTGACACAACCGCCGCAAGGCGCCCTCCAGCGGGATGTTGTCGCGCAGCATGGCCGCCAGTTGCTGGTTGAAGAAGGCAAACTCGTCGGTCTTCATGGCTTCATCGTGTTGTCGCAAACACCCGTCATACAACCCTTCGACAGCTCGGGCGCGCAAACCTCACGGTCGTTTTTCCGCGAGCGGTGCGTCTGGAAAGGGCAAAGGTTTGGGTGTTCGAGCGCGGATTCGTCACCGTCCCAGGACCCGATCCAGTTCCGCCCGGTTGGTCAAGCCTGTCTCCAGCAAGAGCCGGGCGCCCGCCTCCAGCGAGTGAACCGGAATCAGTCCCTGCACGGCGCGCTGCGTCAGGGCTTGCCGCATGAGGTCGCTCACCCGCAGCCATTCGACCAGCGGCAACCGCCCGCGATAGCCCGTGTGCAAGCAGGCGACGCAACCTTTTCCTGAACAATCGCCGCACAGCTTCCGCACGAGCCGCTGGTTCAACACCAGTTCCACCGATGCTGCCACCGCTGAGTGATCCCGGCACAGCACCAGCAAACGCTCGAACACGCCTTTGCAGGAGCCGGCGTGCAGTGTCGAGATCACCTGATGACCCGTAAGGGCCGCGCGCACGGCGATGTTCGCCGTCTCCTCATCGCGGATCTCGCCGATGACCAGCACCTGCGGGTCCTGGCGCAACAGATGCCGCGCGGCCCGGGCGAAATCCAGCCCGCGCGCCTCGTTCACCTCGGTCTGCATGATGCCCGGCACGATCTGCTCCGCCGGGTCTTCCACCGTGATGACGTGCCGCCCGCCCAACTCCGCCAGCCGCCGGAGACAGGCGTAAATAGTCGTGGTCTTGCCGCTGCCCGCCGGGCCGGTGAGCAGCAACAAGCCGCTCGTCTGCCGGAGGAACTTCTCCAGTTCGCCGCAGACTTCATCAGGCAATTCGAGGTCCCGCAGCGATTTTACCGCGGACGAATTGAACAGGCGCAGCACGATCTTCTCACCGGTCACCGTCGGATAGGTGGCCACGCGGATGTCGTTCTGCGCGCCGATCTCCTGCCGGTCAATGCGCCCGTCCTGCGGCAACGACTCCTGATAAGTCTTGAGCCGGGCGAGAAACTTGATGCGTCCGCACACCCGCTCGGCCAACCCGGCGGGCAGTTCACTGGCGGGAGTGAGGACGCCGTCGAGCCGGAAACAAACCTCGGCAGCCTGACCACGGACATGCAGATGGATGTCGCTCGCGCCCGCCTGCTCGGCCTGGCGGATCAATCGCTCCAGCACTGCCGGCGCGGCCTCTGCGTCGGCGCCGGCATCCGGGACCTGATGAGTGTTCGGCTTGTGCAAAATGAATGCCTTGTTGCTCATGCTGTCGCTCGAGAGTGAGACGAGGCAAGGTGCAAATTGTCACGCACTGTTCCCGTGATTTTCAGTTTGTGAGTTCAAACTGAAGCGCACATGAGCGGTCCGCATTGTCTGCGCGTGGCACGCAGACGGGCCTGCCGGAGACCGGCAGGCTGGAAGCGGCCCGTCAATCTGCTGTCGGCTCAGGCATTCAGAACGCGAGCTCCGGCTCGGAAATTTCTCTCCATGAGCCGCTCGGGACTCCGCCGGATCTTGGACTGCGGCAGTCCCCTGCCGCTCTCGCCCGCCCGCCCAGCCTCCAAAGCGGCAGAGGGCTGCCGCAGTCCAAGACGCTCTCGCGTTGGACGGAGAGGTTCAGGACCCCGATGCATGCCCGACGACGGGAAAGGAGGGTTTCCATGAACCAGAGCGCGACTGTGCTGAAAGCCTGTCGCAGTTCGGGCCGAACCGCTGCGGCTGGTCTGCGACCCAGCCGCGTTCCGATTCCTGGGTTCAAAGCGCGAATGTATTTCGGCGAAACCTCTCCCGACGCGGTCGCCTCACTGCTTCAATGCCAGACTCTCGCCGCTGTCGGGCAGACTCAACGCCATGACCGCCCAGCTTGTGGCAGCGGCGGAAATCCACGAATCCCGCCCATGAGGAAACCCGCTCCGAATCGTCGTGGGCTGGAAGGGAAAAGCCCTTCGTTGCACGTGCCAGGTGCCATCCGCCAGTTGGGTGGTCAGCAGGTAACGCAGGCCGCGTTCGACAGCCGGATGCGATGTCTCCAGTCGCGCACCCACTCGCAACGCATACACCGCCTGTCCGGTGGCGTAAGCGTCGCTGGCCAGGCCAGGCAATTGCGCCCAACCACCGTCGTCGCGTTGCTCCGCCAATAATGCTTGGGCAAGCGGTTGCAACTTTTGACTCGATTCGCCGGCCCAGGCCAGACCGAGGATTTGATAGATTCTGCCTTCATTGTTTTGCGGATTGGCGGTCCAGAGCCAGTGCCGGGCGCGCTCGACCTGGCGGCCGAGTTCGGCCTTTCGTCCCGGCAAGGGATAACGCTGCAAGGCGTGAATGGCCAGCGCCGTGGCGCCGATGTCGCCGGTTTGGATCGGCGGGCGCGGCAGGTTGTTGTACCACTGCCCGTCCTTGCCCTGGATGGCGGCCAGGTGATGCACCCAGGAATCGCTGAACTCGTTTGCGGGCAAGTTCTCGGCGGCGTAGGCCAGCAGTCCATAGCCCTTCGTGTGAGCCGGATCGGGATGAAACAAAGGCTGCCAGTCGGTTTCCACATCTTTGATGTCGCCTTCCTTCACCATGTTGACGAGTTGCTCATAAGCGTCCTTGTCCACCGGCACCAACCGTTGCCGCGCCAGTCCGATGGCCGCCATGGGCAATTGCTGCTGATGACAGGAAACACAGTCCTGGCGGCTGGCGTGACGCACGAACGCTTGCTGTGAGAAAATGGCACTCTCCTGGAGCGGCGGCACGGCGGCGCCAATGCCGGCACGCAGCGTGGCCAGGTCGAGCTGCTCCGGCAAATCCCGCGTGGGTGGAGTCTTGTGGTTGATCGAATCGGGCGTGGCGTTGGTGGCCCCGGCACGGAGCAGGGCTTGGAGAATTTCGGTTTCTCCCCGACGGCCGGCCAGCATCAATGGCGTCTGCGGGATGCCGAGAAAAGCGTCCACCTCCTCGCCGCCGTCGCGGTTCGGGTCGGCACCGAGTCGCAGCAGCAGTTCCACCAGCGCGGAGTTGCCTTCCTCGCTCGAGGCCGCCCAGTGCAGGGGTGTGTAGCCGTCCATCTGCGAGGCCTGGTTGACGGGCGCCCCATGATCCAACAGCAACCGAGCCGCCGCGGTCTGATCCGCCCACGCTGCCTGGGAGAGCGGTGTACCCATCGTTCCCTCGGCGTTGACGTCCGCGCCGGCCTCGATCAAACGCTTGAGGATGGACGCATCGCCGCGAAACGCGGCCCACATCAACGGGCTGCGGCCGCCGCCGAAAATGAACGGCCCGTCGCCGACGCCCGGCTGGGCATTGATGTCCGCGCCGTGCTTCAACAACAGCCGCACGGTTTTCGCGTCCCCGCCGGCGACTGCTGCCATGAGTGCGCTGGCGCCAAAGCGGTTCGTGGCCCGCGCGTCGGCCCCGTGTCGCAGGAGCAACTCGACGGTTCGATGAGAGTTCCACGGTCGGGCCGCGAGCATCAACGGCGTGTTGCCCAGGCCGGAGCGCACATTGACTTCCGCCCCACGCTCGAGCAGCAGCCGGGTCTTCTCGTAATCGTAGGCCGCGCGCATGAGCGCCGTGGCGCCGGCGGCATTGACCGCGTTGACCTCCGCGCCGCAGTCGAGCAGCAGGCGTAGAGAGGCCAGATCGCCATAAACCGCGGCCAGCATCAGCGGTGTATTCGCCCGGGCATCCCGGGCGTTGGGTGAAAGCCCCTGGTCCAGCATGGCGCGAAGTTGGCGGACTTCGCCACTGCGCAGAGCGGCAAAGTATTCTTCGCTGAGGGGCGGCGGCGCGGCGGTCGCCCGCACGACGGCGCAGAGC
The DNA here is from genome assembly GCA_011525685.1 of Verrucomicrobiia bacterium. Taxonomy (GTDB): domain Bacteria; phylum Verrucomicrobiota; class Verrucomicrobiia; order Limisphaerales; family JADLHS01; genus WYBW01. The sequence goes on from WYBW01000073.1 coordinate 26,828, forward strand.
CAGAGTGATGTGATGATGGTCAGGAGAAAACTCAACCGAACTGATTTCATGATCTTGTTTCGCAGTTGTGTGTTTCGTTGTTTCAAATTGTTGACGGGAACTTCTACTCGAAGGCGGTTGGCGGAACAATGGACCGAAAGGGGAAGTGCCCGGTGCTCTCCAGAAAGGATGCCAAAGGAGTCTCGCCGGCTTTCTTGAGCCGCCGAGGTCTTTGACTTGATGCTCCGTGGGTTCGATAGTTTGGTGAGATTACGCTTCAGCGACCAGACAGCAGAATATGCACCTTCATGAAAGAGCCACAGAGCAACGCGACCGTTGTCGTCTTCGTCAAAAGGGAAACCCAGCTTAATTTACGAGTGAGAGAGCGCGCTTCGTGATGGAGACCCCTGAAAAGCCACTGAAAAACATTGCCTGCGCCGGGCCGCGGCAGCACATTGGCGGCAGCCGACGGAGAGATGGCAGAGTGGTTTAATGCACACGCCTGGAAAGCGTGAGTGGCTAAAACCCACCGGGGGTTCGAATCCCCCTCTCTCCGCCAGCCAAACCACCTGTTCCCGTTACGCACCCGTCGCCGTGAGTCGGATTTGACGCCTCGCGTTCTTTCGTTTCCTTCCGTCAGGTGTGTTGGAGCGGGTCTTTCTGTTTGGGCTTGCGCATCTCCCGCAGGCGAAGCCAGTAGAAGATCACCGGGGTCACGATCAGAATGTGCAAGAGGCTGCTCACCATGCCGCCGATCACCGGCGTGGCCAGCGGTTTCATCACTTCCGCGCCCTGACGATGACTCCACATGATCGGCAGCAGACTCGCGATCACCGTGCCCACGGTCATCAGCTTCGGCCGCAACCGCAGCCGCGCGCCGTCTTTCACCGCTTGGAGGAGGTCGGCAGCATTGAACAACTCGCCGCGCTCGGCCATGCGCTGCTTCACCATCTCATCGAGATAAACCACCATCACGACACCGGTTTGCACCGCCGTGCCGAACAGCGCGATGTAACCGACCCATACCGCGCCATTGAAATTGTAGCCGAGCAATTTTTGCAGGAACACGCCACCACTCAACGCAAACGGCACCGCCAGCAAGACGTGTCCCGCCTCCAGCGCGCTGCGATACACCATGTAAAGCAGGAGGAAGATGATCAGCAGCGTGGCGGGGAAGACGAATTGCATCGTCCGGGCGAAGCGGCGCTGGTTCTCGTATTCACCGGTCATCTGCCAGGTGAGATTGCCCCAGTCCATCTGGCGCAACGCCGTTTCCACGTCGGCCACGAAACCCCCGAGATCGCGGCCCTGCACGTTTGCCTGCACGTAACCGCGCAAGCGTCCGTTCTCGCTGGCGATCTCGTTCGCCCCCATCTCGCGGGTGATGGTGGCCACCATGGCCAGCGGGATGTAGGCGGTTTGCGCGCCAGCCGAAGCGCCCGCCGCTGGGCCCATGCCGCCGGACGCGTCTGAACTGCCCGACGCCCCTGCTGCGATCAGTATCCTCCCCAGCTTCTCAATATCCTCCCGCTCGCTGCGCTCCAACCGCACTTGAATCGGATACCGCTCGCGCCCTTCGATGACCACGCTCACGTTCTTCCCGCCGATGGCCACCTCCACGGCGTCCAGCACATCACGCGCGCTGAGTCCATAACGTGCCATCGCGCGGCGGTCCACCTTCACGTTCAGATACGGCTTGCCCTGCACGCGCGACGGCGACACGCCCGACGCACCGGGAATTTGCTTCACCACCCGCTCGACTTCGTACGCCTTCCGTTGAATTGCGTCCAGGTTGTCGCCGTAAATCTTTACGCCCACCTGCGCGCGGATGCCGGTGTAGAGCATCAGAATCCGATTCTCAATCGGCTGCAAAAACGCCGGCACATAGCCGGGTACGATCTTCATCGTTTCGGTCAATTCCGCTTTCAACTTCTCGACCGTCATGCCTTCGCGCCAGGCCGGGTTGCGCATCACGCGTGGCAGTTTGATGAAACCCAGCACGGTGCGGTTGGTGGAGATCCATTCGGGCTTGAGCGTGATGGTTGTCTCCAGCATTTCCGTCGGCGCGGGGTCGGTGGGTGTCTCGAAGCGGCCCAGTTTGCCGGCCACGGTTTCGATCTCCGGCACGCCGGCCATCACCTTGTCCTGCCACGACATGACGCGCTGGATTTCCGAAAGTCCCGTCGAAGGCATCAATACGGGCATGTGCAGCAAACTACCCTCGTTCAGCGGCGGCATGAATTCCTTGCCGAAGCCTTGCGCAAACGCGGCCGGGCGATGCCAGCCGCTCTCGTGCAATCGCATCACCCACGTTCGCGGCAAACCAAATGCCGTAATCAACGCCGCTCCGAGCAACAGCGCTGCCATTCCGACGACCGTGATGCGATGTTTCAACGCCCAGTTCAGCGCGGGATCGTAGAGTTTGAGCAGAAACCGCATCACCCAGTTGCGGTCCTCGGCGTGAAACGGCCCGCGCACCAGCAGGCTGCACAACACCGGCACGAGCGTCACCGCCAGCACAGTCGAGCCGATCATCGCAAAGGTCTTCGTCCAGGCGAGCGGATGGAACAATTTGCCTTCCTGCCCTCCGAGCGCGAACACCGGCACGAACGCCAAGATGATGATGGCCATCGCGAAGAAGATGGGGCGGCCGACTTGCTTGCAAGCGACGAGGGTTATTTCCCATGTCTCCTTCGCGGTCAGGCGTTGAAAGTGGGCAGGTGGAAAAGTGGGTGAGTGGGAATCGCCGGTCCTCACCTGCTCACTTTCCCACTTTCTCACTTTCTCTTCTTCAGCGCGTTCACAATGCCGGATCACATTCTCCGTCACCACAATCGCCGCGTCCACCAGCACGCCGATGGCGATGGCAATGCCGGTCAACGACATGATGTTGCTCGTGATGCCGAATTCTTTCATCAGCAGGAACGAAATCAGAATCGAGATCGGCAGCGGCAACGTCACGATGAGGATGCTGCGGAAGTGCCAGAGGAAAATGATGTGCGCCAGCGTCACAAGGATGATTTCCTCGATCAACGCGTGTTTGAGCGTGTTGATCGTGCGGTCAATCAGCGTGCTGCGGTCGTAGAAGGGCCGGATGGAAATCCCCGGCGGCAGACTGGGGGAGATTTGCGCGATTTTGGCCTTCACGCGTTCGATGACGGCTTTGGCGTTTTCGCCGGTGCGCATCACCACCGTGCCGCCGACGGCTTCCTGACCGTTGATATCCAACGCCCCGCGCCGAAAATCGCCGCCGATTTGCACGGTGGCCAGGTCCTTCAGATACACCGGCACACCGTTCACCGCCTTTACCGCGATGAGTTCCAAGTCTTCGATGCTCTCAACCAAACCGATGCCGCGCAGGACAAATTCCGCGCCATTCTCCTCAATGACCTTGCCGCCGACGTTCAGGTTCGCGTTCTGCACGGCAGCCATCACTTCGCCCAGCGTGACACCTGTTGCACGCATCTTGCTGGAGGACAGTTCGATTTGATATTGCTTCACGAAGCCGCCGATGCTCGCCACCTCCGCCACGCCCTGCACACTGGCGAGCTGATAGCGGATGAACCAGTCTTGCACCGCGCGCAATTTGCCGAGGTCGTAGCCGCCGGCGGGCGCTTTGGCCGGGTCAACGTGCAGGTAGTATTGATAAACCCACCCGAGACCGGTCGCGTCCGGGCCGAGTTGCGGCTTCACGCCCTCGGGCATGGCGGCTTGCAGATAATTGAGCCGCTCCAGCACGCGCGTCCGGGCGAAGTAAGTGTCCACGTTGTCCTCGAAGATGATCGTGAGGAGCGAGAACCCGAACATGGAAACCGCGCGCACGTCCTTCACGCCCGCCAGCCCTTGCAGACCGGTCGAGAGCGGAAAGGTGACTTGATCCTCGACCTCCTGCGGACTGCGGCCCATCCAGTCCGCATAAACGAGCACCTGATTCTCGGAGAGATCGGGAATCGCATCCACCGGGGTGCGGAACACCGCGCGCACACCCAGCGCGATGATCATGAGCGTCCCGCACAGCACGAGGAAGCGGTTGCGCAAACTCCATTCGATGATGCGCGGGATCATCGTGCCAGTCTCCCCGGTTGCCGTTCCCCCTCACCCTGACCCTCTCCCCCAGGAGAGGGAACAGCAGTGGGCGTCCCCGCTATTTCTGAAATCGTCCGCAACGCCGACCGGCAGGCGACGATTCTCCCTCTCCGCGGGGGAGAGGGCCGGGGTGAGGGCGAGCGTTTCACAAATGTGTTCACCGCCTTCATTTGACCTCCATTCCGCACTCCAGCATCTCGGCGCCGAACCACGGGTTGCGCACTGTGGGCTGAAACTGAATCCACTCCGCGCGATTCGGCGCGCCGGGGAAGGATTCCTTGGTCATCGGACAACGGAAGACTTTGAGTTCGACCGGGGCAGATTTGTTCCGCTGAGCCGCCTGCGCCAACACCACGGTCGCCGTGCTCAATGGATAAAACGACCGGCGCGCTTCTTTGAGATCGGTCACGCGAGAGAGATGCGAACCGCCCTCGACCGCCAGGACAAACGGCTGCCATGCCTCGCTGCCGGTGAACGCGGCATACAACGTCGCCGCCGCGTCGTGAGCCTTGACCGCATCGCGATTGAACCGCTCCAGGTCATCCGCCGCCAGCGCCGCGCCCAGGCCATCCACCAGCGCGAAGAATGTCCGGACCGCCTCCCGTTGCGCCTCAGTTAGCGGGGGAAGATCGCCATCCGGGACTGCGGGAGTCATGGGTTGCGTCATGGGCCTCGTAAACGCGCGGTTCATCTCCGCCTGGCCGTCAATCAGCAGATTACCGTTCACAACCACCTTTTCGCCCGCGTCCAGGCCGGCGAGCACTTCCACCAGGGCGTCCCCGCGCCGGCCAATCTGCAGCTCGCGCCGCGCGTAATTGCCATCGCCCTGGTCCACGTACACGACGGCTTCCGTCCCGGTCTGAATCACCGCGGAGCGGGGGACCGTGAGCACCTCCGGCGCGGCAAGTTGAATCCGCCCGTCGGCATAGAGCCGATTCAGCAAGAGGCGTCGTCCCTCGACCGGCGGATTTGCAAGTTCGACACGCACTCTGGTTGAGCGCGTCGAGTTGTCGAAGTTCGGGTCAATGAACGTGATTTCGCCGATAAACGTTTTGCCCGGCAGCGAAGGCGTGGTGACGTCCACCTTGAGGCCGGCTCTGATCCACGGCAAATCCTGTTCGTAAACGGGGAACTGAAACCACATGGTCGAAAAGTCGGCGAGCGCGAAGAGCTTTTCGCCTTCCATCACGTATTGTCCCGCGTACACGTTGCGCTCGACGACCGTGCCGCTGATGGGCGCAAGAATCTGCGAGGTCAATGCGTCGGCGGGTTTGGCGTCCAGGGCTTCAAGCTGTTTCTCCGTGAGCCCCAGTTGACGCAACCGCAGCGCCGCGGCTTTGCGCAAGTCGGCACTGGCTGCACCGGCCAGCGAACGATACTCGCGCTCGGCTTGCAGCAACATCGGGCTGTAGAACTCGGCGAGCGGTTCGCCTTCCTTGACCTCCGCGCCGACGTAGTTGACGTGCAGTTTGTCAATCCGTCCGCCCACATAAGCGGACAACACGCGGCGACGCGACTCGTCGGCTTCAATCGTGCCCGCGACGACGAGGGTTTTGGCCAGCGGACGCACTGCCGCTTCCTCGGTTTGCACGTTGAGCACGCTGATTGCGGTTGCGGAGAGCGGCACCACATCGCCCAGGTCGAGGCCGGATTCGCCTTCGTAAACCGGCGTGAGTTCCATGCCACAAATGGTGCAGCGACCCGGCTGATCCGACTTGATCCACGGATGCATGGCACTCTGGTAGTAGAGCACCTTGCGTTCGGCCTGGGCATCGGCGGGACGGGGCTTTTCGCAGCCCATCAGCAATGATGCGACCGATAGGACACATACGACCCATTTAGGGAACGAGTGACAAATTGATTTCATGGAAGTGTGGAGTTGTTCTCGGGTAAATCCGGTTGCGCACCGATCATTTGGAGGGCTTCGAGATCGCCAAGGCCGCAGCACAGGACGAGTTCAGACATCATCTGGTATTGCTCGGCCACGGCGCGGGCGAACATGAGGCGTGCGTCGAGCAACATGCGACGCGCGTCGAGCACGTCGCGAAACATGCCCCGACCCGCTTCCCAGGCGGCGCGGGCGCTGGCGAGCGCGGTTTCGCTGCGGGGAATGATCTCGTCGCGATAAAGCACCGCCTCGCGACGCGCGGCGTCAATCTGCACGGTGAGATTGTGAACCTCCTCGCGCACCGCCAGTGTGTAATCGGCCGTTTCGGCTTCAACGGTTTTGAGCCGGGCTTCGCTGCGCTGCAGGTCGGCACGGTATTTGGCGCGATTGAACAGGGGGAGATTGAAACTGAGCATGAACTCGGCCTGCCGCCATTCGCCGTTGCCGGAGTAGTTGCGGCTCTCCGCGCCCAGCATGACGTCGGGCACGCGCATCCGGCGCGTCTCCGCGACCATGGCTTCGGCTTGCTTGATTTGCTCGCGCTTCACGAGCAGGCGCGGTTCATTCCTGAGCGCAAACTCCACGAGCCGTTGATTGAAAAACACCGGCCCGGCGAGCGGGGGCAGTTCGAGCGTGGGCCAAGGCGTGTTCAGTTCACGGTTCAAGAGGCGGTTGAGTGCGAGCTGCGATTGGGCGAGCCGGGCGCGGTCGGTCTTCAACTGTTCGGCCCGTTTGGCGCGTTCGTTCTGGACCTGGAGTAAATCGAACTGGGACGCGCCGCCCACGCCGTAGCTGGCTTCAGTGGTTTCGGCGAGCGTTTGGAGATAGGCCAGGTCCTGTTCGCCGATGGCAACGGTTTGTCCGGCGAAGGAAGCGCGGAAGAGCGCTCTTGCCAGTTCGCTGCGCAATTCCTGGAAGCGCATTTCGGCATCGGCCATCTCGACGGCGAGTTCGGCGCGGGCCACGTTGCGGGCGAGCTTGGGTTTGCCCCAGAGCGGCAGCTTCTGTTCCACGCCATAGGCAATGTCACCATCTTCGGCGCGCATCATTTCCTCGGCGGCCATGCCGCCAAATTTGAGTGTCGGATCCTCCCAGGTGCGGACCGCCGCGACGGACGCGGCAGCCGCGTTGGTGCGGGCGGCGGCGGCGGCGAGCGCCGGATGGTTGGTGCGCATTTCCTCCGCGAACTGATTGACCAGTTCGGCAGTGAGCATCAGTGAGGCAACAGGTGAAGCCGAATTAGGGTTGACGCCCGCCCTCACCGCGGCCCTCTCCCCCGGGGAGAGGGAGGGCGATTGGGGGCGGGCCAATGATTCTGAGGCTCTGGGTTCAATCTCCGATTGCTGATTACTCGCGACCAGCAATCCTCGTGTGCCTGAAATCTCCGCCTGCGTCTGAATCGGCGGACGATGCTCCCTCTGCTGGGGGAGAGGACCGGGGTGAGCGTGGGCGCCGGCCACAAGCTCATCGGCCTTCACGATGGCTGCGCACCCGATCAAACTGGCGAGGACAATTCTCTTCATGATCACAATTCTTCCACGGACAGGGGACAGCGAAAACCCGCAACGCGTCGTTGCGGTACACACTACGGGCGTGAACAAGGAAGAATCAGATCAGCAGGGCGCAATGCCGCGTGAAGAGCGGCACGCCTGCACACCTCAGCAGGTCTATCGCGGAAGAAAACGGTACGGTCGCCTCCACAACTGGCAAAAGCCAGGCCACGGCGATCGTGGCAGGAAAGAACGCACCCAGTTCGATGCCTGACCGTGCTGGAGGCGGCGCAGGAACGGACGTTGAGGGAGAGGAGGAAGACTCGGAAAAGCAACAACCGGTTCCGCCGCAGGCGCAGCAGGTGCAGGGAGAGTTCGAGTCGCCAGTGATTGAAGTTGGCGCCGCCAAGCTCACCTGCGCCCAGACGAGCAAAAGGCTGAACAGGATGACCAACGGCTTTTTCACAGGAGCAAGTTAATCAGGCTGGGCGTGACCTCCAAGCCCGATCTTGGCATTTGCAAATTACTTCTTGGCCTTCTTTTCGGCGGCTTCCAGCTTCTTGATGAACTTGGAGGGGTCCTTCTTGAAATCCTTCAAGCAGGACTTGCAGCACATCTTGATCTCGCGACCTTCGTGCGTGAACACGTAGGGCTTGCCCATTCCACCGAGCTTTTCGTCGGTCACGATGCAGGTATCGAGCGGATAAGGCTTGGGCTTTTCGACCTTCTTTTCAGCGGCGAAACCGGCCAGGGGCGCGGTCAGGTAAGCCGCTGCTAGTGTGATGGCCGTCAGTGTTTTGAGCTTTTTCATAATCATTTTCCGTGTGTGACTGCGCTTATTATACGCCACATCCGAAAAAATCCTTCAACTATTTTCAACAGGCGGTGTGGACCGACACCCAATGCAGTCCAGATTCTCAAACCTCGCCCTGAACCAGGACGTGGAAATGACTTCGCAATCGTTTTGTGCGGGATTTTGCCATCGCCGGGGTAATGCCATGAGAACGCTTCAGCGCGATGAGTCGCTGGGCGAAAGCGGAAAACGAAAATGAAAACGAAAAACATCCTCACAATCATCGGCGCGGTCACACTAACCGCGATTACCATCAGCCTGAATGCCGGCGAACCATTGCGTTCACCGCGCGCTCTGGACAATGAAATCAAGATTGTCCCTGCCACGATGGAGAAGGCGACGGTCAGCGCGGAGAACCGCAGGTTCACCGGATCGCCCCGGGCACTCGACAATCAGGGGAATCACGTCAAGGGAACTACTGTCTCCGCGAACCTGACAGCTCGAAAATGCGCGGTCATCGGCAGCCCGCGTCACGCCGAGAATGCGAACCTGTCGTGCTGCAAGTTTGCCAAGTCATCCTGCGCGGCGACGCTGGCGTGCTGCGCAAAGTAAGGCGCGGATTGTCATGGAGAAAAACCGTCCTTAAACTGTGGGTGGCGGAGCACATCCGCCACCTGCTTGACAAATGAACGAAGAAAATCAAAACCCGGATGACGCCAGGCTGCGTGCGATGTTGCGCCAATCGCTGCCGGCCGCGCCTTTACCACCGCGCTTTCAGCAAGAAGTCTGGCGCCGGATCGAGCGTGCGGAAGCCGGTCACTCCGTCGAAAAACGGAACTGGCTGGATTTGATTGCCAGTTGGATCGTGCGACCAAAACTCGCGTTCGCCAGCGCAGCGGTTCTGGTTCTGATGGGTGCGTTGCTTGGGGTTCGCGAAGGCTTCCAGACCGCGCGTCACGATGCGCAGACACGTTACCTGGCAGCCGTCGCCCCCGACGTGCTGCGTTGATGGCCATGCGCCAATCCCTTGCCATAGTGCTCGGCGCGCTCGCGGCTGGCGTCGCGGTGTTTGCGGGTGCGTTTTTTGTTTCGCAACGACTATGCGCCAGCCGCCTGGCCAATCCCGCGGACGATCTTGCCTGGCTGCGACAGGAGTTCCGCCTGCGCGAAGGTGAGCTTGCGCGCATTCGTGAACTGCACGAGGGCTACCTGCCCAAGTGCCGTGAGATGTGCCAGAGCATCACGGCCAAAAGGCGCGAGGTGGACCAGGCGTTGATTGGGGAAGCGATCATTACGGCAGCCATCGAGCAAAAGGTCATGGAACTTTGCGAACTCCGCGCCCGGTGCCAGTTGCAAATGTTGCGTCACTTCGCGGAAGTCAGCCAGGTGATGCCGCCGGAGCAGGGCAAACGCTATCTCACGGAGATGCAGCGCCTGACGCTTGGCCTCCACGAACAGATCGAGCAATCCATGTCTGGTGCTGCCGGCCATTCACATGGACACGAATGAGGCCGACGCCCGCGACCGGGCGGACATGGAACGCTTGATCGCCGGCCACGACGCGGCGCTCAACGATTTGATGGAGCGCCACGCCACACCCGTGTTCCAATTTCTTTGCCGGATGCTCGGCAACGAGGATGACGCCAACGACGCGGCGCAGGAGACGTTTGCGCGGGTTTACCGCGCCCGGGCGACATTCCGTTTGGATCAGAGATTCTCCACGTGGTGCTACACGATTGCGGCGAATCTGGCTCGCAATCAATTTCGCTGGCGCGCACGACACCCCAACGTATCGCTTGACGCTGATTCAGAAACCACGGGGCAACCCATTGCCAATTCACTTTCAGCCGGCGAACCGACACCAAGCGAACAGGCGCTTGCCGCCGAACGAGCGGCTGCCGTTCGCGCCGCCGTGAACCGTTTGCCCGACGATTTGCGCGAGGCAATCGTCTTGTGCGAGTGGGAAGACCTGAGCCTGGCCGAAGCGGCGGCCATTCTTGAGGTCACTCCGAAGGCCGTGGAATCTCGACTTTACCGCGCGCGAAAGATTCTGCGGGACCGGTTGAAGAAATGGCTTTGAATTGAAAGCGGCCGTTCCTTTCAGGCGGGCATCACGCTCACGGCACTTTCACAAACGGCGGTATCGGACAATCGAGCGTGTCGGCGATGGCCCGCAGCAACTCGGCCTCGTGTTCCTGAATCACGCCGTCCGCACCGACAACTTGGACGCAGGCTTCCAGCAGGTTCTTCTTGATCTGCGGCACCGCGAGGGCGAGGCGGTTGAGCGCCGCATCCACGGCGGCCAGGCCGGCCTTTTCGCGCGGCAGCAGTTTGAGTTCAAGGTCGCCGGCACGCAGATGCGGCGCTCCCTTGCGGAAGGCGTTTCCTGCCTGAGCGGGGTCTGCGCCGCCGATGTGCGCGAGGGCCGATAGCAAGACGCCGCAGTCGGCCACCAAAGGTTTGATCGAATAGTACTGGGCTGCGGGAGGACGCTTGTGGGCGAAGTGTGGCTCCAGATGGTGGCGGATGATCTTCTGCAGAACGAATTCAAACAGGTCAATCTGCCGGTCGCTTTCGATGAGCCACTTGAGGGTGCGGGTGAATGATTGAAACTCTCCCAGCGGCAGTTCTCGCAACGCCGGCATGGCCAGTTCCACCAAGGGCAGGCGCGCGCGAGCGGCGACCGGCTGGACTTCTGGAACGAGGGCCGCAGTGGTCTCGTGGACCTCCCGGCTGGCCTGCCGCGCGAGTTGCAGGAGTTGTTGTTCGCGGGTGGCGCCGTCGTGGCTCAGGAGCAGTGCATAAATCAGGGCGACGGCTTTAAGCGGCTCGCGCGCGGCCGCTTGAATGCCCTCGGGGAGGGAGTCGCGCAATTGCTCGGCATAGCGCAGGTGCAGCGCCGTCGGCGCGCCCAGACTGGGAAGCACGTTCTGCGGCTGGACGGACGTGGAACTGAGACTGGCAGCGGCCAACGCAGAGGCGTGCGGCTGCGGAAAAGGGATCACCGGCGGAATGGCCGGTGGGCGGGATTGGCGAGGGCGCTCTGAAGCGGCCTCGTCACCGGCGGGCTGGACGACACGGGGGAACTTGCCGTCCCAATGCGGATCAATGGCCCGGATGCGCTTTTCCAAGGGCGGGTGCGTAGCCAGCGAGTTCAACGCAGCTTCGCCCAATCCATTCCCGAAAAACATGTGGCTGGCTTCCGCGGCGTGAGGAGAGATGAGTTTCGAGCCGTAAACCAAGCCGCCGATTTTCTGCAATGCGCCGGACAGACCCGCGGGGTTGCGCGTGAATTGCACCGCCGCCGCGTCCGCCAGGAATTCCCGCTGCCGGCTGACGGCGGCTTGAATCAGTCGCCCGAAGAAAACTCCCACCCAACCGATGATGATCAGCGCCAGGCCCAGCAATGGCAGGGGATTCTTGCGTCCGCGCGTGTAGATCAAAACCCGCCCGACGACCGCGAGACACAGGATGCCGAAGATGATTCCCATGAGGCGGAGGTTGAGACGCATGTCGCCGTTGAGGATGTGGCTGAACTCGTGCGCGATGACTCCCTGCAATTCATCGCGCTTGAGCAGTTGCATGCAGCCGCGAGTCACCCCAATGGCCGCGTCGCCCGGAGTATGACCGGCGGCAAAGGCGTTGATGCCCATTTCCCGATCGAGCACATAAACCTGCGGCACAGGCACGCCCGAGGCGAGGGCCATTTCCTCGACGACATTGAGCAGCTTGCGCTCGTCCGGGACGTTGGTGTTGGGCGAGAGCCGCCGGCCGCCGAGCGATTGCGCCACCGCGCCGCCGCCCGAGGACAGTTGGGAGATTTTGACCGCGCTGCCACAGGCCACCACCGCCAGCGTGCCGAGCGCCACATACAAGAGCAGTTGCGGATTCCAAAGGGCGACCGCCGGCGCGGCTTGCGGAGGACGGCCCTGGGCGGCGACGCCGGCGAACACCACCAGACTCACAAAGTAAACCGACGCGATGATCAACAGGACGGCGATCACGAAATAGAACACCAGCAGCTTGGTGTTCTTGCGTGCCTTGTCCTGGCGGGCGAAGAAATCCATTGCCAATTATCAATCGGCAATTGGTCATTCAGAACTGCACCTTCGGCGCCTCGCGTTCCTCGGGTTTCTCCACGGCGAACAATTCGGCGGCGGTGAAATTGAACATGCCGGCGATGATGTTGCTCGGGAAAACCTCGCGTTGCGTGTTGTAGGCCATCACGCTGTCATTGTAAGCCTGCCGGGCGAAGGAGACCTTGTTTTCCGTTGAGGTCAATTCTTCCATGAGCTGCATCATCGTCTGATTGGCCTTGAGGTCAGGGTAAGCCTCGGACAAGGCGAACAACCGTCCCAGCGTGCCGGTCAACGTGCCTTCGGCGGCAATGAGTTGTTTCATCGCCTCCGGATTGGCGGGGTCCGCCGCCACCCGCGTGCTGGCCGACGACGCGGCGTTGCGCGCGGAGATCACGGCCTCCAGCGTGCCGCGTTCGTGTTTGAGATAGCCCTTGGCGGTCTCGACGAGATTTGGAATCAGGTCGTAGCGCCGCTTGAGTTGCACGTCAATCTGCGCCCACGCGTTCTTGAACCGGTTGCGCAACGTGACCAGCTTGTTGTAGCCGCCAATCACGAAGAACACGGCGAACAGCGCCAGCGCGCCAATCACGATCACGATCAAAAGCAGTAGCGATCCCATAAAGACCTTTCTGTTAAGTTTTGCCAGACAAGTAGGACAACGCGCCGCCGCGGGCAATTACAATCTCGCCGCGCGAGTGGAGTGCGGAAGCACCGACGCCATTGAAGTTGGCCGAGTGGTCCGTTCCGGGGTGTTTTGGCGGTCCAGGACGTTCAATTCACAAACCCGCGTTCCATCAACCAAAACTCGCAGTCCCGCGTCCAGGGATGCCGTTGCTCCGGTCTCCATTCTCGCGAGCCCAGTCCGATGCCATGTGGGCCGCGCTCATAGATGTGCAGATCGAAGCGCACTCCGTTTTTCTGCAGCGCCTCCGCAAACGACAGGGAGTTTTCGATCGGCACGCCCTTGTCCTCCCACGTGTGCCAGATGAAACAGGGCGGTGTGTCCTTGGTCACCTGCAATTCGCTGGAGAGCTTCCGCGCCAGTTCCGGCGACGGGTCCGGGCCAAGCAGATTCCGCTTCGACCCTTGATGCGTGAACGGACTCGTCATGCTGATCACTGGATAACAAAGAATCCCCAGGTCGGGCCGCGAACTCTGACGCTCGATCGGATCGGCAGCGTCGGCGTTGCCCGCGTCGAAGTGTGTGAGCAGCGTCGAAGCAAGGTGGCCGCCGGCGGAAGAGCCCATGATGCCGACGCGCTTGGGGTCGAGCTTCCATTCCCCGGCACGGGCGCGCACCGTGCGCACGGCCCGCGCGGCGTCCTGCAACATCGCCGGATGACGATAGCCGCCCGTGCCCAGGCGGTATTTCAGAACGAAACCGGCGATGCCCAGTTCGTTCAACCAACGGGCGTACTGACTTCCCTCATGATCCGCCAGTCCTCCGTAGCCACCGCCCGGAAAAATCACGATGGCCGCGCCACTGGCATGGTCGGCGGCCGGCAGGAAAACGGTAAGCGTGGGGATGTCCTTGTCCTCCTTGCCCAGCGCGCCGGGAGCGCCTTCGGGCCAGAGCGGGAATGAATCGGGCGACTGAGCTTTCACCCCGAGCGCGAAACCGAGCAAGGCAACCAGGAACAGAGATCGTTTCATTTGCACTGGAGCATACATTGAAAACCGAGGCCGTTTCAACCCGGAGCTTTCCCGCGGGCGCGGCAGAGAGTGGTCGTCCGACTTGGTGGCCGCAGCTCTCGCGCTGCGAGAACTCCGCCCGCGTCAGAGCGGGCGGAACGAATCACCCAAGAGGCTGGCCCAGCAAAGCCATTGCGCCGGACCCCCTTGGAATCAATCATGATGGCAATCACTTGTCTGCAAAGTAATGCGCTTTCACTTGGCGAGTGGATGGGATGTTGCCAAGCTGGCGGCGACATCAATGAACAACGCGTTCGCTTCAACCCTGCTCTCCGTCTGCATGGCCACCACTCTATCCTCACAACGAAGTTCCGCCGCGGACAAAGCCGATTCCCGGATCGCTGAAGTCCGGCAATGGTTGCGCACAGTGCCGCTGATTGACGGGCACAACGACGTGCCGTGGCAGTACCGCAAACGGAGCAACGACCTCGCCGCCGTGGATTTTCGCGGCGACACCAGCCGCCTGCGCCCCCCGTGGACCACGGACATTCCGCGACTGCGGGCCGGCGGCGTGGGCGCGCAATTCTGGTCGGTCTATGTCCCGGCGCGACTCCCCGGCGCCGAGGCGGTGCAGATGACCCTCGAGCAAATTGACTTGGTGCATCAGTTGTGCGCCCGCTACCCGGACACGTTCGAACTGGCGCTGACGGCGGCGGACATCGAGCGCATCCATCGCAAGGGCAGGATCGCCTCGCTCATCGGCATGGAGGGCGGACATTCCATCAACAACTCGCTAGCCACGCTGCGGATGATGTACCGGCTGGGCGCGCGTTACCTGACGCTCACACACACGAAGAACACCGATTGGGCCGACGCAGCGGGCGATGTCGCAAGACATCAGGGTCTGACCGCGTTTGGCGAGGAGGTGGTGCTGGAAATGAACCGGCTGGGGATGTTGGTGGACTTGTCGCACGTGACCGACGACACCATGCGCGACGCGTTGCGCGTCACCAAGGCCCCGGTGATTTTCTCCCATTCCTCAGCCCGGGCCGTATGCGACCATCCGCGCAACGTGCCGGATGACGTGCTTCAGCTCACGGCCGCGAACGGCGGCGTGGTGATGGTTTGTTTTCTGCCGGGCTACGTGGCTGAAAGCGAGCGGGACGAGTTTGTCGCCCAGTCCGACGAGCGCGAACGGCTTCGCGCGCTTCATCCCGAGGACGAACGCGCCGTGGAAAGCGCCATGGCGGCGTGGCGTCGCGCGCGCCCGAAGTTCGTTCGAGCGACCCTCAGCGACGTGGCCGATCACGTGGATCATATCCGCAAGGTCGCGGGCATTGACCACATTGGCATCGGGTCGGACTTTGACGGCTTCGGTGGTCTGCCGCCGGAAGGTTTGGAGGATGTTTCAAAGTATCCCGCCCTGCTGTCGGAGCTGTTGCGGCGGGGTTACAGCAAGGAGGACATCAAGAAGATCGCGGGATTGAACGTGCTGCGCGTGATGCGCGCCGCGGAAAAAGTGGCGGCTGAAATGCGGCGCGAGGCGGTCCGGAAATAACTTGCTGCCGTTGGAGCGGATTTGTAGTTTTACCCTGCCTTGGGCACCCATAGCTCAATTGGATAGAGCATCTGACTACGGATCAGAAGGTTCTAGGTTCAACTCCTAGTGGGTGCGCCAATTCAACACCAAAGCACATCCCTTCCCCGGATCTGCAGGTTCGACCCTGCCTTTGGCGGCTTTACGGGGTTCAACTGGAAATGAATTTCCACACCCATGGAAAGGCTGTGTGCGAGTCCGGCTCGAAAGGCCGGGCCGACACTGGCTGAGAATCGTCATAGGACCGTCAAGAAATTGGACGAGAGGCGGCCGGCTTGGATGCGGGCAGGGCAAAAGCTGGTCGGAGCGGGTGAGCGAATCTCTCTGAATCGGCCTCATAGCGCGTACTTATGAGCCTCCGGGACAAGGTGCGCTGCAAGGCAGCGAACGGCGGCGTTTTCTGGACATTCCCGTCAAGGGTTGGTTTGAGTCTTGCATCCTTGGCGGGCCAAGTGAGGTTTTATCGCTGAGTGTTATGGCGAGGCTGATTGTTCTTACCCCGGGGCTGGCAGGCTTGGCCCATGAATTGGGTGCCGGTTGGATTACGATCGGGCGGGTGGACGGCAATGCCTTCAAGCTCTCGGAAACCTCGGTCTCCAGCCAGCACTGCGAGGTACGTGTCCGCGGTGACGAACTGGAGGTGCATGATCTCTGCTCCACCAACGGCACGTATTTTCAGGGCCGGCGAATCTCGGAGGCGGTGTTGAAAGCCGGCCAGGTCCTGCGCTTGGGTGAAGTGGAACTCCGGTTCGAGGCGGAGGCCGTGGGCGGCCTGCCGGCGGCGACATTCACCAACACCATGCTGGTCGGAGCGAAGCAGCCCCAACCCGGCGCTCCACCCGACAGCGAACCGACGAAACCGGCCAAGCCCGCCGGGCCTTCCGCGCGGAGGTATCAGGTGCTGTTTGTGGACGACAGTCTGGCGTTTCTCGAAACGTTCACCGAGTTGTGTGGCGCGCTGGCCGATGGAAGTTGGGACATTCAGACCGCCGCCTCTGCCGACCAGGCGCTCGCCCTGCTCCAACGCACCAACTTCAACCTCGTCGTGCTGGACGTCGTCATGCCGATGGTGGATGGCATTCAAGTGCTTGGCTTGATCAAACGGCGCCATCCGGGGGTGAGGATCGCCGTCCTGACCGGGCGGGCCACGGAAACCAATCGCGCGGCGTGCCTGGCCGGTGGCGCGGAGTTGTTCATGGAGAAACCGGTTTCCCCCGAAGGCTGCAAAGTGGTGTTCAACTTGTTGAAGGAACTGGTTTCCTGGGAAGGTCGCGAAGGATTCAGCGGCGCGCTGCATCAGGTGGGCTTGCAGGAGGTCATCCAGATGGAGTGCATCGGGCGGCGCTCACTGATCCTCGAAGTGCGCAACGAGCAGATGCTCGGCGAGATTTACATCGAGGTCGGCGCGATCATCCATGCGAGCGTCGGCGACCTGACGGGCGCCAGAGCGTTTAACCGACTGCTGTCCCTGACCGGCGGTGAATTTCGGTTGAAACCGTTCGAGCCGCCCTCCCAGCGGACCGTGCAGGAGTCGTGGGAATGTCTGGTGATGGAAGCCGCCCGCTGCCGCGACGAGGAAACTGATCTGGTGGAACGCCAGGCTGCGAAATCGGACACGACCCTCCAACCCGTCATTCGAGAGATGCCCAGTACCACCGGCCCCGATTTCACCGAGCCAGACGAGGAATTCGTGGTGGTCGCAACCTACGACGGGGAGTGGAGTCCGGTGGAGGCGGCCAAGCCCTGATGTGTCAGCGGGCTTCGCGCGGAAATCCCACCACAATCAGCGTATTGGGCGTCCGGCCGCCGCCGACAATGATGATCGGTGCGGTAATTTCCTCGGGGAACGGTTGTCGCACGCGATACGGACTTTCCTTTTGCCCTGCGGGAGCCCGGGCTGGGACGACGCCCAAAGGTGCGTTCGCGGCTTCGTCCATAGTGGCTGTCTGAACCGAGGTGAACCGCGCCGTCATGAAAAGATGATCAGCCGCCACACCGTCCTCCACCAGCGCCGGAGGCGTGGGCCTCGACATCGGCGCGTGGGAGGACCCCAGCTTGGCGGCCGGGGTCGAGGCAGGCTTCGGCGCGACCGCGCCGCTCGGTTTTGGAGTCAAGTCAAACGGGAATTCCCAATCTGGTTGGCTTGTGATCGTCAAAGGCTTCAAACCGGAAATGATTTCCTGATCGTGCCGCAACATGGCGGCGACGATGTCACTGGAGAGGCCAAGGTCATTGAGATAAATGATCTGGTCCGCCCCCAGGTTGAACGTGCCGGAGTTTTCGATGAACGAGAGGATCACCTGCTCTTCGATGCCGGATTCGGCGAGCTTGACGACCTCGCTGGTCCAAGGGGAAAGCCGCATCCGGGGCGGCTGACGTTTGCTGACGACGGCAGGGGATTCGGACACCAACACTGGCAAAGGACGAAAGACGCGAGAGTGGTGGTTCGACAGAGTCACGGAGTTTTCTGCCGTCGTTTGTTCGGCCGTCGAGCCTGGGGCGTCCAAGGCTTGTGGGTTGTTGTCATTCCGGGCGAAACCAGCCGGCAGCCAGGCTACGGCCAGCAACAGTCCCGGAATCCAAGCGGATGAAACCGGCGTCTTCATAAAGATCACGAAGTCAATTGCCTGTCTTGTTCTACGATGCTGAGTCCAAGGAGTGGACTCAAGTGAAACTTCCGGTATTCAACTCACCGGCACAAGGCTCACGCGTTCGCCTGCGTCGTTGCGGGTGATGCCCTGAGCGCGCGGGTCGAGGGTGAGATGGCCGTCCACCAGGAAAGCATAGCGATGATGCCCATGCCGCAGTTCCAGCGTAAGAAACCACGCGCCGTCGGGCATTCTCTTCATCGGGTTGGCAGTCGCGTTCCATTGATTGAAATCGCCCACCAGGCTGACAGCCCGGGCCTGCGGCGCGTTGCAGACAAAGTTCACCGCCCGCAAGGTCCGATGCGCTCCATAGCGAGAAGGGTTCATGATCAAACAGACCTCATGTTGCGGGAAACGTCACGCCGGACTCAGCCGAGCACGTGCTTGAGGATGATCAGGGCGGTTTGCCGGATCTGTTCGGATTGTTGTTCCAGCGTCCGATACTGTTCGGCCCAATCGCGCCGGGCGGCGTGGCGCTCGCGCCAGATGGTTTTCAGCACGCGCTCGGTGCGCTCCACCTGCTGCACGCAGGACGCGAGGGATTCGCGGCCCTCGGGCAGGTCGGAAATCTGGCCCACGGAAAACCGGCAGATGCGTTTGTGGTTGAACACGGCGTGCAACAGCATCACGACGGTCTGCTCGTAGGCGAACCAGCGGTGCCGGAGCACCTCGCGCAGGAAACCGTGGCGCACGGCGAAGAACTCCGACCGCGGCCATTCGGTGTACTGGCGGATTTCACACGCCTCGGCGGGAAACCAGTTGTAGAGCAGCGCGAAAGTGCCGTAGGTGTCAATCAACCGCTTGGCGTGATTGTGGTCGGTCGAGATCTCGCCAACGCAGATGTCCTGGCCCAGTTCGAGGCAGATTTCCGGCAGGTCATGCAGACGGCTCAAGACCTCCCGGCCCACGCCGCTGCCGTAATTGAAGTCGCCGGGAATCAGCCAGTAAATGTCCTCGGGCGACCCGCGCTCGAACGCGGCGCCCAAGCCCGAATACCACATTTGACAGGTGTCCACGCACCACGCATCCAGAATGTCCGAACACTTCGCGACCACGTGGTTTCGGAAATCCAGGAATCGCTTGTTGCCCTCGAGCGAAGCGTGCGTCTTGCGGTCAATGACCGTGATCGGGCGGTGAAATCTGTCCTTGGCGCGGTCGAGGCTGGCGATCAACCGGTAAAGCTCCTCCAGATCGGCGTATTCCTCGGGTGGTTTGAAGGGGTAGATGATGACCGGATGAATTTTGCCGCTTGGAGCAGTGCCCGCCTTTGCCCGGGTCGCCTCAGTCAAGCTCTCTGGTCCGCTGGCCATGGACCGTTTCATGGCCCGACCATGAACCCGCCGGTCCAAAATGCCAAGCTCTTTCGCGAATCAATTCTCTCGCGCCGGAGATGATGTTGGATTGAAATCCCGTGGTTCATACGGCACTCTGCGGGTGGATTTGCAGATGATATTTCAAACTGTTGAACTCGAATACAGCAAACGTGGAAGCCATTGCCCAGACTGAGACCGCCGACGCCAACCTGCCCGCCGCTGGGAACGGATGGATTGACTTTCGCCCATCCAACATTGACCGTCTGGGCGGCTTCGCCCGCGTGGACATCCCGGTCGGCACCCAAGTGATCGAGTACATCGGCGAGAAGATCTCCAAGGCTGAATCCCAGCTCCGCTGCGAAGCCAACAACGAATACATTTTCACGCTGGATGATGACTACGATCTCGATGGCAACGTGCCTTGGAATCCCGCGCGCTTGCTCAATCACAGTTGCGCGCCCAACTGCGAGGCGGAACTGGACGAGGGCCGCGTCTGGATCGTGGCGTTGCGCGACATCCGGGCGGGCGAGGAACTGACGTTCAACTACGGTTACGACCTGGAGAACTACCGCGAGCATCCCTGCCGGTGCGGTACCGCGAACTGCGTCGGGTACATTGTGGCCGAAGAGTTTTTTGACCATGTCCGCCGGCAACGCGCCCTCTCTCAAGCGTAAAGCAGCCAGTCTTTCGCCCGTTCCGACCATCCGGTCGCGCTCGTCCACCGAGGGATTCGCTGGTCGAGGTCGGACGGACTTTCCTCCAGGACATCCCGGATTCCGATGCGGCCAATGAGCCGTTCAAAATGTCCCTCACCGCCCGGATTGGCGACCGTGTGATAGTTGGCCCATTGGAAGTGGCAACGATGACGGCGGATCACGGCGGCGAGCAGATGCAATCCCGCTTTCACCGGTCGAGCGCATTTCTCGTCGGTGATGTGCAAGCGCACACCGCGACAATCGGTGCCGGCGAATGCATGCTGAATCGGTGTGAAAGCGAATTCCTCGGCAACCAGCCCGTGAACCCTGCGCGAGTTGAAATCCTCCGCAACGGACTGCGCGTTCAGCCAGGGCGCGCCGACGACTTGAAAAGGCCGATCAGTTCCGCGGCCCACGCTCAGATTGGTTGCTTCAAACAGACACATCCCCGGATACAGCAGCGCGGACTCGAAGCTCGAAATGGCCGGCGATGTCGGGACAAACGGCAGCCCCGTGTCGGGCCAGCGCATCGAGCGCTTCCAGCCCGCGCAGGGAATCACCTCCAGCTTGGCGTTCAAGTGCCACTCCCCATTCAAGAGCCGCGCGAGTTCTCCCATCGTGAGGGAGTGGCGGATGGGAATGCTGGCCCGCCCCACGAAACTGGAGCAGTTTTCCACGTCGAGCATCGGGCCTTCCGCCGCGGTCAGGTCACCGCCCAGAGGATTGGGACGATCCAGCACCATCATGCGCACTCCGGCCTCGGCACACGCTTCGAGCATGAAAGACATTGTCCAGAGGTAGGTGTAAAACCGCGCGCCGATGTCCGGCAAGTCGAGGATCACCGCGTCCAGATCGGCCAAGTCTTCGCGTGCGGGCCGCAAGCGTTCGCCATAAAGACTGACCACCGGCAACCCGGTCAGATGATCAACGCCATCGGCCACCGCCGCGCCGTCACGGGCATTGGCTTCCAAGCCGTGCTCGGGCGAGAAAAGCCGCACCAGATTGATCCCGGCTTGTTGCAGTGCGACACGACTCGGCATTGCCGCATCTCGTGCTGTCCGAGCGGCGTCGTTGGTCACCAGGCCGAAACGGTGTCCGGCCGGCGCGAACTCAACGGTCAGTTGGTCAACCCCAAATCGAGTGTGGCTCATTTCCGTTCTGGTCAAGGCACTCGGTCTCCGGGGACAGTGCTGTCCGGGCGACCTTTCGCCACGGGTGTCTCAGAAGCGTCTGAGCGAGCCTCTTCCCTGGCACTTTTCTCGATGCTTCGCAGCGCCTCGGCAGCGAGCCGGCGAAGCTGGACGCTGTTGGTCCGCTCGGTTGCTTTGATTAGCGCCGGAATTGCGTTCGAGTCGGCGGCACTGAATTCCTCGAAGTATCGGTGAAAGTAGGAAAAGCCGGAAACCTTGGGTTCGTAGCGCTTGAAACCCTCCACGAGCACCGTGCAGATGTCGGCCGTGGTCGGTCGAACTTGGGCAAGATCGTAGAACGCGCCTGGGCTGCTGATTTCCGGTCCGTGAACCATGGTCAGCATGACGTCCAAAGGCTCCTGGTGGGTCGAGCCCGCCTTAAGCAACGCTTCCGCGGCCCAAAATCGCACCCATGAATCCGAATCACGCAACCGCCCCAAAAGCGCCGCCTCGATGGATGGAGTCAAAGGACGAGAGAGGCCCAGGATTCGCGCGGCCTTTCGGCGCGATGGAGGATTTGTGCTCTGGAGTGCCGCCTGCATCCGAGTCACCACTTCGTGCTGGGTGGGAACGATCCCGGCAATCGCTTCGGCCGCGGCAAAGACCACTCGGTCATCCTCGCTGTGCAACGCGGGCAGCAAAGATGGCACTGCCGCCGCCGCGTTTGTTCCCAGGGTTTTGAGCGTGTGAGTCGCGAAACTGCGCAAGGAATGTTCATGCACCAAACGTTCCACCAAGACAGGCACCGCTGGCCTGGCAAGCGGCCCCAACGCTCCCAGGGAGAAGCAAGCTCGAATGCGAACCAAGTCCGGCCAGACGGGCTGCGGCAGCCGCTTGGAAACAACCTCCGGCAATCGAGCATGGAGATTGGAGTAACCGGTTGACCCATACAGGAAGTTCCGCTTTTGAATGGTCTGGATGAGACACTCGACGGCGGGGGCACCAATTTCCTCCAGTTTGCGCAGCTCGGGAGCGTTGGGGTCCATGGACTGGTCTGGCTTTTCCAACCACTCTTTCACCCAGGCTGAAACGGGCTTACCGGCGTGTAACGGTTCGGGCCGGCTCAGGAGAAGAACCGAGACAGTGACCAGCAGACCTGCCAGGAGAACAACCATCAATCTGCGTCGTGCTTTTGAGGATGTCTGCTGGCTCATACAGTGAAACTCCGAGAGCGCACGGCAGTTTGCGCGAGGGTTGGGGCATGTCGAGTTCTTCCGAGGACGTCATTTGCTGGGTTGCCGGCTGTTTAGGAAGTGACGGAGCCGCTCCTGGAATATGCCCGTCTGATTTGCAATGCATGTCGGAGGGAAGGGACGTTGTCTCGCCGCTCCGGCAACACCGCTGTGATCGCGATTTCTTCAAGGCAGGAAAGTATCACAATCGGCATCGCGATTCGCAACGGCCAGCCCGGGCCGTTCGCGAAAAATACAATGACCGCCGCAGCCACGGTGACGGCCGAGAATTTGCCACCCCAGGAGTGGTAGCTGGTGAGCCGGCGGAACTTCAAAAAGCCGACGGCGATGGCCGCCAAGTAAAAGACTATTCCAGCCGCCAGATAAGGCGCTTCCTGCCGCACCAGTTCCGGTCGCAGCCACCACCCGCAAAGTGGCAGCGAGAGCTGGGTGCTCAAGTCGGCCCAACTATCCAGCTTGGCCCCCAGATGGGTGGTCTGGTTCAACCGGCGCGCCAGATAACCGTCCACCGCGTCGGTGAGGACGGAAACGATCAAACAGACGAAAAAAGTCCGGGCGAGGCCAAACCAAGCCAGCGAAAGCAACACCGGCACGAGAGCGAGCCGGGTGCCACTCAGCAGATTCGGCACACTGACCATGGCCGGATTGTGCGGCAAGCCCCGGTCAGGTCAATGCTCTGGTCTGGTGGCCGGGCAGGTCACGCGATTGGCATCAAGAAAAGGCCGCGCTCCTGCGAGCGCGGCCCTGCGGAGGGAACCAGCGGTAAACTTTTTCAACCGCCGTACTTCACACCGCACCCATAAGGCTTGGTCTGGGTGACGGTGGGGCGCTCGCCGGAGAGAAGTTTCGTCACGGCTTCGCGAACGTAGTTGCGGGCCTTGCGCGGATCACCGCTGGCCTGGGGGTTGTCATCAATCGCGCCGTCGTAGGCGAGCGTGCCGTCCTTGGCGATGACGAACATGTGCGGCGTGGTCTTCATGCCGTAGGCGCGGCCAATGGTGCCGGAACTGTCATCAAGCCAGGCCGTGGCCTTGATCTTCTGCGCGTCCCATTCCTTCTTCGCCTTTTCGGGCGTGCGATAGCTGGGGTTCTTCGGATTGGTCGAATTCACGAGCAGCCAGACGACGCCCTGCTCGGCCAGTTCGGCCTGCAATTCCTGCATCGCGCCGGTCTTGAAATGGTGCGCGCAATAAGGACAGTCGAGGTTGTACGCCTCCAGCACCACGATCCGGCCCTTGTAGTCGCTCAACTTGTGCGTTTTGCCATGGATGTCCGTCGCCGTGAAATCGGGAGCGGGCTTTCCCACTTCCGCCCCCGCGAACGCGAGAGCGGCGGTGGCCATCAGGGTCAATGCGGTCAATGTTCGTTTCATAGTCATGCTCAATTTCGAGTTAGGTGAACGGAGATAAGAAAGCGGAGAACCGTCTTCTGTTCAAATTTTGATTTGAGCCAAAGGGCGGATGGAGAAATCCCTCATGAATTGAGCACCTCCATTCAAGATTGCCGTCCCCCGGAACAAACTACGCCCGGCTCACTTCTCGATGAGATAATAGGCCGACTCGGGCGTGAGCTGGATCAGGTCCGCGTGAACGGTAGTGCCGCTGAGGCGGTAGCCGTTGAAGTCCACTGGCACCACCGTCATCGCCGCGGCATCGGGACGCTTGAGGCGGACCGTGCCGGCGAAGTTTTTGACCATGAGCGGCACCGTGCCGCGATTGTTGATGGTGCGGACCCCGGAGGGTTGGCTGGTGGCCCATTCGTAGGGCAGTTCCTCGCTGGTAACTTGCAACAACAGTTTCCCGGAGGCGGCGATGGGTTTGCCGTCAAGCGCCACGAGCAGAATCGTGCCGTACTCCAACGCGGACTCAATGCGAACGCCGTCCAACTCCACCGTGCCCAGCGTGCTCAAGAAGCCGCTCACCCCCTGGGCAGCGGGCGCGTTCACCATCAGTTTGCCCGCGCCCCAATCCCACTCCAGTTCGCCGGTATGACTGCGGACCAGTTTGTTCGTGCGATTGATGAAGGGCGACAAGTCCAGCACCTGCGACTGCGGCGCGCTGTTGGTCACGAAGTCCACGCCCACGCGACCGACCAGAAACGCCAGCGAATCAATCGCACTGACATTGGTGAGCGTGCCGCCCGGTGGTACATCGTCGCCGCGGAGTTGGTCAAAATTCTGGGCGGCAGGCATCGGCGTGCCTTGGAGCGCATAGAGATTGGTGACGGCCAGTTGCAAGTCAACCACGCGCGGAGCGGTTCGCACCAAACCCTGCCGATAGATCAGCGCCGCGGCCGGAAACTGGCCCTGCACCACGGGCGTCTGGATCGAGAACTTGCCGGGCAGCCCGTCCCACGCCGGCGAACCGGCGGCGAACCAGAAGATCGCATCGCTCCCTTGCAACGCGCCGTAGGCCGCGCCCATCAACACCATGTCGGCGCGGTAGCGATTGGGCAACGGCCAGTTCACTTCCGTGATCACCGAGGGCTGCCGTTGATAAATCATGTCGAAAATCGGATTGCTGAAATCGTCGGACGCCCCGTCGGCGCTGCGGAACTTGAGCGCGCTGCGGTCGTCGTAAGTCTGGTTGACCTCGATGTTCCACGCGGCGTTGGGACCGTTATGCACGCCGCCGAAGTAGCCGTGCCGGTCAAAGAAGTCCGCCGCCACGTTGGCGTATTTGTCCAGTGGATCGAGATACTGGGCCGAGGCGGTCTTCCAGTTCGAGCAATAAACCAGCCCGCGATAGCCGAGGTCCTGCTTGAGATAGGCGTAGGTGTCGCGGTGAAACTGAAGCATGACCTCGGTCAAAAACTGCGCTGTGTCCTTGTCCCGATTGGTGCGGTCGTTGAACACATTCCACAAGCCGCGGAAACCGACGCGGCCATTGGCAAAGTCGTCCTGCGGTGAACCGAGATTCGCCCAACGCGCACTGCGAATTTGCGCCAGCGTTTGCCCGGGATACTTCGCCAGCAGCCAGTCGCCGAACCGTTTCTCCATCAAGGCGCGTTGCGGATCGGGAATGTTGCCCGTGTTGCCGGCGTCCGGGTTGAACGTCCAGAACAAGGTCGAGTCCTCGTTGTACATCTCGGCGAACGCCACCGCCGGATCGTCCTTGATCGCCAGCCCCGTGTGCGGGTTGGGCGTGGTCAACAGGTAACGCCACCACTCGCGATAGATTTCCTGGAACGCCGGGTTGAAGTAGAGCAAGGCGAACGGATGCTTCCCGCCGCCATAGCCGGGGAACGCGGTGTTCTCCGGTCCCAGTTGCACCCACAGCGGAAAATAAATGCTCAGGCTGGTGTAAACCCCCTCGCGCTTGAGCGCCTTGATGAAATACTGAAGCTGCGCGACGCGGTTGGTGTCCACGCGCCCGAAGTTTGTGCCGCTGCTGGTGTAAATCGCGCCGTGAACGCGGACCATGTTGACGCCGCGCTTGGCCATGGCGCGGGCGAAGTTGTCCAGTTCGCCGCGGGCATTGCCCACGAAACCCATGCCCACGTTCACCGCCCAGAAGCGGACCGACTCGCCGGTCCTTTCATGAACAAAATCCTCGCCGTTCACGCGAATGAATCCCTTTTCGCCGGCCTCGCGTTCGTTCAAGTGGCGCAAGTCAATCGGGCTGAAACCGAAGGAATCCGGCGCGGGCTGGAAGGCGAACCAGCCCGGCTGGTTGACCTGCGCCTGCTCGTCGGGCTTGAGTTTGCCGCGCGGGGTGAACGGATCGCGCGTCAGGAGGAAGCAATCATACGCCGTGGTGTTGGAATCGCCGGCCAGCACTTCGAGACGGAAGGTGCGCGCGCCGGCCTCCAGCGTCACGCTGCCCACGTTCGCCCAGCCCACGCGACGACCGGCGTTGCCGCCCAGAATCACCAGGTCCGTGAGCGTTTGTTCGCGCGACTCCTTCCAGGCATCGGTCGTGCC
This sequence comes from Verrucomicrobiia bacterium, assembly GCA_011525685.1. GTDB lineage: Bacteria > Verrucomicrobiota > Verrucomicrobiia > Limisphaerales > JADLHS01 > WYBW01. Next base: position 53,333 of record WYBW01000073.1, read on the forward strand.
CACACGCCAGCGGAACCCTTGCGGGTTCCAAAACTTGCGCACCCAGAGTTGATACGTGCCCGGGGAAGGAATGGTGACGTTCCGTTGAACATTGCCGCCGGGACTGATCCACGTCATGGCATTGTTGGAAAGCTCCGGCCCCGTTTCACCGCCGCTGCTCTCGGCCTCAAACCACACCCAACGTTGCTCGGCGGGCGGCGGCGTGACCTCGGCCGCATTGACCCGCAGAAATGCCATCGCCTGCAACGGTCCGGGGGCGAGTAGTGCTTTGTGTTCGGCGAAGGCGGCGCCTGTGTCTTCAACCGCCGTCGCCACCGGTTGCCAGCCGCCGCCATTCAAGTTGCTGGCAGATTCGACCCGCAGTTCGACATCCCTCGGCGCGTGGGCGGCGCGATACGCCACACGCAAACCCTCCCCGTCGCGCCACCATTGAAGTCCTCGCTCCGCATCTGGTCGCGTCGGGTCCAAGCCCAGCGCGTGTTCGACGAAATTGGCCAGCCCATCCTCGTCCGGATCCGCCTCCTTGCCACTGATGAAGTCGCTCACGGCATCCGCCGGCTTGAAAGCCTGCGCGCGAAAGTTGGTGTACGTGGCGGCGGACGAATCACAGGGAAAAGAGGCCATCCATGTCACCAACGCGAGCAACAGCGAACCCCATCGAATCGAACAATGCCACAACATGCCAGCGTCGTACCAGAGGCAGCACTCACCGGCAAGCGCGAAGAGCTGTCGTGATTGCTTGTCGGGTGCATCTCAGTTTATTGCAGGTTGGGATTCCTGGCGTAGCGCAGGTTTCCCAACCTGCGGTATCGCCGACCTCCGGTCGGCTGGCCCAGACACGGCGTGGCAGGCCAGGAGTTCGCGGCGTTTGCGGATTGGAAATCCGCGATCCGGCAGACTGGAAGTCTGCGCCACGGCATCGGCCCGACGCCCCCTGCAAAAAATGGGATGCACCCTTGCTTGTCTCCTGGCTGAAAAACGGCTTGCCGCGCGACCAGCCCGGCGCAAAATCGCGTGCCATGAATCGGACGCAATCTCAAAGCGCACTGAGTTGCACAACGTCAGTCCGGCGCCCTTCCCTGAATCTCAGACCAACGGTCCTGCTCACGGTGTCACTCGCCACGTCTGCGATGTTGGGCGTCGCCGCCGCCGGAGACTGGCAACCGCTCTTCAACGGCTCCAACCTCGCGGGTTGGAAGGTGCAGTGCAAACCGGAGGACCGGTCGAAGATTTACTGGCGCGTGGAGGACGGCTGCATCGTCGCTGACTCCCTGGCCGACAACCGCCATGACTATATCTGGCTGCAATCGGAGCGCGAGTTCGGCGACTTCGAGTTGCGCCTCAAGTTCCAGACCTTTCGTGATTCCCCGGGGAACAGCGGCTTGCAGTTCCGCAGCCGTTACGATGAAGCGGCCGGGTGGCTCGACGGTCCGCAACTGGATATTCACCCGCCCGGCCCCTGGCGCACAGGATTTATCTACGACGAGACGCGGGGCGTGCAAAAGTGGATCGCGCCCAGTCTGCCCAAAGTCAGCGATGCCCGACCGGAAATGGCACCACCAAATCTGGTGATGTTTTACAGCGATGACACGCCCGCTTGGAATGATCTCGAAATCACCGCCCGCGGCACGCACGTGCGCGCCCTGCTCAACGGCGTGGTGGTGCGGGACTGGGACGGCGCCGGTGTGCTGGACGACGCGACCCATCGCCAGCGGAATGTCGGGATGCGCGGTCACCTCGCGCTGCAAATTCACAAAGGCGACCGCCTCAAGATACGCTTCAAGGAAGTCTTCCTTCGCGAGTTAGGCAACGCCTCCTCGGCGAGCAATGAGTCATCTCCTGCCGTTGATCAGTCCAAAAGGTGAAAGGGCAAGGAGACATCCTGCTCTCCCATCCTTGACTGACACTTGCCGGGTGACTCATGGCCGAAGCGGTCTCACCAGCCCTGGATCAATTCGCCGGGAGCTGAAACCACCACAGAACTTGGCGCCAAGCATACCAGGGGGAGCATCTTGTTGGAACCACCGTAGCGCAGACTTCCAATCCGCTGTATCGCGGGTTTCCAACCTGCAGACCGCGCTACTTCGCACAGCCAGCCGATTGGAAATCGGCGCTACCGCAGGTTGGGAGACCTGCGCTACGGTGAGCCGGCAATTGCTCAATGGTGGTGCCGTCAAGAGGCGCCCCGTGCCAGAAAAAATGCCAAAACCGTTATTGACACATCCTGGCTCAGGGGGAAAATCGCCTCAAATGAAGCTGTCACGAAGGCAGTTCACCTGAACGGCACAGCTTGGGAGAAGCAACACGGTATGAACCAACCCTCAGCACGGAGACAGAACATGCGAAACATCCTATTGGCTCTGGCAACCTTTGGCTTGATCACCGGCGTAGCGAATGGCGCCGCCACTTTCAGCACCACCCACGGCCCGGAATCAACCAGCTTGAATCCCTCCATCGTGGTCGGCGACCTGCTCTCGGGATTGATCGGCACCGAGTTGCCGGGTGACCTGGGCTGGCATCCCGCAAATTCCGACCCGCTCGACCGGCTGCCCGCCTTCACCGACGACGCCGGCATCCGCGGCACGGGTCTAACCGGGTTGATGAACGATTTTCCCGGCGCCGGCAATCCCGCCAAACTGGTGCGCTACGATTTGGGCGGCATCTTCGACATCAGCAGGATTCACATTCTGACCGGCAACAACGGCAAGGATGGCCGGGTCTTTTCGACCACGACCGTGAATTACTCGATTGACGGTGGCAACAGCTTCCTCCTGCTCGGGTACTTCCAGTCGGACCCGTCCGGCACCATCAACAGCGGTCAATGGGGCTCGACGCTGGTCGAGATTTTCGATGATGCCAGCCCGACACTGCTTTCCGGCGTCACGCACCTGCAGTTCGGCCTCTATGCCGTGGATAACACCGCCGGGCAGATGCGCGACCCATTCGATGGTGTGAACCCGTTCACGGGCGTTGACGATGGGCTGACCGCGGCCTTCGTGTCGCCGCTGGTTTTCGAGATAGACGTGGTCGCGATCCCGGAACCCGGCATCCTGGCTTTCCTCGGCCTCGGTGGCCTGTTGCTCCTGCGTTGCCGCCGGAAGAGTTGATGGGGAGCGCAAGCAAGACTCCGACTTCGCGCGGCTTCACGAACAGTCGCTCGCCCGCCCTTTGGCAAGAGGGCAGTCGCTTCATTCAGGTAGTGAGGTTGCGTGCCAGCGGGTTCACAAACCGGTTCGCTTCCGACGAATTGCGGAAACGCATCGCAGCGGCATCCCATTCCAGTCGCTGCCCGGGGAAACGCAGTGCAATGACGCCCAGCAGTGCGATTTCCGTGAGCGCGGCACCGTAACCAAAATCCGATCCCGCCGGCCGCCCCTCGTGGATGGCGTCAAACCAATCGTCCGCGTGCGACCCGCGCACCCGGCGGAGTTTCTGTGCCGGCCGCTTGTAGGTAGCCATCTTTTCCTCCGGAAGAATCTGCGCGTTGCCCGCACCGTGCGAGCCGTGCATGATCACTCCGCCGTCCCCCACGATCATTGCGCCCGTGCCGGGCACCGCATTCCCGCTCCCCAACTCCGGCAGATGCGGCGGGCGTTCGATGCCGTCATACCAGATCAATTTCACCGGGCCGCGCGAGCCTTTGCCGGGAAACTCGTAGGTGATTTTGGTCCCGGGCGGAAAAGTCGCGCCGTGTCTGGCCGGATCAAAATTTCTGACCTCGGCCAGTAACGCTCTGGGTGAACCGAGGTCCAGCGCCCAGAAGGCCGGGTCCACCACGTGACAGACCCAATCGCCAATGACGCCGCAACCGAACGCCGACCAGCCCCGCCACTTCCCGCGCAAATACATCGGCGCGAAAGGTTGAAACGGCGCCGGGCCAACCCAGAGATCCCAGTTCAACTCCGGCGGCACGGGCGGACGCTCCGCCAGCAGCGGCAATTGCTCGATCCGGCTGTAGTTGCTCCCGCAACAGGCATGAACCGTGTGAACCCGGCCAATCGCGCCATCCCAAATCCACTCGCAGACGTCGCGGATGCGATCCGACGAGTGCCCTTGGTTGCCCATCTGGGTGATGACTTTCTGCCGCTCCGCCAGGGCGCGCAACGCCCGCGCCTCACCGATGGTGCGGGTGAGCGGCTTCTCGCAGAACACGTGTTTGCCGCGCTCCATCGCCGCCGCGGCAAGCATCGCGTGCGTGTTGTCCGCCGAGGCAATGACCACCCCGTCGAGCGACTTCCCGTGATCGTCCAGCAGACGCCGGTAATCCTGATAAAACGGCGCCGCCCCATAATGCTTGCGGCCATTCTCCGCCTGACGCGCGTCAGCGTCGCAGACCGCGAGGATGTTCTGCGACCGAAACATGCCGGCGATCTGTCCGCCACGACCACCCATGCCGAGCGCCGCGAGGTTGAGTCGCCGGCTGGGCGGCGTCTGACCGCGCAGGCCCAACACATAACCGGGCACGATGGAAACAGTCGCCAGAGCTGCCAGCCCGCGACGAACGAAGGCGCGACGGTTCAGCGATGTTGGTGAGGATTTGGTTTTCAAGTTTTGCTGTAGTGTAGTTTAGCAGTCCGTCAAAGAACCCTTTCCTTTGCAGGAGACGGAGTGACGAGGTAATGCCTCAGTCCTGCCCGGCGAGAACGCTTGTAACGCAGGATTCCATCCTGCCGTATCGCGGACTTTCAATCCGCGGGCCTTGGATAGCGCCGGCGTCTCCGAGCGTTCGGCCGATCTGCCGAATGGAATCCGGCGATACAGCAGATTGGAAATCAGCGCCACCGCCGGGCAAGACTGAGGCATTACACTCGCTGACGAGTCTGCAATGTTCGCGATTTCGCAGAGTTCTGCCAGAGACTCCTGACGTCGTCTCCTACATTCTTGACGGGTTGTTAGAGCGATTCTCGCACGATGAGAAGTTGGCGGGAGGCAGACGGGCACTTGGACAACAGACCGCCGCCCAGTGCTGGTCGCCGCCAACACAGTCTCCCGACCCTTTTGATCCAAACTGCTTGTCACACACTCACCCGTCTGCCGGAAGAAACTCGGCGAGCAGGCATGCCCCCGTCGCGTTCGCATCGGTCACAATCTGCGGGATGCCATTCAACACGTCCAGCGAAGAGCGATGGATGTGGCCCGCGCAGACGCCCAGCAGGCTGGGCCTGCTGAACACTTCCCGATGAAAGGTCATCGTCACTTCCGAGTGACCCGCTTGCGGCCAGCGCGGACGCCGTTCCAGTTCAAAGTTGCGATCCGTGGCTGCGCCCCATTGCGGATGGCCGCACCCGTAGCCCACCGATCGGCCCGGGGCGTAAAGCGGGATATGAACCAACAACACCAACGGCTTTCCCGTGCGCACCTGCGCCCGATAAAACTCCAATTGCTCCGGCAGAATCTCGTAGTGCGAATCATCCAGCGCCACGAATCGCACCCCGTTGATTTCACGCACTGCCATCAACGGATTCTGGCCCTGATACAATGGGCGCAACCGTTTCTCGATCCAGGTCCGTCGCAAGTCCTCCAATGACCCTTCCATCCCTTCGTAGTGCCAATCGTGATTTCCGGCCACGTAAAGATAAGGCAAGCCGGCTTCCGCCATCCGCGCTTCCAGCCACTCAACCGCCGCTTCCGATGGAAAACTCACCATGTCCCCCACCAACGCGACCAGTTCCACTTTCGCCTCCTTGGCCAGACGCAATGCCTCCACCAAGCCTGCTTCGGGATTGGTGGGTTCACCGGTCTTGAAATGGCGGGTTTGATTATAGGCCCGCGCCATCCGCGCGCTGTATGGACGGTGGGGTTCGCCCCGCTCGTCATCGCGAAACAAGTGCGTATCCGCGATCACCATCACCTTGAATGGCGACTTGATCGCTTTGGAGTAGAAACGCACCCGGTTCTCATCCAGCGCAAACCCGCCGCGCACCGTTTGCAGCATGGAATCCGACGCAGCTTCATCGGCCCGGACGGCGGAACTGGCCAGCAGCGGCAGGCCTGCGGACGTCGCCGCCAGCGACTGAAAAAAGCGTCTGCGTTTCACGGATGCGAGCATACGCTTGCGTGAGCCTCCGGCAAGCCGCTACTGCCGAGAGCTGGAAAATGACAGCCTTGAGTTTGTTTACCAGGCGCTCCAGCGAGTCCTATCAAACCATTCCTGAACCTCAAGGCGCGGGATGGTCCAGCCGGATACATGCGCGAGTATCTACAAAACATCTCGGCAAAACGAAAACGTCGGGCGACTTTCCACTCGACGCCCGACGCTTAAAAGAGCTTTTTATGTTCAACTACTGATACTTGCATAATATAGTGAGTTCAGAAGCTCAAATCAGCCTGCTTCCAGAAGGCGGCAACGAGGGTGGCTTTGCGGCGTTGGGCCTGGCGCAGTCCTTGCCGGGCCAGCCAGTGCAG
>WYBW01000074.1 GCA_011525685.1 Verrucomicrobiia bacterium
GGCTGCTGTTCACCAGATACGTGATGTTCCCGTTCCCATCCGCGTGGTAGTAATTATGGTTGGTGAAGTTCCCACTCGCCGTTTGGTACGCGTGACTGCGCGCAAGCAATCCGCCAATCCCGCCCGCTCCCTCCAGACTCCCGCTCAAATCCGTCCCCCGGGTGTAACTAACATGCGGCGTGTTGCTCCCGTTGCGTTCTTGGATGACGCGCATCCCGTCGTAAATGTAATACGTCTCCGACCACACCCACCATTCCAACCCGCCCACTTCATACTCCACCCGCTTGCGCAATCGCCCCAACCCGTCATACACGAAGTCCGTCCGCCAGTCCTCCGACGACGTGGGCTGGCCTTCGCCGTCGTAGCCCGCGCCGTAATAATACCAGCGCACCAGCCGGTTCTCGTCGTCGTAGGCGTAACCGTGGTAGCTCCCGGCGGCATAGAGCAGATTCCCATTGTCATCGTGGGTCTGCTTGCCCACCGGCGTGGCGTGGGTCAACTGGTTCTTCACGTCCGGGTGGAACGTGTGGAGCGAACCGCTGCTGTAGTTGGTGCGCCGGTTCATGGTCGGGGAAGGAGAGGAAAACCAACGGGCTGCCTTGGGAAGCTCTTTGCAGGTTCTACGGTTTCTCCAGCCAAGAGGTGAATTGAACCGTCTGGTTCAATTTGAACAAAAATGCTGTTCTTGATGATAAACTTCTTTTCTGGATAGCGGACCTCGTACAGCCAACTGCCGCTCGGACCATGTCTGATCGACAATGCCATAGTATTTCCGGGGAATATCATTCTCACCGCTTCATCTTGTGCGCAGTGATAGGTCTTGGCATCAGAATCGATCACGAGGGTTCTGCCCGAGTTGTTCCAGAGAACGAGATGCGGTATCCTCGTACAGCCAGCAATCCAGATGAGCGCGAATGCGATGATGCATAATGCGCCGATGGAGCACGAGTGTACGCGCGGCGCTTCAGCTTGTGGGTTTGACGTCGTGGTACGTAAGCTCATCAGAAGGGTCGAGGTGGATTGGACATCGGCCCGGCTTCCATAAAATTGTTGTCGTGCCAATTTCCTGCCGTAATCAGAGAGTACAAACCTCCGGCCAAATTCGCCTGAAGATAAAACGGCCCCAGAACCTGGCCTTGAAATGTATGCTGCATTTCGTGTGCGCCGACAGTTCCGTTAGGGAGAGTGTAGTTCGGCCCAAAACCAGGTGGATAACTGATGGTGTTTCCAAGCGTGATTGCACCCCACGGCATAAATGGGTGGTTCTCAAACTGAATCGCATTGTGGCCAGCAGTAATTTCCGCACCAAATAAATATCCGACGCCGCCCCAAGCTAAACCAATCAGCGTATTCGGCGCGTTCCAGCATTTCAGGGCCGCATGTGCCGCCCCTTCTTGGAAACCCTGCTGATACTCGGGGCTTTGGATCATCGCCGGGATGCTCGGATCAAACCAGCCTTGCGGCGGATACAACGCCCATGCGGTCAACCCGTCCGGGTCAACGTAGTTGAGCGGCGAGTTGTAAACGAAGCGATAGAGATTCGCGTCGTAGCGTTCACCAATGGGGTCGCGATTCAGCCACCGTTGCAGGTTTGGCGCGTACCAGCGGTAGCCGTAGTAATAGAGGCCGGGTGTGGACAGCCATTCCTTCGACGAAAAGCGATACACGTTCGCACCAGCCAGACTGCCGCTCTGGCTCACCAGATTCCCATAGGCGTCATACTTGTAGCTCGCCGCCAAGCCCTGGCTGCTGTTGACCAGATAGGTGATAACTTCCCCGTGAGATAAGGTGGCGGTGGCGAGCCACTGCAAAGGAGCGCACTGGCTTGGAATTCGCCGACCACCCGTGTCCCCGGTTAACTCACGGGGTGAACCTCCCCCGTCGGCGTGATGACAAATGTGCGTGTCGTCATTGGCCCACGGGCCGCCTGCCGTACCGAAGCCTTGGCGAAGGCTGGTCCTCAGTCCACAGGGGTCTGCCTGCGGAGCAGGCATACGTTGCGGTGCCCACGGCGTCCACCATCTGGGTGACGCGGTTGAGTGGATCATGGGCCAAGCTTACCTCCGAACTGGTCGCGTAGTCAATGTTCGTGAGATTGCCCACCGGGTTGCGAGGGTAACGCCGGTTTTCCAACCGGCCAGTCGCCGACTGGAAAGTCGGCGTTACGGTGTGAGATGCACCGGCCGCCCGGAGCGGGCGGGCGGCTGGGCAGCGAAAAGGGAGTTGACGCCCAAGCGCGTCAGCTTTCACTCAACCGCTTCACCGGCTTCTCGAACAACAGGCGATGCGCTTCTACGAGGATGGCGGGAATCCGATCTGCAAACGGACTTTGGCGGAGCGCGGTTTCCAGATGGACCTCCCGCGCTTTCGCGGCGTTCTCGCCGGGAAACCAGTGGTCCGCCTGCCCGAGCAGGTTGTAACGCATCTTCCCCCACGCCACGAGGTCCAGCGACTTCGCGTAAGTCCAGAGCCGGAGGATTTCCATCACATTGATCTGGCCGGGCACATCCACGTAGTTGGGCACGCCCTCGAACCAGCGCCCGCACCAGTCCGCGCCCAGCGTGCGTTCCATCTCGGCGCGCAACCGGGTTTCGATGGGCGCAATCGTCTCGGGGATTCGGTCGTAATGCTCCAACGCGGCCTCGTGCTCGTCGAAATCGCCGGGCTTGCTCGCGCCGCAACTGAGCGTGTGGACCTCGGGGCGCGCCAGGCAATAAAGCGCGTTGAACTGCATGGGCGTGAGTGGAGCACAAAGGTCCACCAGCTTTTTCGGCGGTTCGTAAAGTTTTCCCCCCTTGTCGTTCGGGCTGATGATGAACACGCCCATGTCCCGCGCCCGGGCGGCTTCGATGCAGGGCCAGTTCAGGTCGTTGACAAAATACCAGTGCAGGTTGACGTAATCGAAATCCCCCCGCTGGATGGCCTCCAAGATGATGTCGGTCGTGGCGTGAGTGGAGAAACCCACAAAACGGCAACGGCCCTCGCGCTGAAGCTGGCGCGCGGCGGCCAGGCAACCGTCCTTCCGCAGCGACCAGTCGAGGAATTCACGGTTGTTGATGCCGTGCAACGCCAGCAGGTCCACGTACTCCAGCCGCAGGTACTTCATCGAGGTTTCAAACGTGTCGAGAAACTCTCGAGCCGTGGCTTTTGGGGCGACCTTGGTCTGAACGATGATTTTGTCCCGGGGCAGGGTGGGAAGGATGTTGCCGAGTTGCATCTCGGACGACCCGTAGCCACGGGCGGTCTCGATGTGGTTGATGCCCAGTTCCAGCGCGCGACGGATCGTGGCTTCGAGATTGGCCTGGTTCTCCGGTGGAATCTCTTTCGGGTCCGCGTCCTGCCACTTGTGCTGGTAACGCATCCCGCCGCAGGAAATGACAGGCATCTCCAGCTCAGTGCGTCCAAAGCGCCGATATTTCATCGCGCCCAGACTAGAGGACAACGGGCGCGTTGCAAAATCCGAAAACTCCAATCCCAAACCTCAGTTCACCGGCGAAGGCCTTCTCAAGCTTGGCCGCGTCAATCGCAAGCTGCCAATGGGGTTTTGCCCTGCCTGGTCTCTTGCTGGACGCTCTAGAACCAGCCGGTCTTGCTCGCCGAGAAGTCACGGTTGCATGGGAATCACCAGCCGGTAGAGGCGACTAACGGACGTTGCCGATGAGTCTGTCACGGTCTCGACACGATTGGTGACGTGCGCGGGCGCGTCCATCAGTTTGGACCACCCCGGCGCGCTCACGTTGTCCGAGCATAGAATGCTGTAGGTGCGGTTCGAGACGGCCAGGAACTGCAACACCACCGAGCCGGGTTGCTCGCGAAAAGCTTCCAGCCGCAGGCAACTCTCCGGATTGTTGGGATGCGTGCCGGCCAGGAATTCCTCCCAGTTGCTCATGCCATCCCCATCCAAATCAGCCTGGGCGTCGGGCGCTTTCCAGTTCGTGCCGTGCGGGATTTCCCACCCATCGGGCAGACCGTCGGCATCACTGTCGGCGGTGGGCGAGAACTGACCGGGCGTTGGCGTGGCGGCCACCCAGTTGCTGGGGTCGTTGCCAAACCCCAGGGCGGACAGGCGTTGCAGCGAAGGCCCGCTGCCATCGGCCGCCGAGGGCCAGGGCGAGTCGTCGTTGTAACCCACCTCCTCGACGGTGACGTAGGGTACAACACCCGCCGTGAGGCCGTCGGGCGCGTCCAGGGCCAGGCGCTCGCCGCTGTTGTCGAGCCGGCCGGAATAGGGGCCAAGGATTTGCACGTCCGGCGCCACGTTGTATTTGGCGCGGAACACGTCCGGTTCGATTGGCACGAGCAACAACAATTCCGCCGGACCCAGCGTGATCCCGGACGGGAAGGCGTAGGCGATGCCCCGGAAAGTCCAGGTGTTGGTCGGATATTCGAGATCGAACAACGGCACCGGTTCGTCGCTGATGTTGAGCAGTTCGATGAACTCGTCGTCCTCGGCTCCGGCGGGGTGATAGTGGATTTCGTTCAGCACAATCGGGCCGACGCGCGGGCCGGGGTTGGGTGCGCCCAGGCTCATCGCGGTCTGGGCGGGGAACAATTCCTCGCCCGCACTGTTTACGAATCTTCCGAAGCTCACGCCATTGAAGGCCGCGCCAAAGGCGAAGCCATGACTGAAGCCCGTCAGTTGGCCGTCGGTGGTGGCGGAAAAAAGATAAACCTCTTCACCGAGGGAGCTGAACGCAAACGGCACGTTGCCATCCGTCCCGGTGTTGAACTGGTCCTCGTCAAAAACGGCATAACCGCCCGCCGGCAACACGGTGCCATCGGGGAGGCGATACTTCTTTGGCGCGGCGGCCGCATCCGTGAGAAACCAACCGCCAAGGTTGACATCCGCGCCGGTGGGATTGTGCAATTCCACCGTGTCGCGTTGGGGCGGGTCGGTGTGGGTGAGGACTTCATTCACCCAAATCGGTGGAATATTGGGCGCGGCATCATCGGCCCCGGGCGAACCGCCGGGCAACGCGCTCGCGCGCCACTTGTCGCCCTTGTCCGGCGCTTGCGTGAAGCCCGGTTGCTTCGGCACCAGTGAGAAACCGTGACCATCGGCGGTGACCGGCCACGGGGCGCGATCATTGTAGGTGACCGAGAACACGTTGCCGCCGGACGGGAACGACAACGTCACCGTTTCCCCGTTGTTGTCCAACTGGCCGGTGTAGGTGCCGTGGCTGGCAACCCCGGGATACTTCACCGCAAACGCGGCGGCGTTGCGCGCCAGCACGACAAATTCGCCGGGCAAAACGAGTGTGGGGTCGGGGAAGGCGAAGGTGATTCCCGTGCTGAACGTCAGGCCGGACAGGTTGAGGGTATTGGTGCCGACATTCTTCAATTCGAGAAACTCCAGATCATTGCCGGGGATGTTCCCCAGGTCGGGCGGATGATACATGAGTTCCGTGAGTGCCAGTTTGCCCAAGTCCTGGGGCGGCGTGAACGTCGCCTCCACCAACGCGCTCCAATTCGTGCCGGCCAACACCCGCGCCCGAATGAGCATCGGCTGGTTGATCGGCACCGGCGTCTCATAAGTCTGGGCCGACGGCGCGATGCCGCCCGAGCCGTAGGTGCGCGGATCGGAGCCGTCGAGTGTGAAATAGATCGCGCCGGCGGGATTGGCGTGCGTCATGCCGAGACTGAATCCGGCCGGAACGTCACCGCCGAACTGGGAAAACTGCGGCGCGTCCAAACCGGGATACAGACTGGCCGAACGGAGACGCGAGAGGGTGAGGGCGTTGAGGTTGGGAAAGAAGTTCGTGTAAAGCTTGTGGAGTTCCGGCACCCACCATTCGTCGCGGGTGAAGGTCTGGCCGTGGCCGGGATTCGGGCCGATGGTGAATTCCCGGGCATCACCCCAGCGGGCGGACTCACCGACGATGGCGCGGTCAATTGTTGCCGCCAGCGACTGCATCCGCGCGAGGTTGTTGCTGACACTGAGCGCGCCGGTGTGGAAGAGATGTTTTTGCGCGCGGTCACCAAACAACCGGCGGAACTCCGGCCACCCGCGCAGTTGCGAGTAAATCCGGGCCGGGGTGTTGTCGTTGTTCACGCTCACGCGGTTGCGCGAAACCAGTTGGTCCAGGACGATTTCCTGATCCCAGGGCAGGAAGATCCATTTGGTGGCGGGCAGGCCGGTCATGGGGTTGGCGCGGCGATGCGCGGCGTACCAGTTGTGGTGCGGCCAGTCCTCGGCCTCGCCCAGAAAGTGCAACAGCATGTAGTCAATGAGGTTCTCGAGGTCCACCCGTGCCGCCACGGCCTGATACGCGGACTCCGAAGTGATGCCGGCGTTGACCAGCGCCATCATCTGATCCCAGTCATCCTGACTGCCATCCAGCAGTTCACTGAAGTCGCGGAGCACGTCCCAGTCGGCCTCGAGTCCGCCGAGATGCTGACTGAGGAATGAAGCGTCCAACCGCTCGGTGGGATTGTAGAGTCCCCAGTAGAGGCCGTTCACATAAAGATGCACGAACCGGCCGCGGCCCGATAAATGACCCATGTCGCGCAGCGAATCCTTCACCCAAACGTCGCGCAGGTAGAGTGAATCCTCGGGCCGGTAGCGCTGGCCGCGCCAGCTCGAGCCCGCCACCAGGTTGGTGTCCGAATACCGTGTCGCCCAGGAATCCGTGAAGCACGCGCGCAAGACAATGTTGTCGAAGCGGCTGACGCCGCCAGAGAACCAGTCGTAATCCAGCTTCGACGGTCCGTAAGCCGACTTGAACAAGAGCCGGAAAGCGTGCTTGCCCAGACGAACGTTGTCGCGGCTGGCGTTGCCCTGCATCCGCACGCCGCAATTGATCTGGAACTCGGAGGTATTATCGCCGTTGAACAACTCCACCGAAGCCGCGCGCTCCCACAGAATGCCCGAGCGCGTCGCATCCACATAGATGCCAGTCGAAGGATGCCAGAAGGTGTCGTGCTCGCTGACAATTGAGAGCGTGGGGATGGCCCGCAGATCATTGGAGAGAGTGCTCCCGTAGTTCGGATGGTTCACCACGTTCGGGTCCATTTCGTAGTCGGCGGGATAACTCGCCTGCCAGACAGTCGGATAGCCGGGCGGATGGTTCGGCTGCTGGAGCACCTGATTCAGGAAGAGATAAGTGTGCGTGACCGCCACACTTGGGACGTGATCCGCCAAGAATGCAGCCGCCCGCAGAAAGGTGTTGCCGGTGACAGTGACCGGCGCGGTGTAGAGCGCGCCGTTCGTGGGCGAGGGCAAACTGCCGTTGGTGGTCCAATATATCGAAGCGCTCGCTGTGGCCGAAGTGATCGCCACGGTGAATGGCGTGTCGTAAAAACCGCGAGGCACACTGAACTCCGGGTCCGCCACCAGACCCAGATAACCTGGATCATTGGGTTCGCCGGGCGTTGCCGGACTGAAGTATCGAGGGAGATGTGCGCCGTGAATGACTCCTTCCAATTCCGGGGCGATCAGGAAATTGGCGTCGTTCGCGTTGACGTTCATGCCATGAATCGCCAGCACGTTCTCACCGGCTGCGAGCAGTCCCGGCGTGTTGGGAAGGTTGATCACCTCCGTCACCAATGTTTCCACGTCGGAACGCGCGGCCGTCGCTGCGGAACTCCACTGCGGGAGCGCCGGGGCATTGCGCGCCGCCACCAATTGTCCGTTGAGATAGGCGACAAACCCATCGTTGTAACGGATGCGCAACCGCAGGAGGTCGAACTCGGCGGGATTCGCCACCGTAAACGGGACGCGGACGTAGGCCGAGGCGTTATTGCTCAACATCAGCGCGGCGAGGCCGTTGGTCACCGGGACAGACGCCAGCGTTTCCACCTTCAGCGCGTTGAGGAACACGCCAAAAGTGGTGCTGGTCATGTCCCGCCGGCCCGAAATCAAGATCCGCCCCGCTCCATCCGCCGGCGCCTCGAAACCAAAGCGATACTGCTCGTTGGCAGTCGGCAGATTGCCGCCGCTGAAGGTGTAGTCGCTGATGAGTTGCGTGCCGTTGGCGAACCAGTCCGACACGCGGGTGTTCAGGCTGCCGGAATCAAACGACCAGATCGTAAACCGATACGCCTGGTGTGGTGTCAACCCTGCCAGCCACACATCCAGCCCACCCGTTCCGCTGTCGTCGCGGGAAAAAATGAAGTCGCGCAGGAGCAACGATTCGGTGAACGCGCCGCCATTGACGGGTGTGTCGCGCAAACGGTCGTCGTATCCGTACGGGGCGGTGTTGGAAACCGTGACGGAGATGCCGCCATAGACGCGCGTGACGGCCTGCGTCTCGATGGCGCTGGTGGAGATGTTCGAATTGATGACGAAGGAGACAAAACCGGCCTGGGTGGTCGTGGCGGCGTTCACTCCACGCTCGTTGACGTCCAGCGCGAGGACCGGCGTCGGCACGGTTCCCACGGCGAAACCCACGGGCGTGTTCGTGCTCAACCAGGTGGAATCGTTGAACAGCCGCGCGGTCCAATTCAACCCCAACGTGCCGTTGGATGGCACGAGCACCCGCGCAGTCGCGCCGGTGACCACGAGCGGCGACACAAAGGATTCAAGGAACACCCCGAAAGAAACGTTGCCTCGTTGCGGCGGAAAAGCGGGCGCGTACGCATGCGCCACCGTGACGCCGTCGGGCGCCACCAGCGCCAGGGATTCCCCTTCGCTGGAAAGCTCGAAGTTCGTGTGCAATTCGCGCCCCGCCACCGCGCGGTTCTTGCCGGAGGCGAACACAATCAAATGACCGAAGGGCGGCAGATTCGTCGCCGGAAACGTCCACTTGGCCGGGTCGCTGGCGTTGTCCGTCAAATGCCAGCCTGCCAGATTCACCTCCGCGCCGCTGGTGTTCTGAATTTCAATCCAGTCCGGACTCTGGCCGTCTTCATCGGCCAGATAGCCATTATTGACGGCCATGAATTCACTGATCAGCAGCGCACCGCAAACCTGGGGCGCGGCGCTCAAGACGAACCATAGCAAAACCAGTGCGCCGCTCATCGAAGCGAGTGGGCAAGGCTTTGAGCGCCTGCTGAAACCTTCTGCGATCATTGCGTCGTCGTAGCGCCAAAGTTGGAGACCTCCGCGCGGCGAGCGCGGACGGCGGGCGAAGCCCAGGACTGGGGACAATCTCTTGGCGATCATGCTCGACTGACAGCAACGTTCCAGAACTGTCGTCGAAAAGCAAAAAGTTACTGGTGAAAAACCTGCCCTTGCCGATCTGAATGCCGATTCTCCCCGTGGACAGTCTCCTCACTTCGGAGTCGTGTCCAATCCGCTCCGGTGGCAAATCCGAGTTTGTGGTGTGGCGGTCTGCCTGCCATTCAGTCTCCCGCTGGTGCTGTAGGCCGCGCCAGGGCGGCATCCACTGGCGCGAGACTTTCCATTCAGCAAAGACCTTGCGGGCCGGGAATCTGTTTTTATCGCCCTCGCGGAGATATTCATGGATTGTGCCACACCCCACCGCCTGCGCCGTGGGCGATTCTCCGCCGGCCCGTCGGGCCTTGGACATCCGTGCCTCACCACCCGAGCGGACGGCCTCTGTTTTGTTCCACCAGCCACTTTAGGAGTGGTTGGAAATAGGCAATCATCGCCGAGCCATCCATCTTGCGGCTGCCGGTGAACGTTTCCAGCGCGTCGGGCCACGGTTTGGACGCGCCCATCGCGAGCATCTGGTTCAGGCGCTTGCCAACCTCTTTGTTGCCGTAGAACGAACAACGGTGCAGCGGGCCTTTCCAGCCCGATTGGTCGGCCGCGGCCTGATAGAATTGGAACTGGAGAATCGCGGCCAGGAAATAGCGCGCATAAGGCGTGTTGCCCGGGATGTGATACTTGGCGCCGGGATCAAAGGCGGTGGCCGGACGCTCGACCGGCGGCACGATGCCTTGATAGCGCAGGCGCAATGCCGTCCAGGCCGCCTGATATTCCCCGGGTTTGGTTTCGCCGCTGAAAACGCCCCAGCGCCATTTGTCCATCAGCAAACCGAAGGGCAGGAACGCCACCTTGTCCAACGCCTGCCGCAGCAGCAGCCCGATGTCCTTGTCCGCGCTGGGCACTCGCGACGCATCCAGCAATCCAATTTGCACCAGATACTCGGGCGTAATGGACAGCGCGATGAAATCACCGATGGCCTCGTGGAATCCATCGTGCGCGCCGTTCAGATAAAGGAACGGCTGCTGGTTGTAGGCGCGTTGGTAGTAATTGTGGCCGAGTTCGTGATGAATCACCACGAAGTCGTCGGCGTTGACCTTGATGCACATCTTGATGCGGAGGTCGTCCTTGTTGTCAATGTTCCACGCGGACGCATGGCAGACGACTTCACGATCCCGCGGCTTCACGAATTGGGAGCGTTGCCAGAATGTGTCGGGCAGGGCGGGCAGACCCAGCGAGGTGTAGAACGCTTCCCCATCCTTCACCATTTTGATGGGGTCGTAGCCCTTGGCCGCGAGCAGCGTGGTGAGATTGTAGCCGATGTCGCCGACGCCCTTGGGCGCGACAAGATCGTAAATGTTCCCCCATTCCTGCGCCCACATGTTGCCGAGCAGGTCGGCGCGGATGGGGCCGGTGGGGGGCTGAACACTTGCGCCGTAATGCTCGCTCAGTTTGGTGCGCACGTAGCAATGCAACTGGTCGTAGAGCGGTTTGACCTGCGACCACAGCCGCTCCATTTCACTGGAAAACTCCTCGGCGGACATGTCGTAGCCGGAACGCCACATCACACCGACATCGGCGTAGCCCAGTTCCTTCGCGCCTTCGTTGGCAATGCTGACGAGTCGCTTGTAATCCTCACGCATCGGCGCGCCGACCTGGTCGTGCCAGCTCGTCCACATCTCCTGGAGTTTGGCCGGATCGCGCACCGTGCCCATCGCCGCCTCGATGTCCGAGCCGTTGATCGGCTTGCCATCGAGCGTGCCTTTGCCCTTGCCATACTGTGACTGCAACTTCGTGGCGAGTGTGCTCAGCTCGTTGGCCGCGCCCGGCTTTTCCGGAGCGGGAAGAACGATGCCCTGTTTGAGGAAGTCCAGCTTCCGGCGCACGTCGAAGGACAAGCCCTTGACGCCATCGAACTTCGCCGCGCCCTTGGCGAAGCGCACGCTCAATTCGGTAAGGCGCGCTTTGATTTCCGCGGCCAGCGCGTCCGTGTCCTCGGTGAGATAGGTTTCGTTGATCCATTCCGCGCGATAGGCCTGGACCGAAAGATCGGCGAGTTCCCTTTCGGCCTGCGCCACGAACGCATCGGCCCTGGCGGTTTCCCTCTGCGTCGCCTGGCCCAATG
Organism: Verrucomicrobiia bacterium; assembly: GCA_011525685.1. Classification (GTDB taxonomy): domain Bacteria; phylum Verrucomicrobiota; class Verrucomicrobiia; order Limisphaerales; family JADLHS01; genus WYBW01. The sequence continues at coordinate 11,235 of WYBW01000074.1, forward strand.
CCGAAGCGGAGAACGCCAGGACCACAGCCAGCGCGACGCGGACGGATGAGTTGCTCATGGGCCGAGCGTAGTCGCGTGGCTCGAGAGTGGTCAAGCGGGGGGAAGCTGTGGGCGCGGCTGGGTTAAAGGCCAGCCGCGGACACCGAAACTGTGTCGGACCTTCGGGCTTGCTGCGGCTGCTTCCGCGGACACAGCCACACCATCACTGGGTTGCTTCAAACTGGCTTGCCGTAAATCTTCTGGAACGCCCCATCGCCACGAAGCGGATCAACAATTGTGATTCCATCGTCGCCGAAACGCGCTGTGACCGGCGCGCCTCTGCCTTCGCTCAGGTATTGGAAATTCAAGTCACGCACGATGCGCGCGGCGTGAACAATGGCCACAACGATCCGCGCGTCTTCGGCAGTCGGATAAATGTCCGCCACAGCTTCGCGGGACTCGTTCAGAAATTTCATCCGGCAGATGGCCACCAACCCGGCGATGAGGCTGTCCACGCCGTAGCCGACGTAAGCCGGCGAACCGTCGGGGCGTCTCACCTCACGGGTGAAGTGGTTGTTGCTCGTGCGCGAGCCGCCGCCGGCGTTCCACCAGCGGAAACCGCGGTATTGCTGGTCGCTTTCCACCTTGCCGTCCGCCCCGACGATCTCGTGGCCTTGATTCACCGGGCCTTCGAAATCCGGCGGCGTGATCCAGTTGTTGTGGAAATTGATGCTCATGCCGTTGGCGAAATCCACCCGGACCTGCACGGCGTCGTAAGCGTTAATGCCGTCGCGCACGAGACGTTTTTTCTGGCCAACGGCGGTAAGAGAGACGGGCTTGCTATGGTAGTAATGCCAGATCAAATCCACCCAGTGCGGACCGACGTAGCTGAACGGATCGCTTTGCTCGACCCATTTGAAGGTGCTCGTGGAAACTTCGAGCGGCTCCTCAAGATACGCCGTGCCGTAGAGCGGCGCGCCGATGCGTTTCTGGATGTCGTCGCGGACGCGCAGATGGTCGGGGTCGTATCGCTTGTGCATGTCCACGGCCACGATGCGGTTCCGCTTCCTTGCCAGTTCGATGATCTGGTCGGCTTCGGTGATTTCGAGGCACATCGGCTTTTCCGTGAGGACGTGCGCGCCTCTTTCCAAACCGGCCAGAATCGGCGGCGTGTGCAGGTGGTCCGGCGTGGCCACCGCGAGGACGTCAAGGCCGGGGAAGTCGCGCAAGAGGTCGCGCCAGGGAGTCTCGCCGAAGTACGTTTGGGAGGCGTAATTCGTGATGCGTGAGAAGAAATCGGTGGATCGTTTGGCGGAAGCTTCGGAGCGCGTGGCAACGGCCACCAGATCAAACTTCACGTCCGCGAAATCCCGGGCGTGTTGATCGAGGCCCAGACGGGCGAGCTGGCCGGCGATGCCGAAGCGTTGAAGGTCGGCGTAGGCGCGGAGGTGGACGTCGCCGCCGAACATGCCGGCGCCGACCAGGGCGATTTGGATGGAGCGTTCCATGCGCGGTCGAATTGTGTGGCAAGTTTGCAGCGGCGCGAAGGCGCGAAGCAATGAATTTCCCGATCACGGCACCGGGCCGGGCGCATCTTGACCGAACCACCATAGAGCAGGTATCGGCTCACCGTAGCGCAGGTTTCCCAACCTGCGGTATCGCCGATTTCCAATCGGCTGGCTGTGCGAAGTAGCGCGGTCTGCGGGTTGGAAGCCCGCGATATCCCGACCTATCGGGAGAAGTCTGCGCTACGGTGGTTCCACCAAGATGCGCCCCACGGGGCTTCAAGATTTGGCCAGTGCGCGTTCGGTTGGCAGGCGGAGGGAAATCCGCGATGGGTGGCAGTTTGCGCTTTGCTCGCGGCGCGCGGCGTGGTTGAGTCTTGCGCGTGACGGGCGCGATCTTGAACGCGGCAGGAATCGTGGTGGGCGGGGTGGTGGGTCTCATGCGCACCACCCCGCTCTCCGCGCAGTCGCAGGCCTTCTTCAAGACGGCCCTGGGAGTTTTCACGATTTTCTACGGGCTGCGGCTGACGTGGTTGAGCATCAACGGTCCGTTCGCCACGGTGGTCAAGCAGATTACCATCGCCTTGATCGCCGTCGTGGTCGGGCGCCTGGTGGGACGGCTCTTGCGGTTCCAGAAGGCCTCGAATCATCTTGGCCAGTATGCGCGGCGGCTGATCGAGAGCACGAAGCCAAACGATCCACACCGCTTCAGCAACGGAATGAACGCCTGCGCGATCCTGTTTTGCGCCTCGCCGCTGGGCATTCTGGGCGCGGTGCATGACGGATTGCCGGTGGAGCCCGGCGGGATGGGCTATTTCTATCCTCTCGCGGTGAAGGCGGTGATGGACGGCCTCGCCATGCTGGGCTTCGTGGCGTTGTTCGGCGCGGGCGGCATGCTGGCGGCGCTTCCGGTGTTCGTTTTCCAAGGGACCATCACCCTGGCCTGTAATTTTTACGCGGAGCCTGTCCTGCGCGCGCACGGCCTGCTCGATTCGGTCAACGCCGTGGGAGGTCTGGTCATCTGCACCGTGGGCTTGATCATCTTCGAGATCAAGAAGGTGGAACTGGCAGATTACCTGCCGAGTCTGGCGCTGGCGCCGCTGATCACATGGTTGTGGAAATGAAGCAAGGGTTCGGACGGCGAACTATCCCGGCATGACCCGCTGGGGGCGGCGGGTCGCTTCAGTCACCACACGGACTTGGCGAATACAAGGGGTATCTGCGTACCAACAAAAACCACAGGCCGGGGACCGTGGCTCCCCGGCCTGTCGAATTTCAGCAATCAGTCAGGAGCAGCCCAGACTCTCTCCGCAGTTGAGGCACTTGTAGCAGGCACCATTGCGGACGGCCACATGGCCGCAGTTGGGACAAGTCGGTGCGTCCTGCTGGAAGTGCGCGACCGAGTCATTCAAGGTCTTCACCACATAGGTGGCGGGAGCGCCTTGGGCATGGCCGTTGCCATTGGTCGTGCCGGGTGTTTCCACGTCCAGCACGTCAGTCTCGTCAGACAACGGCAGTTCAGGCACCGGCCGGTTTATTTTTTTTTTGATTTCCTCCATCAGGCCGGGCATCGCCAGTTCCGGTTGGTTGCGGGCCGCGCTGACGCTTTCGCGGTAACCCGGAACGAACTGCATCGCCATCCAGCGGAACACGTAGTCGGTGATGGAGGAGGCGTTGCGAATGTCCGCGTTCTTGGTGAAGCCGCTGGGCTCGAAGCGCTGATGGGCGAATTTCCGCACCAGCGCATCGAGCGGCACACCGTATTGCAGCGCCAGACTGGTCAGCGTGCCGATGCTGTCCATGAGGCCGCCGATGGTCGAGCCTTCCTTGGCCATGGTGATGAACAACTCACCCGGCTGGCCATCATCGAACAGGCCGACGGTGAGGTAACCCTCGTGGCCGGCGATGTCGAACTTGTGGGTGATGGCGGTGCGGGTGTCCGACAGGCGGCGGCGGAGCGGCTTGCCGATCTCGAGGCGCAATCTCGCGATCTCCGTTTCCAGTTCCTTGATGCGGCCTTCGAGCGCGGCGGTGTCGTTCGTCGCCGTGCCCGTGGAACTGTCGCCGCCTTTGCGGGTGTTCAACGGCTGGGAACGCTTCGAGCCGTCGCGGTAAATGGCCACACACTTGAGCCCCATTTTCCAGGCCTGCACGTAAGTGTCGCGGATTTCCTCGACGGTGCTTTCGTTGGGCATGTTGACGGTTTTGGAAATGGCGCCGCTGATGAAGGGTTGCGCGGCCGCCATCATCTTCAGGTGCGCCAGGTAATGGATGCTGCGTTTGCCGCGGAAGGGTTTGAACGCGCAATCGAACACCGGGAGGTGCTCGGGTTTCAGCCCGCTGCGGACCGTGACCCCGTTTTCCTCGATGTCCTCGATGGTGTCGAATTTCTCGATGTGCGCGATGATGGCCGCGACTTCCGAGGAGTTGTAACCCAGCCGTTGCAACGCCTGTGGAACGATGCGGTTGACGATGTTCAACGTTCCGCCACCCGCCAGCAGTTTGTATTTCACCAGGGCGATGTCCGGCTCGACGCCGGTGGTGTCGCAGTCCATCAGGAACGCGATGGTGCCGGTGGGCGCGAGCACGGTGACCTGGGCGTTGCGGTAGCCGGCTTGTTCCCCGCGGGCCAGGGCGGCATCCCAGCAACGGCGGGCTTCGTCCTTGAGATAACCGAATTCCTCGCTCGGATGAATGTCTTCCACGGCGCCGCGGTGCAGGCGCATGACGCCCAGCATGGCCTCCACGTTGTCCGGCTGGAGGGGTTGGGGAACGTGGGCGCAACGGGCGTCGTGGTAACCGGGAAACGCACCGAGGCTGGCGGCAATTTCGGCGCTTTGCTCGTAGGCATGGCCGGTCATGATCGCCGTGATGGCGCCGGCCAGGGCACGGCCTTCGTCGCTGTCGTAAGGCAGCCCGTAGCTCATGATCAGCGAGCCGAGGTTCGCGTAACCCAGGCCGAGCGTGCGGAAAATGTGCGAGTTGACGGCGATGTCCGGAGTCGGGTAGCTGGCATTGTCCACAAGAATCTCCTGCGCGGTAATGAAGATGCGGACAGCGGCCTTGAAGCGTTCAATGTCAAACCTGCCGTCCTCGCGCTTGAACTTCATCAGGTTCAGCGACGCGAGGTTGCAGGCGGTGTTGTTGATGAACACATACTCGCTGCAGGGGTTGGTGGAGTGAATCGGCTCGGTGCCCTTGCAGGTGTGCCACTTTTGAATCGCGTCGTCGTACTGCATCCCCGGATCGCCGCAGACCCAGGTCCCTTCGGCAATCTTGGTGAGAAGCTTGGCGGCGTCCTTGCGATCGAGCGGTTTGCCGGTTGTGATCGAGCGCGTCCACCATTCCCGGCCGGCGATGGCGGCTTCCATGAAGAGATCGCTGGTGCGGACCGAGAGATTCTCGTTCTGATACATGACGCTGCCATAGGCGTCGCCGTTGTAGGAGCCGTCGTAGCCTTGTTCGATCAAGGCCCACGCCTTGCGTTCCTCCTTCTGCTTGGCGTCAATGAATTCCTCTATGTCGCCGTGCCAGTCGCGCAAGGTGTTCATCTTGGCGGCGCGACGGGTTTTGCCGCCGCTCTTCACGACATTGGCGACCTGATCATAGACCTTGAGGAACGACATCGGACCGCTGGGCCGACCGCCGCCACTGAGTTTTTCGCGGCTGGAGCGGATGGGGGAGAGGTCCGTGCCCGTGCCCGAGCCGAACTTGAAGAGCATGGCCTCGGCGTGGGCCAGTTTCATGATGCTCTCCATGTTGTCCTCCACCGACTGAATGAAGCAGGCGCTGCACTGGGGATATTCGTACTGCGTGGCGGCGCGTTCGGCCTGGCGGGTCTTGCGATTGAAAAACCAGTTGCCTTTGCAGGACACGCTGCCGATGCCGTACTCGTGATGCAGGCCGACATTGAACCAGACCGGCGAATTGAACGCGCCGTATTGGTTCAGGCAAAGCCAGGTCAATTCATCGTAAAACACCTCGCCGTCCGCCCGGCTGAAGTAACCGTCCTTCACCCCCCAGTTGGCAATGGTGCGTGTGATGCGGTGGATGAGTTGCCGCACGGAGGTCTCCCGCTCGGCCGTGTTTTGTTCGCCGTAAAAATACTTCGACACGACCACCTTGGTGGCCAGCGGCGACCAGGACTTCGGCACCTCGACGTTCTCCTGTTTGAAGATGACCTTGCCGGCGTCGTCGGTGATTTCGGCCGTGCGCCGTTCCCATTCGATCTGTTCGAACGGCTTGATCTTGGCGTCGCTGAAGACACGTTTGACCGGTAAAGACTTCTTCGTCGTGGCGGGGGTCTGCTTGTTGGTTCGGGTGGCGGTCACGGTCGCCGTGCGGCGGCGGGGTTGGGGTGCGGTTGAAATCGAAACCTCTGGCTCTGCGTCAATCGTCGTATTCATTTGATGCGTTGAAAGTTGTTGGTGTCCTGCTGAATTCGAGAAAAAAGGTCGCCCGTCAAAAAACTTCAAAATGATCGCTAAATCCTCGAAAATCCGACTCTAACACTGAATTCACTCCCCCCATTAGTGGGGGAGCGGGGTGAATCTTGCTACCACCTATTGGGGCACTCAAGGAAATTTTCAAAAAAAGTTACGCGAACGATATTCCCGCCGTAATTCATCAGGAAAATCGGAAAATGACTGTGGCGGGCGGGTGTCGCACAAGTTGTTCGCAGGTGTGAACAACTGCGGTTGTGAGTAACTCGCCAGGCTTGCGGCAGAACTCGAGTCCGACGTAATCAGTTCATTGAGCCGAAGTGCTCTTGCCACTATGGCCGCAGCCGGGTTCGATAGTATTCGGTGGGCGGCAGATTGGTGCCGGTGATGGTTTCGACGTAAAACAGTGTGCCGGAGCCATCGAAGATTTCGAGTTCCGCGCCAGCGGACCAGGCGGCATCCACGATGTTCGTCGTGCGGTGCAGGCTGAAGATCTGGTCCGGCTTGCCGCCGAACAGGAATACGTTGTAGGCCGGGCTGAATCCATTCGTGCCGACATGGGCGTAAGCCAAAAAGGAAACCGGTGTCAGCTCGGGAATCACCTGGCAGCGGAGGATCGCCCCTTCGACACCGACCGCGATGAGTTGCTTCGAGTCCGTGGCCGCGCCGTAGAGGGCCTTGCGGGTGACGGTGCCGCGACTGGTCCAGTTTAGAAGATTCGAACTGGTCAGCACCGTGCCGCCCACGCCGAAGGCAAACCAAGTGTCGCCGACAAAACAGACATCGTTGAGCCATTGGGCGGTACCGCTGGGACGGTTGGACCATGAGAGGCCGTCGGTGCTGGTCAGAATGGTCCCGTTCTGGCCGACCGTGATCAGGGTATTGTTGAGCCAGCGCACCCGATAGAGCCAGTTCGTCGTGTTCATGGTGCGCCGAGTCCAGGACAGTCCGTCCGAGCTGGAAATCAGGGTGCCGCTCGCGCCCACGGCGACCAATCCCCCCGGCCACTCGGTCACGCTGGTCAGCAGGTTGGTGGTGCTCGACACGCGCGCGGTCCAATTCGATCCGTCCAGACTGGTGAGCACCGTGCCCTTGCTGCCGGTGATGACATAAAGCGAGTTGCTGAGGACGGCGACCCCCTGCAAGTCCACAGTCGTCGGCTTGGGAATGGAGTGCCAGATCACGCCCACGGAACCGACGGTCTGGGTGACGACGCCGGTTTCATTGGTGATGACGATGTTGGTCAGGACTTGCGGGCTGATGATCACCGAGCCGCTGTCGCCGACGGCCACGAGCAGGTTGGTGGTGCCGCCGATGCCGAGCAATGTGGTGTTGGCGACCGCCGGCGGCACGAGTTCCAAGGTCCAATCCACGCCGTTGCCGCTGGTCATGACCGTACCGTAGTCGCCCACGGTAAGGTAGAAGCCCGGCAGGTACATCGCGTCCCACAGCCAGTGGCGGATGCTGTCAAACGGCGTGAGCCAGAAGTAGGGTTCGCTCGCGATTTGATAACCTTCCGCCTGCAACCCGGTCCGGCCGGCAATCAGGAAGAAACCGGGCAAGCCGATGGTGGAGTAATAGGTCCAGGCGGGCGGACCGTTGGTCTTGGCCAGTTCATTCGACCAGACTCCGTTGTCCTGCACGCGCACTTCACTCGCGCCCACCAGCAGGCGATCCAGTCCACCGGTGGCCGCATGGTTGAGCGCGTTGGTTGCGCCGGGAGATTCGGGAAACCAGTTCAAGCCGCCATTGGTGCTGGAGAGCGTCACGCCGGCGTTGCCCACCGCTGTGAATCGTCCGTTGCCGAAACCGACGCGGTACAGCGCCTGACTGGTGCCGCTCGCGCGCTTGGTCCAGGCGATGCCGTTGGGGCTGGTCAGGATGACGCCGTGCTGGCCGACGACCACGAAGTTTCCCAGGCCGGCGGCGGCTCCGGAGAACCAGGTGTTGGTGCCGCTGTTCTGACGTTTCCAGGCCTGGCCGTTGGTGCTGGTATAAATCGCGCCATTGTCCCCGGCAGCGACGGCCAGCAAGGGCGAGGTGGCCACGGCCTCCAGCCAGTCGCCCGTCGGGCCGTCGAGCAGCGTGCCGGTGTGGAAGTGTTCACCGTCATCCGAATAAAGCACGGTGCCGGCCTCGCCGGTGATTATCATTCGTTGACCGAGGAAACCGGCGGCGCGGAGTTCATTGGTGACTCCCGTGGCGCGCGGCAGCCAGAGATCCAGGTCGAAACTGGTGAAAACCTGTCCACGCTCGCAGGCTTGCACGGCCAACCCCGCCGCGGACGAGTATGCCATGTCAAACACGTGCGCGCCGTGCGGCAGGGGATTCGACCAGCGCCAGCGCAGCGGGAATTCGACAGCCGTGGCAACGATCATCGAGGACGACAGAAGCACCAGCAGTGCAGTTCGGTAGTTTAAGCCGGGACAGCCCAGAGAGCCACGGGATGAATCCGGGCGCTCGGGCTTTTGAAAATGATGGTGGAGTGTTCGCCGCAGCTTCACGACCGGGTCAATCTGCCACTGGATTTTTTCCCGGCAAGCGGGCTTCGCTGACGGATTCGGGGGACCAGGTTGCAGGCAGCCGCAGCGCAAACACACACCCGCCGGGCGAACTGGCGGCGAGATCCAACTCCGCTCCCAGATGTAACGCCAGTTGTTTGCAGAGCGCCAAACCAATGCCGGTGCCGCCTTCCTTCGTGGAACGACAGGGCAGGAACAACGGCATGTCCGCCGGGAATCCCGCGCCTTCGTCCCGCACCTCGAAGACCAGTCGTGCATGGTCGTTTCTCACTGCCAAGGTGACCGCTTTGCCCGGGGGGGTGGCTTGCAGGGCGTTCTCAGCGAGATTCTCCACAATCAGCGCCACCAAGTTCGCCACGCGATTCGGCAGACTGGTCTGGGCTTCAAGCACACTGACGAAGTTGACGCCCTTTTCTCGGGCGAAGGGTTGCACGCGGGCGCGGATGACCTGCTCCCACTCGGCCAAAGTGACCTCGTAACGCGCAGCGCTCTGCTCCTCCCGCAGGACGCTGATGACCTGATTGATCATGGTCTGCATCCGGCGCGTGGAAGCCAGCGCCTGCTCCCAGTCGGAGGATTCGCCGGCCTCCGGGGCTGCGCCACGGGCGCCGACGAAACTCTGCAAACCGGCGAGGGGGTTCTTCAGCCCGTGAATCAGATGGGCCGCCACCGCGCCCAGGGCCGAGGTTTTGGCGGCCAGGGCGAGTTCCTGGTTGGCCTTGAGCAGGTTCTCCGTGCGTTCGGTTAACAATCGTTGGGCCAGCCGCAGCCGATGAAACGCCCACCCGAGTGTCAGCGCGAGTATGGCGCCGCCGGTGCCGAAAGCCGCCAGTGCCTGGAGGATCAGGCGGCGATCCAATCGCTCGTATTCCGCCGCGATGCCATCGGCCTGAATGAGGAATTGCGCAACCCCCGCGAGCGAGGTCCGCTCCGTATGCAGCGGCACAAGGACCTCCAACACGGGAATGGTTTCCGCGCCCTGGCCGGGTTGTACCGGATAGAGGAAGAGTTCCTCCCACCGCACGCGCGGACGAAAGCGGGTGACGTGGTCCAGTCGCCGCAGTGCCGGGAGCGATGTCTCATCCAGCGGCTGCTCGGTCAGGTCGAACGGGAAGAGATCCACGAAACGGCCGTCGGCGTCGAACAGCCGCACGCCCAGCACGCCGCGCAGTTGGGCGGTCTTCAACACCACACTCAACTGACCGCCGGGGTCGGTGACCGTTCCCGCCAGACCGTCCGCAACATCGTCGGCATAGTGCATCATTGCCACCGCGTGCAGGACATCGGCGTCGCGTCCCGCAATCTGCTGGCGAATGCTCTGACGCAGTTGCAGCGCGGTGAGCAGGATCACCCCGGCCAGGACCGCCAGCGCCAGGCTGATTACCAGCACCGGCACGCGGCGGACGCGCCGGACGAGTTCTTCGAGTTGCCGGATTTTCTCCATGTCACGCCGTCGGTCTAGAATTCCCACTGAAAGGCACCGCTCACGGTGTTGACCGTGTAGGTCTCGAGTTCGTCGTTCGACAATGTCTGTTCATGCTCGTAGCTGGCGATGAAGCGGAAATGCTTTCCAAGCAGCCGCTCGACGCGGACTTCCGCCGACCAGTCGGTCCGACGGCGCTTTGACGAATCGGTGGCGCTGACCGTCTGCTCCTCAAAGTCATAACGGGCCAGGCGGGTTTCAGCGGTGATTTCCCAGGGCTTGGCGCGGTATTGAATCTGTGCCGAGGCCAGCGGGCGGACGTAGTCAAAGTAGCCTCCACTATTCTCGTCATTGACTCGCCCGGCGAGTGCCAGGGTGGTGCGCCAGTGTTTCGGTTCATCCCAGAAATGCCGCCACGCCAGGCGCACCTCCTGCTGGAACAAACGCCGGGTTTCGTTGGTGATCGCCTGCCCGCTGTCGGTGCGTGCCGGTTCGGTGTCGTAAAGGCGCCACAAGGCGGCGTAGCTCAAGGCCAGGTGCGAACCGCGTCCGTAACCGTGGCCAAGGGTGAGTCTCGGGCCGACCTCCCAGTAATCATCCAAGGGCGATTCGAAGAATTGTCGGGAGGCCGGAGTTTCGAGCGAAAGCCAAAATTGCTGAGGCAAGTCTTGCCGAACTCCGGGCCGCAAGGTGAGCGTGTGCCCCAGCGCGGGGACGGCCTCCCGGTTGGTTTCGGAAATCGAGAGATCCACCACCTGGTCCTGGAAGAAGTATTCCGCCGCCAACGAGGCCTTCCACGAGCCGCCGAACTCCTGTTCCAGTTGCGCCTGGCTGAAGGCGGTGCTCTCGGTGTGCGAGGCGGCGGGAAAGCGGTTCACGTCGCCAGTGGCGAGGAAGCTGAACTGCGGCCCCAGCGCCGCCACCCGCAGGACGATGATCTCGCCGCCGGCGGAGAGCAGGGCGCTGGGCTGCACCTCATCGTGCGCGAGAAACACATTGTCCTTGTAACCGGCGCCGGCCCGGGCTGAAAACATCGCGTCCCAAAAAGAGAGCGAGGGCAAAGTGGAAAGCAGCTCTGCCGACAGGGCAGAGCCAGCGAACCCGATCAGGGTAGCGGCCATAATTCGGTTCCACTTCACAGGTCGCCGCGAACAACGAACACCGGCGCACCGATTCGCGCCGGGCAGGGCGATTTCACCCGGCGAGGCCGGGGTCGGTCAAGGGTCGTAACGCGGACGGTCGCGGCCGTCCGGCAGGGGACGCTGCGCGTTGTCGCGAATGCTGTTAAACAACTCCTGACGGTCGGGCATCTTGTCGGCCAGTTCGTCGCGGCGTTCTTTGAATTCCTTGCGCAACTCGCGGGAGCGCTCCGACCACTGTTCCCGCAGGGTCTTGATGCGCTCGCGGAGCGCGGCGCGGTCCTGCTCATTGGCGCCAACCAGCTTTTTCTTGAGGGCTTCCTCGCGCTCGATGTAGGCGCGCGCCTCGAGTTTGAATCGTTCCACCGGACTGAGCACCGCGGGTGGCAGGCTCGGACGTTCGTTTCGCGCCGGGCGGAGGTTGGACTCGACCAGATTGGCCGGTTCGGTCGAGGTAAGGCGCTCGGGCACGATGACCTTGCCATCCAGATTCACCTGGTTGGCCGTATCCACGGGATTAGTCTGGGCAGACGCGGCCACCGTGCCGCAAATGGCCAGCGCAAGAGCCAAGCTCGGGTATTTTGTCACAGTCATAATGCTTGCGGTGCGCCTGATTCGATTTGTGAAAGTCACGTTATTCATAGCTCACCGCCTTTCCAGCTTCAATCGTTAAGGCAAACGACATGCCAGCCGCTCCGGTTTCCGCAGGGCTTTGCCCAACAGCGAGTTGTAGCGATTCGACGGCGATGACCAATGGAGGGCTGTGGGTGGATTCGCCAAGATGACGACGAACAGCGGTAAAGTCTGGGCGCTATTCCCCACCACGGCCAATCTGTCCGGGCTGATGATGGAATCTGGCCGGCAGGCGGGATTCATGAGTCAGCCGAGTTGTCCTCTCGGTCTCCGGCCGGTTTCTGCTCCGCCAACCGATAGCGGAGGTAATCCCGCGTCACCCCCAACACCCGCGCCGCGGCGGAGACATTGTTGCCGGTCTGTTGCAGGGCATGTTCGATCAGTCGCCGGATGGCTCTCTCCAAGTCGAAACCCTGATCGGGAAACCGGAAGTTCGGGTTGAACCAGCCATCCTCAGCCGGAGGCATCGGGGTGGACACGGCCCCGTGCAGATTCCCGAAATTCAGCTCCGCGCCGTCCTCAAAGACGACCGCGCGCTCGAGTTCGTGTGCCAGTTCGCGAACGTTGCCCGGCCAGGGATAAGAGGCCAGCCGGCGGCGACCCTCCGGACCGATTGCCTTCAGCGGCACGCGATGTCGCCGGCAGAGCCGTTCCAACAGCAGTTCCGCAAGGTTGAGGACGTCATCTCCGCGCAGCCGAAGGGGCGGGATTTGAACACGAAACAAATCCAAGCGGTGATAAAGGTCCTCGCGGAACAGCCCGGCGCTGACCAGTTCCTTGAGGTTCTTGTTGGTGGCCGCGATCACGCGTACATCAATGGGGATTTCCCGCGTTCCCCCCAACCGGCGAATGCGATGATCCTCAATCGCCTTGAGCACCTTGGCTTGAAGACCGGCGGAAAGGCTCGGCAACTCATCCAGGAACAAAGTTCCCCCATCGGCGGCCTCAAACAATCCCATCCGGGCCGTCCGCGCGTCGGTGAACGCGCCGCGTTCATGACCGAACAACTCGGACTCCGCCAGGGTCTCCGGCAGGGCGGGACAATTCACCTCCACCAGTGGCCGGTCGGCGCGCGGCCCTTGCTGGTGCAGCCAGCGGGCAATCGTGGTCTTGCCGGTGCCGGTTTCTCCCTCGATGAGCACCGGCGGCAACTGTTCCCGCACCCGACGATCGGCCGCGATGATCTTGTCCAGTTGCTGTTGAACGGCGGCCAGTGATGCTCCGAAGAAAAGGCTCTCGCCGCCCTCGCTCTGGCGACGGTGTTCATCCAGGCGGGCGGCTTGCTTGGATTTGCGCGCCCGTGCAATGACCAATGGCAGTTCGGCGACATCGAACGGCTTCACGAGGTAATCCAGCGCGCCCAACCGCATCGCCTCGACCGCGCCGGTTACGCCCCCCTCGGCGGTCATGACAATGACACCACAGTTTGGGCCGAACTCTTTGGCCTCCAGCAAACTCGTGCCGCGGCCGTCGGGCAGGTTGACATCGAGCAGCACCAAGTCGAAGCCGAACGCCTTCAGCGATTGCCGCGCCGCCTGCAGGGTGCCGGCGCCCGTGACGTCGGCGCCAAGCGATTCCAAGTGTGCCGTGATTTGTTTGCGCAGCAGCGATTCATCCTCGACCACCAGGACGTCCAGCCCCGCCAGCAGCTTTGTTGGCATACCGCACTTATGCCGCGCCCGGCCCCGTGGCGCAAGCCTTCGGCGCACTATGACTGTTCTGCGGGCGCATCTCAGTTTATTGCAGGCAGGCATTCCTGGCGTAGCGCAGGTTTCCCCACCTGCGGTATCGCCGACTTCCAGTCGGCAGGCCCAGGCACGGCGGGGCAGGCCAGGAATTCGCCGCGGTTGCGGATTGGAAATCCGCGACCCGGCAGACTGGAAGTCCGCGCTACGGCATCGCCTCGGCCCCCCTGCAAGAAAATGAGATGCGCCCCTGTTCTGCGGGCCGGCCCTCAAAAACCCATTGGCAGACGCCGGACAACCTGCTACACCATGCGTCCGCATCCCTCCCGGGGCGGAGCAATTTAACCGAGAGAATTTTATGTCACAGCATCGCAGTCTGCGCGCGGCGGCCACCTTGGGTGGCAAGCGCAATGTGCTCAAGCGCTTCGAGCGCGTCGAGCTGCTCAAGAAACGCGGTCAATGGAAGGCCGGCGACCGCATCACGGGTTTGCGCAAGACCAAGCCCGAGGCGTAATCCCAACCGGTGACCGGTGGCGATTGCCGGGAAGAGCGTCTTCCCGTCGCGCGCCGTCCGTCACCCGCCACTGATGGCGGTTCGTCTTCAGAAGTTTCTGGCCGAGGCCGGAGTGGCTTCGCGGCGGGCCTGCGAACCGATCATCCTCTCCGGTCGCGTTCGCGTGAACGGTGAACCGGTTCGACAGCTCGGCTCGAAGATCGAACCGGCGCGCGACAAGGTTACGCTGGATGGCCGGCCGGTGTGCGCGAAGCGCAAGCTTTACCTGGCGCTGCACAAACCGCGCGGTTGCGTCTGCTCGCGCAAGGATGAACACGGTCGGCCGACGATTTTCGATTTGCTGCCCAAGGAGTGGCACAGCCTCTACTCGGTGGGTCGTCTGGATTTCGCGAGCGAGGGATTGCTTTTCCTGACCAATGATGGAGAATTCGCCCTGCGGCTGACCCACCCGCGTTACGGCGTGCGCAAAAAATACGTGGCCACGGTGGAGGGACCGGTGGACGAGGCGCTGCTCGCACAGTTCGAGCGCGGGGTGTGGCATGACGGCGACAAGTTGAAAGCGGAACGCGCGCGGCGGATTTCGTCGGGCGGTCCGCAAAGCGTCGTGGAGCTGGACCTGACCGAAGGCAAGTACCGTGAGGTGCGGCGGATGTTTGAATCGCAGGGCCTGACCGTCAAGCGGCTGGTGCGGACGCAGATTGGCCGGATCAAACTGGGCGAATTGAAAATTGGGCGTTGGCGGACATTGACACCGACGGAGATTAAAACTCTACTTTCCTGAGCTATGAAAACGATTGGATGGATGTTTCTGGGGACGATGCTTTCCTTGAGCCTGTGCGCGCAACCGGCCGCCGACCCGGCAGCGACGGGAGACAGCAAGGCCAAGCCGGCCAAAAAGGCCGCGGCGGCCCCGGCGAAACCTGCCGCCCCCGAAAAACCCGTGATCTTGGTACCCGGTCCAGGGACCATCACCGGCGACAATGTGAACGTGCGCGGCAAGGCCGCTTTCGTCGGCGAGATCATCGCGCGGTTGAAAAAAGGCGACAAAGTGACGGTGATCGAGCAGGTGATCCGGGAAAACCCCAAGCCGGATGAACCCTCGCAGTGGGCCAAGATCAATTACCCATCGAACACGCCGGTCTGGGTTCATGCCAGTTACATTGATCCGACGAACAAAGTGGTGCTGCCCAACCGGCTCAACGTCCGCGCCGGTCCGGGAGAGAATTACAGTGTGGTCGGGTTGATCGAAAAGGGGACTGCGGTCAAGGAGGGGTCGCGGAAGGGCAACTGGGTGGAAATCGAGGCGCCGGCGAACGCCTACGCCTTTGTCGCCGCGCGGTTCATCGAGCAAGAGGGGACTGCCGCCGAGGTGCCGACCGTGGTTTCGATTGCGCCACCCGTCGAAGAACCGCCGACCACGACGACCGCCGTGCCGGAATCACCGACGGTGGTTACGCCCGCCCCGGAGGTGGCCACGACCACGCCGCCGGAGGAACCGCCGGGCGTGACGCCGGAACCGGAACCGGCCGATGCCCCACCGCCGCCCCCCGAGGAACCGTTGCCGCCGCGCATCGTGTCCCACGAGGGTGTGGTGCGGGATACGGTCAGCATTCAGGCACCGACCCGTTTTGCGCTGGTGTCGCCGGAAACTGGCCGCACGATCAATTACCTTTACACCACCTCGACCAATTTGAACCTGGCCCGATACAAGGGGCGGCACATCATCGTGACCGGCGAGGAGGGGTTGGATCGGCGCTGGCGCAACACGCCGGTGCTGACGATCCAACGCATCCAGGTTCTGAAGTGAGTCCGAAGGGCTGGCGGGCCGCCGCGCTGCGTCGCAGCAGTTGAACTCGGAATACAGGCGAAGCGGGTCATTCGTCCCGCGGGAGATGCCGGCCGGTGCAAGGCAGGCGATCACGGACATTCTGGGATGGATTTGAACAACCTCATTGACGGACGGACCATCGCCGCCCAACTGCTGGCCGAGCTGGGCGGGCGCATCGCGGCGCTCAAGGCGCGCGGGGTGCAACCGGGCCTGGCGTTTGTCCGGGTTGGCGAAGACCCGGCCTCCAAGGTCTATGTGGGCCGGAAGGAAAAGGCCTGCGCCGACCTGGGAATCTTTTCCGAAACGCACGTCCTCGCGGAGACGATCTCCGAAGCTGAACTGCTGGCGTTGCTGGAACGGCTCAATGCCGATTCGCGTCTGCATGGCGTTCTGGTTCAAGCGCCGTTGCCCAAGCACATTCGGCAGGAGGTCGTGTACGCGACGGTGCGGCCGAACAAGGACGTGGACGGTTTTCATCCGGTGAACGTGGGCAAGTTGATGTTGGGAGATGAGTCGGGATTTCAACCCTGCACGCCGGCGGGCATCCGCGAATTGCTCCGGCGCTCGAGCGTGAACACCCAGGGCGCGGAGGCCGTCGTCCTCGGGCGCGGCAACATCGTGGGCAAACCGATGGCCGCCATGCTCTGTCAGAAATCAGCCCACGCGAATGCCACCGTCACGATCTGTCATTCCGGCACCCGGGACATCGCGGCGCACTGCCGACGGGCGGACATTTTGATCGCCGCGATGGGTGTGCCGGAGTTCGTGAAGGCCGACATGGTGAAACCGGGCGCGGTGGTGATTGACGTGGGAGTCAACCGCGTCAGCGATGCCACGGCCAAGACCGGGACGCGGCTGGTGGGCGACGTGGCGTTTGCGGCGGTGCAACCCGTGGCCGGCCGGATCACGCCCAACCCGGGCGGCGTCGGGCCGATGACCATCGCGATGCTGATGCAAAACACCGTGAGAGCGGCCGAGCTGGCCGCCAAGTGAGCCGTGAGCCAGCTTTCCGAACCAATCAACGTCACCGACACGCACCCAGCAGTCTGAATCCCAAGCATGAATCCAACCCGCATCCTTCCCGACCTGCAATGTTCATTGCTGTGCGAAGAAGTCCGCCAGGAGGCCAACGGTAACTTCTTCATCATCGGCGTCATCAATTTCATCCGCGTGCCCAAACTGCCGGTGGTGGCGTTCAAATTGAGCGTGTTCAACCGGTGGACGGCGGGCTTGGGCCAGTTCACGGAGAGCGTGCGCCTGGTGGCGCCGGACCAGATCACGGTGCTGCGCAAGGGCGAGGTGAAGTTTGCGTTGCAGGACTCCGGGTATCACGCCACCAACGTCACCCTGTTCGCCCAGGTGGAATTCAAGGTGCCGGGCACGTATTACATCGAGGTGCTGGTGGACGACGTGATGAAGCTGCGTTATCCCATCCCGGTCCTGGTTGCCCCACCGCCGTCCCCGCCGCCATCTGGACAGAACCCCAAGCCACCGGAAACCAAACCGGAAAATTAGGCCGCGGCGGGCACTCGCGGTCGCACGAACCCAATTGGGATTCGCTTTCAGGTTGAATTCCACACCGCCGACCTTCTCTATGGAGGGGATGGAAACGCTGCCCCGAACCGCTTGGGAACCGATCACGCCGCGAGGCGTCGCGACTTTTGCGCGCGCTTCGGTGGGCCGGTTGTGGATCGTGCAGTCGGTGGTGGCCGTGCTGGTGGCCGGCGCGATTGTGTGGCTGTTGTTTGACGGAGGTTGTTCCACGGTTGAAAAGGCCATCCGCAATCTGCCGGCCACAGGCGAGATTCGTTCCGGCCGGTTGAACTGGCCGGAAGAGCCGCCCCGGCTGCTGGCGGAAGGAAGATTCCTGGCGTTCAGCGTGGATTTGGAGCGCGCGGGAGACATTCGCTCGCCCGCCCATCTGCAGGTGGAGTTCGGGCGAGACGGACTTTTGTTCCGCTCGCTGTTCGGCTACTTGGACGTGCGCTATCCGGCCGGAGGGGTGGTGGCGATGAATCGCACGGAGTTGCTGCCGTGGTGGGGCGCGTGGATGCCGTGGTTGCTCTTGCTGGCGGCGTTGGGAGTGATTGCCGGCCTGATGTTGATGTGGATGGTGCTGGCGACGCTCTACGCCGGGCCTGTTTGGTTGACGGCTTTCTACGCGAATCGAAATCTCGACCTCAGGGGAAGCTGGAAACTCTGCGGCGCGGCGATGCTGCCGGGGGCGGTGCTGATGGCGGGCGCGATCTTGTTCTATGACCTGGCAGTGTTGGATCTGGTGATGCTGATGGTCGTGATGGGAGGACATCTGTTGGTGGGCTGGGTCTATTTGCCCGTCAGTCTGTGGTTTCTTCCAACCGATCCTGAAACCGCGTCGCACAGGAAGAACCCGTTCGCGCCTTCTCCAGGCGAATAAGCCGGCCGGTCGCGGCGCATCGCGGATTTCACTGATGACTGACCGATTGCTTGAACCCGCCATTGCGTGTCTGGACGGGTTCGTTTAGTTTTCGTGCATGACCGTGACGCCCCGGATTCGAGACTCAATACTCGTCGTGCTTTGCAGCATGATGTTGAGCGGGTGTTTTCCCAGTCAGCGGGCGCAGATGAATGAGGAGAAGGAGCCGCACTTTCTGAGCGGACGCAGTCTGGTCAATGCCATGGACTATCCCGGAGCCATCAAGGCGTTTGGCAAAGCGCTGGAGGTGAATCCCCGCTCGGGGGCGGCCCACTTTGAACTGGGCTGGCTGTATGCCGAGAAGGTCGGGGATCCGGCGTCGGCCATTTATCACTACCAGCGGTATCTCGAACTGCGACCCGGAGCGGAGAATGCCGAAACCGTCGGGCAGCACGTCTTCCGCTTGAAACAGGAACTGGCCAAGGCGGTTCTGCCGATGCCCAGCACGCCCGGCATCCAGCGCGACTTCGAGCAATTGGCTGCGGAGAACCGGCGGCTGCAGGAAGAGCTGCAGACCTTGCGGGCCGCGTACGCCATCCTCAAGGCCAATGCTCAATCCTCAGGAAGCGATCCAGTCAGTCAACGGTCTGCAACCCTGCAGGAATCCAGAGCCACGACTCCGGCAAGTCCGACGACTTCTCAGGCAACAGTGCCGGGTCATGCCTCGGCCGCTTCAATGCAGGCCACGCGTACGCACAAGGTGCAATCCGGGGAAACGCCTTATTCCATCGCGCGCCGATATGGCGTGAAGGTCAATGCGTTGCTGTCGGCGAACCCAGGCTTGAATCCGCAGCGGATGCAGGTGGGCCAGGTGTTAAACGTGCCGTCATCTTGAGAAGGCCGGCGGTGGCATCGCCCGACCGTGGCGGTGCCGGTCAGAGGAAAGCTGAATTCCGAGAGCCGAATCCTGGAAGCTGAAAGTGGCTCGAAGGCCGAAGGCTGAATCCACGGCTGTCAGCCCGTTGGAAGTGACGTTCCAGCCCCAGCGCGAAAGAACTGCGGACCTCCCGTTTCGGCTGTTCGGGTTTTGGTCAAAGGGTAATTGCGAGCACCGGCCCACGTGAATTGCCTCGCGCTAGAAAAAAATCTCACCAAGGTTTGAACGAAGTTCGCGGGCCGGCTGTCGCTCATTTGAATGACCAAATCACAGGCTGCGATCTCATCGAGAGCGTTCCCGGGCAAACTCCTGTTTGTTTCACCTTCGTCTTGTCATAATCCGTCGTGCGGGTGCGGGCGGAGGCTTGGAATGGGCGTTCGCACCGGAATGGCTAACTGATTGATGCCGTGGTTTCTTGGGCCAAAAAAAACCTTAACATTTGTTTGACAGGAATTGCCGGATTCAAGTAAACGTGTAAGTGCGCATCGTCTCTAGGGTTCGCAAACAAACCAAACGACTTTATGAAAAGAATCGCAGCTTCCGTGGGCTTGGTAGCGTTAGGTGTCTCCACTCTTCAAACGGCGCAAGGCTCAGACGCGCAGGCTTCCAAGCCTTGGAGCGTCTCCCTCTCATTGCGTGGGTTCTATGATGACAACATCAACGGAACGAAACGCGACAAGGACGATTCCTTCGGAATCGAGGTGAGTCCCTCCTTGGGTTTCGGCATCGCGCGCGACCAGACGTCGGTGGACGTGGGCTACACCTACTCGGGCAAGTACTATGAAACCCGGCCCGGCGGCAGCAGTGATCATTGGGATCATACGCATATCTTCGTTGCCGGACTCGACCATCGCTTCAGCCCCCGCCACAGCATCGGCGTGAAGGACTCGTTCGTCATCGGCCAGGAGCCGGACGTCCTGCGCGTGTTGAACGCACCGACTGCGACTTTCCAACGCGTTGACGGCGACAACATCCGCAATTTTGGCGGCGTGGTTTACAACACCGAGGTCACCGAGTTGTTGGGTTTTGAAATCGGATATGACAATGTCTATTTCAACTACGACGACGACGGAGAAGGTTTTGATGGGTTTGGCAATGTCGTGCCCAGCAACTCCGGGCTGCTGGACCGCATGGAGCACCGCATCCATATTGACAGCCGCTGGCATTTCCGCCCGGAGACGATCGGGATCGTTGGTTACCAGTTTGTACAGAACAACTACACCGGCGATGAACTCATCGCGGGCAACATTTTCACCGGCACGGTCGAGAGCGATGACCGCGACAACCGCACCCACGCGGTTTATGTCGGGGCCGAGCACACCTTCAACCCCCGCCTGGCCGGAGCGCTGCGGGTTGGCGGCCAGTATGCCGACTACTATGGTGGTTCGAGCAACGACGACGACCTGACGCCTTATGTGCAAGCGAGCATCCGGTACGCCTATGCCGAAGAAAGCAGTGTCATGCTGGGAGTCCAGCACCTGTTGAGCGCGACCGATCTGGTTGGCTCGGCCAGCGATTACGTTCATGATGCCCGGTCAACGACCGTTTACGGGTCGCTCGTCCACCGCATCATGCCAAAACTCTACGGCACGCTGATCGGCAGCTACCAGCATTCGACCTACAACGGCGGCGGTCCCGGAATTGATGACGAAAGCGACGACTTCTTCCAAGTGGGAGTGGACTTTTCCTATCGCTTCACTCCGCAAATCTCGGCTCATGCCGGATACAATTATGACAAGCTCAGTGGCGGCGCCGATGTCCGGGAAGACTTCAACCGAAACCGGGTCTATGTCGGCGTGACCGCGAAGTATTGACAACAACCGATTTCACAGGGGCTGGGTTTGCGCGAACTGGCCCCTATTTTTTTGACCTATGGATCCGTTGAAGGCACAGCCACCGCAGGAAGCCAAGCTCCATTTTCTGGATTATTGGCGCATCATCCGCATCCGAAAAACCGTCATTCTTGCAGTTTTCCTTCTGGTGGTCATCACTGCCACCTTGGTGACCTTCATCCTGCCTCAATCCTTTTCCAGCACGGCGCGCATCCGGGTGGAGCGCGACCGCTCGGACATCAAGGGCTTTACCGAAACCACGTCCTTTGGCGGGATGTACGATCCTTACTTCATTCAGACCGAGTTCGAAGTTATCCAATCCGAGGTCATTTTGGGCAAGGTGGTCGAGAAGCTGAACTTGAACACCGTCTGGGCAAAGAAGTTCAACGCTCCCGCGCTGAAGACCACGGACACCATCGCGCTGCTCAAGGGGCGGATTGACCTGCGTCCAGTCCGCAACACCAGCCTCATCGAGATCCGGGTTTACAGCGACAACGCCGATGAGGCAGCCCAACTCGCCAACGCGATTGCGACGGCCTACGAGGAGCACCGTCAGGAAAAGGGCAAACGGATGACTTCCGGGGGCATTCAGGTCCTTCGTGAGCAATTTGAGGAGCAGGAGCGAAAGGTCAAGGCCGCCCAGGAAAAGGTCGACAAACTTCGCAACGAACTCGGCATCACCGACGCCGATGCCGCAGGCACCCACCCGACCCCGATTCTGGAAATGGAGGCCGTGAGGCAGTTGCATGCTCAGTTGATCTATTCAGAGACCGCCTTGGCGCGCGAGCAAAAGCAATTGGAGGAGTTGGAGCGCCTCACCCCGGAACAACGCCGTGATGCCATCCAAACCACCATTGGACCAGACGGCGAGCTTGGCAATTTGCTCAGCGAGTACAATCTCGCCCGGCAGCGGCTGCTGGCCTTGCAGAAGGATTACACACCGGAAAACTTGGTTTACCAAAGCGCCAAGACCATGGCCGACGAAGCGGCTCGGCGGATCACCGAGCGGGTCGAGGGCATGATGACCGGTTTGCGGGCGCGCGTCAGTGTACAGCAGGCTGCTGTAAGTGAACTGCGCAGCAAGTTGGAGAAGGCCCGCTCGACGGACATCGAGAAGGCCAAGACCAGCCGACCTTACTACGACGCCAAGATGGAGTTGGAGGAGTTGCTGAGTCTGCGCCGGGTCTTGTACATGAAGGTGGAGGCTGAGAACATTGATCTGTCCCTGCCCAAGACCGCCATGGTGGAGATTCTTGACCATGCCCAGCCGGATTACCGTCCAGTTCGCCCAAACAAGCCCTTGAACATCGCCTTGGGCATCATCATCGGCCTGGTCGTGGGCATCGGTCTGGCCTTCTTCATCGAGTATCTCGACACCAGCGTGAAGACCATTGACGACGTCGAGCGCACGTTGCAAGCGCCCGTGCTGGGCGTCATTCCGCAGAACGTCGGCTTCCTCATGGATGAAGGCGCGGAAAGCCCGCACGCCGAGGCTTACCGGGTTCTGCGAACCAACCTGCTCTTCTCGCGCAAAGACGAGAAACTGAACACCGTGGCCATTGTCAGCGCCGGCGCGGGCGAGGGCAAATCCACGACCGTGATGAATCTGGCCACCGTGTTTGCCCAGGGCAACCAGCGCGTGCTGATCGTTGACTCCGACCTGCGCCGTCCGACGTTGCACAAGATGCTGCGGGTCACCAACAATCTCGGTCTGACCAACTACCTGCTGAAGCAGAATACCCTCGAGGAAGTGATCCAGACGACCGGCATGCCATCCTTGGACTTTTTGGCCAGTGGCCGGCTGCCCAGCAGTTCGCTTGGCATCCTGAGTTCGGCCGCGATGAAGGATTTGATCACGGAACTGAAGCAGCGTTACGACTACGTCTTCTTCGACTCGCCGCCCATCATGGGCGTCAGTGACGCCTCGATCTTGGCCAGCGAAGTGGACATGACCCTGCAGGTCATCCAGTACCGCCGCTATCCGCAGCCGATGAACATCCGGGCCAAGCAGTTGATCGAGAAGGTCGGCGGCAACCTGGTCGGCATCGTCCTCAACAACATCAACATGTCGCAGGACGAGAGTTACTACTATTACAGTGGTTATTACCACGATTATTACTCCAAGAATGAGGATGCAACCGAGCCTACGGCACCGAACCGGGACAATGGCGACAAGGCCAGGGTCGAGATCAAACAGAAGTATTGACTCTGCCAACGGGTTCCCCGAGACAAGCTGATGAACGTGTTACGGATCTTCTCAGGCAAGGGCTGGCTGGCGGCGTGGACAGTTTTGCTGGCGGGATTCCTCCTTGCCGGTTGCCAGACTTCCAACACTGACACTTATTTCTCCGACGTGCCCGTGGTGGTGGCGGGAGGAAGTGGAACCGCCCAGGTGGACTCCGAAATTTTCCGCGTTGGCGAGTTGGTGATTGTCCGGTTCTCGGGCGTTTCCTCACCTCCTCCCACGCATGAGGAGCGTATCAAAGAGGACGGTACCATCACCCTGCCCGATGTGGGCGCGGTTACGGCGGCAAACAAGACTCCGGGCGAACTCCAGAGGGAACTGACCGAGGCCTTTCGCAGATTCTATAACAACCTTGTGGTAACCGTCGTTTCCGAGGGGCGGCATTACTACGTGGGCGGGCAGGTCAGGCAGCCCGGACCGAAGGCCTACCTTGGCAAGACCACCGTTACCACGGCCATCCAAGCCGCCGGCGACTTCACTGAGTTTGCCAATCGGAAGAAAGTCATGCTGGTCCGGCCGGGGCAAAAGCCGGTTACCGTCAATGTCGTTCAGGCCCAAAAAGACTCCTCCAAAGACTTGGTCGTGCTCCCCGGGGACCGGATTGACGTCCCACGGCGATTCTACTGATGGTCCAGTTTCAGATTGTTTCCGGCAAACAGGCGGGCTCGCGATGGATGGCCCGCCGTTTTCCTGTACGGATTGGCCG
Source organism: Verrucomicrobiia bacterium (assembly GCA_011525685.1). Lineage (GTDB taxonomy): Bacteria > Verrucomicrobiota > Verrucomicrobiia > Limisphaerales > JADLHS01 > WYBW01. The sequence continues at coordinate 35,020 of WYBW01000074.1, forward strand.
CTCGGTCGAGAATGATTTGCGCTTGGAGGAACCCGGAGTTTGGGACTTCCACGCGGAATTGAACCTCGATCCGCACGATGGTTTCGTTCTGAGTCCCCAGCCCGAAGCCATGGTGACGGTCAACCGCCAGACGTTACCCAGCGCCCGGTTGCGGCATGGGGACTCGATCGAGATCGGGTCCGTTCATCTTCGGTTCTGGCTGGCTGAAACCCGGCAACGCGGACTGCGCGCTCGTGAGTGGTTCGTGTGGGTTTTGGTCGCCGCACTCTCCCTCGGCCAAATTGCACTCATCTATCGCCTGCTGCCTTGAGGCCGCCTTGAGATTGCCCACCAGTGAGTCAGTGGCGGAAGTGCCTTACGCCGGTGAATGCCATGGCCACCCCTCGCTCGTCGGCCGCCGCAATCACTTCCGCGTCGCGCACAGAACCGCCCGGCTGGATTGCCGCCGTTGCGCCCGCCTCCGCCGCGGCAATCAAGCCGTCGGGAAACGGGAAAAACGCGTCGCTGCAAACCACGCTGCCTTTCAACGACAAACCTGCCTCGCCCGCTTTCCAAACCGCGATGCGGCTGGCGTCCACCCGGCTCATCTGGCCGGCGCCCACGCCCAGCGTGCGGTCGGCCGCCACGTAAACAATGGCGTTCGACTTCACGTGCTTGACGACCCGCCAGCCAAACAACATGGCTCGCAGTTCCGCCTCCGTGGGCTGGCGGCGTGTCACGATGTTCAAGTCACTGCGGTTCGTGATCTTCACGTCGCGCTGCTGCAGCAGGAACGAATCCGCCCCCACACTGCGCACGTCCAGCGGCAGCGTGCCCAGCGGCGGCCGGAGCACCTTGAGCAGCCTCAGGTTCTTCTTCTTTTGCAGAATCGCCAGTGCCTCTTGGGAAAAGTCGGGCGCGATGATTACTTCGCTGAAAATCTCGGCAATGGCCTCCGCGCAGGTGACGTCGAGGGCACGGTTCACCGCGATGATTCCGCCAAAGGGCGCCTGCCGATCCGTGGCGAACGCCTTGTCCCACGCCGCCCGCAATGTGTCTCCTTGCCCGACCCCGCACGGGTTGGTGTGCTTGAGAATGGCCAGCGTAGGCGCGTCACTTTGAAACTCGCCGATCAGCGCCGCGGCCGCCGTCAGGTCCAGGATGTTGTTGTAGGAAAGCTCCTTGCCGTGAAGTTGTTGAAAATACTCGTGGAAGCGTCCGTAAAGCGCGGCGGCTTGGTGCGGGTTTTCACCGTAACGTAACGGTTGAGCCAGAGACGCCGAGATGGCGAGTGCCGGAGGAAGTGTCGAGGAGGACGACTGGTCGCTGAACACTTTTCCCAAGTGGGCTGCGATCGCCGTGTCGTAAGCTGCCGTGCGCGCAAACACCTTCGCGGCCAGCCGGCGTCTTAGTTCCAGGGTTGTGTTTCCGTTTTCCTTGATTTGCCTGGCGACCTCCGCGTAGTCCGCCGGGTCCACCACCACGGTCACGCTGTCGTGATTCTTGGCGGCGCTGCGAAGCATCGAAGGTCCGCCGATGTCAATGTTCTCGATTGCGTCGTGCAGGCTGGCCTCCGGCCTGGCCACCGTTTGCTCAAACGGGTAAAGATTTACTACGACCAGATCAATCGGCGGAATGTCGTGAGTCCGGACCGCGGTTTCGTGAGCGGCGTTGCCTCGGATGAAAAGCAATCCGCCGTGGACCTTGGGGTGGAGCGTCTTCACGCGGCCATCGAGCATTTCGGGAAAACCCGTATGCTCGCTGATGTCTTTGACGACCAGCCCCGCCTCGCGCAGGGCTTTGGCTGTGCCACCGGTGGAAATCAACTCGATTCCACAACCCGCCAATGCTTGTGCAAAAGTCACCAGACCGGCCTTGTCGGAAACAGAGAGTAATGCCCTTTGAATGTTCGCCATAGCGGCGTCCAAAATCTCCACCGGGCCGCGCGGAGTCAAATGGCAAAATGGTGGTTCCAGCAACGCTGCAGCGCGGGGACCTTCGCCGGAAGGCCACTTCACGCTTGCCAAAGCAACCGGCTCTGGCAACGTTGACTGGCGATTTCGCAGTGCGCGGTTAGCTCAGTGGTAGAGCACTTCCTTGACACGGAAGGGGTCAGAGGTTCAAACCCTCTATCGCGCACCATTCAACCCACCCGAACTGACCGCCTTTATCCGATGAACCGAAAGATCCGTTGGGGAGTGATTGCCTCCGGCGGCATCGCCCGGCGGCGCACGATCCCGGAAGGCATCCTGCCCGCGCGCAATGCCGAGTTGATCGCCGTCTGGGGCCGCAACCGAAAGACCAATGCCGAAGTGGCCCGGCAATTCGGCGTGCGGGGCGTGGATACGCTCGACGAGCTCCTGGCGTTGGAACTCGACGCGGTTTACGTCGCCTCACCGAATTACGCGCACTGGGAGCAGACGCGCCGGGCCGCCGCCGCCGGCAAACACGTGTTTTGCGAAAAGCCGCTGGGGCTGAGTGTCGCCGAAGCAAAGCGCATGATGCAGGCCTGTCAGCAGGCCAGGGTGAACCTGGGCACGGCATTCATGATGCGCCATCACAGCCTGCATCAAACGGCGTTGCAGTTGATTCGGGAGGGGCGGCTGGGCAGGCCGGTTTTTGCCCGGGCGCAACTTTCCTGCTGGTATCCGCCGTTGCGCAACGCCTGGCGGCAAATTCCACAACTTGGCGGCGGTGGGGCGCTGATGGACCTCGCGGGCCACTGTTTTGATCTGCTGGAGATGTTCTTTGGCCCGCTCGTTTCGGTGAACAGCATGATCAACCACACGGTTCACCGCTACGCAACGGAGGACAGCGGGGTGGTGCTGGCGCGCTTCAAAAACGGAGCGCTGGCCACCGTGGACACTTTCTTCTGTATCCGCGACCACAGCAGTCGAAACCGGCTCGAACTCTACGGCTCGTGTGGCAGCATACTGGCGCAAGACACCATCGGCCAGGGCAGCGGCGGCGAAATGGTCGCCTTCCTTGAAACAGCGGGGAAAGGGTATGATGCTGATCAATGCCGCGGCGCACAAGGGGGGATGATCCTCCGCCCCAAACCAATCAACACCTATCGCGCCGAGATTGAGGAGTTCAGCCAGGCTCTGCTGGACGGCCGGGACACCACCGCCTCGGCCGCCCGAGGCCTGCGCAGCCAGTATATTCTCGAGGCTTGTTACCGCTCGGCCCGGACGGCGAGAGCGGTCCGAATTCCTGCGCTTGGAAGGGCCGGCGTTTGAATTGTCAAAGCTGGAGAATGGTGTCGGCGCAGTGCCGATGACTGTGGGCGGTTTCTGCGAAAACCGATCCAGGCGGATGCGAACTTGTCAAGGCGGAGGATTCGGGCAGTGTGGTGGTGGTATGCCATTGATCAAATTGAATCGTATCAACAGAGGCGGCGAGATTCTGCTGAACAGCGACCACATCGTCCTGATCGAAATTGATTCGCGAACCACCACCGTCCACATGCGCAAGGGACAGCTCTTTGCCGTGGAGGAATCGCCCGCGGCCATTGCCGAGGCCATCGAGCGACTGGAGACCTCGCGCATCAGGAACGCGATTGTGGAAAGCGGATTGGGCGGCAAAGTGCCGGCCTGATGGAATGAAATCCGTCGCCATCATCGGCGCCTCGAACGACCGGCACAAGTACGGCAACAAAGCGGTCCGGGCTTTCCAGCAGCAAGGTTACACAGTTTATCCGGTCAATCTGGGTGAGGAACGCATCGAAGGTTTGCCGGTTTTCCGCAGCATCCTTGACGTTCCCGCCCGCCCGCAGTTGGTGAGCGTGTATCTGCCGCCAGCCCTGACGCTGCGCGTGTTGCCCGACATTGCGGCGAAGGGCTGCGACGAACTCTGGCTAAATCCCGGCACAGACTCGGAGCACGTCATCGCGGAAGCCGGCCGGCTGGGATTGAACGTCATTCAGGCGTGCAGCATCGTCGGCGTCGGAGTGTCTCCGGACTGGCTGTGAGCGGAGGGGCGCTCAGGTGTGGCTCTCGTGGTGAATATTTTTCGGCAAGTCTTGCTTGCGCGATTGGAGTCGGGGTTTATGTTCTTCTTGAAATCTGAGGGAGCCGAGTATGAAGACCAAAACGCAGAAAGCCGTCGAACAACCCGCGCCCTTCACGCCGGGCATCACCCGAGCGATGGTACGACAGCATGCCTACGAACTGTTTCGCGACAAGCTGCCCCGCCGCCCGCTGACGCTCGAGGATTGGGTGCTGGCCGAGAAAGACCTTGTCGGGAACCTCGAAACTGAGGCGGCGGAAGGCTGAACCTCGGTCTGAATCATGGTGTGTCGGTGCGGGTGAAAAGCCCGTAAAACGGTTGAGCCCGTGCCGATGCACCATTTGTCATCCGCCGCGGCCTCTTCAGGCCCCGCCACCGGCAATTTTCTTCGGCGCACCCCGCAACAACGCCACACCGTAATCGCGGTTCATCCGCGCGATGAAATCGAGGGTGATTTCCTTGGGGCAAACCGCTTCGCACGAACCCGTCACGGTGCAGGCGCCAAAGCCCTCGGCGTCCATCTGTTTCACCATCGCCTGAACTCGCCGATAGCGCTCGGGTTGTCCCTGCGGCAGCAGGCCGAGATGGGAAACCTTGGCGGCCACAAACAGCATCGCGCTGGCGTTCTTGCACGCCGCCACGCACGCGCCGCAGCCGATGCACTGCGCCGCATCCATGGCCAGATCGGCGCTCTCCTTGGGCACCGGAATCGCATTGGCGTCCGGCGGACTGCCGGTGCGGACGGTGATGAACCCCCCGGCGTGTTGAATGCGGTCAAATGCCTGGCGATCCACCACCAGGTCCTTGACCAGCGGAAACGCCCTGGCGCGAAACGGCTCGACGATGATTTCATCGCCATCCTTGAAGCTGCGCAAGTAGGTCTGACAAGTGGCGACGCCGCGATGCGGGCCATGCGGCTTGCCGTTGATGACCAGCGAGCAAGTGCCGCAGATCCCTTCACGGCAGTCGTGATCAAAGGCGATCGGCTCCTCGCCGCGACTGGCCAAATCCTCGTTCACCACGTCGAGCATTTCCAGAAACGACATGTTGGGATTCAACTGGGGCGTTTGATAACTGGCAAAATGCCCGGGGGTGTGCCGGTTCTTCTGTCGCCAGACTTTGAGGGTGACTTTCATCACTTGTAACTCCGCGTGCTCATTTTCACTTCTTCATAAACAAGGGGCTCCTTGTTCAGCACCGGCGGCTTGCCTTCGCCGGCATATTCCCAAGCCGCCACATAGGCGAACTGGTCGTCGCGGCGCTTCACGTCGCCAGGATTCACCAGGCCTTGCTGAACCTCGGCGTCGTTCTTGGTGTATTGGTATTCCTCACGGAAATGGCCGCCGCAACTCTCCTCGCGATGCAGCGCATCCCGGCACAGCAGTTCGCCAAGTTCGAGGAAGTCCGCCACCCGACCCGCCAGTTCGAGCGACTGATTCCACTCCCCCGCCTCCCCCGCCACCTTGACGTTCTTCCAGTAATCCGCCCGCAATTCGCCAATCAACTGGATGCCCTTCTCCAACCCCGCCTTGTTGCGCGCCATGCCGCAATGTTCCCAGAGCAGCTTGCCGAGTTGCTTGTGAAAACTCGCCGGCGTCCGCGTCCCCTTGTTGCCGAGGAGTCGCCGGGTGACGCCTTGAACGTTTTCTTCCGCCTGCTGAAAGCTGTCGTGGTCCGTGCCCGGCCGTTTGTCCGGTTTTTGCGTCGCGAGGTAGCCGGAGATCGTGGCCGGCAATACGAAATACCCGTCCGCCAGCCCTTGCATCAGCGCGCTGGCGCCGAGCCGGTTGGCGCCGTGATCAGAAAAATTCGCCTCCCCCAGCACGAACAGGCCCGGCAGGTTGCTCATCAAATTGTAGTCCACCCACAGGCCGCCCATCGTGTAATGCACGGCCGGATAGATTCGCATCGGCGTGCGGTAGGCGTCTTCGTTGGTGATCTCATGGTACATTGCGAACAGGTTGCCGTAGCGCTCGCGGATCTTTCCCTCCCCCAGCCGCTGGATGGCGTCGGAAAAGTCCAGATAAACCCCGAGACCCGTCTCGCCCACGCCGCGTCCTTCGTCGCAAACCGTCTTGGCCGCGCGCGAGGCAATGTCCCGCGGCGCGAGGTTGCCGAACGCGCCATACAGTCGCTCCAAGTAGTAGTCCCGGTCCGCCTCCGGAATCTCGGCGGGATTCCTCCGGCAATCCTCCTTCTTCTTCGGTACCCAAATCCGGCCGTCGTTGCGCAACGACTCGCTCATCAGCGTGAGCTTGGACTGGTAGTCGCCTGAAACGGGGATGCACGTTGGGTGAATCTGGGTGTAGCAGGGATTGCCAAAGCACGCGCCACGTTTGTAAGCGCGCCAGATGGCCGTCGCATTTGAACCGCGAGCGTAGGTGGACAGGTTGAAGACGTTGCCGTAACCGCCCGTGGCCAGCACGACGGCATCCGCGTTGTGCCGCGAGATCTCGCCGCTTTGCAGGTTGCGGACGATGATGCCCTTGGCGTGACCGTCCACCACCACCAGGTCCAGCATCTCCGAGTGCGTGTATGACTTCACTCCGCCGTTGGCGATGTTGCGGCACAGCGCGGAATACGCGCCCAGCAGTAGTTGCTGCCCGGTCTGTCCGCGCGCGTAAAATGTCCGAGAAACCTGTGCGCCGCCGAAGGATCGGTTGTCCAGCAACCCGCCATACTCGCGCGCGAACGGCACGCCCTGCGCCACGCATTGATCTATGATGTTCGCCGAGACCTCGGCCAGCCGATAAACGTTCGCCTCGCGCGAACGAAAATCGCCGCCCTTGATCGTGTCGTAGAACAACCGATACACCGAGTCGTTGTCGTTCTGATAATTCTTGGCGGCGTTGATTCCGCCCTGGGCGGCCACCGAATGGGCGCGGCGCGGTGAATCATGGAAGACGAAGTTATGCACTTCGTAGCCAAGTTCCGCCAGCGACGCCGCGGCGGACGAACCGGCCAACCCCGCACCGACCACGATGATTTTGTATTTCCGCTTGTTGGCCGGGTTGATGAGCTTGTTGCTGAACTTGTGTTTCTCCCATTTCTGGGCCAGCGGACCGACGGGAACGTTGGAGTTGAGCGTGGCCATATTACTTCGCCGCCTCCTTCCCGGTCTCGGCGCTCAGGTCCGCTTCCAACGGGGAAAGCGCGGTTTGGATTGAGAACATTCGCGGCCCGGCGGGCGACACCGCCAATTGATGTTTCGCCTTCTCCGCGTGGCTGGCGCCGATCAACCGCAAATAGATGGCCGCCGGAATCGCGGCATAACCAATGAGCAGGGCCGTGCTCGCTCCTCTGGCGAACCAGGCGATCCGCGGCGCCCAGACATGATTGCGAAAGCCCAGCGATTGAAACATGCTCGCCAGGCCGTGGCCCAGGTGAACGAACAGCAAACCCTGAGCAACGAGGTAAAACAAGGCCACCCACCAGACCTGGAAGCCGAGCACCACCATGGCGTAAACGTCGCGGCCCTTTTCGCCGCCCGGCAGCGTGGTTTCCAATCTGCGAAAATCGCCCACGCCATTGATGCCGGGCAGGAGCGCGGTGAAATGCGCGAGGTGATAAACGATGAACGCCAGAATCACGAGGCCGCTGACCAGCATGTAGCGCGACTGCCACGAAGAGCCGTAAACCGGCGGGACGGCGTAGGCCACCGGCCTCGCCTGTCGGTTTTCCCGGGTGAGCTGCGCGGCGGTGCTGATGTGAATGCCCACGATCAACAGGAGCCCCAGCCTCGCGCCCCACACCAGCAGCGGCTTGCTGTGCAGGAAATGGGCGTACTGGTTGATCAGCTCGGGCGGGCCGAAGATCTGCAGATTGCCAATCAAGTGACCGATCAAAAACAGGAAGAGCAAAATGCCCGTCACTGCCATGAGATACTTCTTGCCGAGCGACGATTTGAAAAAACTGATCATGCTGTTCATCGGAAACGACAGCCTCAATCCACAGGGCGCAACCCTTTATGGCCCCAAGGAACGCGGCAACATTAAGGGCCGCGAACCGCGCACGTCAACGATGCGAGTACGGTATAAGCGCGGCTTGGCTCGATTGTGGAAACTCTTATCGGCGGCCGCTTGGCGCCGGCAACCTCCCGACCAGTTCGCACAGCGAACCGATCTCGTCACCTGCGCGGACCGCCGCCTCGCGCGCAATCCGGACGGCCTGCAGACCCGCGTCCCGGGCCCCCGCAAGGTCCATTTCCGCGCTGTCCCCCACGTGCAGAATGTGCGCGGCGTCCAACTCCAGCGCTGCGACCGCCACTCGGAATGGCACGGGCGATGGCTTGCTGGCGCCGACCTCGCAGGAGACGACACACGTCTCAAACCAACCGGCCAGACCCAGTGACTTCAGCAGTGGACGCAGCCGGTCGTCCCAGTTTGAAATGACTCCCAGGCGGAAGCCCCTGCCCGCCAGCGCGGCCAGTGTTGGGAGGACGTCCTCGTAAATCCGCCAGGCGTCCGGCTGGCCGAATCGCTCATACAGTTCCGGGAAAAACGTCTCGCTCGGTTTGCGTGCCACCAGCCCGTCGAACGTCGCGTCCACGATGGCGGACCAGTCCGCGGCGGTGTAATCAATCTTCGGGCGAGCCTTCCACGCGGCCACAAAGCGCCGGTGGAGCAGGTTCGGATCAAAATCCCGATCACAATGCCGGGCCGCGACTTCGGCATAGACATGCCCGACCGAGGGCCACGGTTCGATCAACGTGCCGCCGACGTCGAAAGTGACCGCGAGAATCTTGTGATTGCAATTCATCCCGGAATCAACACGCCCAAACATCCCGATCATCCAAGAACTGTTGGTGGCCGTTGTCTCTCTGACAGCACTCAAAAAGTCAACGGTAGGTCTCCGGCACTCTGACCTGCAAGTGATGCACGAGGAACGCCAGTTTGTCCGCGGCCTCCTCGATGAGTTTGGCCGTCGGCTTGCCCGCTCCGTGGCCGGCCTTGGTTTCAATGCGAATCAAAGCGGGCGCGTTCCCCGCCTGCGCGGCTTGCAGGGCGGCGGCGAACTTGAAACTGTGGGCCGGCACCACGCGATCGTCATGATCGGCGGTGGTGATCAGTGTGGCCGGATACTTGGTTCCGCTTTTGAGGTTGTGCAGCGGCGAGTAGGCGTAAAGCGCCTGAAATTCCTCCGGGTTTTCCGCGGAGCCGTAATCGCTCGTCCATGCCCAGCCGATGGTGAATTTGTGGAAGCGCAGCATGTCCAGCACGCCAACGGCCGGCAGGGCGGCGCCGAACAAATCCGGCCGCTGCGTCAGGCACGCGCCCACCAGCAAGCCGCCGTTGCTCCCGCCGGAGATCGCGAGTTTTTTTGGCGAGGTGTATCTGTTCGCAATCAGCCATTCCGCCGCCGCTATAAAGTCATCAAAGACGTTCTGTTTGTTCAACTTCGTCCCCGCTTCATGCCAGGGCTTGCCGTATTCGCCGCCGCCGCGGAGGTTCGGCACGGCATAGACGCCGCCCAGTTCCATCCAGGCGAGGTTCGCCACCGAGAAACCCGGCGTGAGGCTGATGTTGAAGCCGCCGTAGCCGTAGAGCAGGGTGGGATTCGTTCCGTCCAGCTTCAGTCCTTTCTTGTGCGAGATGAACATCGGCACGCGCGTGCCGTCTTTGCTCGTATAAAACACCTGGCGTGTTTCATAGTCCTCAGGATCGAAATCCACGCTGGCCTGGCGGAAAACCGTGCTCGTGCCGGTCTTGAGATCGTGCCGGAATATCGTTCCCGGCGACGTGTAACTGGTGAATGAGTAAAAAGTCTCCGTGTCGGAACGCTTGCCGCCAAACCCGCCCGCCGAACCGATGCCCGGCAGGGCGATCTCGCGAACGAATGAGCCGTCCAAGGCGATCACTTTCACCTGGCTGCGCGCGTCCTTGAGATAGGAGCAAAGGAACTGTTGATTCACCGTGCTGACCCGCGTGAGCGTTTCCGCTGCCTCGGGGATGATCTCCTTCCAGTTCGCGCGTTCCGGTTTCGTGATGTCAATGGCGATGACGCGGTGTCGCGGCGCGTTCAGGTCCGTCTTGAACCAGAACACCGGGCCGTCGTTGTCAATGAACGAGTAGTCCGCGTCGAAATCCATCAGCAACTCGACGACCGGCGAATCCGGCTGCTGCAAATCCTGGTAGAGTACGCGATTCCTCGGGTCCGTGCCTTGGGTGGCGGTGATGACGAGATAACGTCCGTCGTCGGTCACACCGCCGTAAAAGTTCCAGTCCTTGTGATCTGGCCGATGATAAACCAGCTTGTCCTCGGATTGCGGCGAGCCCAACCGGTGATAATAGAGTTTGTGGAAATAATTGGCTCGGGTCAGCTTCGCGGCGGCGGCCGGTTCATCGTAGCGCGAATAGAAGAAGCCCCCGCCGTCCTTGGTCCACGAGGCGCTGGAGAACTTCACCCAACGGACATGATCGGCCAGGTCCTGGCCGCTCCGCACGTCGCGGACCTTCCACTCCTGCCAATCCGATCCCGCGGTCGCCAACCCGTAGGCCATGAGCTGTCCGTCGTCCGTGATCGAGTAACCGCTTAACGCAACCGTGCCGTCCGTGGACAACTGGTTCGGATCGAGCAGCACGGTGGGTGCGGCCTCCAGTGAAGTCATCGTGTAGAGGACGCTTTGGTTTTGGAGACCGTCATTCTTGGAAATGAAATAGCGCCCGCCTTGCTTGAACGGCACGCCATAACGTTCGTAATTCCAAAGCTTGGTCAGCCGGTGCTTGATGACCGCACGCTCGGGAATCCGTTCGAGGTGACCAAACGTGACCTTGTTTTGGGCTTCCACCCACGCCTTGGTTTCGGGCGAGTTGTCATCCTCCAGCCAGCGATATGGATCGGCCACTTTGATGCCGTGATAATCATCCATTTGATCTGACTGGCGGGTGACGGGATAGGGCAGACGCGAGGTGGTCGCGCAACCGGCGACCAGGGCGGTGGCGGCCACGACAGAGAGACGGTTGCCTAATAACATGCCGCAAACCATGCCGGCAAGACCGAGAGGCGTCAAAGTGATTTGGCCGCTGTCCGCGAAACCGGCGGCATTACCCTGCGGAACTCATCTGCCGATGCGCGCACCAACCAAGTTCAGCCAGACGCGTAATGGCTGCCTCCACCGGTTGGCCAACAGCCCTCACTCCTTTGATGTGCCCTGCAGGCTCGGTGGCGCCAGCGGCCGAGTCACTGGCCGGCGGCGGTCGTGGGCAGACGGCTCCTGAGCAGGTGCATGACCGACTTCACGGCCAGTTCAATGGGGAACACCGGCTTGGCGATCAGGTCATTCCCGCCGGAGAGAATGCCCTTGGAGCGATTCTCGAAATCGCTGTGCGCCGTGACGTAAATGACGGGGGTGCGTGCGTAGCCCGGCAGGGTGCGGAGCTTGCGGCACAAGTCGAATCCGGTCATGTGCGGCATCTCAATATCCAGCAGGACGAGGTCGTACACGGTGCGGCACAGCAGTTCCAATCCGATCAGCGGATTCTCCGCGGTGCGCGCCTCGAGGCGGGCGCGGCGCAGCGCCGCGACCACCAGATGATTCGAGAGCGGATCATCGTCCACCACCAACACACGGCCCGCAAGCCGTTCCTCCTCACCTTTTCCGCGGGTGTGGTCGAACAGCACCTCCAGAAAGTCCAGCGTCATACTGATGGTGTTCAGCACCGACGGGTCAATGTGAGTGGGCCGTTCCTGCAACTCGAAGAGCAGCGCCTCGAAGGCGCCGCACAACAACGCGATCCGGTGGCACTCGGCCAACCCGGCCACCGAGGCCACGAAATGCACCTTGCGATAATAGCTCTCAAGCTTCAGCAACGCGGCGGCGGGATCGGGACTGTGGATGAACTCCTGATGCAGCGTGCGCAAGGCCGCCAGTGTGTCCGGCGCGTGACTTAAGAAATGCTGGCGCACCTTGGCGTTCGAATCGGCAACCACGGGTTCGGTCGGAGCCGACGCCTCCGCCGGCGCGGCTTCCCCGGCAAAGATATCCCGCGCCAGGCTGATCAGCGCCCCGGGCGTACATTCCGACTTGGCAATCGTTCGCTGGACGCCCAGGCCGTTGGCCGCTTCCGCCAGTTCGCTCATGAACAAGTTGGTGAAGATGGCCACCGGTGTGGCGTCCAGGTGCGGCTGCGACCGGATGAACTTGAGCACCTCCACGCCGGACAACTTGGGCATCATCAGGTCCAGCACCACCAGGTCGGGCTTGCTTTCCCGCAACAGTTTCGCCGCCGCCAAGCCGTCGTCGGCGGTTTGAACTTGGAAACCCTCCTGCACGAACCGTTGCTTGTAGATTTCCAGAACGGTAGCGTCGTCGTCCACCAGTAAAATCGTCTTCATGGTGCGGTATTGGCCGGCGCTGCGAGTGCAGTCAGATTGTAGGCGGGGCCGCGAGAGAGCGAAAGCAAAAGATGCTCTCGATGAACCCCTTGTCAATATCGCCGGCTTTGCAATCGGCTCTACCCGTAGAGTATTTCCCCGAGAGCCCGCAGCGCCGGGCACGGGTCTTACTCCACAGGGCAAGTGCGCCGTCTCGAAAACCGGCACGATACATCGGCGGCTTACGGGCCGTGAGCAGGTCCACCAGGATCAAGCAACTCGCCAAGACAGTTCACCCACCCTTCAGGCGCAACCTCACATTCTCGATTCGCTACTCCGGACCAGCGCGATGACCGCCTCCGGCTTGTCGGCACTCAGCAGGTCGTCGCGCAGCTTAACGTCGCGCAACAAGCGGCTGATGCGGGCCAGGATGGCCAGGTGTTGTTGCACCGTGGGCGCGATGAGCATGAAGAACAACCGGGCGGGCATGCCATCCACCGCGCCGTAGGCAATGCCCTTGGGATGTCGGCCGAAGACGATGACCGCGTGGTCCACCAAGCCAGCGAGGGCGTTGCGGGCGTGCGGCAGAGCGATCCCGCCGCCGATGCCGGTGCTGTGGAGCAGCTCGCGCTCACGCAACGCCGCCAGCAAGGTCTGGCGCGCTTCGGGCCGGTCCGCCAGTTCGGGAAGCTGGTTGACCAATTCCTGCAACACCTCATCCCGGTGTGTGCCTCTGAGGTTCAACTGGATTGCCGCCGGGGACAACAGCGCACTCAACACCACCGCGCCCGGGCCCGAAGTATTCATGCGGCCTCATGGTAAGCGACCGCCGCGCGAGGTGAAGGAAATTGTTGGCTCTTGACTCGCTGCCAGGTTTCCTGAGTCTGACTCTGCCATGCAGCAAAGATTCACACGCCGGAGATGGATTCAAGGCCTGACGCTTCTCCTATTGACCGGCTGGTGTTGGAGCGGGTGTCAGTCCTCGCCGGATCATGCGAAATCCGATGCCTCGAGAACCTTTCGGGTCATGACTTACAACATTCACCACGGCGAGGGACTGGATGGGAAGATTGACTTGCTTCGCATCGCGGAGTTGATCAAACGCGAGGGCGCCGACATCGTGGCATTGCAGGAGGTGGACAAAGGCGTCGAGCGCACGGCGCGGCGCGATTTTCCTGCGGAATTGGCCGCGCTCACCGGCATGACATGCATTTTCAGCAACAACTATCATTACCAGGGCGGAGAATACGGAAATGCCGTGTTGACGCGCTTTCCCGTCGTGCGCTGGACCAATCACCACTTCAAGATGCTGCGACCCGGAGAGCAACGGGGCATTCTGCAAGTGGTGCTCGATATCCATGGGCGTGAGGTTGTATTCATGAACACCCACATTGATTACCGGCCGGATGATTCCGAGCGTTGGTCCAACGTGGCGGAAATCGAGGAACTGGCGCGGCTTTACGGCGGACGGCCACTCATCCTGGGCGGCGACTTCAACGACACGCCCGAGAGCCGGGTCTGTCGCCGCCTGAGTGAAACCTTCCAGGACACTTGGAAGCTGGTGGGCGAGGGCGACGGATTCACGCTTCCCGCCGGGAATCCACGTAAACGCATAGATTTCATTTGGATATCCAGAAAACCCGCACTAATACCCCTCAAGGCGTGGGTGCCGCGCTCCGACGCCTCCGATCATCTACCCGTCGTGGTGGAACTGCAGCTCAAGTGATCTGGAGTGGGCGCAAGAGAAAGGCCTGCATGAAGGCAGTCAGAGCTACGGCCTCCCGGAAAGCCGCTTGGATTCGAGGATTGAATCGAATAGACAGGTTTCCGCGCGGAGAATAGTCTGCGGCCAGATGAAGATTTTATTCCTGAATGGCCCAAATTTGAACCTTCTTGGCCAGAGGGAAACCGGTATCTATGGCCAGATGACTCTGGCTCAGATCGAAGGTGAGGTTAGGAAGCGGGCAACGGCGCTGGGCGTGGATGTGGAGTTTCGCCAGAGCAATCTTGAAGGGGAATTGGTGGGTTGGGTGCAAGCAGCCAAGGGGGTGTTCGATGCCATAGTCCTTAACGCCGCTGCCTACACGCACACCAGCATCGCGCTCCGGGATGCAATCGCTGCAGTGAAGATTCCGGTCGTGGAAGTTCACCTCTCGAACATCCACGCCCGGGAGGAATTCCGTCACCGATCCATGATTGCCTCGGTCTGCAAGGGGCAAATTTCAGGATTCGGGCACTTTTCATACATCTTGGGACTTGAAGCTTGCGTTAACGCTAACGCAACCAGCACTAGAGGTTGAAATTCGGTTTCTGACCTAATTCCAGCCAGCTTACCTAGTTTGCACAGTCCTAGTTTTCGCTCTTGACGATGCGTTCAGCGGAGACGTATCCTCCCGCCAGCTTAGATGAGTCACAAGCAGAGTCGAAGTTCGGCTGCTGCTTTTTTCGTTATGTGAGAATTTCGGGCGTTTCGAGCGGTTATTTGTCAACTTTAACGTTTATCTGAAGTGGATATCAAAGATATCAAGGCCATCATTGACCTGATGAAGAAGAACTCGGTCTCCGAGTTTGAGTTGGAAAGGCAGGATTTCAAGATCAAGCTCAAGCGAGGTGGTAACGGCAGTAGCCCGCAGGTGCAATACGATGAGCCACCAGCCTTGGCCTATTTACCCACGCCCCAAGCTTTGACTGCTCCAGCAGCCACAGCTCCTTTGGCTGCGGTCGCTTCGAACGAACTCGAGGTTAAGTCCCCCATGATCGGCACCTTCTATCGAGCACCTTCGCCGGAATCCGCAAGCTATGTCGAGGTCGGTTCGGAGGTGAATCCCGACACGGTGGTCTGCATCATTGAGGCAATGAAGGTCATGAACGAGATTAAGGCGGAAGTCAAAGGAGTCGTGACTCAAGTTCTGGTGGAAAACGCGAAACCCGTCGAGTTCGGCCAACCGCTCTTCAAAGTCCGTCCCGCGTGAGGCTGTGGCGGGATTCGATGAGATCAGATTGTTTCTCCTGAGCGCATGTTCGAGAAAGTCCTAGTCGCCAATCGCGGGGAAATCGCCGTGCGCATCATTCGGGCGTGCAAGGAGTTAAATATCCGGACCGTAGCCGTGTATTCAGAAGCCGATGCGAACTCAATGCATGTGCAATTGGCCGACGAGGCCATTTGCATTGGCCGGGCACCTGCCTCGGACAGCTACTTGCGGATTGACCGGATCATCAGCGCGGCGGAGATCACCGACGTGGACGCAATCCATCCCGGGTACGGGTTTCTCTCCGAAAACGCGCACTTCGCGGACGTTTGTGAAAGCTGCAACATCCGATTCATCGGTCCCAGTTCGCGTGCCATGAACGCGCTCGAGGACAAGGCCGTGAGCCGGGCTTTGGCCAAGAAAGCCGGTGTCGCCGCACCTCCCGGCTCGGATGGAGTCGTCGAGAGCGAACAAGAGGCCGTCAACGTGGCCAAGCGGATTGGCTACCCGGTGATGATCAAGGCGGTGGCGGGTGGTGGCGGGCGAGGCATGAGGGCCGCGCACAACGACGTCTCCCTGGTGAAAGGCTACCACACCGCGCGCTCCGAGGCGGACAAGGCTTTCGGCAATTCCGGTGTTTACATCGAGAAATACATCGAAAATCCGCATCACATCGAGTTTCAAATCCTCGCCGATCAGAAAGGCAAGATCATCCATCTCGGCGAGCGCGATTGCTCGGTGCAGCGTCGCAACCAGAAGGTGGTCGAAGAAACCCCCTCCCCGCTCATCGAAAACCGCTTCAAGAAGCTGCGGGAGAAAATGGGCAAGGCCGCGATCAAGATCGCGGAGGTGGCCAACTACACGAACGCCGGCACGGTGGAGTTCATCGTGGACAATCACGGCAATTTCTATTTCCTGGAAGTCAACAAGCGGATTCAGGTCGAACACCCCATCACCGAGGAGGTTTGTGGCATAGACCTCGTCCGCGCGCAGATTCTCATCGCCATGGGCGAACCCCTCCGCTATTCGCAGAGCGACATTGTTTTCAAGGGCCACGCCATCGAGTGCCGCATCAACGCCGAGGATCCATTCGACGACTTCCGGCCCAGCCCGGGCCGCATCGAGATGTATTATCAACCCGGTGGCCGCGGCGTGCGCGTGGACACGCACGCTTACGCGGGCTACACGATTCCTCCAAGCTACGATTCCATGATCGGCAAGTTGATTACCTACGGGAAGGACCGCCGCGAGGCCATGGACAAGATGAGCCGCGCCCTCAGCGAATACATGCTCACGGGGGTCAAGACCACCATTTCCTTCCAGCAGGCCATTCTCCAGGACCCCAACTTCCGCCGGGGTGTGTATTCGACCAATTTCGTGGAGCAATTGTTGAGTGGCGCGCGCCGCGAATTGATCGAGGAGAAAGCCTGACCCTGTGCCGCAGTCGTCGTGGGGAGCGGGCACCGCATTCGTTGGGGCGCTCAATCGGCTGAAGCATTTCAGACTCGCCAACGGATTGCCTTTGCCGGACCATGCGTTCCTCTGGAAATCGAACCATGACTTTTATCGGAACTTACACCGCGATCGTCACCCCGTTCAAACACGGCAAGGTTGACGAGCCGGCACTCGAGCGGCTCATCAAGATGCAGATCAGAGCGGGCGTGGACGGCATCGTGCCCGTGGGCACCACCGGCGAATCCGCCACCTTGGATTACGAGGAACACATCCGCGTCATCTCGCTGGCGGTCAAGTTTGCCGCCGGCAAATTGAAGGTCGTGGCAGGAACCGGTGGCAACTCCACCAAGGAGGCCATCTATCTGACGCAACTGGCGGAAAAGGTCCGCGCCGACGCCTCGCTCCAGGTGGCGCCTTACTACAACAAGCCGACGCAGGAAGGCCTGTTCCAACATTTCCACGCCGTGGCCCGCTCGACGAAGCTGCCCATCATCCTGTACAGCATCCCCGGCCGTTGCGGCATCGAGATTGCCGTGGACACGGTCAACCGCCTGGCGCACGACAGCGTCAACATCGTCGCGATCAAAGAAGCGGGCGGCAATCCCGACCGTGTCAGCCAGCTCCGCGCGGCGCTGGGTCAAAAGTTTGCCGTCCTCAGCGGGGATGATTCCCTGACACTGCCCTTCATGGCCGTGGGCGCGCAGGGCGTGGTGAGCGTGGCGTCCAATGTCATTCCGCGCGAGGTCGCGCACATGGTCCGCGCTTACTCGTCCGGCAACACAACGCTGGCGCTCAAGCTCCACGAGAAGTTTTATCCCCTGTTCAAGGACCTGTTCATCGAAACCAATCCCGGTCCGGTCAAAGCCGCGCTGGCGATGATGGGGCTGATTCAGGACGAATTCCGCCTGCCGCTCGTGCCCATCAGCGCCGCCAGTCGGGAGAAACTGAAAAAAACCATGAAGGCTTGCGGAGTTTTGAAATGAATTCCGAGTGACGCGTGAACCGTGAGGCGTGAAAGCACGCGCGATGGTAGATTTCACGTTTCACGAATCACGCTTCACCAACCATGACCAGAGTCATCATCACCGGTTCAAAAGGCCGCATGGGCAAAGCCCTGCTCGCCTGCGCCCCGCAGCATCGTGAGATCGAAGTCGTTGGCCAGATTGACCAGGGCGACGACTTGCGCGCGGTGATTGGCCGCGCTGACGTGGTGATTGATTTCAGCTCGCACACAGCCACGGCGGCCATTGCGGAGCTTTGTTCCAGCCACGGCAAAGCGATGGTTGTCGGCACGACCGGCCATGACGAGTCGCAGAAATCACTCATCACGCATCACGCGTCACGCATTCCGATGGTGCTTTCCTCAAATTATTCCACCGGCGTAAACACGCTGTTCTGGCTGACGCGCAAGGCGGCGGAAATTTTGGGCCCGGGATACGATCTTGAAATCGTGGAGATGCACCATCGCCTGAAGAGGGACGCGCCCAGCGGCACGGCAAAATCGCTCGCCGAAATCCTTGCCGAGGCACGGCGGCAACAACTCGCAAGAGTCGCCCGGCATGGTCGCGTGGGGATCGTGGGCGAACGGACCGCCGAGGAGATTGGCATCCACTCCGTCCGCGGCGGCGACGTGGTGGGCGATCATACGGTGATTTTTTCGACCCTGGGCGAGCGCCTGGAACTGACCCACAAAGCCTCCAGCCGGGAGACCTTTGCGCATGGCGCCTTGCGCGCCGCGGTGTGGGTTGTCGGCCGCAAGCCGGGGCTTTACGACATGCAGGACGTGCTTGGCCTGAAGTGAGGCCGGTCACCTCGCGAGCCTCGCTCATGAACGCGCGTTCGCTGGCCATCATCGCCCTGGGCTCCAACATCGGTGATTCCCAAGACATCCTTCTGCGGGCCATCGAGCGATTGGAGACGCTTTCCGCCGAGCCGTTGCGCCGGTCGTCATTGTGGCAAACCTCGCCGGTGGATTGTCCGCCCGGTTCACCGCCGTTTGTAAATGCCGTGGTCGGACTCGCACCCCGGCTTCGCGAAACCCCCGAGTCGCTGCTGGCCGGGCTGCTCGCCTTGGAAAAGGAGTTCGGCCGCAAACTCAAGCTGGTGCATAACGAGCCACGCCGGCTTGACCTGGACCTCATCGCCTTCGGTCAGGAAATCCGCGTCTCAAAGTCGCTGACGCTGCCTCATCCCCGCGCCACGCGGCGGCGGTTTGTTTTGCAACCGCTGAGCGAGTTTGCCCCGGACTTGGTTCTGCCTGGTCAGGTCAGCACCGTGAGTGAATTGCTGATGCGTTTGGAAACGGGCGAGAAACTGGTGCGGCTCAGTTGAGTGTTGTCATTCCCACTCGCACAGACTCTCGACGTAGGCCGCCGAGCCGTCGCGCAACCACCCGTCCAGTTGCGCCTGGTCTTTGAGCTGCTGCCCGCGCAGGCGCGGCACCACCGCAAACCGCGTGTCCACTTCCGGCAGGGAACTCATGTCCACCCAGAGTTTCTCGAACTGGCAGACAGGAAAGACATCTTCCTGACCGTGGCCCCATCGCTTTTTAACCTCCTTGAGCGTGATGTAGGTGGGCATTTTGGCGGCAAGCGCCCGAACCGCCGCAGTAATTTTCTCGCCCCCTCCTTGTTCGGCGGCAAGCATGTCGTTTCGTGACAGCCCAAAGGCAGCCAGCAGTTTGTCCACGTCAATCCAGCAGGTGTTCGAGTTGTAATAGGACAACGCAAACTCAAGTTCCTCGCGCGGCATGGCCAGGCCCTCGACCAGCCGCACGCGACCATTCACGCGCGCCAGTCCGCCGCCACGATCCTCGATGCGCCGTTGGATGACCTCGAACGTCAGACACGCGCCGCTTTCGATGTGGTGTCCGAGCAACGCCGGGTCAACGTCCGCCCCAAGCGTGTCAATGTTGTGGAGCATCAGGTATTTCAATTGCGGCTGATGGGTGAGCAACCGCGTGAGCACACCGTTGCGAAGCAGGTTGGGAACTTCATACCAGTGACCGACGGGATGCAGGCATTGCAGCGGAAGATTGTCGGTGTAATCGCTGGCTTCACCGGCATTGCGGGCCCAGTTGATTAGCGCGGCATGAAGGCTCTCGCGGACTTTTTGCGCCTGCTCGTCGAGTAGTTGTTGCGGGAGTTCCTCCCAGGCGAAACGGAGGTCACGTGCCGTCGGCACAAGCCGCAAGCCAATGAAGCGCCCGGGCGAAAGCAGCACTTCACCTTCGTAAGCATAGTTGTTCTGCCGGGATAAAAACTCCCGGGTCGGTTCGTGCGAAAGATAACTGGTTGTGAAGATGTGAGGCAGCCACGCGCCAGCCTGCCGGGAAACGCGCCGGCTTTTGGCCAGGTGGGTTTCGAGAAATGTGCGATGCCTTCCGCCGAGTTTGCAAAACGGATGCAGCGCCTTCACCACGCCCGCGCCCTGAGTCCACCGGCTGCCCGCGCCGGCAGCCAGGGTGACGACTGCAACTTCGCCTCGTTTGAGGGCGTCCATTCCCAGCGGCGCAAGCCTCCGGCTTGCGTCTGTGCCGGCAACCCTCTGGGTTGGCGTTCCGGTTTGCGGAGGCATACCCGGCGGGAAGCTTGCGCCACTACCAGGCCAATCCGTCGCATCCGTTACATCCCCGGGCTTTACCTCCTCGATCACCGCGCTGGGCGGCAGGCGATTCTGCGCCAGCCCGATGCGGCCTTCCTGGAGCTCGGCGCGAATGTGCTCATGTTGCGCCCGGTCGAAGCCATACTCCTGCAACAAGGCTTCCAGCGACTTGTCCCCGGAGGTTTCGGCCTTGCCGCGCGGCAGCATGGCGTCGAACAGGGTTTGCACCATGCCCCGCAACTCCGGCCGCGCGCGGCACGCGGCGCCGAACTTGTCGAGCTCCGTCCGCCGCAACGGCGACAGCGTGTTGCGGTCCTGCTTGAGCAACGACGGCGCGTGCAGCGTGTAATACCCCGCGGGCATCAACACCGCCTCGCCGGACAACAGCTCGGCAAACGTGCCCCGCTCGTTGATGGTGAAATCGTAAACGACCGGTTCCATGGCAAACGGCAGGGCGTGTTGCAGTTCGCGTCGGGCCGCCGACATGATTTCCTGCAGGCGTTGCTGGGCCTCGGCCTTGCGCGCCGGGTTGAAAATAAAACCCATTCCGCCGCCCGACATCCCGCCCAGCATCCAGAAGCCGAGAAAGTCCGCGCCAAATGCCTCCTGTACGCGGTGGATGAGCGTTTCCGTGAACAGGTTGGTGGCCCAAGGGATGATGGTTTGAATCGGTCCGAAAAAGTTGCGGGTGGTGGCGCGGCCTATGGCGGCCACGTCGCCCCGCCGCAGCGCGTCGAGAATCTCCTCGAGGATGTTCAACATGCCCGATCGCGCCTGCCACTCGGCCTCCGAACGCAGGAGATACTTTTCCGTCACCATTTCGAGGATGGGGCCGACGTTCTGCGCCATCCCGCCGTGAACCAGCACCAGGCTGTCCTGAAGCTTTTGGCGCGTCGCCGACGAGGCGTCCTTCTGGTCGAGAATGCGATGTTGGGGCATGAGCCGTCCGCGGCTGACGCCAAACTCCGCGTCGCCCTCCGTGGCGAACATGCCTTCGATGAGTTTCATCCCGGGCCAGACGCCGCCGGAATCCTGCCAGCCGCCGCCCGAACCGCCGAGCCACTCGCCCAGGATGGCGCGGGCCAGCACCAACCGGCGCTCCTCTTCCTCCAGCGGCCCGGTAAGCGACGCCGCCTGACGGGTCGCCCTCATGCAGAGCGAGATCATCGAGGCCAGCAGGTTCGTGGACACCGCCAGGCGCGAACCTTTGGGAATGCCGTTGACGTTGCTGACCAATTCCAGACCGTGGCCCGGGGCGACGATCCGCGCCAGCAGGTCCGCCAGGCTCTGTCCCGAGCCTTCCACTCCGGGCGGCACGATGCCGCTGGCGATCACCGCGGCTTTGAGCAAGCCAAGATAGTCCTTCGCGAAATCGAACACCTCGGCCAGATGCGTGATGTCCGCGGTCGCGCCCAAGTCCACGCTCGTGAGCCGCAAGACTGGTTCATCAATCACGCGCAGGCAGGTCTCCACCGGTGGCCGCGTGGTCGCATCCCGGCCGCGCACGCCAAGGTCAATCGAAACATTCAGCACCTTGGCGCCCTCGGGATAATCCATGCCCAGAAAGAAAATGTCGCTCCAGCCGCAGTGCGTCAGGTCCATGCGCACCGGCGTGCTCTCGCGCAAAATCGGGTAGGTGCCGTCCCCGTTGCGCTTCAACAATTCCGGCCGCAGGCGCAGCGGATGGTCCGCGGGATGACCCATGCGGAACATCCATTGATTGCCGCGCACCGACCGCACGCTGCGCCGGACCTGGTCGGCCAGCGTCTGGATTGCGAGCTTGTAGTAAGCCGCCGCCAGCGCGCTCGAGATGGCGTCCGAAGGCCCCTCGGCCTGCTGCGTCTTGAGAAACGCGGTCACAGCCTCCTCAAACCGCCGTTGCAGCAGGTGGGTGTAACCGTGAAACGGAATCAGACTCCGCGCCGTCACGCCCGCTTTGCCCGGCAGGTGAAAACGATGGATCGAATAAAGGAACAGCAGCGCGCGAACCCGCTCGTATAAATTGCCGCTCTGCCGGCGGAAGGCTTCCAGCGCGGCGGCCTCCTGAAGCAGTTCATCCCGCGAAGCCGCGCGGCAGAAGGCGTCCAACGACCGGTTGCGCACCGCCGGTTCGGGCGAGGTGATGATGGTAACAAGTTCGCCGGGCATGATTCGTCAGTGCATCAGGCGCCGCCACCCCAAACCCTTTGACCGGACGAAATCCGAAACTCCAAATCCGGGGACGAATTCGATCGGGGCGATTCCTCGGATTTCGAGCATCGGATCTCCAATGGATTACGACGTGCCGATTTCCGAATAACGGCGGCCTTGGACGCCATGGAGGCGCAACTGGACAAGCTCCGAGACATCATGACTGGGCCAGCAATTCCACGAGGTTGGCGAGCACCTCCGCGCGATCCTGGCCGTTGAGCGCGAGAGCCAGTTGCGCCGTCAGCAAACCGTAGGGCACGCCGATATCGTAGCGGCGACCGGCCAGTTCCGCGGCCAGGTAACGCTCCAGTTCCGCCGTTTGCGCCAGCGCGTTGGAGAGATGCACCCCGCCATCCGCCTGCCGCATCATCGCCTCGAGCAGGCTCATCACGCTGGGCGTGAGCACGTGCATGCCGAAGAAACACAGATAATGGCCGGCGCGCAGCCCGGGCACGATGAGCTTCTGCTCCGCAATGGTCGGCGTCGGCTTCTCGATCACCTGATCCACCTGATACAACCCGGCCTGGCCTTGCAGGCGGCGCGCGCCCACGGCGCCGTAATAGGGCAACTTGCTCTCGTGCGTGGCCTGCACCGCGGAGACAGAGCAGGACTCGGCCGCCGCGATTTCCACCAGTTGCCGGGCACAAGCTTTCGGTCCTTTGGCCACGTACAGGTGATCGCCCACCAGCAACAGGAACGGCTCCTCCTGCGTAAAGGCCTGCGCGCACAGGACCGCGTGGCCATAGCCGAGCGGTTCGCTCTGTTCGATGAAGTGCAGCCGCTTGGCGTGTCCGCCGGCCGCCGCGCGGAACGCGTCGCGGTCGCCCGGCCCGATCACCAGCCCGATTTCCTCGACGCCCGCGTGCAGCGCCTCTTCGAGCAGAATCATGAGCGCCGACTTGGTCTGCCCGTCACGGTCCACGAGCGTTTGCAACGGAAGCGTGCGCTGGCTCTGGCCGGCGGCGGTGATGACAGCTTTGCGGATGTTCATGGGTTCAAGGTCGTCGGTCCTTGCCAGCCTTCAGTCCGTTACATGACGTCGTTCCGTTCCAGTCGGCCCTTACGGACAGAAGCTAGTGTGCCGGTGGCGCGCCGGCGGCCTCCCCTTGCGCCATCTTGGGCGGATGGAAGAACAAAGCCAGCGCCACCGCCGCCGCCAGGGCCGAGGTCATGGGCACCAGGAACAAACCGCGGAAATTGGTCACCTCGTTCTGCGTGAACACGGTCTGCATGAGCCACGGACAGATGGAGTAAGCCAGCAGGGCGCCCAGCCCCAGGATCATGACGTTGAACAATCCCTGGGCGCTGGCCCGCGCGTCTTTCGGGAAATAGGCATCCACGAAGATATAGACCGTGGCGAAGAAGAAGGCGTAGCAGATGCCGTGAAGCACCTGCACCAGAATGATGAACGCCTGATGCTGCGGGAAGAAAGCATAGACCGCGAAGCGCGCGGCGTGGCCGAGGATGCCGAAGATCATCGTCGTACGCCAGCCGAAGCGCTTGAGGGTCACGCCCAGGATCAGCATGGTCAGAATCTCGGCCACCTGGCCCACGCTCATGACGGGCATGATCCAGTTGCCGGGAATGCCCACACCGCCCGCTTCCTGGCTCGTGCCCAGGAAGACTCCGGTCCAACTGAAGTATGAGTTATGCACAAAGCTGTCCACAAGGGTCACCAGCCAGAGGACCAGCACGAAGGGATGCTTGAGCAGCTTTAAGGCTTCGAGCCAGGCCAGTTTTTCCACGGCGCCCTCGCTGGCTTTCTTCGGCGGAGTGTGTGGCAGGGTGAGACTGTAGGCGGCCAGCACCAGCGACGCGACACCCGCCACGATATAGGTCCAGCGTGTTCCCGCCTGCAACGCCTCACCCGTCAACCCCGAACTGAGCACCGTCCCCAGCCAGTTCACCATCCCCTGCGGATTGGCCGCCTTGACCGCATCCCAGTCCACGAGGATGAACGTGAACGGCCACGCGGCGAGAATCCAGCCGATGGTCCCGCCCATGCGCACGATACCGAACTCCTTGGTCGGGTCCTTCATGTTGGCGAACGCCACCGAGTTGGTGATCGAGATCGTCGGCACGTAGAGCAGACAGTGCAACAGCATCATCAGGAAAAACGGCCAGAAGGAGTGAATCCAGGCGAGGGACATGATCGCCACACCACCGACAAAATGGCTGAAGGCCAGGAACTTTTCGGCGGCGAAATGACGGTCCGCGTACTGATTGCTGAAAAACATCCCGATGATCGCCGCAATCGGAAAGGCGTTCAAAATCCAGGACTGCTCGGCGGGCGTGAACTTCAAACTGGGCAGGTAGCCGAAGATCAGCGGCAGCCAGGCGCCCCAGATGAAGAATTGCAGCGCCATCATGATGAAGAGTCGGAGTCGGTAGGATTCTTTCATAACACGTTGGAGCGGGAGCATAGGGGCGGGGTTATACCGTGGCAAGCGTGGAGGCGCCTCGATGCTGCCGCGCGGCGCATCTCATTTTCTTGCACGGGGCGTCGGGCCGACGTCGTAGCGCAGACTTCCAGTCTGCCGGATCGCGGATTTCCAACCCGCAAACGCTGCGAACTCCTGGCTTGCCTCGCCTTGCCTTGGCGAGCCGACTGCAAGTCGGCGATACACCAGGTTGGGAATCCAGCGCTACGCCAGGAATCCCGCCCTGCGATAAACTGAGATGCGCCACCTCCCGGTTCAAGCCCAACCCCAGCCGGCGGCTGCGGCATCTCGACCACCAGATGAAAAGGGTTGGACATCAGACAGAGAGAGCATGGACCTTGGCGCTCCCGCCTGTTGGGGACTTCCTCGGATTGGGACAGCAGGCCCGGAGGCAGGAAGGGGCCAAAGGGTTGTTCGAGGTGGGTCAGGCTGTGCTGGCGCTGGTGGTGGACGCGCCGGCCCAAGGCGGCTAGGCGGGGGCGCAAGTGGGGAAAGAAGGGCGTGGTCATAGACAAGTAATGATACTTGTCACAGCTTGACGTCCAGCTTAACCTCATCGCCATGAACCCCACCCCCGCCACGCTCAGCGGCTTGGAGCACCAGTACGACCGCCTGCGCCAAAGCCTGGCCCAAATCGGTTACATCAGCCAAGGCACTGTGCTGGATCGCTCCACGCTCAAGTCCAGACGCAGCGGTTGCCAATGGACCCGCAAGGTCGCTGGAAGAACCATCACCGTTGCTTTAAGCCCAGAACAATTTCAGTCGCTGAAGCAAGCGGTGGAGAACGAACGCAAACTTTGGAAAACCATTCAGCAAATGGAAAAGCTCTCCCGCCAGATACTGTTTGGAACCCTGCCCGATACCCGCCGACGCAAACGGCTCGCCAAGAAAGTTTTGGGCCTTAGCTAAGTGCCATTCAGGCATGACCCAGGAAGCCATTCCCCAGGCAAACGTTCCCCTGAGTCTTTTCGCCTCACCACTTCAACTCCTGCAAACGGCGGGCGACTTCTTCGGCGTTGGCGCGGCTGTTGAAGGCGCTGATGCGGAAATAGCCTTCGCCCTTCGAGCCGAAGCCGCTGCCGGGTGTGATGACCACATTCGACCCGCCAAGAATCTTGTCGAAGGCCTGCCAACTGGTGACGCCCTTCGGTGTCTTGACCCAGATATATGGCGCATTGATACCGCCGAAAACTTTCAGCCCGGCTTTCTTTGCGCCGCCGCGCAACACAGCGGCATTGCCGAGATAGTGTTCAACAAGTGCCTTAACCTGCGCTTTGCCTTCGTCGGAATAAAGTGCCTCGGCGGCGCGTTGGACGATGTAGCTCACGCCGTTGAACTTGGTGGTCATGCGACGCAGCCACAGCGGGTGCAGCGGTTTTGCTTCGCCGGCCTTGGTGCAGGCGTTGAGGGTTTTGGGCACGACGGTGAAGGCGCAGCGCGTGCCGGTGAAGCCGCCATTCTTGGAGAAGCTGCGGAACTCGATGGCACATTCGCGCGCCCCGGGGATTTCATAGATGCTGTGCGGAATCGCCGGGTCGGTGATGTAGGCTTCGTAGGCAGCGTCGAACAGGATCACGGCTTTGTGTTCGAGCGCGTATTTCACCCACGCTTCGAGTTGCTCGCGCGTGGCGGCGGCGCCGGTCGGATTGTTCGGCGAGCAGAGGTAAATCACGTCCACGTGTCTCTTCGGCGGCTCGGGGATGAAACCGTTGCTCGGGCGGCACGGGAGATAAACGATTTTCGCATACGCGCCGGTCTCATTGGCCGGACCGGTGTGGCCGGCCATGACGTTGGTGTCCACATAGACCGGATAGACCGGATCGCTGATGGCAATTTTGTTCTTGTCGCCGAGAATGTCGAGGATGCTGCCGCAATCACACTTCGAGCCGTCGCTGACGAAAATCTCGTCGCCGGCCACATCAATGCCGCGGTCGCGGAAATCGTTCTTGGCGATGGCGCTGCGCAACCATTCATAGCCCTGCTCCGGCCCGTAGCCCCTGAATGTGTCGCGTGCGGCCATTTCGTCCACGGCCTTGTGCAGCGCCGCGATGACGGCGGGCGGAAGCGGTTCAGTCACGTCGCCGATGCCACAACGGATCAAACGTTGGGCGGCTTCAGGGTTGGCGTCGCAGAAGGCTTTCACACGGCGACCGATTTCGGGGAACAGGTAGCCGGCCTTGAGTTTCAGGTAATGTTCATTGAGCAGGGCCATAAAAATCAGGACGCGGACGATAGAGGATTAGTTCAGTTGTGGCAATCAAGAGAACCGACGCGCGAGGTTTCTTCAGGATAGATTACTCATCCACATCGCGCCATGCCGCTTGGGAGGTGTGTGACCGCCACCAAGCGAGACGACACAAGCTTGCCCAACCCAGACACTGGCAGGTTCAAAAGGCGGAAACGCCCCTATGCCTTGCCGCCAAAACTCACGTAGTCGTCCACGTCCAGCAGGTCGAACCAGGTGGTGATGTCGGTCCGCTGGGGAGCCGTTTTCGCGTGCAGTTCGTTGAAGAACGCGCGCGAGTCCGGATTGTCCGGCGCGCGGCGCTCCTGCCAGGCCGACCACGCCTCAATCTCCGGCGCGGTGTGTTTGTGCTTCGCGTGGGCCGTGACCCACTCAAGGATTTCCCCGTCGCCCTTACCGGAGGCGAGTTCCCGTCTGAGTGCTTCGGGATCAATGCCGGTGAATTCGAGAAATCGCT
Source organism: Verrucomicrobiia bacterium (assembly GCA_011525685.1). Taxonomy (GTDB): domain Bacteria; phylum Verrucomicrobiota; class Verrucomicrobiia; order Limisphaerales; family JADLHS01; genus WYBW01. Next base: position 62,680 of record WYBW01000074.1, read on the forward strand.
GGTCGAGCGGACAGGCGTAGTTGTAATCGCCGTTCTTGCCGGCGAGCGACGCGCGGCCTTTGTCCAACATGCGGGGCAGCAGCACGTAACCGCCCAGCCGCACGCGCGGGCTGCGCGGAGGTTGTTTGGTCAGGTTGGGAGTATGGTTTGGCATGGAACAATCAAAGGTTTATCAAATGTCCCGGCCATCGCGCCGGGAACTGCGATAGTCTGCATGGTGTTCAAGGAGAATCAATCTTTTGCAGTCAGCTTCAGGCCCGGCGGCTCTCACTTCTCCGCCCGCTTGAACAAGTAGGCCGAATCCACGAGCCGGCTTTGGGCCTCGCCGGTGTTGACGGCGAAACGGCCGCCGCTCCAGATCGAGGCGCTGCCGAATTCGCCGCGCTTGTTGAGCGCGTAGAATCGCACGTCGAAATTCGGCCTGCCGTCGTCGTCCAGCAGCCGCTTCATTTTCGTCTGGTTGACGATGCGCCGGCAGGCGAGCAGGCACGCCTCCTCGGGCGACTTGCCCTGGCGCATGAATTCGACCACCAGCACGCTGCTGCAGGCGAGCAGGTTGGCCTCGCCGCGCCCGGTTGAGCCCGCGGCGCCCACGTCGTTGTCCACATACAGTCCGGCACCGAGGATGGGCGAGTCGCCCACGCGCCCGGGAATCTTGAACGCCAGTCCGCTGGTGGTCGTGCAACCGGACAGATTACCCTGCGCATCCAGCGCGTTGCAGTTGATCGTGCCGTAATGCCTTCGGAACGCCTCCCAGACCTTGCCGATGCCCTTGCTGTCGCGGTCATGCGGCGGCAGCCAGTCATCTTGAGGACTAAGATTTTCCTTCCACTTCAACCAGGCGGCGCGCGATTCCTCGGTCAGCAGTTCCTGCTCCTTGAAACCGTGCGCGCGGGCAAAGCGCAGCGCTCCTTCGCCGACGAGCAGAACATGATCCGTCCGTTCCATGACCCGGCGCGCGACCTGCGACGGATGCAGGATGTTGCGCAGCGCGGCCACACAACCGCCGCGGCCGGTCGGTCCGTGCATGACGGACGCGTCCAATTCGACCACGCCCTCTTCATTGGGCAATCCGCCGTAGCCGACACTGTTGTCCTTGGGATCGGCCTCCACCAGACTCACGCCGGCAATCACCGCGTCGAGCGCATCCTTGCCTTGCTGGAGCAGCTCCATCGCTCGGGCAGTGGCTTCGAGTCCGTTGGCGCTGGCGATCACCACGGGCTTGCCCACCGAGGCCGCGACGGCATCTTGGCGGGAAAGTTTGCCGGTCAGCAACGCGCCCACTCCGGCGCTGGCCGTGGATCGAAGAAAGGTGCGGCGTTTGATCTTGTTTTGCATAGGCTCTGGCGGCGTTTTACTCCAGTTGCCGTCCGGGAGGAACAATAAATTTCCACCGGCTGAACAAGGTCGCCCGGCCAGGAAGGTCTCCGCAACGCCCAAGGCTGATTCGCCACGCGACTCTCGATCAGGAGCCCGCGAGCGTCCTGAACAAGTAACGCAGTTCCTCCTCCACCTCGGCTTCGCTGTCCACCGTCTCCGCGATGGCCTCGCGCAAGAGCGCCCGATACCGCCCGCGCAGCCGATGCACGGCCACCTTCACCGCGCCTTCGTTCATGCCCAGGCGCGCGGCCAGCTCGGCATACGGCGCGGCATTGCCCGGGCCGGCCAGCGTTGCCCGCAGGGCCTCAAACAAACCCGCCTTGCCTTGCCGCTCGTGCTCGGTCTTGAGCCGTTGATAAACCTGCTCCAGCAGAGAAATCACCCAGCGCAATTCAAAAGCCCTTTCGGGCGTCAGGCCTTCCGACGGTTGCTGGCTCAACCACGCCTCGGCGGCCTGCGTGTCGAGGGAAACCAGCCTGCCCGCGCCGCGTTTTTGCGCCCGGGCCTTGTCCCATTGGTCCGAAAGAAAATGGCTCAGACTGGTCAGGAGAAACGAACGAAAGCGGCCGTGCCCCGGTGCGACGGCGGCCACGATTTTATGCTCCAGCAAGCGGGCAAAGAACTCCTGAGTCAGGTCTTGCGCGTCTTCCGGCGAGTACCCGCGCCGCCGCACATAGGCGTAAAGCGGATGCCAATAGGTCTGGCACAGCCGGGCGAGAGCCGCCTGGGCGTGTGTGGTGTCGCTGCGTCCGGCTGCCAGCACGACGGACCAGTGCGTCGTGACGAAAGCCGACTCTCGCGGCGGCTCCGATCCGCCGGCCACCGTGCTCGGCGGAGTCGAATGTGAGGAACTGCTCACCCGCGAGAGCCTATCGGTGGTGACGGCCAACGCAAGTGGTGGCTCGCCACGGGATGCGCTCCAGAGCGGCAGCAGGGATGCACGCCCAACACGGCAATGCAGATATGGTTGCCACTACTTTGACCGTCGCTCGCCACCCCTCGCAGCCTTTGCCGTTGACGGCAAACTCACGCCCCGGCTTGCCAGCCGAAAAGCTTCTGACTCTTGATGACTTCCACGATGGCCGGCGGCACCAGCTTTTCCCAAGCGGGGTCGCCCGACTGGAGTTTGGCGAGCACGTCGCTCGAGCGGATGGGCAGGAAGTCGGGATTGTAGTGCTCCACTCCCTGGATGCCACGATTCTCGCGCAAGTGAACGTAAAGGTGGCGCAAGTGAGCCGGAATGGGAAAGTTCTCCACAGTCAACGTTTCATCGGTGGCCAGATTGAGACTGGGATAAACATAAAGCCGCGCGTGGTTTTTGAACAATTGACCCAGTCCGCCGAGCAGCCCGCCTTCCTCGGCGTTGTAGAAGTGTTCATCGAAGATTTCCACCAGCTTCGAGGCGCCGATGGCCAGGCCCAGCGGGCGGTTCGTATAGCGTGAAAGATACGCGGCCAGCCGGTGATAGCGCCGGAAATTCGAGATGAGCACCGACCGGCCCAGCGTGCAAAGCGTGTCGGCGCGATGGAGGAAATCCTCGTGGTCAATCGCGTCGCCTCGGGTCAGATGGCGCAAAGTCATCTCCATGAGCACCACGGGAGTTTCACCTGCGAGTTCCGGCGCTTGTAGAAACTGTTCATACGCGCGCTCGAGCACGTCCAGCGTGGCGTTGGTCACCGGCCGAAAACTGCCGCGCTGAACGAGCACCGGTCGCTTGTAGAGGAGTTCGGCCCACTGCACTGCTTCGCCTTGCGCGGTGAACATGGCGGCTTCGGTCAGGTCCTGTTGCACGAGTTGCAGGGCCATGACCCGGTTGTCCACACCGGCAAACGCCGGGCCGGAAAACCGGATCATGTCCACCTCGATGCGCTCCCAGGTGAGGTTGTCGAGGAGCGCGCGGATGAGCCGGGCCGGCTGCTCGTGGTAGTAAAATGCACCGTGAGTCAGGTTCACGCCCAGGATGCCCAACGCTTCCTGCTGGCGGACGGTTTCCTTGTCGCGCAACCGGACGTGGAGGATGATCTCCGAGGGCGGCTCCCGCAACTGCGCCTGGAAACGGATGCCCATCCAGCCGTGCCCCTCTTCCTGTCGCTTGACGTTGTGGGTGGCCACGGTGTTGGCAAAGGCGAAGAAGGTGGACTTGTCGCCCCGGACTTTCGCCAGGCGCTGCAGCAGCAGGTCGAATTCGTAGGCCAGCATCGCCTGAAGCCGCTGGCGGCTGACATACCGTTCGGCCGGACCGTAGATGGCGTCGCTCACCGCCATGTCGTAGGCCGAAATGGTCTTGGCCACCGTTCCCGCCGCGCCGCCCGCCCGGAAAAAGAAGCGGGCCACCTCCTGGCCCGCACCGATCTCGGCAAAGGTGCCGTACTTCCCGGCGTCGGCGTTGATCTGCCGCGCCTTCTGATGTGTGCTGAAGGTTTCTTCGCTCATGCGTGCCTCCCGCCCCGGCGGGACCGCGGCGACACGGATACAGCAAAAGTTCCCATGGCGAAACTTCTTTCCGACAGTGAACGAATTCTCCGGCGTAGCTTGCTCTCTGGTGACTGGATGTTGTTGCGTCTGTGCGCGTGGCCGGGTTGGGCGAAGGGGGGCGGCTTACCAGCCGCCTCTCCAGCAGACGGATGTGAAAAACTGAACTGTCCCCTATGCCGCGAAACCGGAGATTGGATTCGCCAAAGCTCCGGGCCGCGCTAACATCGGCGCATGACCAACACGATGCGCATTACGACCGGGTTGCTGCTGGCATGGACCTTCCAAACTGTCCACGGCGACGACTGGCCGCAGTGGCTTGGGCCGCAGCGCGACGCGGTGTGGCGCGAGTCGGGGATTGTGGAGAAGTTCCCGCCGGGCGGCCCGCCGGTGCGGTGGCGTCGGGAAATTGGCGGAGGTTACGCCGGTCCTGCCGTGGCCAATGGGCGCGTCTATGTTACCGACCGCCAACTGGCAACCGGCGCCAACAATCCCGCCGATCCCTTTGCGCGGGGCGTCATAGCGGGAACTGAGCGCGTGCTTTGCCTGGACGAGGCCGACGGAAAGGTTCTCTGGCAGCACGAATACGATTGCGCCTACACGCTGGCTTACCCGGCCGGTCCGCGCGCGACGCCCGTGGTGAGCGGCGGAAAGGTTTACACGCTCGGGGCCGAAGGGAATCTGCTCTGCTTGGACACACAAACAGGCAAGGTCCTTTGGTCGCGCGATTTCAAGAAGGATTTCGAGGTCAACACACCGCTCTGGGGTTTTGCCGGCCATCCGCTGCTCGACGGCGACCGGCTCATCTGCCTGGTAGGCGGCGAGGGCAGTGTGGCCGTGGCGTTTGACAAAGACACGGGACAGGAGCGCTGGCGGGCGTTGAGCGCCAAAGAGCCGGGTTATGCGCCGCCCATGATCTATGAGGCGGGCGGTAAACGGCAACTCATCATCTTTCACCCAGAATCAGTCAACGCGCTCGACCCCGAGTCCGGCGCGGCTTACTGGAGTGTTCCGTTTCCGGCGCGCTCCGGCCTGAGTGTCGCTTCGCCGCGCAAGCTGGACGACCATCTGTTCGTCACGGCGTTCTACAACGGTTCGCTGATGCTGCGGCTGGACCCGGCCAGGCCGGCGGCAGCCACGGTGTGGCGCACGGAGAAGGCCAGCGAGAAGGACACGACCCATCTGAACGCAATCATTCCCACGCCGTTCCTCGAGGCCGGCCACATCTACGGCGTTTGCAGCTACGGGCAATTGCGCTGTCTCAAGGCCGAGACCGGCGAGCGCCTTTGGGAAACCTTTCAAGCCACCACGGGCGGACCACCGGTGCGCTGGGCCAACGCTTTCCTCGTGAAACACGGCGCGCGGTTCTTTCTCTTCAACGAAAAGGGCGACCTCATCATCGCGAGGCTCAGTCCGCAGGGATACGAGGAAATCAGCCGCGCGCATCTGCTGGAACCGACCGGCACGGCCGCCGGGCGAAATGTCTTATGGTCGCATCCCGCCTTCGCCAACCGCTCGATTTACGCGCGAAACGACCGCGAGATCCTTTGCGCGTCGCTGGCGGAGGAACGGTGAAGAGGCGTGGCTTGGCAGACAATTCATTCCGCCGGAAGTCGAAAGCGGCGGCTTATGTCCCTTCCGCGTCCACAAAGGAAATTCAATTCCGGCTCGAGGTGCGGGCCGCCAGCCAGATCATGTCCGCGTTGTTCGGCGAAGAGACGTTGAGTTGAAGGTTGTTGTTGTAGCGCGCCGGCGGTTTGGTGTGGGGGTCCACCCACTTGCGAATCTCGGCGTGGCCGTCGGCAAAGGATATGCCTGCCGCGCCGTTGTGATAACTGGCCGGGAAGTCAATGATCCGCGCCGCGGCGGGAGCTTCCACCATCATGTTGGCAAAGCCGCCGGCGTTGATGCTGTCCGGGTGCTCGTCCAGCAGCACGTAAGTCATGGCCGGGCCTGGATTGACCAGGTCGCCGGACTTGAAGTAAACGCGGTAACGTTTCGACGTGACGTTGGCCTGGAAGCCCGCCGGGTCGAGCCAGTCTCCCGGCCCGAACGCCTGGTTCATGCCCATGCTGCGCACGCGTGGGTACGACTGATTCCCAATCGTCACCGCGCTCCGGTCCGCCGGACACTTGTAAACACCCAGCGAGGTGTAGGGCGCGAACTTGGACCGGTTCGGATTTTGCAGGGCGGCGGTGTTGGTGTTGTCGGGGTTGCCGCCGTTGAAGTCCAGCCAGCCGTCCACCCACGCGGTCGGTTCGACCGGCGCGGTGTAGCCGGACGTGGCGAGGCGCTCCCGACTGTCGAGCGCGTAAAGCTGCCAGGCGATTTGCAACTGTTTCAAGTTGCTCAGGCACTGCGTGCCTTGGGCTTTGATCTTCGACTTGGACAACGCCGGCAGCAGCATCCCGGCGAGAATCGCGATGATGGCGATGACCACGAGCAATTCAATCAGGGTAAACGCCGCACCGGTTGTGCCCGGCAGGCCCTGTGACTCAGGTCTTGGTCTCAACAAAAGCACGATGGGTGACCAGGTTGGTTTCGTCTGGCTTCACCCGGACTCTATGACTCCGGCGAAATTCTTCAAGCCTCATATTTGCCAGGATGTCGCCAGCGCCTGCGGGACACCCAGTTTCGTAGCCACCTCCTGGGCGAGGTCGTTGAGGAGGACGCGTCGAGCGGGGCAGGGTTGTTCAACCCTCAACCGCGAACATTCGACCCGCTGCTCACTGCCGCTCGTATTCGCCCTTGCTGACGCGCTTCAAAACGGTGAAGCCGGCTTTCTTGGCATCGGTTACCGACAACGGCTTGAGTTTGGTGGGCGTGCTGAAGGTGGAAATGATCTTGCGCACCGGCTTCTTGCAAGCCGGACACTGCGTAAGCGGCTTCGCGGACAGCGGGCGGTTCAGAGTGAACCGACCGCCGCAAACCTTGCAGTCACCTTCGCACAATTCGTATTCGTAAAGGGGCATGGCCTCGAGCACTACTGTCACCGGCCAGACGATCGGCACTTGCTCGAAACAATTCCGCCTCCCGGGAGGACGCCAGGCGCGGGCCGATTCGACCGCTCGTGACGTGAAACAAATTACCCGGTCGGGAAATTCAAATCAAGCTGGCGAGGCCCACAAGGGCGCCACTTGACGGAACCACCATTGAGGAGGTGCCGGCTCATGGTAGCGCCGGTTTCCCAACCTGCTGGATCGCCGATTTCCAATCGGATGGCTGTGCGAAGTCGCGCGGTCTGCGGGTTGGAAACCCGCGATTCAGCAGACTGGAAGTCTGCGCTACGGTGGTTCCAACAAGATGCGCCCGACCCACAAGCCGGCTCGACATCCAGCGGATTTGCCCTAGCTTGGGCGCAACTTATGACTGATCCGCGTTACACCCGGCTGGCCCGCCTGCTCGTCCATTACTCCACGCGCGTGAAGAAAGGCGACCGCGTGCTGCTCGATGCCATTGATGTGCCGGACGAGTTCACCATCGAATTGATGCGCGCCGTCCGCGCCGCCGGTGGCGATCCGTTCGTCGAAATCCGCCACACCCGCGTCAACCGCGAAATCCTTCGCGGCACGAACACCCGGCACGCCACGCTTGTCCGCAATCTCGACCTGGCCCGCATGAAAAAGATGCAGGCTTACATCGCGGTGCGCGGCGCGGACAACATCAGCGAGAACTCGGATGTGCCCTCGGACCGTCTGGCGTTGTTCTCGCGCCTCACGCGGCCGGTCCTCAACTGGCGCGTGAGCAAGACCCGTTGGTGCGTGCTGCGCTGGCCTTCGCCCAGCATGGCCCAGAGCGCCGGCATGAGCACCGAGTCATTCGAGAACCTTTACTTCGACGTCTGCACCCTGGATTACGCGCGCATGGCCCGCGCCATGGTGCCGCTGGAACGCCGCTTGAAACGCGCCGACCGCGTCCGTCTGAAAGGGCCGGGCACGGACCTCAGCTTCAGCATCAAGGGCATCGGCGCCAAGATGTGCAAGGGCGACCGCAACATCCCCGATGGCGAAGTGTTTTCCTGCCCGGTGAAAAAGTCGGTGAACGGTGTCATCTCGTTCAACACGCCGACGATTTACGCGGGCACGAAGTTCGAGAACGTCCGGCTCGAGTTTCGCGACGGAAAAATCATCAAGGCCACGGCCAATCACACCCAGAGGCTCAATGAGATTCTCGACACCGACCCCGGCGCGCGTTACGTGGGGGAGTTCTCCCTCGGCTTCAATCCCTACATCCTGAATCCGATGTGCGACATTCTGTTCGACGAGAAGATCGCCGGCTCGCTGCATTTTACGCCCGGCCAGGCCTACGAGGTCTGCGACAACGGCAACCGCAGCGCCGTGCATTGGGACATGGTGCTCATCCAGCGCAAGGACTGGGGCGGGGGCGAGATCTGGCTCGACGGCGAACTGATCCGCAAGGATGGCCTGTTCCTTCCGGCGGACTTGAAGGGACTCAATCCGCAGAATTTGAAGTAACGAAGGTTGGACTCGCGCTCACCCTGGCCGGCATTTCGGCAGGGTTCGTCGCACCGTCCGAAAACTTTTCCCTGAAGCTCTCCAAAGTTGCTTCACTGCCGCGCTGGCAGCCGGAGGCGTGTGTCTGAGGAACTTGTTCGCCCAAGCGATGTAATGCTTCATGTTCGACCGGCTCTCGTGGCTGCCGTCGTGTTGCCGCCACGCCAGATTACGCCGCTCGAGGTAATGCCTCAGTCTTGCCCGGATGTAGCGCAGGATTCCATCCTGCCGTGTCGCGGATTTCCAATCCGCACACCTTCACCCGCACCCTTGTTTCCCGGTGTTTGGCCAATCTGCCGAAGGGAATTCGGCGATGCGGCAGACTGAAAGTCTGCGCTACCGCCGGGCAAGCCTGAGGCACTACCGCGGCGGGAGGCTTTCAACGGAGCACCCGGAAGCCGCCCTGAAAGACCACTTCCGCCACGGTGACGACACAGAACACCGCGCTGACGACCGCGTTCAACCGGAAGAACGCCACGTTGATCCAGTTCAGACTGCGGCGGCGGGCAATCCAATGCTCGAGCAACAAACAGACAAGGATGATCAGCCAACCAATCATGAAGGCGATGCGGAACCGGCACAGCAGGCCGAACACGGCCAGAAAACCGCACATGAGCATGTGCGCGAGGAAGGCGGCGGTGAGCGCGTTCTTCGGCCCCCAGGCCACCACCAGCGAATGCAGGCCGGCCTTGCGGTCAAACTCGTAATCCTGCAACGCGTAGATGATGTCGAACCCCACCAGCCAGAACACGACCGCGATGGCCAGCGTGAGCATCTGAAAGATTTCCAGAATCGAAACGTTCGTGCCTTTCACGGCCAGCCACGCGCCGACGGGCGCCAGGGCCAGCGCGATGCCCAGGTAGAAGTGCGTGTAGTCGGTGAAGCGCTTGGTCAGCGAGTAAAAGCAAATCACGATCAGCGCCACGGGCGAGAGGTAGAAGCAGACCGGGTTCAAAAAGTAACTCGCCGCGACCAACCCGATGGCCGAACCCGCCATCAACGCCACCGCCTCGGCCAGACTGATCTGGCCCGCGGGCAAATGCCTTCCCGCGGTGCGCGGATTCCGCGCGTCGAACTTGCGATCCACGATGCGATTGAAGGCCATGGCACAGGTGCGGGCGCAGACCATGGCGGCGAGGATCAGCCCGAACGTGCGCCAGCCCGGCCAGCCGCGATGGTCGCGCGCCGCCACGGCCATGGCCGCCAGGGCGAACGGCAGGGCGAAGATCGTGTGCGAGAAGCGCACGAACGAAAGCCACTTTTGAATTATCGAAAACATCGAACCTTGAACGTCAAACCTTGAACCTTGAATACTCGCAGCATGAACCCTCGATGTCCGTTGGGCCTCGGAGTGGCTTGCGTTTGCGCGCGAGGCGATTTCGTTCAGCGGTCTGGACGCTCGCCTTGAAAATACGGATGAGTTCATCACTCTCACAAAGAACGAAGAGCAGTTGGGGATCATCCGGCAACCAGCCCTTGCGCTCGATCATGCGCGTCCAGCGACGAGTTTCGCGAAGCTCCTTGAGACAGATCTTCATCTTGTGAATGAAGTCACCCGCAGATTCCGGGGCCTGTGCTTCGCCATGATTCCCAAAAGGAGAAGTGCCGGCACGCAGAAGTTGTCCGGCAACATGACTGCCCGCTCTCGTGTTGGGCAGTTTCTCTGACACGTCAATTACTCCCGACGCAAATTGCAGTAACCTGTCCTCCAGATCATACCTCCGCAGGCCGGCGTCCGGCGGGTGAAGGCTTTGAAGCCGGCTGGATTTCTGTTCAGGGTTCAAGGTTCGAGGTTCAAAGTTCAGCGTTTCCGTCTCCTACCCCTCCTCCGCCCAGCGCGGGGCCAGTTGGTTGGGCACGCCCAGATGGTCCAGCACGCGGGCGACCACCGTGTCCACCACCTGCTCGACGGTCTGGGGGCCGGTGTAGAAGCCCGGGTTGGCCGGCAGGAGGATCGCACCCGCCAGCAGGAGCAGTTCAAAGTTCTTCACATGCACCAGGCTCAACGGCGTTTCGCGGGGGACGAGGATGAGCCTTTTCCTTTCCTTCAACACCACGTCGGCGGCGCGCAACAGCACGTCCTCGCTGTAACCGTGCGCGATGCGGCCCAGCGTGCCCATCGTGCAGGGGATCACGACCATCGCGTCCGGCGGATTCGAGCCGCTGGCGAAGGGCGCGTTCATGCTCTTGAGGTTGTGCAAGGTCGCCCCGGCCGGCAGCCGGAGACCCGCCGGCAACTCGGTGGCAATCACCTGTTGCGCGTAACGGCTTTGGACGACGTGGATTTCGTGGACGGCGGGGTCGAGGTTGTCGAGCAGCCGCTGCGCGTAGAGCGCGCCGCTGGCACCGGTGATGGCTACGAGGATTCTCACGGGCAATGTCGCATTGTTGGCGCGCAGACTATGGCGGGCGCCGGCGGCTGGAGCAAGCGCGCGAACCGAGGCACGGGCGAAGGGGACAAAATTCCAAAGACCCAACTACCCAAAGACCCCAATAGCCAACTGCTTCGAGCGAGCTTTGAGTTTTGGGTGATTGGGTCCTTGGGTCTTTGAGTGTTTCAGTATTTGGTCGCCCTCACATTCCCGCAGGGTCTCGTTCTTCCCGCTCCGCGCCGTTAAATCCCCTTGAGTCGCGCGGAGTGATTCGCACAATGGGCGCGTGTTCACTTCCACAAGATTTGCCGCCTGCCTGCTGATGCTCACCGTGGGCTGTGTCACCCGGCCACCGCAACCGACAGGGCCAATGCCGCCGAACTGGGATGGGGAACACGACCTCCCGACTGCCAATGAGCCGGCAGAGACCAAGACTGCGCCGCCGCGACCGGCCGCCGTGGCGCCGGCCACACCGCACACGCCCATCGCCGCGCCCTCCCCGCCGACCGAAGCGCGCCCGCTTGCCGACCGCCCACGGTCGTTGCCGCCGGAGCAGACCTGGATTTCGCTGCGTCGCTGGGCGGCGGAACGCGGTTTCCCCGCGCCGCATTGCCTGTCGGTCGCTCCGCTGGCGAGTTTTTCCCAGAACACCACCAATGGCGTGCTGCTGGTGCAGGAGGGCAGCCTCAAGGCGTATTGGGATCAGTTGGAATTCCGACTGGGCTTCAATCCACAGTTCATCGGCGGCCAGATTTTCCTGCACGCGCTCGACCTGGAAAAAAATGTCGAGCCGCTGCTGCGTGGCCTTGATCGCACGGGCGGAGCCAGGCGTGTGGTGGTGATTGACCCGGGCCACGGCGGGCCGAACCGGGGCACACGCAGTGCCGCCGATGGCCGGTGGGAGAAGGAACTGACGCTGGATTGGGCACTGCGGCTGGCACCCCTGTTGGAGCGCAGCGGCTGGCAGGTCTTTCTCACCCGCACCAAGGACGAGGACGTCTCCTTGGCTGGCCGCGTGGCGATTGCCGAAGCGCGGCAGGCCGACCTTTTCCTGAGCTTGCATTTCAATCACGCCAGCGGCAGCGGCGATCAAGCGGGACTGGAAACCTACTGCCTGACGCCCGCCGGAATGCCCTCCAGCCTGACGCGCGGTTATGGCGACGATCCGGACCAGTTTTTCCCCAACAACGCCTTCGACGCGGAGAACTTCCAATACGCGATGAAACTGCATCGCACCCTGCTCCAGGCGGGTCTGCCGGATCGTGGCGTGCGGCGGGCGCGGTTTCTCACCGTCCTCCGCGGACAAAAGCGGCCCGCCATCCTGATTGAAGGCGGATACCTTTCCAATCCCGCCGAAGCCGCGCGCATCGGCCAGGCCGAATACCGACAACAACTGGCCGAGGCGGTGGCGAAAGCGCTGGAGTGAACCACACTGAGGATGGAGGATGGAGGATGGCAAATAGAAATGCTGCACTAACACAAGAAACCCCATGGCAATCATCCGGAGCTTTCGCGATTTGAAGGTTTATCAACACGCACGCGCAGAGGCCCAGCGCATTTTCAGACTCTCACAACTTTTTCCACGTGAGGAGCGTTTTTCTCCCACTGATCAAATCCGGCGCTCCTCGCGCGCCGTGAAATCCATGATCGCGGAGGCTTGGGGTCATCGGCGCTATCCCGCCTCTTTTGTCAGCAAACTGACGGACGCGCTGGGCGAAGCGAACGAAACCCAGTCCTGGTTGGATGATGCCTTGGATTGCGGTTACATCACGTCCGCACAGCACGGCGACCATGACTCCGCCTGGCAGTCAATCGGCGGTATGATGAACAATACCATCGGAAAGGCGGACGACTTTTGCCGCAATGCGTCATAGCGATGGGCACGCGGCCCGCACATGCCATCCTCCATTCTCCATCCTCCATCCTCTCACACCCTCGTCACCGGCGGCGCCGGCTTCATTGGCTCGCATCTGGTCGAACGGCTGCTGGCGGATGGCCATGCGGTCGTTGTGGTGGACGATCTGTCCACCGGCAGCCTCAAGAATCTCCGGGCGGTGAGCCGGCATCCGAAGTTGCGCGTAATTGAATCGAAGATTTCCACCTGCCGCGAGCTGCCGGACTTGGTGAAACGCGCGTCAGCCATTTACCACCTGGCGGCGGCGGTGGGGGTGGAGCTGGTGGTGAAATCACCCATTCACGTGCTGGAAACCAACCTGCACGAAACCGAGGTCTTGCTCGAGGCCGCGGCCGCCCACCGCGTGCCGACGCTGCTGGCCTCGACTTCCGAGGTGTACGGCAAAAGCCGGAAAGCGGCCTTTGACGAGGAGGACGACCTCTTGATCGGACCGCCGCATCAAGCCCGCTGGAGCTATGCCTGCTCGAAGTTGATGGATGAGTTTCTTGCCCTGGCCTACGCGAAGGAACAGGCGCTGCCGGTGGTCATCACCCGTCTGTTCAACACGGTGGGGCCGCGGCAAACCGGTCGCTATGGCATGGTGCTGCCGCGGTTCATCGCCGCCGCCAAGCGCGGCGAACCGCTGCGAGTTTTTGGCGATGGCCGACAAACCCGCTGCTTCTGCTACGTGCTGGACACGGTCGAGGCCCTGGTGCGACTGCAGGCCGCGCCCGCCGCGCGTGGCGGAGTATTCAACGTCGGCGGCGTGGAGGAAATCACCATCCTCGATCTGGCCCGTTTGGTCATCGCGACGCTCAATTCGCATTCGGAGGTGGAGTTTGTACCCTACTCGGAAGCGTACGAACCTGGCTTCGAGGACATGCGGCGGCGGCGACCCGTCACAAAGAAGCTGGCACGCGTGACGGGCTTTCGCCCGAAGGTGTCGCTCCGCGAAATCATCCGCAGAACGGCAGAAGCCGTTCGTTGACGAGTCTCAGGGGAATCTAACAGGAAGGTTACCGGACGCGTTGGATTCAGTGCCTGGAGGCGAGCGACTCTGCCAGAAGCAGAAAAGGCATCCTTACGGATGCCTTTTCGCGTTGGTGTGAGAGAGTTGGCGCGCGGCTTACGGGAACTGCACGCGGTTCACGCCAGCGCCGGGGGGGTTGGCGCCTTGGGCCAGCGGATAAGCACCCGCCGTCTGGCCGCCGTCACCCGAGTTGCGCAACGCTTCCTGGAAGCGCGAGCGGCTGAACGCCTGCACGCTGCCGTCCGCGAGACCCACGTTGCCCTGCCGCTGGTGCATGTTGTCCAGCCAGGCGGGTCCCTGGTTCACGGTGAAGTTGGTCCCCAGCGACCACCGCGTGGAGGTCGCACCGTACGGCGCATACATGGTGGTCGGCGGATTGCCGTTGCCGCCCACGTTATGATCGCCGGTCAGCAGCATTTGCGGGAACGTGTCCTGTGAGTCCACGCCAACGAAATAGCTGACGTTGGCGTCATTGGTCAGGTAGGAGGTATTCGCACCCAGCGTGATGCCGAAGCTGGCGGCGGCGGTGCGTTGGGCGTCCGGTTCCGACGGGCAATACAACACCTTCGGGGTGTTCAGCTCGTTGGACATGACGAGGAAGTGCGCGAACACGCCCCGGCTGGCGGGCTGTGTGCCAATGGCGCGAACCGCATCCACATGGCTCTGGGAGCCGCCCTGGTTATCCGCCACCTGCATGGGGTTGCGGTCGTTGTTGTCCAACGCCCACTGCCGGAAGGCCAGGCCCACCTGCTTGAGGTTGTTGGTGCAACTGATGCGTTGAGCGCGAGCCTTGGCTTTGGCGAGCGCCGGCAGGAGCATCGCCGCCAGAATCGCGATAATTGCGATGACAACGAGCAGTTCAATCAATGTGAACGCTCGCATTTTTTTGCTGAATTTCTTCATAGTCGGTACTGAGTTTGGTTTTGTTTTCGGCGAACAGTCCGTGAACTCGTTTTCATGGCCACGCACCGTCAAACCGTGTCGAGACGTTACCAAGCACTGCCAGTGCCACAACGTTTTTCTTGGGAAAACCGGGGATTTCTTATTCACAACCCCGCCGCCACTGCGGGATTCTCACGCAAATCGCGTGAACTTCACGCGCCTGCGGAAGCATGACTGGAGACAGGAGCGAGGCAATTTCTTGGGAATCTCGCGGTTTCCGTTGATTCAGAGGCGGCGGCTTACCAGCAACCCGCGTGACTTGACCTTTCGACAGCCACCCGTCTGGCTGGGCGGCTGGTGAGCCGCCTCTCCTGTTTCAAGGCCTGAGTGCGCGGTTTGGTGGTTTGACGGCCCTGGGCGAATCCTCGCTTGGCTGGGGCACAGGCGACCCCAGTTTTCCGATGGGCGCACTTGCCCCGTGGAGTAAAACTCGTGCCCTGCACAGTGGGGCTCTCGGCGGACTACTCCACGGAGCAAGCCGACTGGAAAGCCAGCATTACCGACGGTCCATTCATGGAAAAAGGATCACGTTTTGCGAGTCACCCGACTGGGTCAGTGCTTGGCGCAGTTGGGACGACGAGAGGCGTTGCACGCTGCCGTCGCTCAAGAGCACGTTGCCGCGTTGCCGGTGCATCCGATCGGTCCAGCCGGGAGCGGTGGCATTGACCGGGAACGACGCACCGAGCGCAACCGGTTCGTTGGCCGGACTGCAGCCATAGGGATACGCGGCCGCGTTGGCCCGGGCGGCGTTGTAGATGTTGCGGTCGCCCGACAGCAGACTCCTGGGATCGGAATTGGGGGTCGGGCTGGCCGGCGATCCCGGTCCGGTGCTGCCGGCCGCTCCGCCGGCGAAGTACGAAAGATTCGTGTTGCCGAAGTCGGCAGTCGGGCCGGCGGACATGAAGTTGGTGGCGGCGCGCCGCTCATCCGCCGGACACACGAGAATCTTGGGCGTTTGGAGCTCGTTGGACATCACTTGAAACACGCGGAACGTGTCCGCGCCGGTCAGCCTGCCGGTGGGAGGCAATGCGCCTCCGTCCGCTTGCGGCACCTGCATCGGGAGACGGTCGTTGTTGTCCAACGCCCAGATGTGAAAGGCCAGGCTGGTCTGCCTGAGATTGTTGACGCACGAAATCACCAGTGCCTGCCGCCGGGCCGACGACAGGGCGGGCAACAACATGCTGGCCAGGATGGCGATGATGGCGATCACCACCAGCAACTCGATCAGCGTGAACGCCGCGAGCCGATGCGGTCGAACTCTTTTCATACGAACCTCCGTTTCTGTTTGGAAACCGGCCGCGCGTCTCGGAAACGGTATCCGCGATCTCCGGTCTGGTTTCTCTGATTACGGCTTGGGCATGGCTCGTGCCAGGGTGATTGCGCAGCGGAAGGAGCTTGTTCCCGAGTCAGGCCGAGTCGCGGTGGCGTCAACTTCACGCAAACCGGTCGCATTTCACGCGCGAAGAAACTTTTCCCTTGCGCCGCACCGCGTCCAACCGCCAGCATCCCCATGCATCAAAACCAAAACCTCAATCAAGCAAAGCAACATGAAGACAACGTTCAAATGCGGTTTCGCCCTCGTCCTGACCTGTCTGGCGCTGGCCGTCCCGGCGGCGCGCGCGGATGAATGGGCCAGGTTCAACGGCAAATGGACCACCAATAAGACCAACGAGGACGGACGCACCTACACCCAGGTCATCGAAATTGACAAGGGCAAGTTCAAGTTCCGCCTGCTCTCCAGCAGCGGCGACTTGCGCCTCTACGCCGAGGGAGATGTGAAGCTCGAGAAGCACGGCCCCTTCAACGCCCTCAAGTTTCACAACATCAAGGGCGGCGAATCCCCGGACTACCTTGATCCGGTGGACGACGACCGCGTGGTGATTTATCAACTGGGCTACAACACCCTGACCATCGCGGAGAATTTTGACCGCGAGCGGGACGCCGCGCCCTCGGCGGACAAATACACCAAGAGCAAGTGACCGGCGTGGCGCCCAGGCAACGCCCATGCGCGCGAGCCGGTGGGCAACCCCACACCGGTTCGAATTGCCGCTGAAATGGCAACCAAAGACAAATCCAGCATGCCGCGTGAGGGAATGGCGCTCGATACGCGGGGCGTGAGCCCGAAGGCGACGCGATGAAGAAGAGCCTGCGTCTGGCAATCCTGATGATGGGTTTTGTACTGGGATTCTCGTCACGAGCGGCGGTCACTTTTACGGCGGGTGGTGGAGAAGTTGCACCGGGGAATTTCAGCGTGACCATTACCGTAAACTCGGATCTCTCCCCACCGGTCAACTACTGGGGTAACGCCGGATTTAACCTGGTCTGGGACGCGAGTGTCTTGTCTCTGCAGGGAATGTTGGTGGACGTGACCGGCTCTCCGTTGCCCATCACGTCCGACAACTTCTTCTCCCCGTCAGTGGGCCAACTGAATTTTACTTGGTTTGCCGCTGGCGATGGATACCAGGTTGCCAACGGCAGCACGCTGTTCAGTGTGAACTTTACAGCCGTTGGTGGCATCGGGACCTCGACCCTTTTGAGCTTCACTTCACTGGCCAACATTGCCCTTACGGATGTGGATGGTAACAGCTTAACCTTTACCAGCCCTTCGGGCATCAACGGCTTGATTCAGGTCGTGCCCGAGCCCGTTGATTATGCTCTTGGTCTCTTCGCCATGATCGTTGTCGGGACTAGCAGGTTGTTGAACAAAGGCCTTTTTTGAGGCCCGACTCATTCTAATGACTCGGTATTCCCATTTGACGCGTGATCTCAGCCGGATTTTTGTCTGTTCACGCCGCCCGCTTCGGCGTTCTCAC
>WYBW01000075.1 GCA_011525685.1 Verrucomicrobiia bacterium
CCCAGGCACGGCGTGGCAGGCCAGGAATTCGCCGCGTTTGCGGATTGGAAATCCGCGACCCGGCAGACTGGAAGTCCGCGCTACGGCATCGCCTCGGCGCCCCCTGCAAGAAAATGAGATGCGCCCCTGCGCCCCGCTCGGGTAGATGGGCGCTTGCCAAACCCCCGCTCCGGCGGCATGATGGACGTCATATGAAGAATGTGATTGGCCTCATTGTCCTGGCGGGCATCTGCGTCGGCCTGGCAGTGGTGTTGTTGACCACCAAAAAACAGGCCGCCGAGGAAAAGCGCAAGGACACCGAAACCATTTATGATCTTTCCAACAAAGTGGTGAAGGCGACCGAGGACCTCAACGAGCAGCGGCAGGTCAATTTGATCCTGACCAACGATCTGGCCGTCAAGACCGCGGAAATCATCTCGCTCACGAACCGCATCGTCGAAGTTTCCGCCAACCTTGCCCGGACCGAGGCCAACCTGGTCAGGACCGAAACCACCCTCAAGCAGGAAGTTGCCAGTCGCGACGCCCGCATCGCCGAACTCGAAAACACGAACCAGCAACTGGACCAGAAAGCCGTCGGCTTGACTCTCGCCATCACCAACCTCACCACCCAGATCGCCGATACCCAGCGCAAACTGGCGGCTTCCGAGGGCGACAAGGCCTTCCTGGAGAAGGAACTCAAACGCATGATGGCGGAGAAAGCCGAACTGGAACGGCAGTTCAACGACCTGACCGTTCTCCGCGCCCAGGTCGCCAAGTTGAAGGAGGAACTTTCCATCGCTCGCCGGCTTGATTGGATCCGCCGGGGACTGTTCGCTTCGCCCGAGCAGAAGGGCGCCCAGCAATTGATTCAGGTTGGCCCCACCGCCTTGGGGGCCGGCGACGCCAAGACCAACCTTTACGATCTGAACGTGGAGATTGGAGCCGACGGCTCGGTACGCGTCATCCCGCCTTTGTCCGGGACCAACGCTCCGCCGCAGCCATGACCCGTGCCGGCCCGCTCGTAGATTCGCACGGCCGGATCTTGCGCGATTTGCGGGTAAGCGTCACCGACCGCTGCAATTTCCGCTGCCTCTATTGCCTGCCGGAGACGGAGGCGGCCCAGAATTTCTATCGCGGCCACTGGGCGCATTTGCCCAACCCCGCGCCCATCGTGCAGCAATGGGTGCCGCGCTCCGAACTTCTCTCCTTCGAGGAAATCGAGCGCGTGGTCCGGCTGGCGACCTCGTTGGGCATCCGGAAAATCCGCCTCACCGGGGGCGAACCCCTGCTGCGTCACGAAGTCGAATCTCTGGTTGCGCGCCTGGCCGGCATCCCGGGCATCGAGGACCTGGCCATGACCACCAACGGCTTTCTCTTCCCACCAAAGGCGCGCGCCCTCCGCGACGCCGGCTTGCGCCGGGTCAGCTTCAGCCTCGATTCGCTCGACCCGGTGAATTTCAAGAAGATCACCGGACGCGACGGACTGGCAACGGTCTTGGAGAGCATCCGGCTGGCGCAGGAACTCGGCTTCCATCCCGTCAAGGTCAACGCGGTCGTTATCCGGGAGATCAATGACCACGAACTCGAGTCGCTGGCGGAGTTCGCGCGGGTGCGCGCCCTTAGTCTCCGCTTCATCGAGTTCATGCCGCTGGATTCCGCCCGGGCCTGGCAGAAGGACATGGTGTTGTCCGGCCGCGAGATTCTGCGGCGACTTCAGGCCCGCTTCCCGCTGCGGCCCATCGCCGCGGATCATGCCTCCGCGACCGCAAAGCGTTGGGCTTTCGCGGATGGCCCGGGGGAAATCGGCATCATCGCCCCGGTCAGCGAACCCTTCTGCGGCCATTGCAACCGCATCCGGCTGACCGCCGACGGCAAGGTCCGCACCTGCCTGTTCAGCGTCACCGAACACGACCTGCGCCCGCTGCTGCGCAACGGTAATTCCGATGCCGACCTCGGCGAATGGTTGCGCGGCGTGGTCTGGCAGAAGGAGGCCCGCCATCACATCGGCGAGCCGGACTTCGTCGCCCCACCCCGCTCCATGAGTTGCATCGGCGGGTGAAAATTCCCCGGGTTCAAGTCCCCGCTTGGAGCCGCTGAACCGCATGGCGAGTCTTGGGGCAGGCTTCCAGCCTGCCTGTCTCCGGCAATGAATATGCCCGCCCCACTTTCAGCTTCATGCGAAGCCGCCTGGCCCTTGCGAAACTGGTTACGGCCCGTGAACCGTGAAGCCGTAACGCCGGTTTTCCAGCCAGCGGATTCTCCCCATGGAGTAATGCCCGAACCCAGCGCTGTGGGTTCCCGGCAAAGTGCTCCAAAGGGCACGCCGACTGGAAAGTCGGCGTTACTGGCAGGCGGGTTCATCGCCGGTCAACCCATCGGGTGATCAGCAAGACAGTGACTCGACAGGCGGCGGGCTTTTGCTAAACTGCCGGCCAGCTTAGTCATTATGCCGACATACGAATACGCCTGCTCCAAATGCGGGCACGAATTTGAAATCTTCCAGTCCATCGCGGACAAGGCGCTCAAAGTCTGCCCCGAGGACCGTTGCGCGAAGAAGAAGTGGGGGCGCGGCCCGGTCAAACGCAAGATCGGCGGCGGCGCCGGCCTGATCTTCAAGGGCAGCGGGTTCTACATCACCGATTATCGCAGCGAAGGGTACAAGCAGGCGGCGAAGAAGGAGACCGACGCCGCCAAACCCGCCGGGGGCGATGGCAAAGCGCCCAAGTCCTCCGACACCGCCGCCAAGCCGGCCGGGAAGTCCGAGAGCAAAGCCGCCTCGTCACCCGCTACCAAAGCCTGAACCCGCGCCAGCCGCGGCCGGCCCGCCATGAAGGTTTTCCTTGCCATCGCCTCCTCGGTCTTGTGGAGCGCGACGGGCCTGGCGCAGTTCACCGCTCTGGAATCCACCTCCACCCGCAGCATGTCGGGCCAGTTCATCGTCAACGGCTCACGGCTGCCTGCGGTGACCACCGTGCCGTTGGATTTGCTGACCAACGCCAGTTATCTCGAACTCGAACCCGCGTCGGCGGCGGTCTCCTGTGAGCGCATCAAGCAGGCGCTCTGGGCTGACCTGGACTTGCGCGGTCAATGGATCGGGCGGATTCAACTCAACTTGCACGCCACTTGGACCGCGGACGAGCCGGTGACGATCATTTCGGATCGTTACCCCAGCGGCTGGGCTTATCGGCTCGAATTGCCACAGTTCGTAGAACGCCGACGCTTCGTGCGCGCCGTGGTGCAGACGCTGTTGCAGGAGCGGGCCAATCGCAACGCCGGCAGCCGCCCGGCAGAAATCCCGTTCTGGCTCACTGAGGGACTCACGCGGCACTTGCAGGCGTCCCGCCCCGGTGATTTGATTCTCACCCCGCCCCGTCCGACCGGCCGGGCGTTGGAACTCATCCCGGTGGTCGTCGAAGAGCGCCGCCGTGATCCGCTCGCCACGGCCCGCCAGCGTCTGCGCGAGAACCCGCCGCTGTCGCTGGCGGAGCTGACCTGGCCCAGCGCGGAACATCTTTCGGGCGAAGCCGCCGAAGTCTTTGGATGCAGCGCGCAACTCTTCGTCGCCGAATTGTTGAGCCTCAAAGGCGGGCGCGATGGCCTGCGCGCGATGCTCGACGAACTGGCGGCTTGTTACAACTGGCAGACCGCCTTCTTTCGCGCCTTCCAACCGCATTTCGCCCGGCAGCTTGACCTGGAAAAGTGGTGGGACTTGCAACTCGTGCATTTCACGGGCCGCGATCCCCTGCAGCTTTGGACACTGGAGGAAAGCTGGCGCAAGCTGGACCAGATTCTCCGCGCGCCCGTGGAAATCCGCCGCACCACCAACGAGCTGCCGTCGCAAGCCGACGTGTCGTTGCAGGCAGTCATCCGCGAGTGGGACTCCATCCGGCAGGGAACCGTGCTGAACAACAAGCTGCGGGAACTGGAACTGGCCCGCCTGCGTATCGCGCCCCAACTCGGCGGACTCGTCGAGGGCTATCATCAGACGCTGGCCAATTACCTGCGCCAACGCGGCCAGCTCGAGCTTGTGCTGCCGGTGGCCCGGGTCAACCAGCCCCGGCTCAAGCCCCTGGCGCGCGACACGCTCCGGCGGTTGGACGAGTTGGATGCGCAACGCGCTGCCCTGCGCCCGGAGACCGGACCTGCCACGGAAGCTTTGGCGACCAATTCCGCCCCCGTGACCCTGTGGGACACCCGCTTTCCGCCGCCCGCCCCCCGAAGCCCTTGAGGAAACGGCCTCAACCCGTTGGCGACCGGCAGCCAACTTGACAGTGCGACGTTCAATTCTATAGTGCGCTCACCAAATGCACAGCGATACCTCATCCCCGGGCGGCGAGGACCCGCCTCCTGGCCAGCGACTCACTCAACTTAAACAATTCCACTCCGCGGGCCGGGGATTCTGGCGCGACGTTTCCGAAGCCGATTGGAACGACTGGCATTGGCAGCTCAAACACCGGATCAGTTCGCTCGAACAACTGGAGCGGCTGCTGCCCTCGTTGACGCCGGAGGAACACGCCGGCACCCAATTGGCCAATCACAAGCTCGCGCTCGGCATCACCCCTTACTTCTTCAACCTCATTGATCCCGCCGACGAACACTGCCCCATCCGGCGGCAGGTCGTCCCGCGCGTCGAAGAAACCCACAGCGCCTCGTGGGAACTGAGCGACCCTTGCGGCGAGGATTCGCACTCGCCCGTGCCCGGCCTGGTGCATCGCTATCCCGACCGCGTGCTGTTTCTGGTCACCGACCGGTGCGCCTCCTACTGCCGCTACTGCACGCGATCGCGGCTCGTCAGCAACGCCAGCGGCTATGATTTTCATCCGCACTTCGACCAGCAGATCGCCTACATCCGCAACCATCCCGAAATCCGCGACGTGCTGTTGAGCGGCGGCGATCCCCTGCTGTTCAGCGACGAAAAACTCGACCATCTGCTCTCGCAACTGCGCGCCATCCCGCACGTCGAGTTTCTGCGCATCGGCACGCGCATCCCCGTCTTCCTCCCGCAACGCATCACGCCGCAACTCTGCGCGACGCTGAAAAAGCACCACCCGCTCTTCATCAGCATTCACACGAATCACCCTCGCGAACTGACCATTGAGGTGCGGGAAGCCTTGGGACGCCTGGCCGACGCCGGCGTCCCGCTGGGCAACCAAACCGTGCTGCTCCGACACGTCAACGACGACGTGACCGTGATGCAAGCCCTCGTGCAGAAACTTCTGATGTGCCGGGTGAAACCCTACTACATTTATCAATGCGACCCCATCTCCGGCTCGGCTCATCTGCGCACCAGCGTCGCCAAGGGTTTGGAGCTGATGGAAGCCCTGCGCGGGCACACCTCGGGTTACGCGGTGCCGACCTACGTGATTGACGCCCCGGGCGGCGGTGGCAAGGTGCCCGTCAGCCCCGAATACGTCCTGAGCCGCGCCGCCGACCGTGTGGTCATCCGGAACTATGAGGGCAAGGTCTTCGAGTACATCGAAGGCGCGAAACGCCCGACTGCCTTCAAAGTCTCGGAAAACTTCGACGCCCCCGCCGTCCCATCTCCCCAAGTGGTCGAGCCGGGAATGTGGAGGTAGTCCCGTTGCCAGCGCAATGGCTGGCCGGGACTGCACGATCGTCTGGTCCTAACCTGTCGCGGCAACCACCCGCGCCCCAGGATTGTGTGTTGCGGCAGTTCATCGAACCAGCGCTGGTGGAGTCGCCAAATCGGAATTCGAGACTTCATCCGTGAGCGCCTCTTCCCACGGATAACGGTCCGATCTGACGCGCGTCCAGAACAACCGGCCCGGCTTCCGCCAGGCATCGAGCACCAAACCCTCTTCAAACGGCTGTTCGCGTGCGGTCACGACAATACTGTTGTGTTCTCGCCAGGTGCCGGGGCGCGCGACGCCCCAATGCAGGTCCAGGGATGTCAGCGGCAGTGATTGAAGTTCAATCAGCAGGTCCTCGACAAAGTGGTAACAGAGGCCGCGCTGCTTGAATCCGAGGTTGACCAGGAGGTTGTGGAACAACGGTAGTCGCCCCATCCGATATTCTCGCGCCAAGTCCCGAGCCGAATCAACCGCCAGGGCAGCCACCGCACGAGACTCTTCCACGCTCACGTTCTGGCCCAACGAAGCCAGTTCGACCGCCAAACCCTCGACCGGATTGCATGGCGCGACAGTGGATTCCAGCGGGGGGGAACTCACTGGCACACCGTCAGTGGGCGCGCCGGATCGCACGTTCGTGCAACCGGCCATTCCAGACGCGCCCAGCACCAACCCGCTCAGGCACAGCGCCGCTCCGCGAGCCGTCGCCCACCTCATATTGCGAAACGGCAGCAGCCGGCAGATAACCGACCGGCACTGCGTGACTTGGAAACCCATCACGCAGACCAATACCCGGCAAGTGCCCGAATGAGTCAATTCATTTCAGGCCTGGCCTCGTGCCGGGAGCTGCCGGTGCCTCGATTGCGTGGGCACCGATCCGGTTTGGAAAGCCGGAGTTAGCGGCTCTTGTTCTTGGCCAATTGCCGGGTGAACTCGATCTGGTAACCGGACTCAGCCTTGGTCACCGCAACCGAGTAACCGTTCTTGGCAGCCCAGTCCTTGACCAGAGTCACACGCTTTTCGTTGGGGGTGGACACCTTGGTTTGCCCTTCGGAAACCATGCTGCTCACGGCTTCCAGCCACTTTTTATCTGCTTCACTGGTGCTGTCGGCCATTACATTCGTCACGGCCAGCAGACACCCGAGGAGGATGGCACTGAGTGTTTTCATTCGCTTGCTCCTTTAGTTTCTACAACTATCTGTAGAGGCCAGTCACGGCCCAGTCGGGTGGACGCAAGGGTCGTGCCACGTTATCGCATCCCGGTGCCGACCTGATGGGCGCGTGGTGGATTCAAAACCGCGCGAGCGGCGATTGCTCGGTTTCTCGCGATTTTCCGCCATTTCACCTCGTAGTTCCGGGTGGAGATGGGACGCAACCAGACCTGCTTTGGAGCAATTGTCCCCCGGCACAATTCAAGCCGAATGCCCTTGCCGCCGGCAAACCTTATGCCGGCGTGAGTGCAAGATAATCACACTTTATCCTTGTGCAGGTGCGGATGAACGCGCTATGAAAGTGGCGCAATTTGGGACACTACCTGCTGTCAACAGAGAGCGTCTCCAGATCTTAACCACAAAACAAAACCCTTTATGAAATGCCAATTGGTTCGTTCGTCCTTACTGTTCTTGGTGTCAGCCTTGGTGCTGACCGGATGCCAGCAAACCTCCCAACAACGCAAGCCCGCCCCTGCGCCTGCCCCGGCGGGGCAGCCCGCTCCGGCGCCAGCACCCAAGGTGGGATGCACCGATCCGACCTGGGGGTTGATCCGGATGACCAAGGTGATGCCTCGCGAGGCCGCGCTCGGCGCCGAGTTCGCCGCGGAACTCAACATCGCGGCTCAGGCATGCGCCGCGAACGTGATGGTGCGGGACGTGATTCCCGAGAACACCAGCTATGTGCGGAGCGAGCCACCGGCCACGGTGGAAGGCAACCAACTGCTGTGGAAACTCGGCGACATGGACGCAGGGCAAACGCTCACGGCCAAAATCTGGTTCAAGGCCAACAAGGAGGGGACTGTGGTGAATTGCGCGACGGTTTCGGCCGATCCTCGCGTCTGCGCCGCCACGCAGGTCGTCAATCCGGCCGTTCAGTTGACCAAGACGCAACCGAAAGAGATTGTCATCTGTGATCCCATTCCGGTGACCTTGGTTGTTCGCAACAGCGGTAGCAGCCGGTTGACGGGTGTGAAAGTGACCGACACCCTGCCCTCCGGACTGACCAGCGATGGCAGGACCAGCCTGGTGTTTGACGCGGGCAATCTTGCCCCGGGTGAGAGCAAGGAATTCAAGTTCAACGCCACGGCCGCCGCACCTGGCAGCTACGTCAATCCGGCCAGTGTCGCCACCGATCAAGGTGCCAGCGCCAAGGCCTCCGCCACCACGGTTGTCCGTCAACCGGTGCTGACCATCACTTGCAAGGCCCGCGATCAGCAATACATTGGGCGGCCCTTCGATGTTTGCTTCACCGTTTCCAATACGGGTGACGCCGCCTCAACTGCCACGCAGATTTCGGTGCCCATTCCCTCAGGCCTGACGTTCAATTCCGCCACCGCCGGTGGTCGTGTGTCAGGCGGCAGTGTTGTTTGGGAGATCGCGTCCCTGGCGGCCAAGGCTTCTCAGGACGTTTGTGCGACCTTCACCAGCGAGGGGGCCGGCACATTCAACTTCAATGCGTCGGCCAAAGGTGCCTGCGCCAAGCCGGTAACCACCTCCTGCGCCACCAAGGTCATCGGCATCTCCGCGTTGCTGCTTGAAAAGGCGGACAACCCCGACCCGATCCAGGTGGGTGAAAACACCACGTATCGCGTGAAAGTGACCAACCAGGGCAGCGCCGACGACACGAACATCAAGATGGTCGTGGAATTCCCGGCGGAAATTGATCCGGTAAGCGCCTCCAACGGCGGCGTGGTCAGCGGCAAGAAGGTGGTCTTCCCCGCTTACCCGCGTCTGGCACCCAAGCAGGCGTTCGAATACACGATCACTGCCAAAGGTGTGAAGGTGGGCGACGCCCGGGTGACCTTCATCCGCACTTCGGACGGCATCCCCGCCCCGACCTCGGCGGAAGAGAGCACGCGCGTTTACTAAAGCGCCGCGCCGAGCATTGGCTGGTCATGGCTGGCAGGTCTTACGGACCTGCCAGCCTTTTATTTGACAACATTTCCCGCCCGCCAAATCCAGCCATCAACCTGATCGTGGGCCAGGCATCCCGACTGTCCGGGGGCAGGCAGGTGGGAAGCCTGCTCCACCAGTTGCCACACGGCTCAACAGTTCAAAGTTCAAACTCTGCCTTGGGCAGTTCTCACTCCGACGGCAGCACCGCATCACGGAATCGCGCATACAGCAGGGCGGCTTCCGTGCGCGTGTGGACGTTCAACTTCACAAAGACGCGGTCCAGATAATTCCGCGCCGTCTTGGTCGTCAGACTCAGCGCCGCCGCCACTTCCTTGTCCGTCTTGCCCCTGGCCACTTCCGCCAGCAACTTCCGCTCTTGCACGGTCAAGGCCGCCAGGGGATTGATGCCCGGACCGCCGGCGCCACCCGGCATTTCACCCGGGTCAATGACCGGATCAAACACTTCACCCCCGTCCATGATGGTGCGGACCGCGTCCACGATCCGTTGCGTGTCGCTGTCCTTGAGCAAATAACCCTCGCCGCCGGCTTCCATCGCCGCCAGCACGAAGCGATTATCGGCGTACGAAGTCAGAAACAGCACGCGCGTGGAGGGTGACACCGCCTTGATCCGCCGGCAGGCTTCGATGCCGTCGCCATCCGGCAAGCGCACGTCCATCAACACCACGTCCGGCTGCAACGCACGGACCGAAGCCACGGCGGATTGCATGCTCGCCGCCTCGGCCACGATCTGAATCCCCGGCATCAACTCCTGCAGCCGGCGCAAGCCCTCGCGCACGACCGGATGGTCGTCCACCAGCAGCAGTTTGATCGTTTCCGGTTTCATGGGTGGGCCGGATCTTCGGAGTTCTCTGCCGCGCCCTCATGCGCCAAGGGCGCCACCGGCACGCGAACCACCACGCGGGTGCCCTGCCCCGCCGCGGATTGCAGGTCCAGTGTCCCGCCGATTTCCCGCGCCCGCGCCGCCATGCTGGCCAGACCGACGCCTTGGCGCGCGGGTGAACCCGGATTGAAACCCCTGCCATCATCGGCCACCTCGAGACACACGGCACCGGTTTCGGAACGGAGGGAAACCTCCACGCGCCGCGGTTGCGCGTGACGCAGGCTGTTGCTCAGGGCCTCGCGCGCGATGTTCGCCAGTTGCACCGCCTGTGTGCCGGTCAGGCGGTCGGACGCCGCTTCATCACATTGCAGGCGAACTTCCGGAGTCGGGCCGGTCTGCGCACGCTGCACCGAAGCCAGCAACACCGCCGGCAAATCCACCGCCTGCTCTTGGCGCTCCTCCGCGGCGATAAACCGCCGCATCTGGGCGATGACCGCGTCCAGTTCCAATTGCACTCCCGCCAGTTCGCGCCGGGCGGCGGCGGGCTCCTCCGCCAGCCGTCGAACCGTGTGCTTGAGGCCGAGTTGAACCGCGTAGAGCGTCTGAATGGTGTTGTCATGCAGGTCATGACCGAGTTTCTCGCGTTCCTTCTGCGCGGCGGTCAACGCGTCGCGCGCCTCGCGGATTTGATCGGTCAACCGCCTCTGCCGATGCGCGGCCCGCAACGCCAGTCCCACCAGTGCGCTCGCCAGCAACGTCATTCCCGTGCCGGCCGCCAGTGCCAGCCAGGCGCGATGACGCGGTGACTCCGCCTCGAACCGCGGCGTGCTGTTCATTTCCAGTGCCCAACGCCGCAAGTACCACGGCTGAACGATGACTTCGCGATGACGCGGTTTGGCCGGCGCGGGCGAGACCGGATTGAGCAGGGACTCCGAAGTTGGTTCCGGACTGGCATACAGCCGCACATGCACCCGCGGAGAAACGCCCGGATGGTTGTAAGCCTGATCCAGCATCCGGTCGGTCGAAATGAACACCGCCAGCAGCCCGGTCGCGGCAGCGGTGTAAACTGACCGAACGCGATGCCGGAACTCCTCGTCCGATTCTCCCGACTGGCGTGAAAGGTTCAACGGTCCTTGATCCGGTTTGAAGCCCGGGATGACGAACCAGAAACCGTTCTCAAGGTTGCCGTCGCTGCGCGGCACACGAACCAGCCGGGAAGAAATCCAGGGACGCACGTGCCCCAACGCCGTTCGCATGGCGGGATGCCACGCTCCCTCTCGAGCCAGGTCGGTGCCCGGTTTGAGGGGTTGAAACCCCGTGCGCGACCAGAAACGCCACACCGGCAACGCCAGCTCGCGATCCGGCTGCGGCGACGGCTCGAAGGCGTACTTGTCACCGTGAGCCACCCGGCCTCGTTCGGCGTGAGACTTGAAATCGGCGGCCACGATCTTCGGACAGTAAGCCACATGCATGACGGACGGCAAATTGTAGCGCGGCTCAGTCATGGCATTGAGTCGAAAACTCCAGACATCGGCGGGGAGTTCCTCGAACTGCGCGCAGTAATCGGCCAGGCGCGCGAGCCGTTCCTCATACCGCTCCATCGTCCCTTCGACCAGTTGGGCCAGGATGAGAGTTTCCAGTTTGAACCGCTGTTCATCCATCACCTCGGCCTGCCGATACAAGCTCCGCGCCAGCCACGCCGAAACGCTTAACCCCAGCACCAACGTCACCCACGCCGGCCAGTAAAAACGGCCGAGCCAGCGGTGGATGCGATTGGGCATGGCGACACTTCTACGCGGAGCGCCCCGCCCAAGTCCACGCGAAACCACGCCGCGTTCCGTACTCCTACTGAGGGTATTTACCAGAGGCAAATGCCTCTAGCAGCCCGGCCCCCGATTGTGCGATGAACTTTCGTTCATGACCATGCGAGAAGACTGCAAACTGCCGGTTTGGCTTTGGAAGCAGGGCCGCTGGCAAATTCACTGCGAGCAGTGCGCTTTCCCGGCCCAGTTGGCCGTGCTTGCGGCGGTCGCAATCATGTTCCCTTCCCGCGCGGCGGCCAGCCCCAATTCATTTTGGTGGCCGCGGACGTGAGCGCGCTGAAACTCCTCGATTTCAGACCGATAACAAACGCGTGAAAGCAAGCGATGGAAACATGAAAAGCCTTGGGTCAGCGACCCTCTTCTTTTGGCTCGCGGCCCTGGCCGCCAACGCTGCGGCCGCCCGCACGGATGGCGCGCAGCCCAGTTTGATCCAACCTACCTCGGATGTTACGAGCAATGAGGTAGCAGCGGACGTCAGTCCGCTCCATTTTCCCGCCCCCGCCCCCGCCGCCGTCGTCGCGCCGCCGGGGCCGCCGCTGTGGATTGTGGTCCTGCGCGAGGACGCGCCGCTGGACGATTTCCTGGCCGACCACGGCATCTCGCCCCGCATGGTCTATCGCTCCATCAATGGCTTCGCCGCGCCGCTGGCCGACACCACCCGCGCCGTCCTGCGGGCGCAGGAGTCTCTAGGGAATGGCGGCGAAAAGGACATCAATCACAAAGTCTAACAAAGAAAACCGGCGCGACGCAAAATCCAATCCTGTGAATCAGAAGGCACAATTGGTCGTTTCTTGGATGTTCAGACAGGTACGCTGCTGCGTTTTCGCCGTGCTTCTGTGGCTACCCGCGGCGAACGCCGCGTTGCCCCTCTTGGGCGATCTCAACAGCGATGGCGCGGTGACGGTGCTCGACCTGACCCGGCTGCAAAACCACCTGCACGGGGCCGATCCACTTCCATCGGAATTGCAGCTTTTGGCCGACATCAATCAGGACGGACTGGTCAACGAACTGGACGTGACCGGCATCGCGGACATCATTCTGGGCATCCGGGCGCTTCAGGAACTGCCGCCGCCGGCCATTCTGGCCACCTCACCCGGGTTTGGTGAGGGGAATGTCGCCCTGACGCGGGAAACCATCTTTCGGTTCACCCAACCGCTGGCCGTCACCAATGTCATCACCACCAATACGCTCTACGCCGAGTTTGGCGGGCGGCGCATTCTGAGCCGCGTGGAACTGGGCAGCGACCGCCGCTCGCTGACCTTGTTCTTTCTGGAGACCCTCCCGGCCAGCGCCCGGGTGCGCGTGACCCTCAATGGCAATGCCTTGGCGGGCGCGTTGGGCACGAAGGTGGATGTGGACGGCGATGGCGTCTCCGGCGGGCTGGGCTACCTCGAATTCGACACGGCCAGCATCACTCCCGTGCCGGGCACGGCGGTCATCGGCTGGGTCTTTGCCTCCGAACTCGTGCCTGATCCGGACAACCTGACCAACTCCGTCAATGTGCCACTGGCGGGCGTCACCGTCACTGTGGATGGCGCGGAGCAAATGCTGCGGGCGGTCACGGACACCAATGGGTTCTTCAGCCTCTCGCCCTGTCCCGCCGGCCGGTTCTTTGTGCATGTGGACGGGCGCACCGTCACCAATCTGGCGGCGGGCATCCGCTATCCGGACCTGGCCTATTACCCGTTTGTGGGCAAGGCGTGGGAAGCGGTGGCCGGTTACACGAACAACCTCGCGGGCGGCAACGGCTTGGTTTATCTGCCGCTGATCCAGCCGGGCACGCTGCAACCGGTGAGTTTGATCTCCAACACCGTCGTCACCTTCCCGGCAAGCGTGGTGGCCAGCAACCCGGCGTTGGCGGGCGTGGCGCTCTCGGTGCCGGCCGGGGCGCTCTACAATGACAACGGCCAGCGCGGCGGGCAGGTGGGCATCGCCCCGGTCGCGCCGGACCGCTTGCCCGAGCCGTTGCCTGCGGGACTCAACTTTCCACTGGTGATTACGGTGCAGACCGACGGCCCGCTGAACTTCAGTGAACCCGTGCCGATTTGCTTTCCCAATCTGCCGAACCCGCGGACCGGAGTTCCGCTGCCCCCCGGCGCCAAGTCGGCCCTTTGGAGTTTTGACCATGATACCGGCGTGTGGGTAATTCAGGGACCGATGACGGTAACGCCCGATGGCACGATGGTTTGCAGCGATCCGGGTGTGGGCATTCGCCAGGCGGGCTGGCACGGGCAGGATCCGGCAACGCAAGGGGATGGCGGTGAGAATGAGGGTGATTGGCCTCCAGACCCTAACATGAATGACAAGGGCGAGAGTCCCTCGGCTGGATTTGGCGGACAATGCGGGTCGCCCGAACCATCAAATCCAACAGATCCCGTGCATCTCTCTACAGGCGAGTTTTATCACAGCGAAGAAGACATGCGAATCAAGGGTGTTGGGATTGATTTTGTCTGGGCGCGAAAGTTCCTTTCCAAACGGGTTGATCGGACAGCGCCCTACTTGCCTTTCGGCCCTAGATGGACGCACTCTTATGCAATCCGCTTGCAGGTGAATCATGAGTGGCATCGTCCCCCCGGTTGTAGCAGGTGCAGAGGCATTCAAACCGTATTCACCGCACTTGGTGCAGTTAGCGGCGGAAGCAAAGCGTGTCCCTGCTGCGATAGCTTTCTTTTAGTACGGTCAGTGTCGGTAGTGGATGGCAATGGCCGAAGTGACGAATACTTCAGCAGCGGTCAGGGTTTCTACAGCGCGAAAGGTTTGCATCGGGAACTGCGCCATACGGATAATGACACTTGGACTTTAGTCTTCGAAGACGGCGGCAAATGGGTGTTTTCCAGACTCGTCGGCTATCAAATTTCCAAAATCGAAGACCGTCACGGAAATCACCTGGATTTCGAATACGAAAACTATGACGCTCCCGATTCTCCTCAATACCGTCTCGCTCGTGTGCGGGACACACAGGGCCGTGTCATTGGACTTACGTACAATCAGCTTAACCAAATCACGGCCGTCACCGACTTCACGGGCCGCTCGGTTCGGTATGATTATTATCTGCAAAATGATCCGGACGGGTACGCCGGACTCTTGAAGGCCGTCATCAGTCCAAGGGTCACGGGCACGGTGAACGGAAACAATTACCCCGAGGGAAAACGCCGGACGTACACCTACTTCATCGGGCCACGATACGTGGCTGATTACTTCTATACCGAATGCAATCCCTACGCCGAGTATTTGGCCTCGTTCATCGCGATAAAAACAATCAGGGACGGTCGCGACAATGATCCGCTCGATCCGCGTTATGGTCAGGGCGCGTATTTGACGAATTATTTTGCAACCAATGGTTTCTCAGCAGGAAGCAAGTTTGTGTTCGTTCCTGTAACACAGCCGCCTGGGGAACAATGGGTCGAGGTTCCATACTTGCGGCTGATTCGGCAAACATGGGGAGGTCAGGACTTATTCGTGTCATACCAGCAGTATGGCGCGACGACGCAATACCGCGACCGCCCGGCGTTGGGCATATGCGGTGGACTTCAGGTTTCCGTCCGTGATCGAAACGGGAATGTGAAGGATTATCAATATGACACCTACAATCAGGCCCTGCGCTACCGAGAGTACGCGGGGCGCGCGGTCCTCAACACCAATGTTACGGTGAGTGACAACCGCCCCACGAATCCAATGCGCCTGTCTGACCCGCCTGTCTTCGAGACAACTTATGAGTACAATAGCCAGTTCCGGCAATCGCTCATCCAACACCCCAACGGCAACGCCGTTGCCTACCGATACCGCCAGGGGAGTGGCCGCAGTGCGGGCAATCTGCTGGCGGTCACGAATCTGCCCGGTATGCACCAGCCCGCCGGAGACCAGCCCGCCTTGGTCCGCACCTACGATTACGACACCGATTTCAATCCCTGCTGCGGTTTCAATTTCGCCACGAACATCACCGACGCCCGCGGCTTCTCGATTCAAAGCAAGTATGACAACAAGGGCAACCTGACCAATCGCACGTTCCAGATTCCCGGCGTTGTGCAGGACTTCAAATACAACGCCCGCGGCCAGTTGACCGAGCGCATTCATCCGCCGAACAGCACTGGCCACCGGCGCGTGGATCGTTATGTCTATTACACCTCCGGCCCGCAGAACGGTTACCTGCGCTTTGCCATCACGGATGCCACCGGCGTGGCGATGACCAACACGTTCGAATACGACGCGCGCGGCAACGTCACCCGCTGGATTGATCCGCGTGGCAAGGATACCCAATACCTCGTCAACCAGCTTGACCAGGTCGTGCGCCAGATTTCCCGCGAGGTCAAGGACGGCACGGGCATCCGCTACCAGAAGGATTACCACTACGATGCCAACAACAACGTCACCAAGATCGAAGTTCAGAACCTCGACGAAAACGGCGTCGTCCAGCCCAACAGCCATTTCACCACGAGCTACGAATACGACATCCTCAACTACATGACCCGTAAGACCGAGGAAGTGGAAGCGGGCCGCGTGATCGTGACCGAGTACGCCTACGATGGAAACCGCAACCTGACCGAGATTCGCAAGGGCGAAGCCACAGCGGGCCGCCAGCCGGCCAATATCGTCCAGTTCCAGTACGACGAGCGCGACCTGTTGTTCCGCGAAACCCGCGCGCCCGGCACGCCGGAGCAGTCCACCACACAATACGATTACGACGGCAACAAGAATCTCATCCGCGTCATCCACGGGTTGGAGGGCGATCCGCACATCACCGAGCTGACCTACGACGGATTCGATCGCCTGGTGGCGGTGCGCGATCCGATGGGCAATGAATCCCTGTTCAATTACGACCCCAACGGCAACCTGGTCCGCCGCCGGGTGAATGGCGAAGTGGTGGACGTGGGGGGCAACGCCAACAACGTCCTTCTGAGTGATGTGCAGTATGAATACGATCCCATGAACCGCCTTATCCGGCAGGACCGGGATTTGTTTGATACCGCCACGCAGGTGCCCCTTGGCCCGGGCGTGGCCAGCACGCGCATCGAATACAGCGGCACGTCGCAGATCATTCGCATGGTCAACGCCAACGGCCACACGAACACCATTGCCTACGACACCGCCAACCGCCGACGCACGCTCACCGATGCCGCCGGCAACACCATCACGCTCGATTACGACAAGAACAACAACATCACCATTGTGACCGAAGTGGAGAAGCCGGACCTCGGCGGGCCCAACGAAGTGTTCACCACCCGGTTTGAATACGACAATCTCAACCGGCTCACGGCCACCATTGACAACGTCAACACCACGAACCGGTTTGGCTGGGATTCTCGCGGAAATCGAACCGTCCATGTGAACGGCCGGGGCAACGTCGTCCGCTACACCTATGACGGCCTGAACCGCCCGCTGGACACCATCCGCTTCCTGACCGCCACCGGCGATGGCTCGGGCGCGGCCACCGGCACGATCACCACGCGCCAGGCGTGGGACGAGTCCTCGCGGCTCATCAGCCAGACCGACGACAATGGTAACGCCACCGTTTATATCTACGACGCGCTCGACCGGAAGATTGCCACCACCTACGCTGACGGCACGGTCCATCACACCGTCTTTGACGTTCACGACAACCCCGTGCTGACGTTGGATGCCAACGGCACGTATGTGACCAATCAGTTCGACGCCCTGGACCGGCTGGTGCGGCGGGACATCGCGGTGGGGCCGGGCGTTTCAGACGACACCACCTTCGAGAACTACCGGTATGACGGACGGTCACAATTGGTCTGGGCCGAGGATGACGATTCCACGGTGCAGATGGATTACGACTCGCTCTCGCGTGTGCTGCGGGACATCCAGAACGGGACAGTGGTGGCCTCCAGCTACGATCCCGCGGGGAACCTGACGGCCTTGTTCTATCCGAGCGGGCGCGTGGTGACGAACAGCTACGATGTGCTGGAGCGGCTCAAGACCGTGACGGACGCGGACGGTTTGATTGCGAGCTACGATTACGTGGGGCCGCGGCGGGTGAAGCGGCGCGATTACGGCAACGGCACGCGGATGACCTACGAATACGACGGCATCACCGGTGTGCCGAACCCGGCGGGCGACTTCGGCGTGAAACAAGTGATCCGCACCACGCACTCGCACATTGCGACCGGCATCCCGTTTGATGACCGGGTTTACCGTTGGGATCGCGCCGGCAACAAGACCGTCCACAACGAGCTTCACGCAGGCGGAGATTCACGCGCCTACACCTACGACTCCGTGGACCGGCTGGTCCGCTCGGTCAAGACCCCGGCCTCCGGCCCGGTGGAGGACATCCAATACGTCCTCGATGGCGTGGGCAATCGCACGCAAGTCATTGGTGGACCAGATGCAGGCGTTTACTCCATGTCAGCCGCTGGCCCGGAGCCCGCCGACCGGCCGATGAATCAATACACCACCACGCCGTTTGGCACCGAGACGCATGACCGGAACGGCAACCTGATAGCGAATAACGCCGGCCAGCCGAACCAGCGTCTCCTGATATACGACTTTCGTAACCGGATGGTGGGCGCGGCGATGCAGGAGACAGGCGTCACCGCCAGCTACGCTTACGATGCTTTGGGTCGCAGGATTGGCAAACAGGTCGCGGGCGGCAGGGATCAAGCATCGGGCTTTGTGCATAAGGACTGGCGAGTGATCGAAGAACAGGATCCCGGCATAGCCATGATCGCAAGCTACGTTCACGGAAGCTACATTGACGAGGTTCTGCAAATGGACCGGGGAGGGCAGCGCTTCGGCTACCATTCTGATGATATGTTCAGCATTACCGCGCTCAGTTCCGGCACCGGCGTTGTGGTCGAACGCAACACCTATTCCGACTTTGGTCTTCCCTCTGCCGTTGATGGTGGGCAGTTGAGTTCCATTTCTGGAAACACGACCTTCTTTACGGGCCGTGACATTGACGTTGACACAAAGCTCCTCCACTTCCGCCTGCGAGATCAACGCCCGAGAATCGGAAAGTTCCTAGGGGTAGATCCACTAAGCAACTGGGGAGACCATGAAAATATGGGAAACGGGGCCGTGTACGTGGGTAATAATCCAGTTTCAAAATCAGATCCGTATGGCCTAAAGCAATCAAGTCCGAATGACCCCCATCACAAGTTATTAGCATGTGCAAGCAGAGCTCTCGACGAGGTCACTAAAGAGTTTCCAAACCTCACAGGTATTGGTGGGTATGCCAAGCCATCAGATCGCCCTGGTCCGAGTTTTCACTCCTCCGGTGAAGCTCTCGATCTATTCCCCCCGAATTTTGATTATGGTCAAAAGGTCTTTGTCTGGGCCATCATCAACGCAAAACGACTTGGGATCACTCAAGTAATATGGAACGACCACATTTGGACTCCGGGGCGCGGTGTTCAGCCATACACGCATTACACTCTAAGAGTTCCCTCCCTGTTCGCCGTCCCCCGGTTTGAGGGAGACGAACTCTACAGAGACGAACTCTTTAAGAAAAAGGACAAAGGTTATGGGACGCTCCAACATCGTGACCACATTCACATCTCGTGCCCTGATGCACCAAGCTGTTCCAATGAGCCTAAGTTTACTATCGAGTAAACATAACAACTGAGGAGCGGGTCGAACACCAAATCGTATGAAACGGATAATTAGCATTGCCAGTTTTGATAGTGAAATTCTTAGATGTTTAAGAGTTGCAATCGCGCTGTAGATGCACACAGCAAGTTCCATTTTGAATGATCAGGATTGTGCTCAAAGATGGGCTGAACAAGCGCGCTCGCGCTTACTCTTTCGGAAGCATAGCCTCATGTTGATCAGCTTATTGAGGCGCAGACTAAGCCAAAGTTTAATCTGTGTGGTGTTAGTATTCCACTTCACCAACGTCCAGTTTCTGGCTCATAGTCAAAGTCCTGCCCCGGTAAGTCGATTGTATTATCTCATCGAAAACCGCGAAACCGGCGACATTGTGCGTCGAGGCACGACCACGGATGCCGGTTTGCTGCCGAACGAACTCATCCTCGCGCCCGAGACGATTTATCGGATGTGGCTGTATGATCCGGCCACGGATTTGCTCGGATTTGAGGACATCGAAACGCCCACCGCCGGCCAGCGGTTTCGCATCCCGCCCATTCAACTGCGCATCCCCATGGCCCCGGATTCCGACGGGGACGGCCTTTCGGATGACGCCGAGTTTGTCATCGGCACGGATCCCAACAATCCCGACACCAGCGGCACGGGTATTTCGGACGGCGCGGCCATCCGGCAGGGTTTGAATCCGCTGCAAGACCGTCCGGTCATCACCGGTGTCATCGCCTCAGTGGCCACACAGGGCCTGGCCAGCGACATTTACGCGCAATCCGGAGTGGCGGTCATGGCCGTGGGGTCTGCCGGGGTGGTGGTCTTCAACACCGCTAACAGCGCCAATCCCATCCGCGTGGCGCAGGTGGACACACCGGGAGATGCCATGAGGGTGGCCGGTTCGGGCAACTTGATTGCGGTGGCTGATGGTCCGGCCGGTCTGGCCGTGCTGGATGTTTCCTCGCCTTCGCAAGCGAGCGTGGTGCGCCAGGTGAATCTGGGCGGCACGGCCCGGGCCGTGGCGGCGGGGGCGGGCATCGCCTACATCGGGACTGCCAGCGGTCAGTTGGTGTCGGTGGACCTCGCCTCCGGCATAATCCTGGCCCGCGCGAATGCCGGGGCCATCGTGCATGACATCGCCTTCGGTGACGACGCCTTGCTGGTGGTGGCGGGGGATCAGTTGCGCAGCTATCGCTACGATGCGGGCGGACTTGATTTGCTCGGCACGGTCGCAGCGTCGGGGTTTATTCCCGACGGCAAGACGGGCGCGAGACGGCTCTTCGTCGGTGGTGGCATTGCCTACGTCACAAGTTACCCGGGTTACGACACGTTCAACGTCAGCGATCCGGCCGCCATGGTCCGGATCGGGAGCGCGGTGGATGGCGGGTTCAATGCCTTCAAACAGATCGTGGCGAACGGTTCGGGACTGGGTCTGGCGGCGGTGGGGGTGAATCCCGGGGAGGATGTCACCCATCACATCTCGCTCTACAACGTCAGCAACCCGGCGCAAACCACCAGCTTCATCACCACCCTCCAAACGCCGGGCGTGGCGCGGGCGGTGTCCATCTACAACGGCCTTGCCTACGTGGCGGACAGCTCCAGCTTGCAGGTGGTCAATTACCTGGCGTTCGACACGGGCACGAATCCGCCCACCATTTCGCTCACCGCCAGTTTCCCGCTCAACCCGGCGCAGGCCGAGGAAGGCAAAATCGTCCGGGTGACGGCGCAGGTCACGGATGATGTGCAGGTGCGGAACGTGGAGTTTTACCTGGACGGCCAGCAGGTGACCAGTGACGGCAATTTCCCCTTCGAGCATCGGTTCGTCACGGCGCTGCGTTCGCTGGGGCGGACGAATTTCACCGTGCAAGCCCGCGCGTTTGACACCGGCGGGCGCTCGACGTGGTCGGAATTGATCACGGTGGCCCTGGTGCCGGATGCGACGCCGCCGCACGTCACGGGCACGTTCCCGGCCAGCAGCGCGATTGCGGGCGCGTTGAGCCAGGTTGCCGCCACCTTCAATGAACCCATCAACCCCGCGACGTTGAACAGCAATTCCTTCCGCGTGGCGTTGGTGGGACCGGACGGATTGCCCGGCACGGCGGATGACGTGTTCATTCCCGGCGGCTTGATCACCTACAACGATGCCGCGAATCGAGCGACGCTGACTTTCCCGACGAATCTCGCGCCGGGGGCATATTCCATCCGGGTGCAGTCACCGGTTGCAGACCTCGCGGGGAATCCGATGGCCGCGCCTTTCTTCAGCCGGTTCTGGATCACCGGCGGTGTGGACAGTGATCAGGACGGCATCCCGGACGACATCGAGTTGCTGATGGGCCTGAATCCCAACAACCCGGATTCCAACGGGAACGGCACCTGGGATGGTGACGAGGATGCGGATGGCGACGGTTTGCGCAACAGTTGGGAGATACTGTGGGAACTCAACCCTCTGGTAGCGGACACCGGCGGCACTGGCACCCCTGACGGCCAACGCGACCCGGATACGGATGGTCTGACCAATCTTCAGGAGCAGGCCGCCGGCACGAATCCCACTGTCGCCGACACGGACGGGGACGGGTGGAATGATGAAACAGAAATCACCGCGGGAAGCGATCCCCTGGATCCCGCGTCCAAGCCGAAGCTCTTTTTCGTCAGTGCGCCGGCTGCGGCACTGGCGGTGCCGGTAATCCCTGACACGGAGGCGAGTGATTTCCTCCGGGTCGGTGCGGTGGTGGCGCGGCCGGCGGCGTCTCTCGCCGTGCCGGTCCTGCCGGCGGCCAGTGCGCAACTTGAGTTGGCACGCGGGACGGTGGTGGCCCGGCCTGCGGCGTCACTGGCCATACCGGTCCTGCCGCCAGCCAGCGCGCAACTTGAGTTGGCACGCGGGACGGTGGTGGCGCGGCCCGCAGCGGCCTTGGCCATACCAGTCGTGCCCGCCGTCACACCGATTGATGTCGCCAATTTCGGCGCGGTCATTGCCGCGCCACCAGCCCAGATTCAAATCAACACTCCATGAAAGGCACCATTATGATCACAAACTCGAAACCTTCATCACGACCGGGGGCAATGGCTGCAGCCTACCTGCTGCCAGCACTCGTGTTCTGCGCCAGCCTGCTATTCCCCACGCATCTGGCGATCGCCCAAGGCTTCAGTTCCGGCAGTACCGGTGCGGATGGGGATTTGATCGTGACCAACAATCCGACTGTGTTGGACCTGCCGCCAGACGGAATCTTCCACTTCAACACGATCACTGTGAATGCGGGCGCCCTCCTGACTTTCAACCGCAACCCGCTCAACACGCCGGTCTATCTGCTGGCACGAAGCAATGTGACGATCAACGGAGTGATCGACGTGCGGGGCAAAGACCGGCCGGGCAATTACCAAGGCGGCGCGGGTGGCCCGGGCGGTTATGGCGGCGGATTTGGCGGGTTCGTTTCAGGCACGAATGCCCTTCCCGGTGGTGCCGGCAAAGGGCCCGGCGCGGGTTTGCGGGGCGAGACTCCATCGGTCACTGGCAGTGGCGCGTATAGCACTGTGGCCAAAGCCACCGAGACTTCCCGCTCGGGCACGAATTACGGCAATCCGTTGCTCATTCCCTTGGTCGGCGGCTCTGGGGGCGGAGGGCTTGATGGCAACATCAATGGCGGTGGGGGCGGTGGTGGGGGCGCGATTCTCATCGCCTCAGATACCGTGATTCGCGTGGCCGGGACGGTGATCGCTGTAGGTGGCAGTGGTGATGCGAACAACGGTGGCAGTGGTGGCGCCATCCGGCTGGTATCGCCGCGTGTTTACGGAAACGGTTCGCTTCAAGTAGGAGGAGGGAATTCCGGTGGCAACGGGCGCATCCGGATTGATTCAGTGCTAAAAATCGAACCCAATGATCCGAGCCAGTTTCTGGGTTTGAACATGACGGCCGGCTATACCCTTGGTGCCAACATGGTGGTGTTTCCGCCCAACCTGCCGCGACTGGATGTGGTGGCTATTGGCACCAACGCCATTCCCTTTGGCACCGGCAGTCCGCAATTCTTCTTCTTTCCCATCGGCGCGCCCACCAATCAAACCGTCACCGTGGAGGCGCGGAACTTCAACACCAATGCCGTGCCGATCGAGGTGGCGCTCATCCCGGACAGCGGCGAGAAGGAAACGTTCCCGGCGGTGATTGATAATTCCAGCAATCCGGGGCAGGTGATCGTGCCCGTCACCGTCACCCCCAACACCAAGGTGGAAGTGCAGGCCTGGATTCGGTAAGGACTGGTTGCAGCTTGCGCGCCATGAAAACTCAACTGCAATGGCAGGCGATAGCGGTGGTGGTCCTCATGACCGCTCGCATGGTCACGGCGCAAACGGTGGAAACGAACGCGGCCACCATTTCCGCCGGGCTGGTGCGTGGCATTCCCGGAAGCACGGTGAACATGCCGCTGAGTTTCGGCCACACCGGCACGGTGGCCGCCGTTCAGTATGACTTGAGTTTTAATCCCACCCGCATGAGCGCGGGAACACTTTCCGGTGCTCCGGTGACCAACGCGGTGTTGCGCTCGCGTCAGATTGCGCCGGGCCAGTATCGGGTGTTGCTGTATCGCAGCGGCGCACCACTGTTGGCCACCACCAATGACCTGGGCGGCATCCCGTTTACCGTGCCGGCGGGACAGTTATCGGGTGGCGGCGGTCCCGTAATCATCACCAACGTCGTCGCCAGCTCGCTGGCTGCCACCGCCCTCACGCCGATCCGCCGTCAGCACGGCAACGTGCTGGTCGGTCCCGTTTATCGCGCTCCCGACGGTGTGGTGGACTTGTTCCTTACCGTTGCCCCCAACCAGCTCTATGTCATCCAGGCCACGACGGACTTTATCGGGTGGGTCAACATCGCGACCAATTTTGCCACACAAGATTACCTTGTGGCGCAGGACGCCGATGCGGTGAACTTCCCCATGCGGTTTTACCGTGCGGTGCCGGTGGGCGCAGCGGGCGGCGGGCTGATCACCAGCCTGATGATGGTCGGGGCCAACGAAATGAGCTTTGGCTAC
Source organism: Verrucomicrobiia bacterium (assembly GCA_011525685.1). Classification (GTDB taxonomy): domain Bacteria; phylum Verrucomicrobiota; class Verrucomicrobiia; order Limisphaerales; family JADLHS01; genus WYBW01. The sequence goes on from WYBW01000075.1 coordinate 23,905, forward strand.
GCCACGCTGGCCGGTCGCACTTACGTGCTGCAAACCTCCACCAACCTGGCGGCGTGGAACAATCTGACCACTAATGTTGCTCCCGGCACGCTGCTGAATTTCACCAACGCGATTTCACCCGCCGTGCCAAGCCAGTTCTTCCGCATCCTGGAGTTGCCGTGAAGTGTCGGCTCTCACGATGGCTGCTGGGGGTGTTGTGCCTGGTCTGGCCGATGGAGGGTCGGGCGGATGTGGTTTTGGATTGGACCGCGCTGATGTTGGATTGCATCCGGGTGGAAACCACCGCGCCCACGTTGAGCGCCCGGAATCTGGCCATTCTCCATACGGCCATGTACGACGCGGTGAATTCGGTCAACCGCACACACCAGCCTTATCGTTTTCAGTTGAACACACCGGCGGAAACTTCGGCCGAAGCGGCAGCGGTGGAAGCGGCATTCCGGGTCACGGCGATTTTGTATCCATCGCAACTGGCATGGGCCAGCGATTTGCGCGCCAGCTACCTGGCTGCGGCCACGCCGGGACTTGCGCTGACCAACGGATTGAGCTTGGGCTATTTGGTGGGCTTGCTCACGGTGGATTCGCGCAGCAACGACGGCTCAAACACCGAAGTTCCCTACATTCCAAGCACTGATCCGGGCCAATGGCAGCGGACGCCCCCGTTTTTTCGCCCGCCGCTGACGCCGCACTGGGGCTATGTGGATCCCTTTTGCCTGAGCGATATTGAGCCATTTGTTCCCGGCCCGCCACCGGCTTTGGACAGTCCCGAATACGCCGCGGCTCTCAACGAAGTCAAAGCCATCGGTGGACAGGGCAGCTCGGTTCGCACCGCCGAGCAGAGCCAGATCGCGGTGTTCTGGTCCGACTTCAGTTACACCGCCATGCCACCGGGGCATTGGCATGAAATTGCGGCCACGATCGCGCAGAGCCGGGGCAACACGCTGGCGGAGAACGCGCGGATGTTCGCGTTGCTCAGTCTCGCACAGGCGGACGCCGCCATCGTGTGTTGGGAAGCAAAGTATCGCTACAATCTCTGGCGACCGGTCACTGCGATTCGACGGGCAGACGAAGATAACAACGCAACCACGGAAAAGGATGCGGCTTGGAATCATTATCTGGCTTCGCCCCCGTTTCCCGCTTACACCAGCGGGCACAGCACGTTCAGCAAAGCCAGCGCGCAGGTGTTGACGCACTTCTACGGCACGGACGCGATCGAGTTCACCGCCACTTCCGATTCGTTGCCTGGGGTGGCCCGCCACTTCACCAGCCTCGCGGCGTGCGCCGATGAAGTTGGCATGAGCCGGATTTACGGCGGAATTCACTTCCAGTTCGACAACACGGCGGGGAAAGCCAGCGGCCAAGCCATTGGCGATTACGTCACGGCGAACTTCCTGCTCCCGAATGACCGGCTGCCACTGGTGCGGATGGAAGGACTGGCGGACGGCAAGCCCGTCCTGCGGATGCATGGACACATCGGTAGCCCGTTTGTGTTGGAGGCCTCACCGGACCTACAGCATTGGCACGGCGTTGCCACCAACACAGCGGCAGTGGGCGGCTTGGTGCTTGTAGATAGCCGCCCGGGTCTGCCATCGGCTTGCTTCTATCGGGTTGTCCCACCATAGGTCTTCCTGCAAAGGACACTTGCCTCCCGGCAAGAGCGTCACGCACTCAACAAAGGGCCGGTCAAACGAGAAAGCGAGGGGGAGCCCGGCGGGCCAGAGGAACGCGGTGGGGTGACGGTGACGGATACGAACGCGGCGGCGCAGCAGTTTCACCGTCTGGCGCGGACGGGGTCGGTGTCCCCGTAGCGGAAGGCATCCTGCCTGCCGTAGAGCCGAGCTTCCCAGCCCGGCGGAAACAGCGCCACGCACACCGGAGGATGCTGGAGCTTTCGTGAACCGCGCAGGATTCAACCATTCCTTCCGGGCGGCTGGAAGCGCGCCCGCTACGTCAGGATGCCTGACGATACCTTCACGTTCCTTCACTCGCCCATTTGTGACAAAATGAATTGCTCAACTCCGTCGTCCACAAAAATAGGGCCTCGGCACGCAGCCGGCAAATTTCTTCGCGCACGCTGGAAATCCAGCCGGCAAGTTTGGCGTGGACGAGTTCGCCGAGCACACTGCGTTGCTGGCGGCATTATTCCCCCACACTATTTAGCGCGGCGTCCCGGATGTCCGGGGTAAGATACATGCCCGCTTCCTGGTCGAGCCGTGCGAGCAAGGTTCGCGCGGAAGGAATAAGCACTTTGCGTTTTGCCAGGAGCACGACGCCCAGCAGGCCGATCACAGCCACGCCTTCCTGGACGGCGAGTTTGCGGCCTTTGCGTTCGTCAATCAGCAGTCGGTCGGCCTGGAGTTCTCGCGCCAATTCTATCGCCTCGGCTTCGGCCGCATCCACGATCTCAGCATATTTGCCCACTTGGGCGGTGTCTTGGACGGTGGCGGTGCGCAACCAATCTGGGAGCGGAGAATGGTTGCGGGTCAGTTCGCGGCGAACGGCCTCGGGGACGATGACTTCGTGGAAAAGGTTGGGCAACAGCGTCGCTTCACCCACCGTCAGCAGCGCTGTGAGCGGTGATGTATCGGAAACGACAATCATCGCGCGGCGAGGGCTTCAACGGCGCGCAAGTCGGCGGCCAGTTCCTCCCTGCCGTAGTGAATGGGAATGCGACGCCGACCGAGTTCGCGCAGGAAAGCAGCCTGGGAAAGCCCGGCAACTTCTGCCGCCTGCCCGAGCGTGGCTTCCTCAGTCACAAAGAGGCCAATGGCCAGATGCAGGGACATCTCGCGTGGCGAGAGTCGCGCTTCAAGATGTTCAGGCAAGGTCAGCGTCATTTCCATTTGTTATTCTGCCAGTCATCCTATCACGCAACGCCGATATGGCAATCATCGCCTTCTTGCAGAACCGATTGAACCCACCCTCACAACATGAGCACGAATAAACAGAAGTTGTTTGCAAGGAGAAGCATTTGCCTGGGCGCGTACGGCCTCTTGCTCGCCTCTATTGGCATGGCCTCCGGCATTCCCGAACCCGCGCTCATTCTTTATGGCAGTGTCACCAACACGGCCGGCCCACTCCTGCTCACGTCGGGCGGGGTGAATTGGCTGGTTGTCGGCGCGGCCTCCAGTGCCTCGGCCTCCTCGACCATTGCCAGCGTGAACGGCCAGTTTTTCTACGTCGCCCGCATCCCGTTTGAAACCCGTTCCGCCGGTAACCTCACGTTCACTCCGTCGCCCAACACGCTGCCGCTCACCGCCGCCCCAAGCAATTTTACCCGGTCGGCCACGGTGATTGGCGTCGTCGCCACACTCGTTCCGCCCGCCTCCACCAACTTCACCTTCAGCAAAGCCGACCGAGGCCGCATCGAGCGCGTGGACCTGCTGGTCAATCTGCCCCTTGATCCCGCCCTCGACTCCGACGGCGATGGAGTGCCCGATTGGGCCGAACTCATCGCCGGCACGGATCCTTACGATCCGGATTCCGTCTTCAAAGCCTCCACCGAGCTTCAACCCGCCTCCGGCGGCGGCCTGATCATCAAATGGGCCAGTGTGGCCGGCAAAACCTACTCGATACATCGCAGCACGAACTTATCCCAAGGCTTCAGCCTGCTGGTGGACAATCTCCCAGCCACCGCACCGCAGAACCAATACACCGATTCCACCGCCACCACTGCCGGACCATACTTCTATCGCATCGCCGTAAGTCCGTAGCGGGATTCAGGTCAATTGTACCTTGTCCGGAGGGTCGTGCAGGCTGCTGGTTGCGCGTTCCCCCGGTGTCCCCCTGCCGGTTGAGGCCTTCGTTTGAGGCCCGTTTGAGGATTGATTCCTGTCAGGGAGTCGTTCAAGCTGCGGCCCGGCAACCGACAATTCAGACCACGGGCTTATGAAAACCAACTCTCACCACTGGCATTTCTTCCGTGCGGGCGGCTTTGATCAGGTCAAACTCGAATCCGGCGCGGACTACACGCACCTCGAGCAGCTCGACCAGAAGCTCTGGGTCGCGCTGGCCTGCCCGACCACCGGGCTGGAGTTCGATTCCAAAACCGCCGCGCTCATTGACACGGACAAGGATGGGCGCATCCGCGCGCCCGAGCTGATCGCCGCCATCAAGTGGGCCGCCTCGATGCTCAAGAATCCCGACGACCTTGCCAAGGGCGGCGACTCCATTCCGCTCTCCGCCATCAACGACACTTCGCCGGAGGGCAAACAACTGCTGGCTTCCGCCAGACAAATTTGCGCCAACCTCGGCAAGGCGGACGCCACCGCCATTTCGCTCGCCGATGCCTCGGATGCGAACAAGATTTTCACCAACACAACCCTCAATGGCGATGGGGTAATCCTCCCGGAGTCCGCCGGCGACGATGCCACGAAAGCGGTCATCAACGACATCATCGCCTGCCTTGGCGCGGTGACGGATCGCTCGGGCAAACCGGGCATTGACCAGGCCAAGGCGGACACGTTCTTCGCCGAGTGCGCCGCGTTCGAGGCGTGGAACAAGAAGGCGGAGACGGATGCGGCCAACATCCTGCCGGCGGGTGACGGCACCGCCGCCGCGGCCGCCGCCGTCCGGGCAATCAAGGGCAAGGTGGATGATTACTTTGGCCGCTGCCGGCTGGCGGCGTTCGATCCGCGCGCCGTCGCGTTGCTCAACCGGAAGGAGGAGGAGTATCTGGCGGTGGCGGCGAAGGACCTGAGCATCACAGCCGCGGAGATCGCCGACTTTCCACTCGCGCAGGTTGCCGCCGGCAAACCGCTGCCGCTCAAAGGGCCGATCAATCCCGCTCATGCCGCCGCCGTGGCCACGCTGCACGCCGCCGCCGTGAAACCGTTGCTCGGCGACAAAACCGAGCTGACTGAATCGGACTGGACGGCGTTGCAGGCCAAACTCGGGGCGTTCGAGTGCTGGACGGCGGGCAAGGCGGGCGCGGCGGTTGAGAAACTGGGTTTGCCGCGCGTGCGGGACATCCTCGGCGGCAAGGCGCGCGACAACATCAACGCGCTGATTCTCAAGGACAAGGCGCTGGAGCCCGAGGCCACCGCCATTGCCAACGTGGAGAAGCTTTGCCGTTTTGTCCGCGATCTGCGGACGTTGTGCGTCAACTTCGTCAACTTCAAGGACCTTTACGCCGGGGAGCGGCCCGCCATTTTCCAGTGCGGCACGTTGTATCTGGATCAACGTTCCTGCACGCTCTGTCTGCCGGTGGACGACGCCGGCAAGCACGCCACCATGGCGGGTCTGGCGGGTGCATATCTGGCCTATTGTGATTGCGTGCGCAAGGGTACGGGGGAGAAGAAATCCATTGTGGCGATTTTCTCCCAGGGCGACGACGACAACCTGATGGTGGGGCGCAACGGACTGTTTTACGACCGCCAGGGACGTGACTGGGACGCCACGATCACCAAGGTGGTCGCCAACCCGATCAGTTTGCGCCAGGCCTTCTGGTCGCCCTACAAGAAACTCGTGCGGATGATCGAGGAGATGATCGCCAAGCGCGCCGCCGCCGCCGACACGGCTTCCACCGCCAAGCTGGAATCCACGGCGACCACCGTGGCCACGGCGGACAAGGCCAAGCCCGCCGAGCCGGCCAAGAAAGTGGACGTGGGAGCGGTCGCCGCGATGGGCGTGGCGGTGGGCGCCATCGGCACGGCCTTTGCCTACTTCATGGGGCTGTTCAAAGGTATCGCGCCCTGGCAACTGCCGTTGATCATCCTCGGGATCATGTTGTTGATTTCGTTGCCGTCGCTGGTGCTGGCGTTCATCAAGCTCCGCAAGCGCAACCTGGGGCCGATTCTGGATGCCAATGGCTGGGCCGTGAACGCGAAGGCGCGGATCAACGTGCCGTTTGGCACCTCCCTCACCGGCATTGCCAAGCTGCCGCCCGGTTCGCACGTGGACGTGAGCGACAAATACGCCGAGAAATCCGCCGTGTGGCCCAAGGTGTTGATCGTCCTGTTCGTGGTCTGGTGGCTCTATGCCTTCCTCAACGACGACGTGGGCCGCTTGTATCGCTGGACCGACGGCAAATACGGCAAGCCCCCGGCGGAAGTGCAAAAACTGCTCGACGAACAAAAGGCCGCGGAGAGAGCCGCCGCTGAAGCCAAAGCCGCCGCCGAGGCCGCCGCCGCGGAAGCGAAGTGAGTTGACTTGACCTACGCCGTGGTCAGCGGATCAAGGCCAGCCAACAAGGCCATTGATGCGGACCAGGCCCAAAACAGTCGTCCCTGTCGGCGACGAGGGCGTCGTGGCCACGCCGTCTCCGCGGTGAGGCTGAGTTCGAACCCTGCGATCGGAAGTGGCGGCTCAAGGGGTGGAACGGCTTGCGCTGCGAGCCGTAACCAGGCGTATGGCGGCGCAGCCCTTCACCGCGACGTTCCGCCCGCTCTGCGCGGGCGAAGTGCTCGCAGCGCGAGCACTGCTACCACCCAGGTTGCCCCTTCAGCCACTCCTGTTTGACCAAAGATTGCCTGGCCCGCGGGCGTTGCGTAACCTGCGCCGCCTGTGACAAAGGCATTACGCAAAGAACGACCCGTGCGGGTGGGTTTGATCTCGCTCGGCTGCGCCAAGAACCTGGTGGACGCCGAGATCATGCTCGGGTCATTGCTCAAGGAAGGCGCGGAAATCACCAACGACGCCGCGCAGGCGGACGTGGTGATCGTGAACACCTGCTCGTTCATTGACTCCGCGCAGGAGGAGAGCGTGGATGCCATTCTGGAGTCCGCCGAAGTCCGTGAGGCGAGAAACCGCGGCCAGGGCCTCGTGGTTTCCGGCTGCCTGCCCCAACGATTCCGCGACGAACTGCCGAAGCTGTTCCCCGAAGTGGACGCGTTCATGGGAATTGATCAGGTGGCCAGCGTCGGTGAAATCGTCCGGCAGGCCATCGCCCGGCGCGCCGCACGGCAGGAAGATGCGAGTTCCCAGCCCAAGAGCCCAAAGACCAAAGTCGTCGCCCGGCTGGCCGATTTGGAGCGGCACAAGCCAACAACCTCCCGGCACGATGCGTCCGAGTCCTTGCGGGGGACAGACAAGTTTGGCAGGACCAGAACCGTCATCGGCCCGGCCGCGCAAACCAAGGTCTCCGCCGAATCGGCAAGAGCGCCGGGAGAGGGCGCCGCGCTCCTGGAGGTCAACGCGCGCCCGACCTACGTCCCCGACTACGCCACGCCGCGCTTTCGCCTCACGCCGCGACATTTTGCCTACGTGAAGATCGCCGAGGGCTGCAACCACCCGTGCAGCTTTTGCATCATCCCCCGGATGCGCGGCTCGCATCGCAGCCGGACGCCGGCGGACATCCTGGCCGAAGCCCGGGCGCTGATTGCCGACGGGGTGAAGGAGCTGAACCTGATTTCGCAGGACTCGACCTACTACGGGCTGGACCTGCGTCCCAACCATTCGCGCGCGATCGCCTCGCCGGAGCGGTTTGGCTCGGCGGTGAAATCCCTGCCGGGGGAGGCGGCGACCCTCAGTACGCTGCTGCGCGAGTTGAACGCGCTGCGCGGTGACTTCTGGATTCGCCTGCTCTACACGCATCCCGCGCACTGGACGGATGAATTGATCAAAACGATCGCGGCCTGCCGGAAGGTGGCGCGTTATGTGGACATTCCTTTGCAGCACATTCACGACAACATGCTGCAACGGATGCGGCGGGAAACCTCGCGGGCCTACATCGTGGACCTGTTGCGCAGAATCCGCGCCGGGGTGCCGGGCATCGCGTTGCGCACCACGTTCATCGTGGGTTTTCCGGGCGAAACCGAGGCGTGCTTCGAGGAGTTGCTGGCGTTCATCCGTGAAACCCGTTTCGAGCGGTTGGGCGTGTTTCCCTATTCGCGGGAGGACGGCACCCTGGCGGGGAAGATGGCGGCGCAAGTGCCCGAAAAACTCCGCCAGCGCCGCCGCGAACTGGCCATGGCGGCGCAACACGAGGTGGCGGTGCATGTCGCCGAATCGTTCGTGGGGCGCACGCTGCGGGTGCTCGTGGAAGGCGAAGCGCGGGCGGAGCAATTGCGGCAGGCCGGGGTGAGTTCGTGGGAGCATGGTCTTGTCCGCACGTCCGCGGCGCCGCCCGCGGAACTGGACGGAGGACGATACCTCGTCGCGCGCGGCGAGGCGGACGCGCCGGACATAGACGGCCGGGTGTATGTGCGGGCCGCGAAGCGCCGCCTGCCCCTCGGCCAGTTCGCCCGCGTCCGCATCATCGGCCACACGGACTACGATTTGATCGCGCAGCCGGCGTGATCCGCTGGACCGCCTCACAGGACCGCGTCACCCGGGGCCGTGAAACGGAACGCGGTTGGGCCGCACGTGCTTCCCGACTCTCGTGGCGCATCCCGATCAAAGGTGGTGAGGGTCGCGCTGCGATCCGCCCGTCGTGCGCGGTGGCGGGGCAGTTTGGGGAGAGATTCCTCTGGCAAAAGCTCGCGCACTGAACCCCTGAACCGCCTGGGAGGGGCGTAACGCCGGTTTTCCAACCGGCCCCGCCTGCCCAGTGGAATAAAGCGGGTGGTGAGCACTGTATTACTCTCCGTCAGAATACTCGTGGCCCGCGAAGCAGTTCCGAGCGATACGGTTTTTGTTGTCACCTTTCTCCTCTACTCCCTTTCGCCCGGACAGGCGGGACGCGCTGTCCCACGTTGGTTGCGGCTTCGCCGCGCTGTGAACGCTCGTCGAAAGACCCCCGGCCCGCGCCGAATGGAAAGTCGGCGTTACAGACCGGCGGTTCATGGAGATCCGCATACGCGGCTGGGGGCGTGGTTCCGCCGGATGCTGCGTTCCCCACTCCAGGCTGAAGGCGGCGGCAAGAGCCTCTGGGACCATCGAATCAACCCGCCCGTCACCGGTGGCGAAAGGATGGGTTGCTCCATGGTGAGCCGCCAGCCGATAGGCCCTGAGCGTGTCCCGGTCCGCGAGGGTGTTCGTTCCAAAGGCCGCCTGCCACGCGTACAGCGCGGCGCTCGACTCATGCTCCTTCCGTTGCATTACGCCATCCACGTCGCCGCGGCGCAGAGACGTCAGAGTGTTCACACATTCAACCATGTCCGAGCGGTACGGCTGAATCGTCAACGGCTTCGCCGCACGGCGGAGAACACGCTGGTAATGCGCCGCCATGCCGGCGTCCCCCGAAGAACAGCCCCAGAAAGTTTCGCTGATGATCGCGCTGGTGGCCGTTTTTACTTGGAAGCAATCCCTCGACTGCAGCCGCGGTGCGAACGCCCGCCACCTGGCGCCATGCACGTGTCGAAGTTCACCTTGCAATCGGCCCTGCATGCAGCAAGGCAGGCCTCGTTCTGAGCTGGACTGTTATCGTCCATGGAGGCTGCCCCATACTCAATCTCACAGCGATCATTGCAAGTGCGGAAAGTCCCCAAGCACGTGCTTCCTCCCGGCAGGAAGGGATACGGAAGGTCCTCCCCAGCTTTTTTGCTCTTGCCTCGGCCACTGTGATTCGAAATTCGTGCAAGGACACGGCGGCTTCGGCTTCCTTGGAGGCGGAGAGGGTTTTGGTCGTGATTCGAACCATGGGTCGGAGGGAAGACGCCCGTCCGCGTCTACGTTCGAGATCGGATTGTTCTGGGCGATGAAATACAGATTCATCCCACCTTCCTCTTGATCGGATGCCGATTCAGCCACCGTTGCAGATCGGGGGCAGACCAGCGGTAGCCGTAGTAGAAGCCGGGCGTGGCCAGCCATTCCTTCGACGAAAACCGATACCCATTTGCCCCGGCCAAGGCCCTGCTCGTCGAAACCGTGTTCCCATGCGCGTCATACTTGTAGCTCGCCGCCAATAATTCTGGCGACAACTCTGGCGTTGCTGCCGGGGGCGCCTTTGCCCAGAATTCGCCGCCTATGGCTAGTGGTCGCAGGCAATATCCCTTTCACCTCATTGAGCCCAAGTGGCAGCAGATGTGGGAGCGGCAACAGGCGTTCCGGGCTTTCAACCCGGGTGAAACCATCCCAGGCGGTCACCCTTTCGCCGTCCGGCATGGATTGGAGGACAAACAACCTTCCGCCGCCGAACTGCCGCCGAAGTTCTACATCCTCGACATGTTTCCGTATCCGAGCGGCGCGGGCTTGCACGTTGGGCATCCGGAGGGTTACACCGCCACGGACATCCTCGCCCGCTACAAGAGGGCAAAGGGTTTTCACGTGTTGCATCCGATGGGCTGGGACGCGTTCGGCCTGCCCGCCGAGCAATACGCCGTCAAAACCGGCCAGCATCCGCGCCAGACCACGGAGGAAAACATCGCGAATTTCAAACGCCAGATCCAAAGTCTCGGCTTCAGCTACGACTGGTCGCGCGAACTGGCCACGACCGACCCGGATTATTTCAAGTGGACGCAGTGGATTTTCCTCAAGCTCTACAACTCGTGGTTCAATCCGGAAACGAACCGGGCTGAACCAATTGAGACGTTGAAGTATCCGGCGGAATTGGGAGAGGGCGCGGATGGCAACCGAGGACAGGCGTCGCGTCTGCCCCTGGCTTCAAAAGAAAGAAATGATGGAGACAGGCGCGACGCCGGTCCTACGGACTTGGAATCCGCCCGGCGGGCCTGGCGGGACAAACATCGTCTCGCCTACGTGACCGACGCGCCGGTCTGGTGGTGTCCCGCGCTCGGCACGGTGCTGGCCAACGAGGAGGTTCAGGACGGCGTGAGCGAAGTCGGCGGGCATCCTGTTGTGCGCAAACCGATGCGCCAATGGATGCTCCGCATCACCGCCTACGCGGAGCGTTTGTTGAGCGACCTCGACTCGATTGATTGGAGCGAGTCGCTCAAGGAGATGCAACGGAACTGGATTGGTCGGAGTGAAGGAGCGGAAGTGGACTTCGCGATTGCCGATTGCCGATTGCCGATTGCCGATTCAAAAATCCGCGTTTTCACAACTCGACCTGACACATTGTTCGGTGCGACTTACATGGTGCTCGCGCCGGAACACAAGCTCGTGGATCAAATCACGACGCCGGAACAACGCGAAGCAGTTGCGAAATACAAAGCCGAAGTCGCCAAGAAGTCCGACCTTGAACGCACGGAACTCGCGAAGGAAAAGACCGGCGTGTTCACCGGCACTTATGCCGTCAATCCCGTCAACGGCGAGAGGATTCCCATCTGGATCGCCGACTACGTGCTCGCCAGCTACGGCACGGGCGCGATCATGGCTGTTCCCGCGCACGACACACGCGACTTCGAGTTCGCGACAGAGTTCAATTTGCCGATTGTTCAAGTGGTCCAGCCACCTGACCCGAAAACGGACTGGCGCGGCTTTGTTGACGACGGCACTTCGGTGAATTCCACCGGGCCGGAGATTTCCATCACCGGTTTGCCCACCGCCGAAGCCAAAACGAAAATCACCGACTGGCTCGAAGCCAAGGGCCTCGGCCAGCGCACCATCAACTACAAACTCCGCGACTGGCTCTTCAGCCGGCAGCGTTACTGGGGCGAGCCGTTCCCGATTGTCTGGAAGCGCGACGCCGGCGGAAATCTGTACCACGAGGCGTTGCCGGAATCCGCGTTGCCCGTGCTGCCGCCCGCGCTCACGGATTACAAGCCCACCGCCACCGGCGAACCGCCGCTGGCCCGCGCGAAGGAGTGGGTGACTCTGCCGGACGGCGCGACGCGCGAGACCAACACCATGCCCCAATGGGCCGGCTCCTGTTGGTATTATCTCCGTTATCTCGATGCGAAGAACCCGCAGTCGTTTGTGGGCAAGGAGGCGGAGAGTTATTGGATGGGAGTTTCAAATCCGAAATCCGAAATCCGAAATCCGAAATCGGCGACTCCAGGCGTTGACCTCTACGTCGGCGGCACGGAGCACGCCGTTCTCCACCTGCTCTACGCGCGTTTCTGGCACAAGGTTCTGTTCGACCTTGGCTACGTCTCGACGCCCGAGCCGTTCTTCAAGCTGGTCAACCAGGGTCTCATCCTGGGCGAGGACGGCCAGAAGATGTCCAAGTCCCGCGGCAACGTGGTGAACCCGGACGACATTCTCAAGGAATACGGCGCGGACGCCTTCCGGCTCTACGAGATGTTCCTGGGCCCGCTGCAGGATACCAAGCCGTGGAGCACCAAGGGCGTCGAGGGCGTTTACCGTTTTCTGGGCCGCGTGTGGCGCTTGTTCGGGGACGAGCAGAGCGAAACCGAATTCGAGCAGGCGGAGACGGTGACAAATACCCAAACACCCGAAGCCCCCAAATTGCTGGAGCTGATCCGACTCAATTCCGCCATCAAAGACGTTCCTCCGTCGCCGGCGCAGTTGAAGGCGCTTCATGCCTGCATCAAGAAAGTCACTGAAGACTTGGACGCGATGCGCTTCAACACCGCCATCTCCGCGATGATGGTTTTCGTGAACGAAGCCATGACGTGGAAAACGAAACCCCATGCCGTGCTGCGCGAGTTTTTAATCTTGCTCCAGCCCTTCGCGCCCCACCTTGCGGAAGAGCTTTGGACCAAAGTTCAAAGTCCCAAGCCCAAAGCGACCGCCTCGGACGGCGCGGAGACTTTGGCTGTAGGACCTGGGGCTTTGGACTCCCTGGCTTACTCGCCCTGGCCAAAGTTCGATCCCGCGTTACTGGTTGAGAGCGAGATCGAAATCCCGGTGCAGGTGAACGGCAAGCTGCGGGATGTCATCCAGGTTTCCGCCGATGCCGACAACGCCACCGTGGAGGCTGCCGCCAAAGCATCCGCAAAGGTCAAACCGTTCCTCGAGGGCAAGACCCTCAAGAAAGTCATCGTGGTGCCGAAGAAGTTGGTGAACCTGGTGGTGGTTTGACCGCGCCAGATGAATGGCGTTGAAACGCTCGCGTCCCCACGCTCGTCCTCAGGTGAGGTGCGCGCCCTGGGTTTCGACATAGACGGCGTAAAGCGATTGGCTGGCCGCCATGAAAAGGCGATTGCGCTTCACGCCGCCGAAACAAAGATTCCCGCAGATTTCGGGCAGCAGGATCATCCCGATGCGCTCGCCCTCCGGCGAGAAGACATGCACGCCGTCGTAACCGTCACCCACCCAGCCCGCCGCCGCCCAGATGTTGCCCTCGATGTCCGCCCGGATCCCATCGGCGCCGCCGGCGCCCTTGCCCTTCAGTTCCATCGAACAAAACCGACGTTTGTTGCGCAGTTTCGTACTGTCCACGATGTCCCACACGTCAATGCCCTTGGGTGACGGACCGCCGGTGTCGGCCACGTAGAGTTTCTTGTAGTCCGGCGAGAAGCACAGACCGTTCGGTTTGAACCCTTCGTCGCTCACGAGGTCCAGCTTGCCGGACTTTGGGTCAATCCGGTAAACGGCCTCCTTGATTTCAAGTTTGCCCTTGTGGCCTTCGTAGTTGCCCATGCTGCCGTAGCCGGGATCGGTGAACCAGATGCCGCCATCGGGATGCACCACCGCGTCGTTGGGCGCGTTGAACGGTTTACCCTGCCACTGGTCGGCAAGGACCGTGACACGGCCATTGTGTTCGTAACGTACGACGCGGCGGTTGCCATGCTCGCAGGAAATTTGCCGTCCCTCGAAGTCGAACGTGTTGCCGTTGCTGTTGCCCGCGGGTTGCCGAAACACGCTGACGTGCCCGTCCTCGTCCAACCAGCGGAACTGGCGGTCGTTGGGAATGTCGCTCCAGACCAGATAACGGCCCACGCCGTTCCACGCGCATCCCTCCGCCCAGAGGGCGCCCGTGTGCAGCCGTTGAATTGGAGTGTTGCCGATCTTCCTGAACCGCGGATCGAGCGCGATGATGTCCTGATCCGGATACCGCACCGGCTTGTTGCCCGACCAGTCGCGCTCCGCCGCGCCAACCGCGCGCCCCAGCACTACAGCCGCTGCGGCGGTCGAGGCGTTTCTCAAGAAGCTTCGGCGATTGATGGTTTGGGCCACAGGTCGCGGATGGCAGGTGTTGGCAGGCATGGGTTTGACTGGGTTAAGGTGTTGGCGCGAGCTTGCCGTCCGCCCCCGGTCAATTCAACAAAAAGGTGAAAACAGATCCCCAGGTTGCGCCGATCTGAATGTGGGTCAACGCCCGCGCCCCCTGCCGCTGAACAGCAGCCGCAGGCTGTTCATGACCACGACCACCGTGCTGCCCTCGTGCCCGATGACGCCCACCGGCAGCGGAATTCTTCCCATCAAGGCGAACACCACCAGCACCGCCACGGTCCCGAGCGACACCACGAGGTTCTGCCGGATGATCCGACGGGCGCGCTGGCTGAGGCGGAAGGCCGCCAGGAAGTTCTCCAGCCGGTCGTGCATCAACACCACGTCCGCCTGTTCGAGCGCGGCATCCGAACCGCGCGCCCCCATGGCCACTCCCACGTGAGCCACGGCCAGGCTCGGAGCGTCGTTGACACCGTCGCCGACCATTGCCACGCGGTTGCCCGCATCACTAAGGGACTTGATGGCGGCCACTTTCTCCTCCGGTTTCAATTCCGCACGAGCTTCGTCGAGTTGGAGCGCAGTTTTCAGATGTTCCGCCGTCCTCTGGCGGTCGCCGGTGAGCACCAGGGTTCGCAACCCGCCCCGCTTGAGTTCCTCCACCACGAGGCGGGCCTGGGGGCGGATGTCATCGCGCAACACGATCCGGCCCAGCAAACCGTCCCGGGCCAGCCAGACCTCGGAAGCGCCGGCGTCGGACCGTGCCTCTGGAGTGGAGGAAGCCGGCAACTCTGAGGATTTCGCGGCGGGAGTTTCTCCCTTCGGCGAAGCCTCTCCTCGCTGCGACTCCGCACGCAGACCAGGAGTCATCACCCATTCCTTTCGGCCAAGACGAACCTCGCCACCATCGAGCCTGGCCCGCAATCCCTGGCCGGTGACTGATTCAAAATCGGTGAATTCCACCGGCTCGAGCTGCATTTGCCGGCCGTGGCGGGTGATGGCGCGGGCCAGCGGATGCGCGGAAAGTTTCTCCAGCGAATAGGCCAGGCGCGCGATTTCGGTTTCGCGGCCGGGCGGGAAACTTTCAACGCTCTCGACGCGCAGTTCGCCGGTCGTGAGCGTACCCGTTTTGTCGAGCGCCACCACGTTCACCTCGGCCAGCTTCTCCACGGCGGCTCCGCCGCGGATGAGCACACCGTGACGCGCCCCGAAGGCAATGGCCGCGAGCACCGCGGAAGGAATCGAAAGCACCAGCGCGCAGGGGGAGGCCACGACCAGCAGTGTCATGGTCCGATAGAAGGCGCTGCGCACTTCTTCGGTGGAGGAGAATGGCGGCAGCCGGAAACCCAGCCACCACACGAAAAACATCGCGAGGGACAGGCCGAGCACCAGATACGTGTAAAACGTGCTGAACCGGTCGGTGAAACGCTGCGAGGGAGCCTTCTGATGCTGGGCTTCGCGGATGAGCCGGATGATTTTTTGCAGGGCGCTCTCCGCCGCCGGCCGCAACACGTTCACGTCCACCGCGCCCCACAGGTTCATGGTGCCGGCGAGCACCGTGTCGCCGGGCTGCTTTTCCACCGGCACGGCTTCGCCGGTGAGGTTGGATTCATCGGCCGCGGTGCTGCCCCGATAGACCTCCGCGTCCACGGGAAACTGGCCGCCCGGTTTCACCCGCAACTTCATGCCGGGGCGTACGCGGTCCACCGGCACTTCGTGTTCACGGTCGGCGTCATCAAGGCTGATCGCGACCTTCGGGGCTTCCCGGAACAGCGAGCGAATCTCCCGTTGCGTCCGCCCCAGCGCAAAATGCTCCAGCCCGCCGGAAAGCGAGAACAGGAAAAGCAGGACTGACCCTTCGCCCCACGCGCCAATGCTGGCGGCGCCCGCGGCCACGGCGAGCATCAGGAAGTGGACATCAATGGCGCGCTGGCGCAGCCGCTCCCAGACTTCCTCGGCGGCGAACCAGCCGCCAGCCAGGTACGCGGCCATGAAGCTCGCCACGGCAAACGCCGGCTGCCCCGTTTTCTGAAGCCAGTAACCGACCAAGCCGAAGACGCCACACAATCCCGCCGCCAGCAACTGGACTTTCCATTCTTCGGCGTGCTCCTCGGCATGTTCGAGAAACTCGACATCGCGCTGGACCACCTTCGGGAACGGCACGTTGCGCCAGCGCCAGAACTTCGGAGCCGTCGGGCAGGTCACCCGCGCGATGGTGGTGGTGTCGCCCTCATGTTGGATGGTGACCCGGCGGCGTTCGCTTTCGGACAACGGCGTGTCACAGACGTCACAACTGCCCGTGCCGGAGAGCAGCGAACACTTCTGGTTGCACGGCGACTCCTGGGCCTCCTGGAACTTCTCGGTAATTCGTGTGGTCAGTCGGGCGGCATCGGCCCGGCCGAGCGTGGCCAATGAAATGGTGCGGCGGGAACGGTCTATGGTGACAGCCTCGAGCGCCGACTCATCGGCCAGCGCTTCGACCACCGAACGGGCCAGACAGGTTGCGCCTGTCGGTGGGTGCGAGCCGTGCGATGACGCCGATGCACTCATAACTATCCCAGCCGATATAGCAGGACTTGGGAGAGAAAGCGAATATCAATCCCGCAGCGACGGGAGTAAGGACGGCGCGGTTTCCAAACATTCGCCCGGCTCGCCTTCACCGCAAGTTTCCGCCCGGCTGATGGTGCCCACTCGCCCTCATCGTGGCTTCCGCTGCTGGTGGCTTCTTTCACGCCTGGCTGACGACAGAAGCTTCCAGAAATCCGCGCTCCGGGTCGCGCACCGTCAGCACTGGACAGGGCGCATGACGCACGACCCTTTCGGCGGTGCTGCCCAGCAACACATGTTTAAGCCCGGTGTAACCGTGCGTGGCGAGGATGATCAAGTCCGCCTCAAGCTCGCGGGCGGCGGCGGCGATCTCAGCGTAGGCCTGCCCCGTCCGCACGAGCGACTCGCACTTGACGCGGCCGCCGATCTTGTCCCGGCTAATCTCCGCGAGCCGCCGCTCCGCGCGACGGAGCAGGTCCTGGTTCAGATCATCCAGTGCCGTGGCCACGAGCATGTAACTCTCCGGATACGCCGCCGGTTCGACCACGTGCAGCAGGATCAGCCGGGCGTCGCATTGTCCGGCGAAGGCCAGCGCGTAATCCAGTGCCCGGTTCGAGCACTCGGAAAAATCCACCGGCACCAGGATCTTGTTCAGTCGGAAAGGCGATGCGGCTGGAGGGAGGACCGCGCTCTTTTCCAACAGCCGGTCGTCGCTGGGTTTAAGCTCGACGGTGACTTTGCTTTGCTTGGGAACGGGTTTGACTTTCATAACACCGGCGGTTTCAGTTTCGACAAAATCTCGTCCTCTCCTTCGCCTTGTGCAAGTGCCGGGCGCGCCAACCGGCCTCAGCCGTTTCCTTCGGAAAGAGACGCCCAGAAGCACCCGCCGTAAGCTGGTTGGAGTTTCCCTCAGAATTATTGTTCAAGATGGACGTTTTGAACGGGCGGAAAACCCGCGCCGGATCGCGCTCACCCCACATTCCCCAACAGGCAATCCGGCGCGGTCCATCTCATGGTCTGTTGTTCAGGCGCGACAAGTTAAGCCCATCCACCCGCAAAGGGCTTCTCGTTCCTTGTCGAAGTGTGACCTTTTTTTGTCGCGGGCTGACGGTCAATTTGGAATTTCCAATCCGCCGGTCCTCTGGCATTGTCCGGGCCACTCGCTCGGGGGCGTGGCCAGGCCGCTTCCGCGACCGGGCGATGGCCGTCTCTTTTCACTATGACGAAACGCGAAGCCGGTGCTTGCAACACAACGAATCCAACGGTCCTCTCCTGGGTCGAAGCTCAGGCTCGGCTTTGCCGGCCGGATCAAATCTTCTGGTGTGACGGTTCGGAAACCGAGCGGCAACTGTTGACGGATCGAGCCGTCACCGAAGGGGTGCTGATCCGGTTGAATCAGACCAAACTCCCGGGCTGCTATTACCATCGCTCGCATCCGAACGACGTGGCGAGGGTCGAGCAATGCACCTACATCTGCACGGAGACGGAGGAAGAGGCCGGCCCCACCAACAATTGGATGCAACCCAAGGCGATGTATGCGTTGTTGCGCGAGCATTGCGACGGCGCCATGCGGGGACGGACCATGTTCGTGGTCCCTTATCTCATGGGCCCGCCCGGCTCGCCGCTGGCCAAGGTGGGCGTCGAACTCACCGATTCCATCTACGTGGCCCTGAGCATGCGCATCATGACGCGCATGGGCGACATCGCCTACGAGCAGCTTGGCGCGAGCGAGGATTTCAACCGCGGCCTGCACTGCATGTTGGACGTGCATCCCAAGCGCCGGATCATCGCGCATTTTCCGCACGACAACGCAATCATCTCCATCGGCTCGAACTACGGCGGCAACGTCTTGCTCGGAAAGAAATGTCTGTCGCTGCGCATCGGCTCGTATCTGGGCCGGCGCGAAGGCTGGATGGCGGAGCACATGTTGATCCTGGGCCTGGAATCGCCCGAGGGAAAGAAGACCTACGTGGCGGCGGCTTTTCCCAGCGCCTGCGGCAAGACGAATTTTGCCATGCTCATCCCGCCGCCGCGGTTCAAGGGCTGGAAGGTTTGGACGGTGGGGGATGACATTGCGTGGATGAGACCCGGCCCGGATGGCCGCCTCTACGCCATCAACCCCGAAGCTGGCTATTTCGGCGTGGTCCCGGGCACCAATTCCCGCTCGAATCCGAACGCGATGAAGTTGATCGAGCGCGACACCATCTACACCAACGTCGCGCTCAAGCCGGACGGCACGGTGTGGTGGGAACACCATGATGAACCGGCGCCGGAGAAATGCCTGGATTGGCGCGGCCAGGAATGGACCCTTCACTCGAAGGAAAAAGCGGCGCACCCCAACAGCCGCTTCGCCGCTCCGATGACGAACAATCCCATGCTGGATCCAAGGGTCAATGATCCGGAAGGGGTGCCCATCAGCGCCATCATTTTCGGCGGACGACGCGCGGACACCATGCCGTTGGTGTACCAGGCGTTCAACTGGATCCATGGCGTTTACATCGGCGCCACGATGGGTTCGGAAATGACCGCCGCCGCGGTGGGAGGCGCCGGCCAGGTGCGGCGCGATCCGATGGCCATGCTGCCATTCTGCGGCTACAACATGGGCGATTACTTCCGGCACTGGCTCACCATGCGCAAGCATCTCAAGCACCCACCGCGCATCTTCCATGTGAACTGGTTTCGCCGCGACGCCAACGGTCATTACTTGTGGCCCGGCTTCTGTGAGAACATGCGCGTGCTCAAGTGGATCGTGGACCGTTGCGCCGGAAAGGCGGATGCCGATGAGACCCCGCTGGGGTGGGTGCCTGGGCCGGAGTGCTTCGATGTGGAGGGGCTGACGGACTTTTCGCCGGACAAACTGGCTCAGGTGCAGCACCTCAATTATCCCGATTGGCGACGCGAGTTGCTCATGCAGGATGAACTCTTCATGAAGCTCTACTCGCACCTCCCCAAGGAACTCATCTTCCAGCGGGAACTGTTGGTGGCGCGTCTTTGAACCGTCACAAATTCTGCCTACCGGTCAACTCATCGAAGTCTTTCCGTTCCAAGGCTGGCGACTGGTGCTTGGTCGGCGCAAGTGCTTGGCCTGCTCCTGACTGCGCATGGGACAGGAGCTTTCTGTTGCGAATCCAGACCACTGGGAATTGCCGCCGTACAGACCGAGGGCCGGACTTTCGTCCGGCCCCGGTAGTGACGAGGTTTATACGCCTTCACCCAGGCGCTCAGAAGGGCAGTGCGGCCAACTTGGAGGGTCGCTGTTCGCACCGCACTGCGAGCAAAACCTCTATGCCAACCCTAAACGAACAGCGAAATCTTTTCGCCTCTGTTTATCAGATACACCACCTCGAGAAATTGTTCAAAAAATATTTCGGCCCGGTCGCAGTTTCCGGAACAGCCGTTGGCAACAAGAGACTTACGCAAAAAGAAACTGCGGCCTCGCTCGAATTGGCGCTTCGCGTCCGTGAGTTCCCCCAAAACCTGCCTGCGGTCAGCCCGGCTGCATGTCGGTGAAGACCCTCGTGAACGGGCGGTTTTGGACCACCCGGGCGAGCGGGGTTTGCCCTGTCGGACTCAGCGATTGGCGGAGCGCAGAGTCCTTCCCACGCCCCGAGACCAGCACCCAGACCTGTCGGGCCGCCGCAATCGCCCGGTAGCCCATCGTGACGCGCTGGGGCGGAGGTTTGGCGACCGTTACCGGCCGATAGACGGCCGGATCGTCCATCACAGATTCCGCCTCGCCGGGGAAAAGCGATGCCACATGGCCGTCCTCGCCCATGCCGAGGAAGATCAAATCCAAGACCGGCTGGCCATCCAAACTCAGCGGCGCGAGGCGACAGATTTCCGACTCGGCCGCCGCGGCGGCAAGCTGTGGCGGCTCCTCGCCCGCAATGCGATGGATCTGCCGCTCGGGCACGCCCAGCGGCTGAAAGAGGAGTTCCCGGGCCGCGCGAAAGTTGCTCTCCGGCTCATCCGGCGGCACACAACGTTCGTCCGCCCAAAAGAAATGAATGTTCGACAAGTCCATCGCCCGCGCGCGGATCGAATCGGTGGCGGCTGAAAAGAGCGTCCTGGCGATTCGCCCCCCGGAAAGAGCCATGCAAAATGGTTGCGGCCGTTTCGTCTCGGCAACGATCAGGTCGAGCCAGGAGTTGGCGGCCGCCGACGCGAGGGTTTCGGCGGACGAAAAGTGCAACATCTCCACATTCGTCACCGGTCACCTCCGGTCGCACGCCTCCAACAGACGAACTTTGCCTGGTTCGTTGATCCCATGGCTTGGATGACGGCCTGATTATCAAACCCCGGCAACTGCTGCAGCCGGGCGAGGAGTTCACGGCAACCTTCGGCTGATTGCGGAATGGCGAGACCGGATTCCGGGTCTAGCCTGCCCAGCAGGAAGAACACATCGTCCCGATACGGCCCTTCGTCCGTGGTCACGATGCTGACCTCGCTCCATTCGTCCAGGCGGATGCTTTCCTCTCGCCCTTTCGGTCCGCGGAAGACCTCGGTGTCCTCAGCGAGGAGAACTTGATGGGTTGCCTCGCGAGGGCGAAGAAATTCCAGCCAGCTCATGGCGCGGTCGAGTCTATTGGAGTGGCTGCGGATCCCGCCACGCA
Source organism: Verrucomicrobiia bacterium (assembly GCA_011525685.1). GTDB lineage: Bacteria > Verrucomicrobiota > Verrucomicrobiia > Limisphaerales > JADLHS01 > WYBW01. The sequence continues at coordinate 44,916 of WYBW01000075.1, forward strand.
TGGCCGCCGGCAGCCAGCAACTCTTCCGCTGCAATCGGCCCCCAAGTGCCGGCGGCATAGAATTCGCGGTTGGTCAGCGCCTTGCCCTCCCAGCCGTTGCGGATCGAATCCACGATCTGCCAGGCAGTTTCCACTTCATCGCGCCGGATGAACAATGTCGCGTCGCCCGCGACGGCTTCCAGCAGCAGCCGCTCGTAAGCCTCGGGTGTATAAGCGCCGAACTCCGAATCGTAGCTGAAATGCATCCGCACCGGGCGCACGCCCAGGCTCATGCCCGGAACCTTGCCGTTGAATCGGAGATAGATGCCCTCGTTCGGTTGCAGTCGCAACGTAAGCGCGTTCGGGTCCAGCCTGGCCCCGCACGCGGCGGCGAACAGCACGTGCGGCGTGGGGCGGAACTGGATGCGCACCTCGCTGGCGCCGAGCGGCAGGCATTTGCCCGTCCGCAAATAAAACGGCACGCCCGACCACCGCCAGTTGTCAATGAACAGTTTCAGCGCCACGTAGGTTTCGACGTTCGAGTCGGGTTTGACCTTGGTTTCCTGGCGATAGCCTGGCTGCGGCTGTCCATCCACCACACCGGCGAAGTATTGCCCGCGCACGACCTGTCTCGTCACGTCCTCGGGGGCGAGCGGACGGATGGATTTTAACAACTTCACCTTTTCGTCGCGGATGGACTCGGCCTCCAGCGATACCGGCGGTTCCATGGCCACGAGGGCGAGGACTTGGAGGAGGTGGTTCTGAACCATGTCGCGCAGGGCCCCGGCCTCCTCGTAGTAACCGCCGCGCCCCCCCACGCCCTGCTTCTCGCTCACCGTGATCTGGATGTGGTCCACAGACTCGCGATTCCAGAGTCGCTCGAAAATCGAGTTCGAGAAGCGGAACATCAGGATGTTCTGGACCGTCTCCTTGCCGAGATAGTGGTCAATGCGGAAAACCTGCTGCTCGTGCGCAAACCGCGTCAGTTCGCTGTTCAACGCATGAGCCGAAGCCAGGTCGTGCCCGAACGGCTTCTCGACCACCAGGCGTTGCCAGCCCGAGTCCCCGTCCCGTTGCAGCAGGCCGGCGCGATGCACCTGCTCGACCACCGCGCCAAACTGGCTGGGCGAGATGGCCAGATAAAACAGGAGATTCCGCCGGAGGGCCGCATCCTCGAACGACTCCAGTTTGTCCTTCAGCGCCCGATACGCCTCCGGCTCGGTGAGGTCACCGCGGCAATAAGACAAACTGCCCGCAAACGCCTGCCATGCCTTGTCGTCCACCGGTTGGGTGCGGGAAAACCGGCCCAACGCTTCGCGCAACTCGGCCCGCCATGATTCATCGGTCTTCTCCCGCCGCGCAAAACCCACGATGCGAAAGGCCGCCGGCATCTGTTTTTCCTTGAACAGATGATAGAACGCGGGAATCAGCTTGCGGGCCGTCAAATCGCCGCTCGCGCCAAAGATGATGATGGAACAAGGCTCGACGGCTTTGCGTCCCGAATCCAAGCGGCAAGTCATCAGTTCATCCAGTTGGTCGGAAGTGCTCACGGACGGGAGCATGAACGAGCGACGGAGCAAAGACAACTTTGAGTACAAACCGAGAGCCGGGTGATTCGCCGCAAAGGATTGGAGTAGTAAACTTCGTCCCCCTTCTTCGATATTTCGACGGAGCTCGAGGGCGAGGACGGCGAGGAGATCGAGAGGGACGGTTTATCGGCGGAACATCAACTCAGGATGCCGCAGTCCACCTCGGTAATCGAAGCAGCTTGCTTGTTTAACCGCTTCAAAGCAGAAGCCTCACGCATCCTTGCGGGGAAACAAGGGCGACGGCTCGCCCAGTTGGTGTCCGGCGGGCAAACCTCCCCAAGCGGCGGCGGCGAACTGATCCGGCTCTCCGCCCAGACCGAGTTGCGCGTAAATCTTGGTCGCCGTCCCCGGAAGGAACGGCCACAACAAGACCGCCAGCACGCGGCACGTTTCCGCCAGATTGTAGAGCACTTCATCCAGCCGGGCTGCCTGGGCGGGATCCTTGGCCAGTTTGAAGGGAGCGGTCTGGTCCACGTATTGGTTCGCGCGCGTGATGAGCGACCAGATGGCCAGCAGCGCCGCTTGCAGCCGGTGGTTTTCGAGCGAGGACCGTGTGTCGGCGACGACCCTGGCAGCCTCCCCGGCGAGTTCATCCGAGCGAGCGGGCACGATGCCCTGGCGATAACGCTTCAGCATCGAGAGCGAACGGTTCACCAGATTGCCCAGACCGTTGGCGAGTTCCGCTTGATACCGCGCCTTGAAGCCGGTGTCGGTCCAGTTTCCGTCCGGACCGATGTCCAGTTCCCGCACGACGTAAAACCGGAAGGCGTCCACACCCCATTCGTGGATGACCGCGACCGGGTCCACGATGTTGCCGGTGCTCTTGCTGATCTTCGCGCCCTCCCTCTGCCACCAGCCGTGCGCCAGCACCTGCTTCGGCAACGGCAGCCCCATCGCCTTGAGCATGATGGGCCAGAACACGGCGTGGAACTTGACAATGTCCTTGCCGATGACGTGGATGTCGGCCGGCCACAATCTCAGCCCCGAGTCCCGCGTCTTGGGTTCTGGTTCGGCGGCGGCGAGCACGGTCGCGTCGCCATGCGCGGCGGGAACAGAGATGTAATTCACCAAGGCGTCGAACCACACGTAGGTGACGTAATTCGGATCGAAGGGCAGCGGAATGCCCCAGCTCAACCGGGCCGCCGGACGCGAAATGCAAAGGTCTTCAAGCGGCTGGCTTTTGAGAAAACCCAGGACCTCATTGCGCCGGTAATCGGGCTGGACGAAGGCGGGATTCGCTTCAAGATAATCAATCAGCCACTGCTGATGTTCGCGCAGCTTGAACCAGTAGTTGGTTTCCTCCAGTTCAATCACTTCACCCCAAGACGGGTCAAACGTGCCGTCAGGCAGCCGGTCCTTGTCCGTCAAAAACGTCTCCTCTTTCGTTGAATAAAAGCCCTTGTAGGTGGCGGTGTAAAACTGCCCTTGAGCGTGCAGGCGAGCCAGAATCGCCTGCACAAACTCCTTGTGGCGCGGCTCGGTGGTGCGCACGAAATCGTCATTCGTGATGCCCAGGCTTCGCCAGAGCGATTGAAAGCTTTGAGCCAGTTCATCACAATAGGCTTGCGGGCTTTTGCCCTCGGCCACCGCCGCCTGTTGCACTTTCTGGCCATGCTCATCGAGTCCCGTCAGGTAAAAGACCGCCTGGCCCAAACTTCGCCGCGACCGCGCGATCACGTCCGTGATCACCTTCTCATAGGCATGACCGAGATGCGGCTGGCCGTTGACGTAATCAATGGCAGTGGTGATGTAAAACCGTTTGCTCATCCGGGTTCATTGTGCGGGACGCCGGGGTTAATGGCAACTTTGGGGAGCATCGGAAGGGAGACGTGAAAAAGTCTGGACTCGTCAAGGCGGCGGCCCGGGATAAAATCCCGCTGTGCAGTCTTTGATGAACTCCCGCCTCGCACTCAAGGCGCAGGAATTCTGCCGCGAACACTGGCAGCAGGTGCTGCGCTGGCGCGAAAAGCTGCAGTTCCGCGAGGAGGCGCTGCACCTGCTCCTGGCCGGAGGCGTGGGCGTCATCGGCGGCCTGGTCAACCTCTTCTTCTTCTTCGCCATCGAGAGCGTCAAACGCGCGGTGCTCCGGCGGCCGGGCGACCCGGTCGAGGTGGCGGAGGAAATGGCGGCCTGGCAGGTCGCGTTAATTCCGGCGGTGGGCGGCCTGGTCGCCGGCCTGGTGCTTTACTGGGGTCTGCGACTGGTGGGCCGGCAAGGCGCGGCGAACATGCTCGAGGTCGTCGTGGCCGGCGACGGGAAGCTCCCTTTTCGGACCAATCTGGTCAAAGCCCTTTCCTCGTTGGTGAGCATCGGCACCGGCGCCTCGATCGGACGGGAAGGCGCCATCACGCAATTGTCCGCGACCCTGGCCTCGAAACTGGGGCAGTTCGGCAAATGGCCGCCGTACCGCTTGCGGTTGCTGGTCGGCTGCGGCGCGGCCTCGGGCATCGCCGCCGCCTACAACGCTCCCATTGCCGGCGCGGTGTTCGCCGCCTGGATCGTGCTGGGCAATTTCTCGATGAACCTCTTCGCGCCGCTGGTGTTTGCGTCGGTGATCGCTTCGATGGTGTCGCGGAGCTTCTTCGGGATCAAACCCTGGTATGAAGTGCCGTCCTTCGGAGCGATCAGCATGTGGCAATTGCCGTGGTTCATTCTGCTCGGGATTGTGGCCGGCCTGTTGGGTGCGGTGTTTCTCAAGATGATCCGCCGTTGCGAAATCCGCTTCGAGCAGAACCGCTGGCCCATCTACACGAAGCTGGCCCTCGCCGGGCTGATCGTGGGATTGATCGCCGTGGCCTTCCCCGGCGTCTGGGGCAATGGCTACGTGATCACCAACCGCATTCTGCACGAGGACTTCGACCACCTCGCGGCGTCCTGGGTGCAACAGGGATTGTCCGGCGGCGGATGGGTGATTTTGTTCCTCGTCGGCCTGCTGTTGGCGAAAATGCTCGCCACCGCCGTCACCGTCGGGTCGGGCACCGTGGGCGGGGTGTTCACGCCCACGCTGTTTCTGGGCGCGTCCCTGGGCGCGCTGTTCGGAGTGGTCCTGCAAACTCTGGGCGGCGCGCGCGACATGCCTCCCAGCGCGTTTGCCCTGGTGGGCATGGGCAGCGTCCTGGCGGCGACCACCCGCTCGCCGTTGCTGGCCATGATCATGGTGTTTGAAATCTCATTGGACTACTCGCTCATGCCCCCGCTGATGCTGGGCTGTGTGGTGTCCATCCTCGTGGCCGGCCGGCTGCACCCGGAATCCATTTACACCGAACCGTTGCGCCAGCGCGGTCTCGAACTGGGCGAGAACTCCACCCAGCCGGGTGTCATCACCGAACGGAAGGTGGGTGACCTGATGCACGCGCCCGTGCCGCCCCTGCGCGAGAACACGCCGCTCAAGGAGATTGCCAACCGGTTCATGACCAGTTCGAACAACTTTCTGCCGGTGGTCAACGCCGACCAAAAACTGCTCGGGGTGGTGGCCTTGCAGGATTTGAAGGAGTATCTCCACGCGGGCGAAGAGTTGCAGGCCGTGATCGCCTATGATGTCATGCGCCCGCCGCCGCGGTGTGTCACTCCCAACCAGCGCCTGCTGGAAGTGCTGCCCGTGGTGCTCGAGAGCGAACTGCGGAACATCCCGGTGGTGAACAGCTTCAAGGAAAACCGGTTGGTCGGTGCTCTGGCCCGGGGCGAGGCGCTGGGCATCTTTGCCGAAGCCATCGCCGCCGGCAGCAAACCGGCGGGTTGAATCTCGAAAAGTCCACGCAAGCCGCCGGATCCCGGCTCGGCACATCCACGCTCCCGGCCTTTTCACACCGCGTCGGCGAACGCACGTGGTTTCACAGCAGCGCCAAAGCTCCGATCAACGCCGCTGCCAGCCAGATCAACACGACGGCGAGCGCGGGTTTCAATCCTCCCCGCACCAGGCGATGCGAAAGGTGGTTCGTGTCGCCCAGATAAAACGGTTTGCCCATTCGCCAGCGCAAAACGACCACCCAGGCCAGATCGCCCAGCGGCACCGCCAGCACGAGCAGCGGCGTGATGACCGCCCAGGGACGCGGATTCGTGTCGCTGTAAAAGTGCGGCAGGATGGCCAGCACCGCGAGCAGATAGCCCACCAGATGGCTGCCTGAGTCGCCGAGGAAAGCGGTCGCCCGGGGAAAGTTGTGGGGCAGGAATCCGAGCAACGCGCCGCAGACCAGCCAGGCGATGAGCGACACCAGATATTGTCCATGTGCAGCCGCGATCACCGCCAGCCAGCCCGCGCCGATGGCGCCCAGGCCGGCGCAAAGCCCGTTCATGTTATCCATGAAGTTGAAGGCGTTGATCACCGTCAGCAGCCATAGAATCGTGATGGCATAACTAAACACCACACTCGGCACGAACAGCGTGATGCGAACCCCCGCCGCCGCCACGATGGTGGCAATCAACACCTGGCCGCAGAACTTCACCAGCGGGCGCAACTCGTGTTTGTCGTCCAACAACCCCAGAACCACCATCCCGACCGCGCCCAGGGCGATGGCGACCAGTTGGACCGCGCGCGCCTCCAGGCCATAGAGTAACTCGGCATTGCCGGCCATTTGCGGCCCGTTCAGTTTGAGCCATGCCGCCGCCGCCGCCAGCGGAACGATCAACCCGGTCAACACCGCGAGTCCGCCGGCCAGGGGAATCGGCCGGTCATGGATCTTGCGGTGGCCGGGATCGTCCACGAGCCCCGTGCGCAAACACCATTGCCGCCAGAGCGGCAGCACGGCCAGCGTGGTGGCCAGCGCGCTGACGAACGCGGCGAGGTAGGCGTTGTGAGGAAAATTCATGCGGGGCGCAGACCGCGCTCGGCGGCCAGCTTCATGTAAAGAGAGTGGATGTGCTCCACCATCAGCTCGACACCAAAGTGTGCCCGCACGAACGCCTGCCCACGCTGGCCGAGCCGCCGCCGCAGTTCCGCGTCGCGCGTGAGCTGGAGAAGGCTCGACGTCAGACGGGCCTTGTCGCCGGGCGGCACGAGGAATCCGGTTTCGTTGGGGATGCAGACTTCGCCGGCTCCGTCGCAATCATAGGCCACGACCGGCCGCCCGGCGGCGAGCGCCTGTGGCAAGGCGCGGGGCAGGCCTTCGCGGCGCGAGAGGTGAACCAGAATGTCCATGATGCCGACGAGCGCCGGAATCTCCGTCGGCGCAACCAGGCCGGTGAAGACGAAGTGCCTTCTCAGACTCGCGGAGGCAACAGCGTGCTCAAAACGTTTGCGCCATGCGCCGTCGCCCACCAGCAGGAATTTCACGCGCGGATGCTCGCGGACGATCTCCGGGGCGATGGCGATGAGATCGTCATGGCCCTTCAATTTGAACAATCTGGCAATCTTGCCAATGACGATGTCCTTTGGCTCCAGCCCCCATTTCGCGCGCAGCTTTGCATCATCCGCGGCGCAGAGGTAAGGCTGTAGATCGAACCCGCTGAAGATTCTGGTGTACTGGTCCGTCTGGCCAATGCCGGCGGCGAGGTATTGCTGTTTCATCGCGTCGGCCACGACCACGAAATGCGTCGTGACGCGCGCGGCGCGTTTCTCGGCGGCGGTGAAAACGAAATTCGGCAGCGCTCCCTGGAACGCGCCGAAGGACGGCCCGTGGATGGTGTGAACGATCAGCGGCACACCGGCACGGTGCGCGGCCAGTCTGCCCAGCACGCCGGCCTTGCCGCTGTGGGTGTGGACGACGTCGGGACATCGGGCGCGGAACAACCGCGTGAGTTTCTGAAGAGCGATCCAATCCTTCCACGGATGCACGGGCCGGACGAGTTCCGGCACGATGCTCAGGAGACCGGGCGTGGTGTCGAAGATTGATTCCAGCGAACCTTCCGGCCCCGTGGTGGGGCCGGATAAGAGTTGCATTTCCAAGCCCATGTCGCGCAACCCCAGGACCGTGGCCACGGTGTTCTCCTGCGCGCCGCCCACGATCAACCGCGTGATGACATGCGTAACCCGCATGTGACGCTGGCTCAGGGCCTGCCACCCTTGAGTTCCTGAAGGCGGGCTTCCACAAATCGCGTTTCCGCCGAATTGGTCACTGAATGGCTCAGGTAAGCCTCGTAATGTTGGACGGCGGCATTGGTGTCCTTGCGGCGGTAGGCGATTTCGCCCAGGCCGAAGTAAACCGGATACGCCTTCGGCAGGGCTTGTTGCAGGGTTTCGTAGTCGCGCTGGGCGTCATCCAATCGGTCCGCGCGCAGGAAGGCGATGGCGCGGTTGAGCCGGGCCGGGTGGTTGGTCGGCTGCAGGCTCAACAAGCGATCCAGGGTGCGGATGGCCTCGTCGAACGCATCGGCGTTGATGCAAAGGTAGCTCTTGTTGATGAGTGCGTTGGCGTCGTCCGGGGCGGCTTGCAGTTGGCGGTTCACGACGGAAAGTGCGTTGGTAAACAGGCCCTGTTGCGAATAAAGCCGCGACGCCGAGGTCAGCAGGTACATTTCGGTGGGATTCTTCTTGAGTTCGGACTCGATCAGCCCGACGGCCCGGTTCGTGTCCTTGGCCGCAAAGTAAGACGCCGCCTCGAGGGCCAGCAGATCAACGTGATTGGTGCGGGTGAGGGTGAAGCGGTCCGGGGCGGCGCGGATTTCCCGGACCACGGCGAGGACTTCGTTGGTCTGTCCGGCGAGCAGGTGGAATTGCGCCAGCCACATGCGGCTGGCGAGGTCGCGCGGCGAAAGGCTTCGCACCCGGTCGAACGCCTCGCAAGCCTGACGGAACAGCCGGCCCTGTACGAACAGCGATCCTTGGGCGGCGCTCAGACCCGGTTCATCATACGGGCCGTGCTCCATGAGCATTTGATCCAGGAACTGCTCCTTCAGATCGTCGGGCAGGGGCATCGGTCCGGTCTGCCCCGCGCGGTAGCGCTCGTTGTATTCGAGGTTGGTGCGGGCCACCAGGTTGGCCTCGTTCAGCCGGTGCGCGAGGGCGAACCGGGGGGCCGCCTTTTCGAACTCGCCCGCCTTCTGCAGTTCCACGCCCCAATTGTTCAGCGCCCGGGAATAGAAGGCCGCCAGCGTGACGGCTTGGGCATTGCGCAACGGCTTCAGACGGAAGAAACCGTAGAGTTTTTCCATGACGCTCAAGACCGCCGCGGGATCCCGCGGGGTGGCGGCCGCCAGCACCGGACTCAATGTTTCGCCCTCCAGCCGCGTCCAGAACGCTTCGTTCTCCGCGATCACCTCGGCCTCCAGCGGCGGAGGCAGAAGCGATTCGGGCGGGAAGGTCCGCAACTGGTAAACCAGTTTGCGCGGCACATCGTGGAAGTATTCGAAGTAATAACCGAAACTCGGGTGCAGGTAATAAATCTCCGCGTTTTGGGAAAGCTTGTAGAGCAGACTGACCAGTTCCAAATCCTCCAGCCGCCGTGTCTCCTTGAGGTCCACGGTCTCGGTCCAGCGCGTCGGATACGCCTTTTGCAAGTGGCGACGGTAGCCGGACCAGGTCAGCGACTGGGTGTCGAGCAGCACAAAGTCCCCGGCGCGTCCGGCGCGAGCCAGCCACGCCTGCATGAGGTAGAGGCGGCGGGGATCGTCGCTGAGCAACACCCCGCTCTGGGGCAGACCGTCCGCGAGCGCGGTGACGAACTGCCGCAGCATGGGGCCGTTGGAAATGCGGATCTGGGGCAGATTCCGCCAGAGCAGGGAAGCCGGCACGATCACGAACAGCGCAATGACCAGGCCGGGGAAGAAGCGACTCATCAGCTTTGCGGACTCCGGCACTCTCCTTCCGCGCGTGGGCAGCAACCGGAACACGAGCAGGAAATAACCGCTGAAGTATCCGATGCTCAACGCGCCCAGGTAATAGAACGGCAGGAAGGGAAACCCATAGCCGCTCTCCCGCGGACTGAAGGGCGGATCGAACGCCACCCACAAACCGGCCGCGAGGAACGCTCCATGCACCAAGTGGAACATCCACGTCGCCACCGCCGTGCCCAGCCGGCTGGTGTCGCCGAAATAGGAGGACCAGCGGATGGCGATCAGCAGCACCGGCACCAGCGAGGTCAGCCCGAGCAAGGCGACGGTTTTCCGCGGGAACCCCAGCAGACTGCTCTTGGTGACCATGTAACTTGCCTTGAGCGCCTCCCAGAAACCCGTGGGTTGGACGTTCGACCACACGGCCAGCAGGGGCAACAGCAGGAGCAGCGACAATCCGGCCAGACCGCAGAGCAACATGCGTCCGAGGAATCGCACGTTGAAGAAACTCAAACCCCGGATCCACACCAGCGCCGCGAGGTAAGCCGGAAGAAAGCCGATCATCGCGAAGTTGTTCGTCATCCCCAGGCCGAAGACGAACGAAGTGCGCCACAAGCGCGACTCGCGTTCATCAATGCGGTAAGCCAGAAGATTCTGGACGACGTAGGCGAAGACCAGCAGGTCGAGCATTTCGTAGGAGGCCACCGTGGCATGTTCCCAGAAGCTCAATTGCAGTCCGCATACCGCCGCCGCCAGCACCGGTGGAATCCACGCCCCGGGCACCGAGAGCAGGGAAAAGGGACTTTGCTCGCGCGCCCGTTGCTCCCGGGTGCGGTCGTGCGGCAACAGAGCCACGGAACGGGCCAGCAGGCCCAAAGTAAGCACCGCGCAAAGCATGGAGAACAGATTCAACGCCAGCGGCACCTGCGCATCCGGAAGCCAGCGGATGGGATAGGTCACCAGGAAATAAAGCGGACGGACGACTTCCGGCTGCCAGCTCCAGCCGGCGGTGTTGGCCACCAGAGCGAGGCTGTTATGCGAGGAATTCCAGTAGTCCACCGCGCCCCAGCGGTTGAGCGACACCCAGTGGTTGAAGGTCAGGAGATAAACCACCAGCGCGGCGGCCACGACCAGCCAGGGGAGGCGGCCGCGCACGGAGGTCTGCATCTCATCCCATGCTTGTCCCGTGGTCATTTGTGGATTCCAGTTGAATCGAAGCCCGCAGACTTGGCAAGACCCGTTTGGCCCGCCCCGCTGCACGCGCCGCCCTTGGCGCGGACCTCGGCGACACACTCGACGTGTTGGGTTTGCGGGAACATGTCCAGCGGCACCACCCGCGCCAATTCAAAGACACTGTCCATGCACAAGATGTTCAAGTCCCGCGCCATCGTGGCCGGATGGCACGACACATAAATGATTTGCGCCGGGCCTGCCTCGCGCAACTGCCCCAAGACTTGCGGCTGACAACCTTTGCGCGGCGGATCGAGCAAAACACTGCACGCCGCCAGCGGCAACCGCCGGCCCAACGCCGGAAGCGTCTCTTCCACTGTGGCCGCAATGAACTCGCCGTTGGTCCGCCCGCGAGCGGCGGCATTGCGCCGGGCCGCCCGGATCGCCGCTTGATCGTATTCCACCCCGACAAAACTCTCCACCGCCTCCGCCAGTTCCACGGCGAAGAATCCCACGCCGCAATACAGGTCCACCAGATGCCGCGCCCCGCCGGCCCGCAAACACTCGCGCACCGCCTCCACCAGCCGGGGCAGCAGGAAGAAATTGTTTTGGAAAAACGAATCGGGCGGCACCTCCCAGCCCTCCGGTGGAACACGCAACACCACCTTGATTCCGCCCTTGGGCGGGGGATTCCCGCGGACGTGACGGATCTGCCGGTTGATCGCCGGTTCGGCGATCTTGCACTCCTCAATGTCTTCCACCAGGCCGCAGTCGCCCCGGATGAAACCGATGTTCAGTTTCTGCGCCGGCTTGTTCCACTGGCTGCGAATCATGATGCGGTTGCGGTAGCCGTAAGGTTGCGGGCAGGGCACCACGGACGACACCACGGCGGGGTCGAAGCCGCCGATCCGCTGGAACAAGTCCGCCACCTGCTTGCGCTTGATGCGGAGCTGCGCCTCGTAGGCAATGTGCTGATACTGGCAGCCGCCGCACGCGCCAAAATACCGGCACTCCGGCGCGACGCGCTCGGCCGCCGGCTCCAGCACCTGCCTCAGCCGCGCCCGGGCGAAACTCTTGCGCACCTCGGCAATCTCCGCCTCGACCAGTTCGCCCACGAGCACAAACGGAACAAAGACGACCAGTTCATCCACCCGCGCCACCCCCTCGCCGCCGAACGCGATGTCCTGGATGCGCAACTGAAGGATTTGGCCGGGCGTCAAATTCATTCGCGCAAATTAGAAGTCCCCCTCCGGGGGCAAAAGGTTTTTCCAAACCATCCCTCGCCCGTTGAGACGGCCCTGGCAAGGGCACATGACAGTTTGTTGCAAGTCCAGCGGTCTGCCGGAGGAGCGGCTTGCCAGCCGCCTGACCCGCTCGGCGGCTGGTCCAAGCACGCAACCAGGGCAGGCACGCCTGGGAGCAGGCAAGAGAGAGGCGCCCCCGGCGGTCGCAAACTCAGAAGGCGGCGGGCAGGCGCAGACAGCGTTCCAGCCGGGCGGCGGCGGATTCATCCGGTCTGCCAAAATTGGGTCGTGACTCCAAGTCCACCAGCGGTCGCAGTTCGTAAGTTTCGGTGGACAGAAGGTTGTATGCCTGTGTGGGCATGCAACGGCAAATCAACGTGCTGACGTTGAGACGCCGTGCTTGCAGGTGGAGGATCGGCCCCATGGGAACCGGCCCGTCCTCGATCACCCGCGCCACAATCGCATCCGGCGCGGTGTCCAGGCCGCGCTCGATGGCAAACCGCCGCTCCGGCAGTGGCGGACCGAACGCCCGCCGCGCCTCGGCTTCGAGCGATTGCGCCACAAAGAACAATTCCCCACCCGAGTCATCCTTCAACACCTCCCAGATCACCGGCGCCCCGGCGCTGTCCAGCGTAATGCGGATGCTTTGAGACGCCACGCCGCCAGCGCGAGAGGCGGCCGTGTCAGGAACGGTCCAATGATAGGTCACCTGACTGTGCGTCCGGCCGTTGAACGCGATTGCGCTTTCCTCAAAGTAAAGGACCAGATTCGCCGGCGCGGCGTTGGACTCGGCCAGTTCTTGAATCAGCAGCGGCGCCAGCTTGAAGGCCAGCGTGTTGGTGAAGCCCGCTTCCAAAGGTTTGAGCAAAGCCACGTTCGTCAAGTAGAGCCCGGCCCGTTCGTAAATGGCCGATCGCTGCGGGCTGGTCAACGGCGCACGCTTCGGCGCGCAGCCGGCGACGCTCAAACCCAGGCCCACACTCAAGCAACTGACACCGACGACCGTCCACCACCGCCATCTTGCGAACTCCTCACCGTGTAACGCGAATTTTCTCATCTCCGGACGTTGCCGTTGGCGCGAAACCACTCGACCGCATCCGCCAGCGCGGTTCGAGGTGAAGTCTGCGGCAGGCCCAGTTCGCGGATGGCCTTGGCGGGGTTGAAAAACATTTTGTGCTCCGCAGTGCGCACGCCGGCCAACGGTGCCCGCGGCGCTCGACCGGTGATCGCCGAGCCGGCTTCGTTGACGCGAGCGATCACTTTGGCGAACCAGTGCGGGAGGCACAGGCGCGGCGCGGCCAACCCGGTCAGTTCCGCCAGCACGGCGAAGGTTTCGGCCAGCGTCCAGTTGCCCTCCGCATGGCCCAGAATGTAGCGTTCGCCGGGGACACCGCGCTCCGCGGCCAGGATGTGTCCCACCGCCACATCGCGCACATGCACCCAGTTCAGGCCGGTGTCCAGGTACGCCGGCATGGCGCGGTTCACAAAATCCAGAATCACTTTTCCCGTGGGCGTGGGTCTGACATCGCGCGGGCCAACAGGCGCGCTGGGATTGACGATGACGACGGGCGCGCCGCGTTGTGCCAACTCCAGCGCAACCTGCTCGGCCCGCCACTTCGAGCGTTTGTAATGCGTGTTCAGATGCGCTTCCGCGGCCCAGGCGGTTTCATCCGTCGGCACGAGGCTTCCGTTGTTCGCCCGCGGCAGACCGATACAGCCGACGGTGCTCGTGTGAATGATGCGCGAACAGCCCGCGGCGACGGCGGCTTCGAGCACGTGGCGGGTGCCGTCCACGTTCGCCGCATACATCGGCGCATAATCGCGCAGCCACAGGTGATAACTGGCGGCCAGGTGGAAACACCAGTCACAACCGCGCATCGCCTCCGTGAGCTTCTGCCGGTCGCCCAAATCGCCGGTCACGCGCTCGAACTCGGCCCCGGCCAGTCCGCGCAAATCGGCCCCCGGCCGCAGCAGGGCTTTCACGCGGTGACCGCGCCGGTTCAACTCCTGCACCAGATTGGATCCGATGAATCCGGAAGCGCCGGTGACGAAACACTTCATCATGCCGGGACAAGTGTGGCAGGAACGCGTGCCGCGCGAAACGAGATTCAGCCGCCGACCCGGAATCCACCGCGGGCGTCATGGTGATTTTTCCGCCGCCTGCTTGACTTGGCTGGCCACGTTCACAACTATTCCCACCGTCGTATGCCGGTCAAAAGCAGTGCTCGAAAGAAAAAGGCCACCCGCCAGGAAACGCGGGAGTTGGACTTGCAAATCAAGTTCATGGAAGGCCTCGTCCGGCGCGACCCCGAGTACGTGGACGCGCTGCAACTGCTGGGCGACCATTACACCCAGCGCGGCAGGTACGCGCAGAGCCTCGAAGTGGATGAACGCCTCTCGCGCCTGCAACCCGACGATCCGTTCGTCTATTACAACCTCGCCTGCAGCTACTCGTTGAACCGCCAATTTGACCTCGCCGTGCAGGCCCTCGAGAAGGCTTTGAATCTCGGCTACCGCGACCTGAACTGGATCGCCAAGGACCCGGACCTGCGCCAGCTCCGCAAGCACGCCCTCTTCCGCCGCATCGCCGACAAGCTTCGCCGCTTGAAGGTCAAGATTCGCTGAAGCCCGTGAATGTCACCGTCCGCGGCCGAACCCGCCATTACCGCACGGTTACTTTCGACGGCAAACGCAACGCGGTCTTGCTCATCGAGCAGCGTTTGCTTCCCCACCGCTTCACCCTCGTTGCCACACGAGACTACCATGAAACCGCCGTCGCCATCCGGGACATGATTGTCCGGGGTGCGCCCGCGATCGCCGCCACGGCAGCCTACGGCCTGGCCCAGGGAGCACGGGCGTTTCGCGGACACAGCCTGCCGGGTTTCACGCGACACGTTGAATCAGTCTTCAGGACGCTTCAGGCGGCCCGGCCCACTGCGGTGGACCCGGTCAATGCCATGCAACAGGTCCGCGCCGTCATGGCGACCGGCCGGTCCGTGGAGGAACGACAGGCGCTGGCCCTGGCGGCGGCGGAGGAATTTGCCAACCAGGACGTGCGACATTGTGAGGCGATTGGCCGGCAGGGCATGTTCCTGATCCGCGAGGGTTGTCGCGTGCTCACCCATTGCAACGCCGGCTGGCTCGCGTGCGTGGACGTTGGCACTGTGACGGCGCCCCTCTACGCCGCGGAGTCGGCCGGAAAGCGGTTTCACGTCTTTTGCGACGAGACCCGGCCTCGCTCCCAGGGCGCCACTCTCACCGCTTGGGAGCTGGCGCAACAAGGCATCTCACACCAGATCATCGCGGACAATGCCGCCGGCCATCTCCTGCAACGAGGGGAGATTGATCTGGTCATCGTGGGAAGCGACCGCACCCTCGGCCGCACCGGCGAAGTGGCCAACAAGATTGGCACCTACACCAAGGCCGTGCTTGCCAAGCGGCATGGCATTCCGTTTTACGTGACGATTCCGCTTTCGACCATTGACTGGACCTTGAAGTCGGGCATGGCCATTCCCATCGAGGAACGGGACGAGAGCGAAGTCCTGGGAGCATGGGGAGTGGTCGCAAATCCCAAGCTCGAAATCCAAAGCCGATCACGCCGTCGGCGCACCTACGTGCGCGTGGCCAATCCGAGCAGCCACGCGCGCAACCCAGCGTTCGATGTGACACCGGCGGAACTGATCACCGGCATCATCACTCCCGTGGGCATTTTCAAGCCGGAGGAACTTTGGCGACGGCGACGGGAGTTGGGCTATCGCGGCTGAAGGAGAGCGCGCGGCGGATTTGCGAAGCCCGCGCCGGGTGCCTGCCGTGTTCAGCAAGATGGAAAGCAGCGGAGCGCCGTTTGCCTGCTTTCCCGGTTGCGTGGAAGGCTTGGTTGAATGGGGCGGGGGTTCAAGGTCAGGCTGTCGTCGCGCCCAAGACCGGCACGGGGCCGGCATTCTCGGAGTGGCACACTCGAACACGGAAGGCCCCGGCCCGCGCCACTTGCAGCAACGTCACGGCGGCGTATTGCACGGTCCCTTCCACCGCCACGACGCCAGTGGCCAGCGCCCGCGTCAGGGCGATGCGCAATCCTTCCGCGTCCGCTCGCGAAACGCGCCCCGGCATGTAAGGGCCGAGATGCGGGAGAATGATCTCGGTTTCCCAGGAGTCCGAGGGCCATTC
Organism: Verrucomicrobiia bacterium; assembly: GCA_011525685.1. Lineage (GTDB taxonomy): Bacteria > Verrucomicrobiota > Verrucomicrobiia > Limisphaerales > JADLHS01 > WYBW01. The sequence continues at coordinate 60,769 of WYBW01000075.1, forward strand.
GGCTGGCAGCCGTTCGGGCTGCCAACCCTCCAAGCGCGCCAGGTGCAGCAGCTTGCCAAACGCCTTGGGGCTCATCTTGTAGCTTCGGCCATTTGCTTCACTGAAAACTTCGATGGTCATAGCGGCGTGGAAAAGCAGCTTCCATTCTCAGATTGAAGCCCGGTCACCGGCAAACCACGCCCAACCGGCGGAAATGGCTGATTTCGAGGGAGATGGTGCGCGCTGCAGGGTTTGAACCTGCGACCCCTTCCGTGTGAAGGAAGTGCTCTACCGCTGAGCTAAGCGCGCAACGTCGGCAACCTTAGCGGGTTGGACAAATTCTTCAAGCCATTCTTCCGGTGCGCCGAACCCACCTTCACCGCGCTTGGGTTCAAGCGACTCCAAGTTTGGGACAGTTGTGCCAGTGAGTGGACGCCTCCAGAGTAAATCTTATCCCGACCTCCGCAACACGGTGTCCCGCTGCGCCCAGTCGGGATTCGGGTGCGGATAATCCAGGTTGTAGTTCAACCCGCGGCTCTCAGGTCGCAGGAGCGCGCTGCGGACGATCAAGTCCGCGACGGTCGCAATGTTGCGCAACTCGAGCAGGTCGCTCGTCACGATGAAATTCCAGTAGTACTCGTGAATCTCCTCCAACAGGTTGGCGATGCGCTTTTGGGCGCGCTGCAAACGCTTGTTCGTCCGCACGATGCCGACGTAGTCCCACATGCAACGGCGGATTTCGTCCCAGTTGTGTGAGACCACCACCATCTCGTCGGGATTATGCGCCTGGCCGGACTGCCAGGCGGGAATCTTCAATTCGACCGGCGCGGCGAGGTTGGCGGCCGCTTTCGCCGCGGCGCGATGCGCACAGACCAGGGCTTCCAGGAGCGAATTGCTCGCCAGGCGGTTGGCGCCATGCAGGCCCGTGCAGGCGACCTCGCCCACGGCGTAAAGGCCGGCGATCTCCGTCTCGCCGTCCACGTTGGTCATCACGCCGCCACACTGATAATGGGCCGCCGGCACCACCGGAATGGGTTCCTTGGTGATGTCAATCCCGTAGCGAAGGCAGGTCTGGTAGATGTTGGGAAAGCGCTCGATGATGAATCGCGCCGGCCGGTGGGTGATGTCCAGCCACACGTGATCGGCGCCGCTCTTCTTCATCTCGCTGTCAATCGCCCGCGCCACGACGTCGCGTGGCGCGAGCGATTTCAAGGGATGCGCCGCGTCCATGAACTCGCCACCGTCAAAACCTTTCAGCACGCCCCCCTCGCCGCGCACGGCCTCGCTGATGAGAAACGATTTGGCCTTGGGATGATAGAGGCAGGTCGGATGAAACTGGATGAACTCCATGTTCGCCACCGCGGCCCCCGCGCGATACGCCATCGCCACGCCATCGCCGGTCGCGATGTCGGGATTGGTCGTGTACAGATAAACCTTCCCGCAACCGCCCGTCGCCAGCAGCGTGACGGGCGAGGCAAACGTCTCCACCTGCCCCGTGAGCTTGTCGAGCACGTAAGCGCCCAGGCAACGATTCGCGCCCACGTAGCCCAGCTTCTGACTGGTGATCAGGTCAATGGCAAAGTGGTTCTCGAAAATCTGGATGTTTGGCTGACCGGCAATGGCCTGGAGCAACGCGCGCTCGATTTCGCGGCCAGTCACATCCTTCGCGTGCAGGATGCGGCGCTTGGAGTGTCCCCCTTCACGGCCCAGATCCAGTTCCCGCGCGCCGTGCGACTGCGGAATCTCCCGCTCGGAAAACTGCATCCCCAGTTCGATCAACTCGCCGATGCGCGCCGGGCCTTCTTCGACAATCGTGCGAACGACCCTTTCCTTGCACAGGCCCGCGCCCGCTTCGAGCGTGTCGCGCACGTGCAGCTCGAACGAATCCTCCTTGCTCGTCACCGACGCGATGCCGCCCTGCGCATAGTTGGTGTTGGACTCCGCGCGATCCTTTTTCGTAACGATCGCCACGCGTCCACGGGGCGCGACCTTGAGGGCGTAGCACAAACCCGCGATGCCACTGCCAAGGACAAGAAAGTCGAATGGTTGCATCTTGGAAACCTGCTCGTGAAGTCTGCAAGGAGGAATGGGTGTTGTCAATTCGCCGGATCGGTGTTACCAAGCTTCCATGCGAACACTGACGTTGAAGTTGCCGCCCGACCTTTTGGCCTGGCTGGAGAAGCGGGCGCGGTTGTCAAACCGGTCCAAGTCGGAAATCGCCCGGGAAGCGCTGCTCGCCCAACGCGACCGGCAGCGTGGCGGAAGCGCCGCGGCGCGCGCCGGCGATCTCGTCGGCAAGTTTGCCAGCGGCCGGAAAGATTCCGCGCATAAACGTCATCTCAAAGGCCTCGGCTCATGCCGGCGTATCTGACCGACTCCGGCCCGTTGGTGGCGCTGTTGGACCGCTCTGAACCTCATCACGCCTGGGTTTACCAGCAGTTTGATCTCGTCCGGGGAACCATCTGGACTTGCGAGGGGGTCCTTGTGGAAGCCGCGTATCTGCTCGCCGCGGCCGGGCTGCCACCGTGGAGCGTTTTGGAGTTGTTGGACCGCGACGTCATTGCAGTCCGTTTCGATTTGGAATCCAACCTCGACCGCGTTCTGGCCTTGATGCAGAAATACGCCGACACCCCAATGGACTTTGTGGATGCCTGCCTCGTCACAATGACCGAGGCCAAACGGGACTGCCAGCTCATCACGATTGACTCTGACTTCCGCGTGTATCGCCGTTTCGAGCGGCAGGCCATTCCGCTCATTATGCCGCTGAGGTGAGTCAAAGCCTCCCGTTATCAATCAATCGCGTCCCGCCCACGAACACCGCCAAGGCCATGTGTGTACCTGGCGAGACTTTCGCCACGGGCGACAGCGTTTCCGGTTCGAAGAACTCAACGTAATCCAGTCTCGCGTCCGGCGCCGTTTGGATGACTTTTCCCACCAGGGATCTCAACTGGACAGCGGGGGCGGGCTGCTTCGCCGTTGTGACCGCCCGGCGCACAGCCTGGATTGACCGCTGAAGGACTGTGGCCTGCTGTCGCAAATCCCCCGAGAGGTACTTGTTCCGTGAACTCATCGCCACGCCGTCCAACTCGCGCACGATGGGCGCGACGAGAGTCTTCAGCGGGAAATTCAGATCGCGAACCATGCGCTTGATCACGGCGGCTTGTTGAAAATCTTTGGCCCCAAAAACAGCCACGTCCGGCTGCACGATGTTGAACAGCTTGGCCACGACCGTTGTGACCCCGCGAAAGTGCCCGGGCCGCGACGCGCCCTCCATGCCTTGGGAGAGTTTCTCCTCGACGACATAGGTGCTGTAATTGCCCGCCGCTTTGCCCGGATACATCTCCGCGTCGTCCGGCGCGAACACCACATCCACCCCCTCCGCGCGGCAGAGCCTCACATCGCGTTTCAAATCGCGCGGATAACGGGCCAGATCCTCCCTTGGCCCGAACTGGGTCGGATTCACGTAAATGCTGACCACCACCCGGCCAGTTCCGCCCACGCGCTTCCGCGCCGCGCGCACGAGGCTCAAGTGGCCCTCGTGCAAATAACCCATGGTCGGAACAAGACCGACGCGCGTGCCGTGTCGCCGCCACCGCCTCGCCAGCCGCAGCATCGCCGCCACCGAAGTCACGATTCGCATGGCGGCAAATTGGTCAAGCGCTGCTCAAGTGGCAATTCGATTGTGGGGTCCGCTCCAGCAACATTCGGTCTTGCGGCCCGGCTCCAGCCCCGTCAACTTTTGGGAAGCAAATTTCGACCTGCGCCGATGATTTAACCCGATGAAACGTCTCCTGTTGATTTTCGATCGGTTGATCTGCGGGAAGACTGCTGCCGCCCTGGGGTTCATGGGAGGCCTGCTGTTGCTGGTCGTTTGGCTGAGGCCATTGCCTCGGGAACATTTCCCCAATGTGGTGAGGATGTTTTCAGCGTCCTGGCTTTATCTCGCGATCTCGGTCTCCATTGCCTATTCGGCCGCCGCCGTCATCGCAAAACGGCAAGGGACGGCAACCGACATGTGGACCTGCCTCACCCTCGGCGTCCTGTGGGCCTCCACGCCATGGTTTGCGTTCCTGCCCTTCAACTTCAGCCGGCTGCTCCTGATCTACGGGCTGGCGGGCGTGGTGGCTCATTGCATTCGCAGATCGCGCTCTTCAGCACCACCACCCATGATTGTTGCCTCTCTGCCTGCCAAACAAACCGAGCCAGGTCCATTCAATCAACCGGAGGGCAATCAGGATCAAGGCTGTGCTTGAGTGGGACGCGCATTCAAGCCGCGCACAGACCAACTGGTTAAGCTCGGAGCCGCGTCGCTTCTGCCATCGCGGCTGGCATCCATCGAATCCCGTTACCTTTTGAAGTGAAGCGGCGCGGCTTGCGGCATCTCGTGAGCACAGGGCTGGTTGGTCGGCGCGTCGGCCTGTCGGTCATTGGGCGCAACCACCTGGTTGGCCAGCATCCAGGCTTCGACTTCCTCGCCGCTGACATCCGCCAGCATCTGACCGTTGATCTCCACGCACGGACTTAGCATCTGGCCGCTTTTCTCGATCATCTCCTGACGCTGGGCCGGGTCGTTGATGATGTCGCGGTCCTCGTAGGGCAGATCATATTTGCGGAGCACGGCGCGCACCCCGTTGCTCCAGCCGCAGGTCGGTTTCAAATAGGCAATGATTCTCGGTTTGTTCATAAGTGAATTGACGCCGATACCATGCCACAAAAAGCGGCCGGGGAAAGTTCAAAGTGCCGGGGGCAGACCTGTCTCCTACTTCGCCGCGTTTGCGCCAGGATATTTCATCTGGATCGCGTAAAGGCCGGTGCTCGCGGTGATGAACAGCGTCTGGTGATCCTTGCCGCCAAAGCTGACGTTCGCCGTCCAACGTTCCGGCACGTCAATCTGCGCAATCTGTTTTCCGGTCTTGTCGAACACCGTCACGCCCCGACCGGTGAGATAAAGGTTGCCCTGCGTGTCGAGCGTCATGCCGTCCGACCCCAGCTCACAGTGCAGGTGTTTGTTGGCGAGCGAACCGTCCGGTTGGAGGTCGTAGCGGTAGGTCTTGCGGGCGCGAATGTCCGCGACGTAAAGCGTTTTGCCGTCCGGGGTGCCGATGATGCCGTTGGGTTGTTCGAGATCCGTGGTGACGCGCTTGAGGATTTTGCGATCGGCGCTCAAGAAATAGACCTGCTGGGTTTCCTGGGGCGGATCGTTGTAGTCCCACCAGGGACGTTTGTAGAACGGGTCGGTGAAATACAGGCTGCCATCCGCGCGCACCCAGACATCGTTCGGTCCGTTGAGTTTCCGGCCCTCGAACTCCCGGGCCAGCACCGTGTGTTGGCCGCCGGGGGTGATGGACCACAACTCCGTCTTCTCATCCGCGCAGGCGATCAGATTGCCCTGGGCATCGAAGAACATGCCGTTCGCGCGACCGGCCGGCTCGAGGAACGTGGAAAGCTTTCCCTCCACGCTCCATTTGAGGATGCGATTGTTCGGCTGGTCGGTGAAGAAAACATTGCCGTGCCTGTCGGCAGTGGGCCCCTCGGTGAACTTGAAGTCGCCGGCCAGCTTCTCCAGCTTCGCGCCGGGCGCGACCACGGCCGAAGCGTCAGTTGCGGTTTGCGCGTTCACTGCCGGAAACGTGGTCATCAAGGCCAGCACCAGGCTGGAAATCCACCCCGGCACGTCACCCGGCCGATGCGGCCGGCAACCATGAGATGCGTTCATAAATCCTGCTCCTCAGTTTGAGGGTGGACTGCTCGTCGTTGCCGACGATTCACTGGTGCCCTGTGTCATTCCGTCAAACCGGCTGCGGAACGTCACAGCTCTCGTACGTCCACCGCGGTCACGGATCGGACGAATTGGCTTTCGACGAACCGGACGACTCCGGCTCCCACGGCACCACCCATTTGTAAATGGTGTGCGAACCGCCGTAATCGCCGTCACTGCTTCCGGTGCTGCTCATCTGATGCGTCTGGACCGGTTTGGCGCCGCGCATGTCGAAGTCATGAGAAACGATGCGCGAACCGGGTTTGAGTTTGGCGAGTTGCGGCATCAGGCGCACGTTCAAGTCCGGCAACAGGTAAAGCGTCACGACATTGGCCTCGCGCAAATCCAGCGTGAAGATGTCCTCCTGCTTGATGGTTACCAGATGTTCGACCTTGTTGGATCGGACGTTTTCCAGGGCTTCCTTCACGCGCTGTGGGTCAATGTCGAAGCCAACGGCCTTCACGCCGTACTTCTTGGCGGCAGTCACGACAATCCGACCGTCCCCACAGCCCAGATCGTACACCACGTCGCCCTTCTTCACTTCCGCCATTTCAAGCATCTTCTCGACGACCGGCTGAGGGGTGGGCACGTAAATGACATCGGGCTCGCGGTTGGCGGCCGGAGTGCGCGACTCCTGCGCCCAAGCCGCCACGAGTGAGAGAGTCAGGACGATGAGCGCGCTCGTGGCCGCGAGCGGCAGCGCGCTCTTCCGCAAGATTTTCAAGTTCATGCCCCAACTTGTTCAGGAATTTCAGGCTCAACGCAATCTCAAAATCAGCGCGCCTTGGTTTCGGCGCGACTGCGCCAACCTCGAACGCACGCCGGAGACTTTGGTTAAGGGCCGAAATCCGAGGAACCGAAATCCGAAAGAAGCCCGAAGTCCAAAATCGGAGAGTCGCAGGCACGCTTGGAGAGGCGGGCCTTTCGGGCTTCGGATTTCGGAAATCCTTCGGCCTTCGGGTTTTGGCTTTCCGACTTCGGTTTTGCGCTCAACCGCCCACGCAGTTGAATCGGGTGGTCTGGCAACCCAACTCGCTCCCCGGTTAACCGCCCAACCTCGTCGGGTCGGTCACATCGCCTTTGTTAAACTCGACGTACTCCTCGGTCAGATCAGCGGCGTGGATGACCGCGCTGCCCCGGCCGAGGTTGAGCTGGATGTGGAGCTCGAATTCTTTCGGCGCGACGGCGAGGCAAAGTTGCTTGAAGGACACCCGTGTCGGCTGGCCGCGTTGGAGGCTCCACAGGATCTTCCGGCTGCCCGGCGCGCTGTAACCGATGTCCACCTTGTGCTCCACCACCCTGGCCGACGAGTAACCGATGGCGTCCATGATGCGCCCCCAGTTGGGATCGCCGCCGTGCCAGCTCGTTTTCACCAGGGCGCTGTTGGCCACGGCTCGCGCCGCCGCGTCCGCGTCGGCTTTCGTTTTCGCCCCGCTGACCCGCACCGTGACCACGCGATGCACGCCTTCGCCATCGCGCACGATCATCTTCGCCAGCTCCAGACAGACGTGGTTGAGCGCCGCTTGGAAAGTCGGAGGCGGAGTCTTGGACGCCCGGTGCGTGGCCGGCTTGTTTCCCGCCTGCCCGTTCGCCAGCAACAGCACCGTGTCGTTCGTGCTCATGTCGCCGTCCACTGTGATGCGGTTGAAGCTTTGGGCAACGGCTTCCTGCAGTGCAGTCCGCAACACCTTCGGCTCAACAGCCGCATCCGTGGTGAGAAAGCAGAGCATCGTGGCGTGGAGCGGCTGAGAGGCGGGCCGCCGCCCGGTGGGGCTCATTCCCGGCTGAATCATCCCCGCCCCTTTGCAGATACCGCCAATGCGAACGGCCCGACCGTCCAGTGAAAATTCGACCGCGATTTGCTTGGGCCGCGTGTCACTGGTCAGAATGGCTTCCGCAGCTTGATCAGCATGACGGTTGGTTCGGCCCAGAAGCATGGCGGCTTCGATGATGCCCGCGCGAATGTGGTCCATCGGCAACGGAACGCCGATACGGCCGGTGGAACCGACCAAGGCCAGGCCGGCGTCCACCGCCAGGGCGCGTTCAGTGAATCGCGCCATCTCCCGGGCATCCTTGAGGCCCTGCCGACCGGTGCAGGCGTTGGCGTTGCCGGAATTGACCACCACGACCTGCGCTTTGCCATGTTTGACGCGCTCCAGGCAAACCTTCACCGGCGCGGCGCACACCTGGTTGGTCGTGAACATGCCGGCGACCGTCGCGGGCGCCTCTGATACGATCAGCGCCAGATCGCGTTTGTTTCCTTTTTGCGAGCCTTTGCCGGTGCCCAAACGTTTGATGTCGCAAAACACACCGCTGGCCAGAAACCCGCGCGGCGCGACAATCGAACCTTTCAGTTGCTTGAACTTCATGGCCGTGGAAAGAAAGATGATTCAGATCAAACCCGCGGTTTCCGGAAATCCGCACAGCAGATTCAGGCATTGCACAGCTTGGCCGCCCGCGCCCTTGACCAGATTGTCCTCCGCGCTCATCACAATGAGCCGGCCCGTGCGGGGATCGAGCCGCCAGGCGATCTCAATAACATTCGTGCCCACCACGTTCTTGGTATCGGGGAGTGCCCGGCCCTCGAGTAATCGGACAAACGGCTCGTCGCCGTAGGCGGCGCGGTAACAGGCGGCAATTTTTGAGCCGAGCGCCTCGGCGCCTTTGGTGTCCACGATATGTTCCTTCGGCGCCAGATAGAGCGTCGTGAGGATGCCGCGGTTGACCGGGATCAAATGCGGCGTGAACTGGATGATGACCGGCATACCAGCGGCGAGCGAAAATTCCTGCTCGATCTCCGACAAATGCCGGTGCTTGGGCACGCCGTAGGGCCGCGCGCTCTCGTTACATTCGACGAACAGGTAATCCAGTTCGGCTTTGCGCCCGGCCCCGCTCACGCCGCTGAGTGAATCCGCGATGATGCCCGCCGGTCGGACCAAGCCCGCCTTGAGCAGCGGAATCACCGGCAACAGGATGCTCGTCGGATAACAGCCCGGCGCGGCGATCAGGGAAGTTTGCTTGATCCGTTCGCGGTAAATTTCCGGCAGGCCATAAACCGCCTGGGACAGCAACTCCGGCGCGGGATGTTCGTGAGCGTAGAACTCCCGATAAACAGCGGCATCCTTGACGCGAAAATCGGCGCTGAGGTCAATGACCGAACAGCCCTTTTGCAGCAGGGGCACCGCGTATTCCGCGGCAACCCCATGCGGCAGGGCCAGAAAAACCACCTCCGCCTTCTGCGCGAGCACGTCGGAATTTGGCTCGGTGAAGCGGAGGGACTTGGACTTGGGATGGCTGGCAAATCTGGGGAACACCTGGCCCAGCGATTGTCCCGCGTTCTGGCGTGAGGTCAGGGCGGTCAACTCGACGTGCGGATGCGCCAGCAGCAAACGCACGAGTTCCTCCCCGGAATAACCGGACGCACCGACGATGGCGATTCGTTTCATGGACATCTCAAGCTGCGGCGGACGGGCATCCGTCATCCGCGGATATTGCGCCGGCCGTCATCCACTGGATAACGCATCCGCCGCCAGGCCAAAAGAAAAACCCCGCGGACTCTCGCCAGCGGGGCTTTCAAATCCACCCAATCATCAACGCTTCGAGTATTGGAAACGTTTGCGGGCGCCCGGCTGGCCGTATTTTTTGCGCTCCTTCATGCGCGGGTCGCGAGTCAGCAAGCCTTCCGCCTTCAACGGGGCGCGCAGGCTGGCATCAAATTGCAGCAACGCACGGGCGATGCCGTGCCGCACCGCCCCGGCCTGGCCGGTCGGACCACCCCCGGTCACGGTGATGCGGGCGTCGAGTTTCTCGGTCGTGCCGGTCACGGTCAAGGGCTGGGCCGCCGTGGCGCGGAGCGTTTCGACGGGAAAGTATGAATCAAAAGGCCGTCCGTTGACGACAATTTTGCCTGAGCCCGAGGCCAGGCGGACCCGGGCGACCGAGGTCTTGCGCCGGCCCGTGCCGAGGTATTCGGAAATCTTGGTTTCAGCCATACCGATGATGCGTGCTTAGTGGGTTCAGAGGTTGTGGATCAGGCCGCCGCCGGAAGACTTTCGGGCTTTTGGGCGGCATGCGGATGCTTGGCGTCGCGATACACCTTGAGCTTGGTGAGCAACTGCCGTCCCAGCCGGTTCTTGGGGATCATGCCCTTCACCGCCCGGTGAATGAGCATTTCGGGCTGCCTGGCGCGGAGTTGTTCCACCGTCACGTATTTCTCCCCGCCTTTCCAGCCGGAGTAACTCATGTAACTTTTGGCGGTTTCCTTGCTGCCGGTGAGGCGCACTTTCGCGGCGTTGATGACCACGACAAAGTCGCCGGCATCCAAGTGGGGGGTGTAAACGGGCTTGTTCCGTCCGCGCAACAGGTCGGCCACCTGCACCGCCAGCCGGCCCAGCACCGCGCCGTCGGCGTCTATCAAATGCCACTTGCGCTCATTCAAATTCACTTTGGGTAAATGTGTCTTCATCTCGTTCCCGATTCAAAGGGTGGTGAAACTATCAGACCGAACGGGCAAGTCAACAGGCATTTCGGCCGGTTACAGGCCAAAAACGCCGCGGAACGATGCCATCAGGCCCGGCTTCGCTACTCGAAGGTGGTGGCCCCGCCGGTCTTGGACGCGAGCCATTGGTCGAAGGCTTCCTGGCTCTCGACGACCAGGAATCCCTGCGACATGGCCGAGTGACCGTTGCCGCACAGTTGGGCGCAATTGATCTGGTAACGGCCTTCCATCGTCGGTTTGAACCAGGCCGGGATTCGCATCCCGGGAATGGCATCCTGCGTGACCCGCAGCGCGATGATCTTGAAAGAATGGATCACATCTTTCGAGCTGATGTAGGTGACGACCGGCTTGTTGACCGGGACATGGATCTCATTGAGCACGGCCACGTCGTCGGCCGCGTTCGGGTCGGTGTAATCAATGCCGAAAATGTTGGTGGAGCTGACCAGTCGCATGTCCTGCTTGCCGAACTGGCCGTCCGCGCCGGCATAACGCGCGTTCCAGGCGAACTGTTGCGCCACAACCTGGATGTTGGTCGCCTCGCCGGCCTGGGGGATTTTGGTCACGTCCACGGCCTTGGCCCACAAGGGAATCGCCACGAACACCAAGAGGACGATTTCGATGCCAGCCACGGCCAGTTCGATGTAGTTCGAGGTGTGGCCGCGGACCCCGTAATGATCCGCCTTGGGATTGCGCCGGGCGCGAAACCGCCACAGGGCATAAACGAAATAGATGAACCAGCCGACGAACAGGGCGATCATCAGCCAGTGTATCCAGACGATGAGGTCGTCCACGCCTTTGCCGTTTTCAGAGGCCAGCACCGGCAGGCCCAGAGCTTTTCGGATGAATTGATCCATGTCAGTTATGATTCAGTTCGTCACCCGCGAGTCACTGCCCGGGTGAAGTCAACAAACGCTTCGATCTGCGGTTCACATGAACAAAAAAGCCCACGATGCCGCACATCACGGAAAACACGACCGCCAGCAACGTCATGATCCCCCAGTTCATGCCCTGGGCCAGCGGCGAATCCGAAGCGCCATAACAAGTCGCACAGGCCAGGACCCAATCAGGCCGCCCCAGCACCACGGCCAGCAACGCGGACCAGCACAAAATTCTGCGAGTATTGCGGTTCATAAGAAACTCTCGTTTTTGAGTTTGCGGAGAAAATATCCTTCGTACACCAGCAGGGCCACCCCGACGATCAGGGAGGCAACGCCGAAAGCCAGATCGCCCGAGCCGCCCCCGGGCAGGCGGTACTCGCGGAGCATCCAGACGCCGAACCCGAAAGCCAGCGCGCTGGCCGCGGTGATGAAGATCACATGGAATGCTTTCAGCGACATGATTCAGCGGGTGGTGGTTAGGGGTGGGAAATCGGCGTACGCGCCAATGGTAAGAAACATCAGTCCCACCAGGAAGAACGCCGTGAACGCCAGGACGACGTAGATCATCTGCCGTTCCGAGATCAGGTGCATGAAAAACAGCGCGACCAGCGAGGCTTTCGCCGTGGCAATGATCAATGCCAGCACGATGTTCCATTCATGCCCGAGGTCCACGTAGGAGGCCAGCACCGTCAGGATGGTGCCGATCAGCAGCGTTCCGCCCACGATCATGTAGCCGCGGACGTGTTTTGAGATGTCATCGGTGTGGTCGCTCATAAAATCACAGCAAGTATAGAATGGGGAAAAGGAAAATCCAGACGAGGTCCACGAAGTGCCAGAAAAGACCGGACACCTCGACGCGATTGGTCAACCGGTCGGGATCGGTGAACCACATTTTGGCGCCCGGCCCAAACAGGTATGCCATCACCACCGCCCCGCCCAGCACGTGCAGCGCGTGCAGGCCGGTCAGCGTGAAGTAGATCGCAAAATAGGTGCTGTGCGCCGGCACGAAGGCCGAGAGGCGCTTGATCTGCGCCACGGGAATTTCGACCGCCTTGTGATCGCCATGATCCCGCTCGTGCATGGCCTTCTTGCCCTCGGAATAATGATGCAGATCGGGCGTGAAGAGGATGCTCTCCTTGCCGGCCGCCTTCACCTTCTCCAAGGTCATGAACATCGGCTTGCCCTCCAGGTGGCCGGTGATCCGCGTGCCGTCGGTTTTCCAGACTTCGTAGTGCGTAAATTTGTCGCGGTACTCAAACGACTTGATGCCCAAAAACGTCAGGGCGCACAAAACGGTGATCGCCTGGAAAAGCTTGAACCGATTGAACTGCTTCATCTTCAAGGACGCCCACGCCATGACCACGGTGACGCTCGACGCGATGAGCACCGCCGTGTTGAAAGTTCCGATGGGCACGTTCAACAGTCCGGTCGGCCAGTCCTCCGGCCGGGCGCCAACCCGCAGGAGGATGTAGGTGGAAAACAGCGCGCCGAACAACATGACTTCCGACGCTAGGAAGAGCCAGATGCCGACCTTGGCATTGTAGATGCCCGTGTCGGGGCGGGGTTGGGAGGTATAGGGTATGTCCATGAAATGATCAGTGCTGGCGGCTGCCTTTGTCCGTTTCGTTCTGAGGAATGAAGTCGCTGGAATGACCCGGCACACTGTACTCATACGGCCCGCGATGCACCGTGGGTGCGTGGGCGAAATTTCCGTGCGGCGGCGGCGTGGGCGTCTGCCACTCCAGCGTGGTGGCGTTCCAGGGGTTGTCGCTCGTGACTTTCTTGCCGTGCTTGATGCTCCAAAAGACGTTGATGATGAACGGAATCTGCACCAGCGCCAGGAAGACCGCGCCCCAGAGAATCATCGTGTGCAGATTCATCATCTTGTCGCTCAACCCACCGATCACCTCCACCCCCTGCTTCTGCAAGGTTGCGGTGGCGTAATTGGCGCCGCCGTCCGCCATGCGCCGGATCATGCCGGACATGCCTTGGGCGAACATCGGTTGAAACACCACGTTCATGAAGATCAACGACCCCCAGAAATGCACCCGCCCCCAAAACTCATTCATCATGCGTCCGGTCATTTTCGGAAACCAGTAATAGATCCCCGCGAACAGCGCGAAGATCGTTCCGGGCGCCACCACGTAATGGAAGTGCGCGATCACGTAGTAAGTGTCGTGCAGATGCAGGTCCGACGCCGCAAACCCCAGCGGTAGTCCGGTCAGTCCGCCGATGCCAAACATGGGCAGGAACGCCAGACAGAAAAGCATGGGGGTGTTGAACCGGATCGAACCGCCCCAGAGCGAGATGAAGAAACAGGTCAGGATGATCACCGAAGGAATGGAAATGATCATCGTCGTGGTCTGGAAGAACGTGGCCACCTTTGTGCCCATGCCGGTGAGATACATGTGGTGCGCCCAGACGATGAACGACAGGAAGCCGATGCAGAGCGCCGAGTAAACCAGCGACTTGTAACCCCAAATCGGCTTGCGGGTGTTGTTGGCGATGACCTCGCAAACAATGCCCATCGCCGGCAGAATCAGCACGTAAACCTCCGGATGTCCCAGGAACCAGAACAAGTGCTGCCACAACAGGGGACTGCCGCCCCCACTGATATTGGCCAGTTCGCCTCCCACCGCCAGGCCCGTGGGCAGGAAGAAGCTCGTCCCAGCCACCTTGTCCATCAGTTGCATGATACCGGCGGCCTCCAGTGGCGGAAACGCCAGCAGCAACAGGAAGCCCGTCACGAATTGTGCCCAGACGAAAAACGGCAGCCGCATCCACGTCATCCCGGGCGCGCGCAACTGAATGATGGTGGCGATGAAATTCACCGCGCCCAGCAGCGATGAAGTGATCAGGAATATCATGCCCACCAACCAGAAAGTTTGACCGTCAGTTGGAATGCTGGTCGCCAGCGGCGAGTAGGACGTCCAGCCCGCCTGCGCCGCCCCGCCCGGAATGAAGAAACTCACGAACATGATGATGCCCCCCAGCACGTAGGCCTGGTAACTGGCCATGTTCACCCGGGGGAACGCCATGTCCGGCGCGCCGATCTGAAGCGGCACCACGTAGTTGCCGAAGGCGCCGAACGCCAGCGGCACAATGGCGAGAAACACCATGATGGTCCCGTGCATGGCCCCGAAGGAGTTGTAAAGATCGGGCGACATCACCCCCTTGGCCGCCACGTCCCCCAGCACCCGCTCCAGCAGCCAGCCGACCAGTGGTATGGGCTGCCCCGGATGCGCGATCTGCCAGCGCATCATCATCATCAGGAAAAAGCCGAACAGCAGGAACACCAGCGCCGTAAGACCGTATTGAATCCCGATGACCTTGTGGTCCGTCGAGAAGATGTATTTGCGCCAGAAGCCCTGTTCCTCGTGGTGCGCTTCGTGAACGCCGGCGTGCGGCATCGTGTGAGTTGTGGCCTGCATTTTTTAACTTCGCAATGTTTACGTTCTGATCCGTCAACCGACCAAAAATCCGTCCGCCAATCCTGAACAGGGGTGCGGGAGTAAACGCACCTTCGTTTCCCAAGTCAACCGCACATTCGCCTCACTTCAACTTGTCCCACACCAGCAATCCCAGGAGCAGCGGCAGGTACCCAATCGAGGCGAAAAAAAGTTGCCGCGCCCGGGCAAGGCTTAACTCGCGTGCAAACCGGATCGCGCACGCGAGGAAACCAACCCCCAACAAGAGCGCGCCCGCCAGATACCAGCCTCCGGCCAGCCCAAACCAAAACGGGCAGACGCTGAAGACCAGCAGCCCAAGCGCGAACCCCACCGACTGGGTGGCCGTTCGCCGGCCGTCCGGGTCCACACCGGGCAACATTTGAAAGCCGGCTTTGGCGTATTCGTCGCGGTAAATCCAGGCGATGGCAAAAAAGTGCGGCATCTGCCAGCAGGCGAGGATCGCAAAAAGCGCCCACCCGCCGCCGTCCAGTCCGCCCCGCGCCGCCGCCCAGCCCATCAACGGTGGCAGTCCGCCCGGAATCGCGCCCACTGCCGTGTTGAGCCAGGTCAGGCGTTTGAGCGGTGTATAAATGAACAGGTAACTCACCAGCGACACCGCCCCCAGAACGCAGGTCACGAGATTCACCAGCAACGCGAGGTAAACCAACCCCGCGACCGAGCAAACCCCGCCGAACAACATCACCGTCACCGGCTGCAACCGGCCTGCCGGCAGGGGCCGACTGGCCGTGCGGCGCATCCTGGCGTCGTGATCCCGCTCCAGCAACTGGTTGAGGGCTGCCGCGCCGCTCGCCACCAACGCCGTGCCGAGCATCGTGTGAAACAATAGCGCGTAATCCATCGCCCCGCGAAGGCCCGCGTAGAAGCCCACCAACGTGGTCAGCAGCACCAGCAGGGTTAGCCGTGCTTTGATCAGATCGGCGTACACCGCCAGCCAGCCTCGCTCCGCCGTTGCGCCAGTGCTGATAACTTCCGTAGCTGCCTTCATTCAGTGATTCGTTACCGTTGCCGGATTGCCGTGAAATCCGCCGTTCGAGCGGGCGAAATCGCCGGCCAAAGTCTGCCTGACTTGGCCGCTCAACGCCGCCGCGGCGTCGGTGGTCCCGGGTAAACGGCGGAAAGCAATAATGCACCAGAGCGCGCCTGTCACGAGCGAAAGTGCTCCCACCAACACATGCGCCGTCGCCACATCCGCCGCCTTGTTCGACCAGATCGTCCACGCCCCCAGCCCGGCTTGGACCAGCATCAGCGCCAGCCAGACCTGGGCAAGCCGCCGCAGTGAGCCGCCCATCACCCCCAAGGCGTTGCCAGCATTACGCCGCGTCAGCCAGGCGACCCACGCCACACAAAACAAGATGGCCACCGCGACAATCCGATGCGTCATCTGCAACCCGATCTGAAACGATGTAATGGGATTGAGCGCTGTTACCTCCAGGCGCTGCTGGTTGTACCTCATCACCGACTCCGCATCCATCGCGGGCCAGAGTTTGCCGTATGCCAGCGGAAAATCGGGAATCGCCAACCCGGCGTGTTGATGCCGCATGGTCGCGCCCAGCATAAGCTGAAGGAGAATCAGGAGCGTTGTTCCCACGGCGAGCCATCTCAGCCGGCTGCCGGCCGTTGGATTCAACCACCCTCGTCCGGCGGAAGTTTGTGAGCCTTGGGAAGAAGTCTGAACTCTCCACCAGCGGCTCGTGAGCAAAGCAATGGCGCAAATCAGAACGAAGAAAAGTTGCGCCAGCGTGGCGTGAAAAATCCCGATCTCATTCTTGAACCAGACCACCCGCAGCCCGCCCAGCACACCCTGCACCACCACCGCCGCCAGCGCCACGACCCCCAGCCACCGCAACTGCCGCGCTTCGCGCCCATATCGGTAAAGGCCAAACCCCATCACCAAAACGCCGGCTGCGGCCAAGGTGTAATAGACCGGCATCTTTCGGATGCCCAGCAAGACCACCACCAGAATCACCGCGCCCAATCCCAGCCACCGCGACCGGCCGCGCGTCTCCCGCATCCACAACCAGGCCGCCAGAATGGCGGTAAGCAAACCGACGAACGCGCCAATCAAACGATGGCTGTGTTCATAGAAAATCCCGCCCACCCACTGGGAAACGGGGAAGAGAAACATGTTGTAACCGTAAGTGTTCGGCCAGTCCGGCACGGCCATCCCCACACCGTGACTGGTGACCAGTCCGCCCATGCCCAGCAACGTCAGGGTCGCCAGCGCCGTAAAAACGGCGAAGCGGTTCAGCCAGGGGCTGGGGGTTGTACCGGGTGGTTTCACGGGGAAAGTTGGCCGCGTGCAAAAAAATAGAACCGCTGCGGCCATCCCAGCCGCAGCGGTTCCCGGGAAAGATTCAGCCGGCTATTTCACATCGAGCACCAGGTCCACCTTGGCGCCGTCCGCCGTGACCTCGATCTCCTTCTCGAATCCGGCAGGGGCCGGAGCGGCCCGGCGGTGCATCGCCACGAGCGTGTACTTGCCCGGCGGCACGTTCTTGATCGTGAATTTGCCGTCCTTGCCGGTCACATCGAAGTAGGGATGATCCACCACGTTGACGTAGGAAAACATCCAAGGATGCACGTCGCACTTGAAGCGCAGGAAATTCTCCGCTGCCGGAAACACGAACGTCAGGTCCGCCCCGCCCGCCATCTGCGCCATGTTCGACTCCTTGTTACCCCCCGCCGTATTCACCGGCGTGGGATGAACGTTGTGCAGGAAGGGATCGGAATTCTTGACAACGATCTTCTGCCCGGTTTGGCACGCGGCCACGTAGGGAACATATTCACAGCCCTTCTGGTCAATCACCAGCGGCGGCGCGGACGGACCGGTGGACTTGCCGCTGATGCCTTTCAGGGTCACGAACACGTCCGCCAGTTCGCCAGCCTTGCCCACCACGTAAAAGCGTGTGAAAACCGGCTCGGTATGCATCTTTCCGCAGTTCACATCGTCTTTGAGT
This sequence comes from Verrucomicrobiia bacterium, assembly GCA_011525685.1. Lineage (GTDB taxonomy): Bacteria > Verrucomicrobiota > Verrucomicrobiia > Limisphaerales > JADLHS01 > WYBW01. Next base: position 78,309 of record WYBW01000075.1, read on the forward strand.
TGGGTGATCGGCTTCTCCGGCGGAGGCGTTCCTTTGAGCGTGATCGTGCCGGTGATGTCACCAGCGGTGGCGGTTTGTAAACCAGCGGCCAGCGCGGCCAGCAGGGCAAGGTGGGTCGTGGTCTTCATATCATTTGTCTTTCTATCAGCAAAAAAGTGTGAGTCAGACTATCAGCCGCCCGTTCACCCCGCAAGCGGTTTGGGCGGTTTTCACGGGCGCTCATCGTAGCTTTGACGCAGGCTTATCCGGCGAATTCACCCGAAAGGCAAGACCTCCCCGGCGCACAACTCGGATCAATGCACGTGAGGCCGGATTTTCGACTCGCTCTTTTCACCAGTTCGTTGGTAGAGTCTCCATGTGACCCCGGATGAATCTCACGCTTCACCGAAGCCGGGAGTGTGTTTTCTCACCACCCATTGGAGCGTTGTCCTCGCGGCGGCCAACCACGATGCGAAAGGAGCGGATGAAGCGCTGGAACGTTTGTGCCGCACCTATTGGTATCCGCTCTATGCCCATGTCCGGCGTCGCGGACATGAACCGCACGAGGCGCAGGACCTGACGCAGGCTTTCTTCGAGCGGCTGCTTGAGAAGAGTTTCCTGCGGGCGGTGGATCGCAACAAAGGCCGCTTCCGGTCCTTCCTGCTCACGGCACTTGACCATTTTCTGGCCAACGAATGGCGGCGCGGCCAGTCTCAAAAGCGAGGCGGCGGCAAGCCCCTGTTCTCCCTCGATGACGACTCCGTGGAGGACCGCTATCGCCACGAACCGCAGCACAATGAAACCCCCGAGCGGCTGTCGGCAAGCCGCCTTCCCCAGCGCGGGGGGGGGGCCGCAGAAGAGAACTTCAACTTGCCGCGACAGATTCTCCGGCAGAGCGGTAAGAAACCCGATGAAAGCAGCCGCCGACAATGATTGATCAGTGCCAACACCACGAGTTGCCATGAAAACAATCCGAAATACCTGGCCCCTGGCCGCCCTTCTCCTGTGCGTTCACCGACGCTGGCTTCGTTCGAAGACACCAACGGTTCTAACTGCAAAGCAACCCCAACCCGGCGAACTCTTCCGGTTGGACGAACGTGGCGAGCGCCTTCAACAGCCCGGTCAGCCTCACCTTCAGCAACACCGCCAACCGGTTCTTCCGCTTGAAATGGCCCTGATCGCTGCGCAGTCATTTCCGCGAGGTGACGCTGCCAAGAACCCCCGGGGGAGAGCCTACTCGCAGGCTGCGAGATAGTCCTCCAACGCCGCCACCCAGCGCGCGCCGGTCGTCACCGATTTCCCCACCCGGCACAGCAACACCTGGCGCGTGGCTTTCACCATTTCCGCGACCTTGCCCAGCCGGGCGAGGTCCTCGGGCGTCGGCCCGGAGGTAAGCTTGATCTCGATCACTTCGCGCTGGCGGCCGAAATCCAGAACGAGGTCGGCTTCGTATCCGTCGTGACTGCGGAAAAACCACGCGTCGAATTCCTCGCCTCGGGCGCGGCGGACGGAGAGGATTTGCTCGATGACAAAGCCCTCCCAACTGGCCCCCACCCAAGACTGCGCCAGCAGGTCGTCGTCGGGCCGGAGCCGCAGCAGGCTGTGGAGCAACCCCGGGTCGCGCCAGTAGAGACGGGGCGATTTGACCAGCCGCTTGCGCAGGTTCGCCTCCAAGGGCGGCAGGCGGCGGATGAGAAACGCGCCTTCGAGATGATCGAGGTAGGTTTCCACTGTGTGATGCGAAAGGCCAAGGCTTTGGCCGAGCTTTGAAAGGTTGAGGATGGCGCCGTGCTCGGCGGCGATCATGCGGAACAGCCGTTGCGTGAGCATTGGTTTGGCGGGCAATCCCCACGCGGGCAGGTCGCGCTCGGCCATCGCGCGCAGGTAACTGTCCTGCCAGATCGGATAGGCGGCCGGGTCCAACACGCCGCCATCCGGAAAACCGCCGCAGCGCCAGAGGCGGTCGAGGTCGCGGACCTCACCCCAGTGGAACGGCGTGAGGTCCAGGATGGCCATTCGGCCGGCGAGCGATTCGCTGACGTTGCGCATCAGCGACGGGGAAACGGACCCGAGCAGGATGAACCGTCCGTTCCGCTTTCGCTCGGCGTCAATGGCGCCCCGCAGGCGGCTGAACAGCTCGGGCCAGTTCTGCGCCTCGTCGAAAACGACGGGGCCGGTTTCCTGAATCGCGTCGTGCCAGAGCGCATCCAGCCGTGTGCGCTCGTCCGGGTCTTCCAGGTTGAAGTAACAGCGGGCCAGCGTGCGGGCGAGGGTCGTCTTGCCACACTGGCGCGGGCCGACCAGCGCCACGGCGGGGAACAGCTTGAGTCGTTGCTGGAGCAGGTGGGTCAGGTCGCGCGCGATCACGTTGTGAATATTGGAGATTGATTTCCAATTTGCAAGCCGGCTTGATCCGGGCATTTCCCAGGCGGTGGCGGCCGGGAAAACGCGGTGGTTCGCTCCAGACAATTCTCTCCCAGCTTGGCGGCACAAGGTGCTGCTTTTCGGAGCCTGATCGTGGCTGCGCGGTGAAATGGGGCGCCATCAGGCCTCTTCCCCCAATGCGGCCACCCCTCAAAAAAACTTCAACTTCCGAGAAAGATTCCCCTGCGGATGGGTAAGGAAGGGATTGAACACAGAAACCAGTTCTGACGAGCTAGAGCTTTTACATAAATAATGTAGCGTGTTTGAGGTGGAGGTGTTAGCCTCCGGTTGTGAAAGCCATTCCTGTTGCGGTGCGGGAACGTATCATTCAACTCTACGACCAAGGCAAAGGCACGGC
>WYBW01000076.1 GCA_011525685.1 Verrucomicrobiia bacterium
TCGCGCATCCGCAGGTTCTCCCGCACGATCGCCTCCAGGTGGTCAATGTTGTAGAGGTAAACATTGTCGAGCCGCTGCACGTCCGGGTCTATGTCCCGGGGCACGGCGATGTCCACCAGGAACAGCGGCCGGTTCCGCCGCGCGGGCATGAGCGGGGCGAGGTCCGCGCGATGCAGAATGGTTTGGGGGCACCCGGTCGAACTCACCACAATGTCCGCTTCGACCAGAGCGGCCTGGCAATCGTCGAAGCGAACCGCGCGGCCGCCAAACTCGGCCGCCAATCCCTGCGCCCGCTCGAACGACCGGTTCGAGACAAGCACCGACCGGGCACCCTTCTTGGCCAGGTGACGCACGCAGGCCTCCCCCATTTTCCCCGCCCCGATGATCATCACCGTTTTTTGGCTCAGATCCTTGTCGAAGATTTTCTCAGCCAACTCCACGGCCACACTGCCCACCGACACCGCCCCGCGGCCAATGTTCGTCTCCGTTCGGATTTCCTTGGCCGTGGCCAGCGCGGTTTGAAACAGGCGGTTGGTGAACCGCCCGGTTAGTTTCGCGGACTGCGCGGCTTGATAGGCGTTCTTGACCTGACCGGTGATTTCCGTTTCGCCGATCACCATCGAGTCCAGCCCGCTGGCGACGGAGAACAGGTGTTGCGCCGCCTCCTCACCTTCCTTGACGTAAAGATAGGGCGTGAAATCAATGTCGCTGGACGCCAATTCATTGAACAGCCGATGCACGTTGCCGTTGACCTTGGTCGCCGTGCCATAGACCTCGACGCGGTTGCAGGTGGAGAGCAGGACCACCTCCTCCAGCCCGGCGCCCAGTTTGATCCGGCAGCCGTGGCAGGGTAACAGCGACGGACGCACGGCCAGTTTCTCACGCACCTCCACCGGCGCGGTCTTGTAACTCAGGCCAGCAACAAAGAGTTTCATGCCATTTGGGGCGCGGACGCCCAGCCTGACACCGAGCATCTCTTGCCCACAGGTGAAGGCGGAGTGCCACCTCCTGGCAACCGCCGCATAACCCCGCTCAGTGTCATGGGCACACCTTAAAGTTTGGGCGCAAACTGGCTTCCCATTCCTTGCCAATCGTTTCACATTTTTTGCTTACCCAAAACAACCTGTTCAACGTAGCCTTCCCCGCATGAATTGTTGGCGGGAGCAACTCGGGAAGGATTACAATTTGTCCTGGGCCGAAGCCCCGCAACCGACCGCCAACAAATCGCAAGCGACCGTTAGCGTCATTCCCCCGGCAAGCCCCAGACTTTGCGGGCAATTGCCGGCACGGCATGCGGCACCGGACCGCTCACTGAGCCATCCTGAACAATGACTTTGAACACCTCGCCAAACGACCGGCGCAACGCATCAACCGCCGCGGTGATGCCCCGCCGCGCCCTGTTGTCGCTGCTGGCGTTCGGATTGGCGGGCACCGGTGCGGAACTCCTGTTGCTTGAGCACACGGAGAACTTCTGGCAGTGGCTGCCACTATTGCTCATCGCGCTGACGTTTGTGGTGCTGGTCCTACAGTGCGTCTTGCCGCGACCCGCCGCCGTGCGCACACTCCAGGTGATGATGATTCTGTTGATGGCCGGAGGCGTGATTGGCCTGGGCCTGCATTTCAACGGCAACCGCGAATTTGAACTCGAACTGCATCCGGGCCAGTCGGGAGTGAAACTGATCTGGGCCTCCCTGAAGGGCGCGACACCCGCGCTGGCGCCCGGCATGTTCATTCTGCTGGGTTGTCTTGGATTGATCTCCACTATCCACCACCCGGCGCTGGCCGCGTCAGCCAAAACTGAAACCTCCATCGCGAATTGAGACCATGAAGAAACTGAATCTGCCGTTGACCACACTCCTGCTGGCCATTGCCATCACGGCAACCTCCACGCTCCCGGTCTTCGGGCAGGTGGGGCGCCAGCAAGGCCTGCTGGATGCAAACCTCGCGCTCGAAATGGATTTGCTCACCCTGCCCCACCTCAACGCCGACCTCGCGAAAGCGATCCTGGCGGAGCGCCCGTTCCTGAGCATCACCAATCTCGACGCGGTGCTTGAAAAGTCCTTGAGCAAGGAACAACGCACGGAGCTTTACGGCAAATTGTTCGTCCACATCAATCTGAACACGGCCACGCGCGCCGAGATTCTGCTCATTCCGGGCGTCGGCAACCGGCTGGCGCACGAGTTCGAGGAATACCGTCCCTACAAGGCGCTCGCGCAGTTCCGGCGCGAACTCGGCAAATACGTCAACGAATCGGAGGTGGCCCGCCTGGAACGGCATGTGTTCCTGCCCATCAACCTTAACACTGCCACCGACGAGGACATCTTGAGCATTCCGGGACTGGGCAAGCGGATGCTCCATGAGTTCAAGGAATATCGTCCGTACAAAAGCATCGCGCAGTTCCGTCGCGAGATTGGAAAGTATGTGGACAAGAAGGAACTCGCCCGGCTGGAGCGGTTCGTCACTGTGGAATGATTTGCCAGCCTTGCGGTCGCCTCAGGTACGCAAAAAAGAGCCCGGGTTGGCGGGCTCTTTGACAAACTCCAAGTTGCGCGTTGAATCGAATCAGCGCTTGCGGCGCAGAAAGGCAACTCCCATCAAACCACCGAGCACCGCGAGCACGATGGCCGAAGGCTCGGGCACGGGAGTGAATACCGTGAAGTTGTCAATCCGGCTGGTCCCTGTGGCGGCCACCGCGCCTCCGTTGGCGCTGACGGCGGAGGAATTCTGCAGGCGAATCTCCACGCTGGTCGCGTTGTCCAACGCCGTGATCGAACTGAGGTCGAAAAAGAAGGTGTAAATGGGGTTGTAAGTCCCCGAAGTCCAGACCGGATTGGGGGCCGCGTTCGCGAGAACGGAATAGCTGCCGATGGCCGTGAAAGGATCGCCATTCACACTGTAAAGCAAATCGTAATCACGGGGTCCGGTGTTGCTGCTGGTCGCGTCGAAGGAGATACCGATGCCGGAATAGCCCACCGTGCTGAATTGGAACTGGTAATAATCCCCCACCGCCCAGTTGTTGGCATTCAAGGAATTGGCTGACCCGTTGCCTACGGGAGTGGTCCAATCCGTTGCCGTGCTCGCATGGACGCCCGAGGCGGTTCCAAGCCCGAAATCAGCGGGGATTCCGAGGATCGTCGCGGAATCGGTCAGATCAGCGGGTGTGTTGATTTCAAACGTCCATTGCACGATGACGTCAGCGCGCACGCAGATTGAGGCGCAAACCAGGAGAGCCGAGAGGAGAAGTTGTGTTCTTTTCATACGCCGTCCATCACTGAGATTTGGTTCAACGGTTACGCCGCCTACCGTAGGCCGCGCCAGTGAAATGACAAGCAAAATTCTCCCGGAATTTCAAATCGTAACCTCCGTGAAACATCCGTATGAATTTGATTTGAACCGATCCCGCCCTGCCGGTTTAATGGCGGCAACCTGATTCACCCACATTATGGAAATTCAAAAGACACTCTCGGGCGACAGCCTGGAACTGAAGCTCAATGGACGCGTGGACGGCGCGGCGGCCAATCAGTTGGAAGTCGAGGTCCTCGCCGCCATGCGACAGGGCACAAAGGCGATCTTCGTGAATCTGGCCGAGGCCACGTTCCTTTGTTCGGCCGGCATCCGGGTGCTTCTGCAATACCATCGCCAGATGAAGACCAAGGGCGGTAAACTGCTGGTGACCCGCCCGTCACCCGAAGTCGCTTCCACGCTGGAGATGACCGGCTTTCCCGAGTTGGTCGAGAAGTAACCGCCGCAGCCTTCTCATTCGCGGGCGGGTATGACGGACCAGCTTGAACTTAGCCTGCTGAATCGGCAGTCCGAAGTCGCGCGGGCGCAGGAATCCTTGGAGCAGTTCGCCGCCCGTCACCACATTCCCGGGCGCGCCCTCCATGAGGTGCAACTGGCCTTCGAGGAACATCTCACCAACATCGTCCGTTACGCTTACGCCGATGCCCGGGAACACCACATTCATGTGCGGTTGACGCTGCGGTCGCGAGAACTCCGAATCGAGGTCGCGGACGACGGGCGGCCCTTCAACCCGCTCCAGCATCCCGCGCCCGACCTGTCCCTGCCACTCGATCAACGCCCCATCGGCGGGTTGGGCATCCACATGATGCGCAAATCGCTCGACGCGCTGGAATACCGCCGGGAGAACGAGCGGAACATGCTGGTGATGATCAAGCGAGTCTGACCGCCAACCTCAGAATTCGACCTCCATCAACGACAAGTCGTCCTCCAACGGTGCGTCGCCGCGAAAACCCTTCGCCCAAGCGAGCAGTTCATCCAGCTTGTTTCGCCCGGAGGCCGCCGGTTGCCGCAACTGCTCCGCCAGATTGTCCAGTTGGAGCGTCCGTCCGTCCGCACCGGTGATTTCATAAGCGCCATCGCTGAACACATACAAGCGACCTCCCGGCTTGACTTCGCAAGTTTCCGCGCGGAACGCCGCCGCCGGGTCGCAGCCCAGCACGGGTCCGCCCGTGCTCAACCGGCGCATTGCGACCGACGCGCCGGCGGCAGGCTCGACCAGGATGGCTGGTGGATGGCCGCCCGAAGCGAAGCTCAATTGCCGGGTGCGCCGGTCCACCACGCCATACCACGCCGAAAACAGCAGGTTGTTTTGTTGCTCCATCGGAAAGACGCGGTTCAGTTGTGTCAGCACCGCGGCCGGATCGCCAAAATCCGTTCCGGGCAAAGACTGCGCGCGGAGGACATTCAGCACCGAAACGGACAACAAAGCCGCGCCGACGCCATGCCCGGAAACATCCGCCAGATAAATCGCCAACCGGTCCGGCGTGAGCCAGTGATAACCAAAGATGTCACCGCCCAATTCCGCCGAGGGCTGGAATCGCCAATGCACGCGCACGTCGCCATCCAGTGGAGCGGGCAAAAGTGATTGGACATAAGTCGCCGCCTCGGCGAGTTCTGCGGAGAGCCGTTTCTGACTGGCCAGCAGCGCCTCGTAGGTCCGGCGTTCCTTGTCGTGCAAACGCTTCTTTTCCAGGCACGCGCCGATGCGGGCGCGAAGAAAGACCGGATTAAAGGGCTTGGCCAGATAATCCTCCGCGCCCATTTCGATGCAGCGCGCGATGCCATTTTCCTCGTCGAGCGCCGAGAGCATGATGATCGGCGTTTCGCGCAACGACGGTTCCGCCTTGAATTTGGCCAGCACCTGGAAGCCATCCAGACCGGGCATGATCATGTCCAGCAGCACCAGGTCGAACTGTTGTCCGCGCGCGAGCGCGAGCGCCTGCAAGCCGCCCGCCACCGCCGAAACGGTGTAACCACACCGGCGCAACCGTCGGGCAAGCATCTCACGGCTGCTCTCGTCATCGTCCACAACCAGGATGGCCCCTTCATCATGGAATGCCAGGCGGGCGCTTTTTGGCTCCGGAACCTTGAACGTGAACCCGAGATTCAAGGCGATGGCCTGGGGGGTCTGGACGCTGGCGTCATCGAGGGCCGTCGCAGAGGACAGGGTCGGTTCCACGAGGTACGCTTCCATCAAGGCCAGCCAGTTGGCCGCCGCGTCGCGAATCTTCCGGAGGTCGGGTACCGCCCCTTGCATCTCCGGACCGTCGGCCTGTTCAATCAGCAGGTCGCTGTAGCCGATAATGTGATTCACCGGCGTGCGCAACTCGTGATAAAGCTGGTGCAAGTCGCGTTGCTGGAAGAACTGTTCCTCGTCGAAATAGCGGGCGATCAAGACCTGCAATTCCCGGCCGCCGGTGTGAATGCGGCGCAGATCGGCCAGGTGCGCTTCGGGTATCTGGCCCTCCTCCATCAACATCTCGCAGTAACCCAAGATGTGATTGATGGGCGTGCGGAGTTCATGCCGCATCCGCGAGAGATCCACTTTTGTCGCCGCTTCGTCTGTCGGAGCGGCGGACGGCGGACGGCTCGTTGGTCGGCCATCACTCATGCGGTCGCGCCACCCAGCAGTTTTTCGATTTTGCCCAGGAGACGTTCCAGCTCCACGGGCTTCGTATCGTAATCGTCACAACCGGCTTCGCGCGCCTTCTTCTCATCTTCCGCCATCGCGTGCGCCGTCAATGCAATCACCGGAATGGCGCGCGTGGCCGCGTCGGTTTTCAACTGGAGAGTGGCCTGCCACCCGTCCAGCACGGGCAGGCTCATGTCCATGAGGATCAGGTCCGGTCGTTCGCTGCGCGCCTTGGCGACGCCCTCCTGACCGTCCACCGCGCAGGTCACCGCGTAACCCTTGCGCTCCAACCGCCGGGAGAGCATGTCGCGGTTCATTTCGTTGTCTTCGACCAATAGGATTCGTGCCATAGGGTTTGGGTCTGAGTGTTATACTTCGTAATGAATCTGGCCGGCGAGCACGGAGCGCAATTCAGCCAGCAACTGTTCCTGGCTGGTCGCGCCCTTCAGAATGATCCTTTCGACACCGCCGTTCAAGCGCCGCCGGTCCTCTTCTGTCAGGTCCTTGGCGGTGATGACGATGACCGGGATGTGCTTGGCGTCTGCGCGCCGCCGCAGGGCTTCCATGAATTCAAAACCGTCCATCTCCGGCATCATCAGGTCCAACAGAATGAGCGCCGGAACACGGCCATTGAGTTTCTCCAATCCCACCCGGCCATTCGGCGCCTCCACCACCTGCCAGCCGTCCTTTTCCAATGTGCGCCGCACCATCTCGCGCGTGGCAATGTCGTCTTCGACCACCAGTACGGGATGGTCGTTCGCCGGCAGGCGATACTTCTCCAGCACCTGATGCAGCCGCTGGAAATCAATCGGCTTGGTGAAATAATCCGCCGCGCCCAAGGCAAAACCCATCTGCTTGTCGTCCACAATCGTCAGCATGATCACCGGGATGTTCGCCAATGCGGGATCGGACTTCAACGCCGTCAGGACGCTCCAGCCGTCCATGCTGGGCATCATCACGTCCAAGGTGATGACGGCGGGTTTGAGTTGTTTCGCCAGTTCCAAGCCGCGTTTGCCATCGGCTGCCACTTCCACCCGGAAGCCGTCCTTCTCGAGCGAACGGCGCATCAGGTCATGCACCGCCGGATCGTCGTCAATGACGAGGACAATGCCGTGATGCGTGCTGCGTGCTGCGTGATCCGCGGAGGGGATGGTAGGCGTGGGAGTGGGTGGGACCGGCTGCTCGCGCACCTCCACCGGCAACGTGACCGTGAACGTGCTCCCCTTGCCGGGCTCGCTTTGCACCGTGATGTCCCCGCCCATCATCTGGCAAAACTTGCGCGAGATGGCCAGACCCAGTCCCGTGCCGCCGTACTTGCGGCTGGTGGAGGAATCGGCCTGGGTGAAGGCTTGGAAGAGTTTGGCCAGTTGTTCCGGCGTCATCCCAATGCCGGTGTCGCTGACGCGGAACTCCAACGTAGGACAGGCGTCGCGCCTGTCTCTGATTTCTTGTTGAGTTCCGGATGATGGAGACAGGCGCGACGCCTGTCCTACGACAAGCCGAATCACCCCCTTCTCCGTAAACTTGCTGGCGTTGCTCAACAGGTTGAACAACGTCTGCCGCACTTTCGTCACGTCGGCGTGCATCGTCCCCAGGTCGGGCGGATAATCCACTTCCAGCTTGTTCCCATTCTTGGCGATGAGCGGTTGCACGGTGGCGGCGACTTCTGTCACAAGTTTGGCGACATCGAAGTCCTCCAGATACAAAGTCATCTTGCCGGCTTCGATCTTCGAGAGGTCCAGCACGTCGTTGATCAGTCCCAGCAGGTGTTTGCCCGCGCCATGGATTTTTTCGAGGTCGGGGATGAATTCCTTCTGCCCGACATCCTTAGCCTCCTCCTGCAACATCTCGCTGTAGCCGATGATGGCGTTGAGGGGCGTGCGCAACTCGTGCGACATGCTGGCCAGAAACTGGCTCTTGGCGCGGTTGGCGACCTCGGCCGTGTCCTTGGCTTGCTGAAGCTTCTCCGCAGTCTCCTTCTCGGCGGTGACATCCCACGCCACCATCTGCACCCCGGTGACCTGACCCCTGGCATCACGAATCGGGGTGCGAATCGAGTGAATCCAGAGAGGTGGCCGGCCCGGCTGTCCGATCTGGAATTCGCGCTCCAGTGGTTGTCCGGTCCGGATGACTTCTTGATCCGCGGCCCGCACGTTCGCCGCGACGTCGGGCGGCGCCCAGGCCGAATCGTCTTTTCCGATCGGGTCACTGAACGTGGCGCCGAGTTTCTTTTGGATGAATTCAACCCCGAGCCGGTTGATGAACGTAAACCGTCCCTCACAATCCCGCCGGATCACCATCACGGGAACGTTCTCCACCAGGGACTCGAAATATTCCTGGGCTTGTTTGCGCTCGACCACCTCGCGCTCCAAAGCGGCCTTCGACACGCGCTCCTGCTCAAGCATTTGCTCCCGCAGTCGCTCCGCCTCGCGGCGCTTGCGCACGTAAAGGAAGCGCGCGACCACTGCCCAGCCCGCGAAGCCCAGCAGCCCGCCAAGGCCGCTACCCACGATCAGCCCGTTCGCGTACCAAGGCGTGACAATTTTCAAGAACGCTCGCGCCGGTTCGGAGTAATTCAAATCGCGATCAATGAACTGGACGAAGAAGGTGTATTCGCCCGGAGCCTCGGGATTCCAGTTGAACTGGGTGGCCGACATCGGCTCGCGCCAGGCGGGATCGCGCTTGGCGGGTGGCGTCTCCACGCGTCCGGGCACGATGGCCTGCCGGTAAAAGCGGCGCATCGGCTGCGTTTTGAAATCCACCGCGCTGAATTGGAAAGCGACCAGTTGGCCAAAGGGAATCGCCGGCACGGCGGCGGCGCGGTGTTCGCGGTCGGTCTTCACCACCAATTCTGGCGGTGGCGGGGGCCGCCGCGTGGGCCGGTAGCGCGTGATGCCTTTGTCCGTGGCGATCCAGTAATCGCCGTCATGATCCTGGGTGATCGAGCGGGTGACCATGCTGATGAGGCCATCCTCCTCATCCAAAGACGACCAGGTGATACCGTCGTAACGGAACAACCCTGCTTCCGACGTCCACCATAACAGGTTGTCCCGGTCCCGGAGCGTACTCGCAACCACGCCGGAGGGGAGGGGTCGGTCCACGGTGCCTTCCAAGGCAACAAACTCCTGGCCATCGTATCGAACCAGGCCCGCCTCGGTACAGATGTACAGGAATCCATCCGGGCCTTCCTGAAAACTCGCCACCACGTCCGACGGCAGATCCCCATCCGTGCTGCCGGACGTGAAATGGACCACGTTGCTGCCCTCGATGCGGCTGATACCATGCGGCTGAAACCGCGTGCTGGTCCAGAGCCGGCCTTGAGCGTCCCGATAGATGGTGCTCATGAAGTTCGTCGGGCCGGCAATCCGCTCCGCGCCAAGGACGTTTCCGTCCGCCGGAGACAAAGTAACCCGATAGAGGCCCTGGTTCCAGCGTCCCACCCACAGCGTGTTTGGCTTTTCAAACAGCAGCCCATCGGTATCCCCACCCCGGGTGCGAAACGCCTCCAGTCCGCTCGGAACCCGGATGGGTTTCTCGCCCCGCGAAGCAGCCGTGGGATCGAAGTATTGCAATCCCAGTGAGGGCGCACGCCAAGTGCCAATCCACAATCCACCGTTGGGGTCGGCTTGGAGTGCCGTTGCCCGGGGAATCTCAAGTCCGTCTTCCGGACCGAATACTGTAAAGGGCCTTCCGCCCGCGGTCTTTTGGCGTGGGTGCAAGCGGGCCAGAAAGGGAGTGGGCAGCCTGGATTCGGAGAACCAAACGGCCCCGTCGGTGGTGACGGCACTGGCAAGCACTCGTTCTCCCGGCAGGCCATCGGCGCGCGTGAAATTCTGGAAGGTGGTCTCTTCGTACCGATAAACGCCGCCATCCGTTGCCATCCAGAGGGCGCCGTCCGGTCCGGTTTGCAATTGCAGCACCCAAGAGTTGGGAGCGCCGGAGGCTTCTCCGAAGCGCACCAGGCCCGGTCCGCCGGGATTTAACCGCGTAATGCCGCCCAAGCGATGTCCAAGCCAGACAATCCCTTCCGGCGTTACATGGATCGCCGTTGGTAGTTGGTCGAGTGGGACATTGGCAAAACCCTGCCCGTCGTAACGGGTGATTGAATAAACCGCCTGCCAACTGTCTTGAAACCAAAGATTGCCGTCGGGCGCCAGATGGAGAGCATCCTGATTGCGCGTGGCCAGTCCGTCACTCCTGGCCAGCCGAACCACGTTTGTGCCATCCACCCGCCAAAGGTCCTGTTCTTGCGTCACCGTCCAGACGCGACCAAGGCGATCCACCGCCAGGGCTTTCGTTTTCGTGAGTGTTTCAGTCAGGGTAATGGGGGGAATGCCCGGTACTTCGCGGAACGATCGGCCGTCATAGCGGGTCAACCCCTCGCGCGTGCGCAACCACAAGACGCCATCCGGAGTGGCCTCGATGTCAAACACGCGGCCCGCGGTCAGGCCGTTGGTGCCGCTAGGGAAATTCTGGAACTGCCGTGCGACCGGATCAAATCGGGAAGCGCCAAACTCCGTGCCGAACCACAGACTGCCGTCGCGCGCTGCGAAGATGCAATAGACCCGGTTGTCCAGGAGACCGTCGCGCTTCGAGAAGTTGGTGAACTTCAGCCCGTCGAAGCGCGACACCCCGTTCATGGTGGCGATCCACAACGCGCCATCAGGCGTGAACTGGAGATCACGCGTGCGGTTGCTGGGCAATCCGTTCGCGGAGGAGTACCGCCGCCAGCGGCCTTTTTGAAAGGGAGCAATCTGGAAATCGGCCTCGACCGTTTGGCCGGGTTGAATCCGCACCGGCTCACCGCCGCGAAACGGTAGATGGCCGTCGGGAAGGACCAGGCTCACCCGATATTCGCCGGGGCGCAGATTGAGAAAGCTGTAGCCGGGCGTGCCATTCGTGGTGAAGGTGGCGGCAGCCAAACCGGGCGGTTTCAACTGGCCCGCCTCCCACGGCGGGGCATCAGCCCGGACCACCATGATCCCCACCTCGGAGAGCGCCGAGCCATCGAACGCGGTGACCTTGCCGCTGACGCTTACGGCCGGCCCCAGCGTCAGGTTCAATTCGGTCCTTTTTGCGGGAGCACAATTGACCCCCAGCGCCCAGACGCCCAAATCCCCCGCACCGGCGGCGACATCGAACGTGTTGTGCGGCGAGCGCAAGATGAGCGTGTAGCGCCCGTCGGTCCCCGAGTTGCCGGTGGCAACCTCCTGCTCCTGATAGAGCACCCAGATCGCCGCGTTCGTCAGCGGATGGCCGGCGGCATCGGTAAGCTGGCCGGCCAAAATGGTTGGCAAATCCAACTGGCTGGATCCCCGACCACGGGCTTGAACCACGCGCGCGTTGCCGACGAGCGTGCCGTGATGGTTGTTGGTGGTGGCATCCCGTCCTGCGTTGGCGGGATCGTTGAAATTCCACAAGCCAACCAACCCGGGCTCCGTTCCCGTGAGGTGTTGGGACATGGAGGCCTGAATCTGTTCAGGCGTCCGCGCGTGATTCCAAATTCGGACCTCGTCCATTTGTCCGTGGAAATCCTCGTCGCCGGTCCCCGTTGCATGAAACCGGGAGCGACCCAGAAAACTGGCCGGCGTCCACTCCGAGTCAAACTGAAATGGTTGCACCGCCTCGGAAAGCAGGCTGCCATTGATGTACAGCTTCACTCCCCCATCGCCGGCGGTTGCCGCCACATGCAACCACTCGCCGGCGCGAAGTGCGTCGTTGGCCGTCACGAAGCTCACCTCGGAACCGACCAGGGTCTCCGCCCGCAGGATGTTGGTCCGACTACGATTGTGAATGTTGAACGTGTAATTCAACAGCGCGAGATCCGCGAACCGCGACATGTAACGGAAGCTGTTCCACTTGACCCACCCTTCCACCGTCACTTTGGTGAGGTTGGTAAACGCGCCCGCAGGGAGTTCCACGAAACTATTGGTGCCGTCCAGTTCCAGCACGTATTCCGTGTCGGCGGCGCTCGGTGCTGAGGGAAGTTGGGCGGCGACCACCCGGGCGTTGCCGACCAGCCGACCATCATGGCCGGCCGGCGTGGCATCCTTGACCAGGCCGTCGGCGATGTTCGCAAAGTTCCACAAGCCCGCCAGCCCTGGCTCGGTGCCGGTCACCCGCTGGAACATACCGTCGCGAATCTGCTCCGCCGTCCGGCGGGTCTTCCAGACGCGGAACTCGGCGATGCGCCCCGCAAAGGTTCCGAGACCACCGCCGCCCGCACGGTGCCAGGCGCCAATGAAGTTCTTTTTGCCCGAGACGGAATTGAACGAACCCGTGAAAGGAGCATCCCCAACCAGGCCCCCGTTCAGATAGAGTTCCATGCCCCCCGGCCCGCTCACCGCCGCCAGATGCAGCCATTCGCGGGCTGGCACACTGGACCGCACCACCGTTTCTGACGTCGGACCTCCGACTTCAAACTGGCTGATGAAGAACTGCAACCCCTGATTCTGATTCCACGGCCGGCCCACGCCCATGTCGTGCTGATACGCCCCGAAATTGAAGAACCGTTGGATGCCATCCCAGTGATTCGGCCACACCCACGCCTCGACCGTCCCCTGGGTGAGCGTGTGAAAGATGTCATCCGGCAACTGGACGTAACTGTTGGTGCCGTCGAGTTCGAGGACGGTTGCCGTCGTGGCTACGATTCCCCGTATCGGAAGTTGGGCGGCGACCACCCGGGCGTTGCCGATCAGCCGGCCATGATGCCCGCCGGGCGAGCTGTCGCGGAGGACGCCGTTCTCCGCGCTGTCAAAGTTCCACAGCCCCGCCAGCCCCGGCTCGTTGCCCGTCAGCCGTTCCGCCATGGACCGGCGGATTTGCTCCTCGCTGCGGCGATGATTCCAGACCCGCAACTCATCAATCTGGCCGTGGAAGTCCTGATCGGTGGGGTTCTGAACCAGTCCCCGCCCGACGATGTTGGTTTGAGCGACTTTGATGTCGGCGAAACTGGCCTGGCTGGTGTGCTCGCCCACCAACGCGCCGTTCGCATAAAGCTTCATGCCGCCCGGACCAGAAAGCGCCGCGAAATGAATCCATTCGTTCGTCCGCAAGAGATTGTTCACCCGGACGATATGTTGCGGATTTCCAGAACCAGTCGCAGCGTACTCGGGGTAGATGTTAAAACGAAGGTCGGCCGTGTCACCATGATTGAAAAGGCTCATGGACTGCCAACCCGCCCCAAACTCAAAAATGCGCGAGAAGTTCCGCAGACTGTCCCACTTGGCCCACACCTCGACGGTGGCTTCCGTCAAATTCGTGAAAATGTTGGGTGGCAGTTCCACCCAACTGTTCGTGCCCTCCAGTTCGAGGACGTGGTTGGGAGCCGATGACGTGACCGGCTGGCTTTGAACCTGGTCGGCCACCGCCAGCAGCACCAAACAGAAAACAAAGAATGTTGTCCTCATGGGCGAATCACGGTGTCTTCGCGGCAGAGTCTTGCATGACATGGCGGATCGTTTCCAGCAATTGTTCCCTGCTGGCCGCCCCTTTCTGGATGATGCGCTCCACGCCGCCGTTCAGGCGCCGCCGGTCCTCCTCCGTCAAGTCCTTGGCCGTGATGACGATTACCGGCACGTCCTTCCCATCCGCCCGCCGCCGCAATGCGTCCATGAACTCGAACCCGTCCATCTCCGGCATCATCAGGTCCAAAAGAATCAGCGCGGGCGCCTGGCCATCGAGTTTCTCCAGGCCCACCTTGCCGTTCTGCGCCTCCAGCACGGCCCAGGCCTCCTTTTCCAGCAGCCGCCGCAACATTTCGCGCGTCTCGGCGTGATCCTCCACAATCAACACCGACTGCCGATCATTGGGTTTGCGATACTTCTCCAGCACCTGGTGCAGCCGCGAGAAATCAATCGGCTTGGTGAAGTAATCCGCCGCGCCCAGCGCAAAACCCATCTGCTTGTCATCCACGATGGTCAGCATGATGACCGGGATGTCCGTCGTGGCCGGATCAGCTTTCAACGCGCTCAACACCGACCAACCGTCCATGGACGGCATCATCACATCCAGGGTGATCACTGACGGTTTGAGTCGCTTCGCCAGTTCGAGACCGGTCTTGCCGTCCGCCGCGACCTCGACGCGAAAGCCGTCCTTCTCCAGCGAACGGCGCATCAGATCATGGACTGTCGGGTCATCGTCGATGACGAGCACCGTAGCCGCCGACGTGAGGAGGCGGTCCGGTTGGTCTGTCCGCCTCGTTACCTCGGCGGCTACTTCGGCGACTGCCTCCCGCACCTCCACCGGCAACGTAACCGTAAACATGCTGCCTTTGCCGTGCTCGCTCTGCACGGTAATGTCTCCGCCCATCATCTGACAGAACTTGCGGCTGATGGCCAGGCCGAGACCCGTGCCACCATATTTGCGGCTGGTGGAGGAATCCGCCTGGGTGAAGGCTTGGAAGAGTTTGGCCAGTTGTTCCGGCGTCATCCCAATGCCGGTGTCGCTGACGCGGAACTCCAGCGTAGGACAGGCGTCGCGCCTGTCTCTAACTTCTTGCTGAGTTCCGAAAGATGGAGACAGGCGCGACGCCTGTCCTACGACAAGCCGTATCGTTCCCTTCTCCGTGAACTTGCTCGCGTTGCTCAACAGGTTGAACAAGGTCTGCCGCACCTTGGTCACGTCCGCGTGCATCGTGCCGAGGTCGGGCGGACAATCCACTTCCAGCTTGTTCCCGTTCTTGGCGATGAGCGGTTGCACGGTGGCGGCGACTTCGTTCACCAGCTTGGTCACGTCGAAGTCTTCGAGGTAAAGTGTCATCTTCCCGGACTCGATCTTGGAGAGGTCCAACACGTCGTTGATCAGGCCGAGCAAATGTTTGCCGGCGCCGTGAATCTTCTCCAGGTCCGGCACAAATCCCTTTTGATCGAGATCGAGGGCTTCTTCCTGTAACATTTCGCTGTAGCCGATGATGGCGTTGAGCGGCGTGCGCAACTCGTGGCTCATGTTCGCCAGGAACGCGCTCTTGGCTTTGTTCGCGTCGTCTGCCGCCGTCCGCGCTTCCTCGGCCGCTTCGCGCGCCATATCGAGTTGGCGATTGGATTCCGCGAGCGCCTTCGCCTTGGCCTCCAGGGCTTCCTTGGCGCGATGCTCCTCTTCCAACAGCCGCTCGCGCAGCCGCTCGGCTTCACGACGTTTGCGTGCGTAAAGGAAGCGGGCCACCACCGCCCAGAGGGCCAGGACACCCACCGCCACGCCGCCGGGCACGATGATCGCCGGGTTGGCGTGCCAGGGCAGGACGACGTTCAGCACCGCCAGCGTCGGCGGCGAGTAATTCAGGTCACGGTCTATGAACTGCACGGCCAGCGTCCACGGACCGGGTTCGCTAAACGATTGCTCGATCTGCGTCGCCGTGTCGGGTGGATTCCAGCCATCCTGCCACTCACCCGCTGCGGGCGCGCCTTTCACCAACTGCCAGCGATACTGCCGCTTCTCCGGCGCGGTGCGGTATTCCACCACCTGGAACTTGAAGGTCACCCGTTGCCCGGCCGCGATGGATGGCAAGGCGTCCAGGTCGGTATAGTCCCGATCGGTTTGGACGACCACTGTGGGTGCGCGCGGGGTGCGGCTCAGTTTCCGGTAGCGCGCCACGCCCTTGTTCCAGGTGCCGAGCCACACCGTGCCGTCCTCGGTGGGATGCACCCGGTTGATGAGGTTTTCCGGCAGGCCGTCGCGCTCGTCCAGTTTGGACCACGCGGTGCCGTCGGTGAAGACCACGCCCTCGGCCGTGCCCAGCCAGATCAAGCCGGCAGAATCACGCACCACATCAAAGCAGCGCAAGGAAGCCAGGCGCGACTGAGCGGAAGGCCACGGAACGAAACCGTTGCCATCAAAACGCGCCAGCCCATCCATCGTGCCGGCCAGCAACGTGCCGTCCGGGAGCGGTTGCATCCCGCGAACATCGTTGTGAGGCAGACCATTCGTGGTGGTGAACCGGGTGAAGTTGGCACCGTCGTAATGGACGAGTCCACCTTGAAATCGGCTGAACCATAAGTGGCCGTTGGTGGCCGCGCGCATCCGCGGCACGGGCCCGATGTCCTGCTCGGGGGTTGGCGTCTGTCCGAGCCGGTACGCGCCCTTGTCGGTCCCATACCACAATTCGCCAGTGGCGGAGCGCGCCAGCGCATAGCTGCCCACCGAACCTTCCAGTGGTTCAAAGCGAATCCGTTCGCCCGCTCCTGCAGACACGGCGTATCGTCCGACCGGCGCATTGTTATCGCCCACCAACAAAGCGCCGTCAGTGTCCACAAACACTGCAACGGGCTGAACGCCAGGCAAACCCTCCGCCTGTGTGACTTTGACGATGCCCTTGCCGTCATGGCGCGAGAGCTTGCCGCCCCGGGCCAGGAACCACGCGTTGCCGTCCCGGGTGCTGGCCAGGGCGTCAATCGCACCGGTATCCAACCCATCGCCGGCGCCAAAACTCGCAATGGACTCCACATCCAGCCGGGAGACACCCGAACTCGTGCCGGCCCAGACATCCCCCGCGTCATCAATGTGCAATGATTGAACCTGATGGCTGGCCAGCCCGTCGGGAATGGTGAAGTTGACGAAGGACTGGCCATCGTAGCGCGACAGGCCGGTCGGCGGCGGACTTCCCGCGCTGGTGGGCGGACCTGCGGCAAACCACATCGCGCCGGAACGATCCTGAGCGATGGCCCAGACATAATTCTCGGCCAGACCATCCTGCTTGGTGAATGTGCGGATCGTTTTGCCGCCGCCTTCAACAGCCGTCGGGTCGTAGCGCGACACGCCGCCACCGTAGGTGCCGAACCACATCGCCCCATCCGCCGCCTGGAAGATTGAAAGCACGGCACTTTGCGGCAGACCGTCCCGATTGGAGAGGTGCGTCAAAGCGGGACCGTTGGTCGCTCCCGCTCCGGGCACAAAACGGCGCACGCCATCGCCCGACCCCAACCACATTGCTCCCGACGCATCGCGGTAAATCTCCGCGGTGTTCCGACTGGCCAATTCCCGAAGGAGACGCCGCTCTTCCGCAGCCGGGCCAGCGTCCATTTCATCATCCAGTCGCCAAAGTCCCAACAGGCCCGGTTCCGTGCCGGTCAGGCGGGCGAACCGGTGGTCGCGGATTTCCTCCTCCGACCGCACCGTGTTCCAGAGCCTCACGTCACTGATCTGGCCGGTGAAGTAGGTGTTGACGCGCCCGATCCACAGCACGGGGGTGCGCGGAGTGTCGGCAATGTTCGCGGTATGAACCAAAGCGCCATTGACGTAAACCCGGTAAGCCGCGCCATCATAACTGGCGGCCACATGATTCCAAGCGCGCGGCCTTATTACATTTGGCGGCGTATTCCAGTTCAACCAATTCGTTCCGTTTCCGAAACCGCCATGCACACCGTTTTCCGAGGTAACGTAAAGGCTCGGGGGTCGCCAGTGAAAGGAGCTGTTGGTTTCCCAGCCGAGAAAGGCGTTCCAACCACTTGCGGTCGGACGAATCCACGCCTCCTGAGTAAACCGGTGGCCGAGCATGACGCCGTTCGTGCCAAGCTCAACAAAGCTGTTCGTGCCGTCAAACTGGGCCACCCGGTCGGGGCGCAGGGCGCGTGAGTCGAAGCCAGAACGTGGCGCGAGTCTCGCGCTGCCCGCCAACTTCCCGTCATGGCCACCCGGCGAGGCATCGCGGCCCGGATTGGCCGGGTCGTCGAAGTTCCAGAGGCCGACCAACCCTGGCTCCGTTCCCGTGAGTTTGCGCGATATGTTCTCCCGAATCTGTTCTGCGGTACGGCCCACGTTCCACACGCGAACTTCGTCCAACTGACCGTGAAAGTCCCGGTCATTGGGCCAGTTGGAGCGTCCCACGTAATTCCGCTCGCCGTTCGGCACTGGCACTGGCCGGGCGCCCGGCTGACTGGCTTGCACAATGTTGTCGCCGCCTTCACCCCACAGCGGATCCGTCCAGGCCGCCTGACCCAACTCGTCGCCATTCAGGTAAAGCCGCAGACCCGCCTGATCCGCCACCGCCGCCACATGGAACCATTCGTGCGTTCTCAGCACATTCTCCGCGCGGATCCGGATGAATCCGTTCGTGTTCGGCCACAGATTGAACTCGAGGTGCGGGTTATTGCCGTGGTTGGCGAGCAGAAAGGCTCTCCGCTGATGGCCAAAGTCGAAGACCCGCGACCAAGAACCGAAGCTTTCCCACCTGGCCCACGCTTCCACGGTAATCGCCTCCTGTCCGTCAAAAATGTGGGACGGCAGTTCGACATGACTGTTATTCCCATTCAAGGACAGAGCCAATCCCGGTTGCGCCAGCGGCCCGGAATCCGCCGGGCGTTGCGCCCGCACGGTGGTGGCCGGGCCGTTCAGGGTTCCATTGTATTGGTTGGTGGTCTGGTCCCGGGCCGTGCCATCGTCGAAGTTCCAGAGGGCGACCAGGCCGGGTTCGCGGCCCGTCAGTTTCTGGAACATGGTTTCCTGAATCTCTGACTCGGTGCGTTCGACCTTCCACACCCGCACTTCATCGATCTGACCCTGGAAGGGAGGGTCGTTATCATTTTGCGTCACGGTCTTGCCGAGGCGGTTGATCGTGCCGTTCTGCAGCGCGGAAAAACTCCCGGCAAAACTGTTTGCGCCGACCTGCACGCCGTTCAGGTAGAGCCGCATGCCTCCTTTGCCCGAGACGCCCGCCACATGCACCCATTCCCCCGTCTGCAACACATTTGAGACCGTTACGTTCTGTAAGCCGAGGGTTGGGTCTCCCACCACAAACCACAGTCCGCCGGAGCCCAAGGTGCCGAGCGTCAGGTCGCGCATGGCGCTACCGTAGTTGAACACGCGATTCCAACCCGGCTCGCCAAGGCGTTCCCATTTCACCCAGGCCTCGATGGTCGCTGCGTCCAGGTCATTGAAAACATCCGGTGGCAATTCGACATAACCGTTCGTGCCATCCAGTTGCAACACTGTTTCCATCGTCATCGGCTGGGGTGTCCCGGTCGGACGCAGTGAGGTAACGATCGCGGCCTCGCCTTGGAGTCGGCCATCTGGGCCGCCGGGAACGGCGTTCGAGACGGTTTGGGCGAAGGACACCAGGTTGGTCCCCTCAAGAATGGACAGACCTTGCTGAGTGCCGACCCAGAGGCGACCGCGGTGATCCCAAGCCAGGGAGCGAACGAAATTGCCCGCCAGGCCGTTGTTCGTGGTGAAGGTCATGAACATCGGAGCGCGGACTTGGCGAGTGGCGAGTGGCAAGTGGCGAGTGACGAGTGATGATCCCGATGGCTCCTCACGCTCCCCGCGCGGATCGTAGCGGCACAAGCCCTCGGTGGTCCCGAACCACATGACACCGTTGGCTTCGCCGGTGATGGCGTTCACCTGCCCCTCCGGCAGACCTTGCTGGTGGGTGAGCGTGAAGAAGTCGCGCCCGTCGAAACGCGAAACCCCGAAGTCGGTGCCGAACCACATTGCGCCATCGGCCGCCTGATAACTGGAGCCCACATAATCCGACGCCAGGCCCTGAACGTGCGAGAAGTTCTGCCAGCGGCCTTTCTTGAAGGGCGACAGATGGAAATCGAGATTGGGCAGCGAGTCGTTCTCCACCACCGTGATCTCACCGCCTTCAACCGGTGAGGTTCCGTTACGGGCCGTCGTGGGTTCCGACGGCGTGACCGACCCACCGGCTGAATCGCGATAAATGAATCCACCCGGAACGTGGGCGCGCAACCGGTAGCGGCCCGACACAAGGGTGGGAAAGCGATAGACCCCGCGCGCATCGCTCATCGTCGTGGCCACGAATTCCGGCATGAGCGACGGACGGAACAAGACGCGGGCAGGAACGATTTCTTTCGGCATCGCGGGGGACGACCACGACAGGCGACACCCGGCTTCGCCCCCTTGATCAAAGTAATCCAGCCGGATTTCGTGCTCACCGACGGTCAGCGAAATCTCGCCGGATTTTTCCACCATGCCATGCACGCCCCCGTTGTTGACCACCTCCCGGCCATTGATGAACAGGCGCGAACCATCGTCCGATTCCAAGTAAAAGGTGTAAGTCCCCGGCTCGGAGATCCGAAGCCGCCCGGTCCAGCGGATGAAGCATCCCGAACCGAGGGGTAACAGCGCGTTTCCCGAAGCTACCGCCCCCGGAAAGTCAATTTGGCCATCCACTCGCAGCAACGCCGGCGGCGCGGATTCGGGGAGCGCGGGGAAATTCGTCAAACCGCGCAACGGATAAACCGCCGCCACCAAACCGTCATTCCCCAGGCCCTCGACATTGGCGGAGACATCCAGCACGCGCACCGCCTGCACCACCACCGACGGCAGCGGGCTGTCATCCAGGGCGAGAACCCGACCCGACACACTCGACAAATCGCGCAGGGCGAGCGTAAGAGTTTGTTCGCCGGACCGCATGACGACCGGGGTTGGCCGGATGGCATACTCTCCGCGCCGTGCTTCCAACGTCACCGTCTCGCCCGGCACGGATTTGATGAGGAAGAATCCACCCGTGGCATCTGTCCGGTTCGTGGTCGTGGTGCCGTCCTCGTGCTGCACGGTTACATCCAGCCCGGCCAGCGCGCGGCCATCGGCGTCGGTCATGTTGCCGCGGAGCGATGCGGGAATGACCAGCTCTTCTGCCGTCGGCAGCGAGGCCACCAACGGGTCGGCCTCGTTGACGAGCCTGCCGTGGAAACCATTGGGCGAGGCATCGCGACCGGGCTGCGCCGGGTCGTCGAAATTCCAGAGCGCGGCCAAACCGTCCTCATTCCCGGTCAGCCGCCGGAACATGTTTTCGCGAATGTCCTCTCCTGTCCGCGCGGTGACCCACACGCGGACTTCATCCATCTGGCCTTCAAAGTTGCCCCGGCCCGGTTCGCCCCAAGCGCTTGCGCCCAAGTAATGAGACTCACCGTTCTCCAGCGCAGAAAAGCTGCCAGTGAACCGACCGGCGGATACGAGCGTGCCGTTGTAGTAGAGTTTCATGCCGCCCCTGCCCGTCACCAGCGCGACATGGCACCACTGGTTGCTGCGCAAGATGCCGGGAACCGAGCGAGCGCTGTCGCTGGTCACGGGAAAGCTCGTGGCATCGAGGTTAGGGGTGTTCTCCCAGGACTTGATGACGAGATCGCGGTTCCTCCGCCCGTAGTCATAGAAATTGAAACTGTTGATGAAACGATCCCATCGGACCCACCCTTCAATCGTCGCTTCGTCGAGTTCGTTAAAAATGTTGGGTGGCAGCTCAATGAAGCCGCGCCGCTGGTCGAGGCTCAACACGCGGTTCGTGGCACGGGCGTCCCGCCCGTCCGTTTCGATTCGCACGGGCGGGACGCCCGTGCCACTACGCGCGGCCAGTTGAAAATCCACGCCCGGACGATCCGCGCCAATTTCCATCTCAACCGGCTGTCCATCGGCGAACCACACCCAACCCGAGCTGTCCAGCGCGCGGACGAAATACTCGCCGGGTGGCACGCGGCGGAAATGGTATCGCCCATCGCCATGCGTCAGCGCGATGCGGAACGGGACTTCCCTCTCCCCTTCGGAAGGGGAGAGGGCCAGGGTGAGGGGATTTCCGGGAACTTGCTGACGGATCGCACGATCCCCCTCACCCCGACCCTCTCCCCCTCTGCGGGGGAGAGGGAGAGCCGCGCGACCAGCTCGGACTTCGGATTTGAATAGCTGCACCTGCACCGCCGCCAGCGGCTGGCCATTCACATCTGTCAGGCGACCCAACACGCTGCCCGGCGACACGAGGGTCAGGTTGACTTCGCGTTGTTCGGCACCGGTGAGCCGCGGCACCGTGACGACCGCCAGGGTATTGCTCAAGGACGCAACCACCCGCAACGAACCTGCGGTGGCAGAAAATCGTAACCGGTATTGGCCAGACGGCTGAGACATTCCCCGCTGCATTTCGACTCCGTCCGCGAACACGGTCACTTCGGCCGCGGCAGCGGGCCTGCCGTCAACGCCCGTGATTTTGCCGTGAAGCACCACCGTTTGCTCGTTGAGCAGCGGCACACGGGCTTGTGTGACCCGCGCATTGCCGACGAGTTTGCCGTGGTGCGCTCCCGGGCCGAGGTCGGGGACAACGTTGTTGGTGACCTTATCAAAATTCCATATAGCCACGAGGTCCGGCTCGGTGCCCTTCAAGCGCTGGAACATTGCCTCGCGAATCTGTTCGGCCGTCCGGCGGACCTTCCAGACGCGGACCTCGGCGATCCGCCCATCGAAGGTCTCCAGTCCGTCTCCGGTCCAATAATGCCAGGCGCCGATGAAGTTCTGCTTGCCGCTCGTCTGCTTGAACGATCCGCTAAACGTGTTCGAGGCGAGGAGCACTCCATTCCGATACATTTCCATCCCACCTGGGCCGCTCACAGCCGCCAGGTGCAGCCACTCCCGCACGGGCAACGGCGACTCCACTTGTAAACTCGTCTCCGCCCCTCCGGTGGAGCGTTCACTCACAAAGAAATGCAGGCCCTGGTTGTTCCGCATCCTGCCCAGCCCCATGTCGTTGTGATACACCCCGAAATTGAAGAACCGTTGGATGCCGTTCCAGTGATTCGGATACACCCACGCCTCGACCGTACCCGCCGTGAAGTCTTGAAAGATGTCATCGGGCAACTGGACGTAACTGTTCGTGCCATCCAGCGCGAGCACCGGTTCGGTTCCCGTCTCCTCAGGCGGCAATGGCGTATCAATGGGCAGCACCTGTGCGCCGCGGGTGAGCACCCCGTCGTTGCGGTTCGTGGTAGAGTCCTTGCCGGGATGGGCCGGATCGGAAAAATTCCAGAAGCCAGTGAGGCCGGGACCTTGGACGGGAACGCTGCCGGAAAGGTCCTCCCGGATTTCCTCGCGCGACCGGGCGCGATTCCAGACCCGCAACTCGCCAATGTCGCCCTGGAAATTCGAGTCGTTCGAAAAACCGGGATTGAGTTCGCGCCGGCCAATCCAGAGCGGAACACCGTTCAGAGCGAACGGCACTGAGTTGGCGGGAGTTTTGCCGACGGCCTGGCCATTGAGATAGACGGTATAGACGCCGTTGGTCGAATTCCAAGTGGTCGCGACGTGCGTCCACTTTCCGAGTGGGAGTTCTGAGGCAACTCGCCGGCCAACGCGTTTTCCAAATCTCGCTTTTCCATCCGACTCCAGCAGCCAGTGATGCGATCCCCCTCCCGTTCCCGGCGGGCCGAGCAGTAAAGGCCAGCTCCGCACCGGCGGTGCATTATGCGGCCGCAGCCATGCTTCCACCGTGTAGGACGCGTTGCCGCCGGCGAATCCCGCGAGTGTTTCCACCATCATCGCGCCGTTGTCGCCGTCCAGCCGTAGCAGGTTCGCCACGCGTTGCTCCACCGGCACCAACGCGGGCAGCGGCTCGTCCACGACCGTTATCGCTGTTTCCGACGCTGCCGACGCGCCGGGCCGGCTCTCCGCAACCACCCTGGGGTTACCCACCGGTTGGCCGTGATGCTCGCCGGGAGAACGATCCTGGCCGGGATTGGCGGGATCGTCGAAGTTCCACAAGCCGACCAGACCCGGCTCGGTGCCGGTGAGATTGCGGAGGTAGTTCTCGCGGATTTGTTCCGCGCTGCGGGCCACGTTCCAGACGCGAACCTCGTCTATAAAGCCAATCCAGCGCTCCGTACCATAACGATTCTGCCCGATACGAAACGTGGTGATGTCGGTAGGCGGTCTCAGTGGACGATCCGATTTGGCCGCGAGGATCCCGTCAATATAGAGTTCCGCGCCGGCGCTGTGTTTGACCACCGCAAAATGATGCCAGCCGCCGTACGGGTACGGCACCCCGGTGTTCTCCCACGAATCACCCACGCGGATTCTCCCTTCCGGGTTGGTGCCGAGATAAAACTGACGGTCCTGGTCCAGCAGGTGGCGAAACGCTCCGCTGGCCGAGGTGTCGGCAAAGGCCCAACATTCCACCGTGTATTCCCCCGTGGTGGGAACCAGCGCCTCTGCGGTGTCCAAGCTGCTCTCGCCATCCAGCGTCAGGACGAGATTCTCGGCCACGGAAGATAGCCGCACTCGATCGGCGGCGGGGACCACGCGCGCATTGCCCGCCAATGTTCCATGATGACTGTTGGGCGATGAATCGCGGCCCGGGTTCACGGGGTCGTCGAAGTTCCAGAGGCCGACGAGGCCAGTCTCCTGACCGGTGAGCTTGCGCGACATGGATTCGCGGATTTGTTCCGCGGTTCGCGCGACGGCCCAGACGCGCACCTCGTCCATCAAACCGTGGAAGGGCGCGTCGTTGTACCCGCCGCCGTCGGGCTTGCGGCAGTCGTGCGTGTTGGCCAGACCCAGGTAATTACGTCCATTGCCAATGCTGGCGAAGGAATTCGAGTTCGCGTGCGTGGCGACCAGTTCGCCATTGGCGTAGAGCTTCATGCCTGCCGGGCCGGACACGGCGGCCACATGCACCCACTCGTTGGCGCGCAAGATTTCGGCGGTCCGGGCCTGGTCCAACGTGGTGTAGTTGGAGAACGAAAGCTCGAAAGCCAGCGCGCGGCTGGTTTCGAAATTGTACACGCCCAGCAATTGCCCGCATTTGCCGAAGTCGAAGAAGCGAGAGTAACTGCCAAACCTGGACCACTGCACCCACCCCTCGACGGTCGCTTCGGTCAAGTCAGCGAAAATCCCCTCGGGCAACTCGACGTAGCTGTGGTTGCCATCCAACGACAACACCGATTCCATACGTGCTGGCGCCAGTGCAGGACCGTCTGGTGCGGCGATTGCGCGTGCATTGCCCGCCAACGTTCCATGATGACCGTTGGGCGAGGCATCGCGGCCCGGATTGGCCGGGTCGTCGAAATTCCACAACGCGAGCAGATTTGTTTCGTTCCCGTTGAGCCGCGCCAGCATCGTCTCGCGAATTTGCGCCTCCGTGCGTTCGCCCGCCCAAATTCGGACTTCATCCATCTGGCCATTGAAATCGGCGTCATTGCCTGCGTTGTCGGCATCCTTAAAGAGGCTCCGGCCCAGGAGATTCTTCACCGGCGGCGGTGGAATTGGACTCCAGCCATTTGGTGTTTCATTGGTGGAAACCAGCCCCCCGTTGAGATACACGCGAATGCCGTTCGGGCCGACAACCGCCGCAATATGGTGCCATTCACCGAGGCTCAGGACCTCCGGCACGCTCGTGGTGCGCAGGTCACCAAACGGAGGACGCGCAAATTGCTCCAACCACAAGGTGCCGTTGGTGCCGCGGTTCATGATGCTGAAATGGCGCGCGGCATCCGCGAAGTGAACGAACCGGGAATGGTTGGCGAACGCCTGCCACTTCAACCAGCCTTCGACCGTGACCACCTCGTTGGTGAACAGGTTCGCCGGCAACTCGACGTAGCTGTTCGTGCCATCGAGTTCGAGGACGTGGTTGGGCGGTGCCGGCGTTTGGGAGTGAGTGCTTCCGGGAAACAAGCAGCCGCAAACCAGCAGAAGCGCAAAGATAGGACGGCAATTCATGGGTCGCGGAAGGGATTACGCCAGAATCCCGCCGGACTGCAAGGGTGAAACTCGCCGCCGACGCGGGCACTTGGGTTAAGCGATTCAACTGGGTGAGCGGATGATCACAAATCCGGAAACCGGAAGCCGAAGGTCGTAAGAATTCCGAAATCCGAGATCCGAGACCCGAGTTGCCGGGAGGTCCGCTGGTGCGCTCGCCGTTCGGGCTTCGGGCTTCGGGCAAAGCCTCAGTCTTGCCCAGGGTGCTCGCTCGTAGCGCAAGATTCCATCCTGCCGTGTCGCGGATTTCCAATCCGCAGACCTTCACCAGCGCCGGCAGTCTCGGGAGTTCGGCTGATCTGCCGAATGGAACTCGGCGATACGGCAGACTGGAAGTCTGCGCTACGGCATTACCCGTCGCCCCCTGCAAGAAGGGGAACTGCGCCCCGGTGAAAACTTGGGCCGCACGATTCCACTGCGTATGCGGATGATCACAAATCCGGAAACCGAAAGCCGAAGGTCGTAAGAATTCCGAAATCCGAGATCCGAGACCCGAGTTGCTGGGAGGTCCGCTGGTGCGCTCGCCGTTCGGGCTTCGGGCTTCCTTCGGATTTCGAATTTCGGACTTCGGACTTCGGACTTGGACCAGAATCCACAGGTTAACCACCACCCACATCAGCGGTCACCACATCAGCGGTCACCACGATTGGCCCTGCCACCGGAGGACGCTTTCACCGGCGGCGTCAAACCATCGTCGGGCTGATTCCAAAGTCGCCACGGGTCGTGCAGGCGGCGCATCTCGGCCAGCAACAAGGCCTGCATCTCCGCCAGCCGCCCGGCATGACGCGGATCATCCGCCAGGTTGACCTGATGGGGCTTGGGCTTGAAGCCGGTCAGGGCGATGACGTCCGGGTTGTGATGTTCTGGGAGGAATTCCTCCGGGTTTTCGGCCAGGTTGAACAACTGCGTCTCGCGCACCTGGCCGTCCAGCACGTCGTATTGAATGAGTTTCCACTCGCCGCGCCGGACGGATCTCATCCCGGGTTTCGTGCCGCCGTTATAGACGCCGTAAAGCACGTCGCGCACGCGGTTGGTCCGGCCTTCGAGCACGGGCCGCAGACTCAGGCCCTCATTCGATTCCGGTGCCGGGATGCCGGCCAGGTCGCAAAGCGTGGCCAGCACGTCCAGCAGATACAGATTGCCCTCGACCCGCGTGCCGGGCTGGATGCCGGGGCCTTTCACGATGAACGGCACGCGCCAGGTGTGCTCGTAGAGATTTTGTTTGCCCTGCAACCCGTGCCGGCCAATCGCGATCCCATGGTCCGAGGTGTAGAAGACATGGGTGTTTTCCAGTTCGCCCATGGCTTCGAGCCGGGCCAGGACGCGGCCAATCTGGAGGTCAATGTTCTCACTGCACGCGAACTCGCGGCCCAGTTCGTTGCGGATGGTGCGTTCATCGCGCCGTTCCCAGACGCCGCTCACGGCGACTTCATCGCGCAATCCCGGATGGCCGTGAGGGAAGGGATGCGCAGGGAGATAATTGGGCGGCAGCCGCGGCGCGCGGGGATTGGCCGGCGGCAGGGTGTCGCGATCGGTGTGATTCACGGCGCCGTATTTGGCCAGCAGCTCGGGCGTGCCATCCCGCTCGTCGTGCGGATGGGAGAAGCCGAAGTAGATGAGAAACGGTTTCGGGTCCTTGGCGGCTTCGCGCTGGTCGAGGTAATCCATCACCCGGTCGCCGTGCCAGCCGCTGCCGGTTTCGTGCGTGCCGCCGCGCTTGGTGGCGTCGTGGCGGACGGTGAACAGCTTGTTGGCGGCCTCGTAGCTGTTGCCCACCTTGCAGGTGCGCATGGTGGCGTAGCCGGCCCGGTTGAAGACCGCGGGAATGGTTTGCCGCTCGAGGTCCGGCGGGCAGAGTCCCCGTTCGCGCGCGCCGGGCGAGATGGGCAGATGCCAGAGCGTGCGTCCGCTCATGATCATGTGCCGCGACGGAGTGCAGACGGCGCCGGAGAAGGAACCCATGTGATAGGCGCCGTCGAACACCATGCCCTCGCGCGCCAACCGGTCAATGTTCGGTGTCTGCAAGGGCGACCGCGGATTGTAGATGCGCAAATCGAAGGGCGACTGGTCGTCCACGAGGATGAACAGAAAGTTGGGCCGCTTGGCGGCGGTTGCAGCCTGACCGGCCACGCACAGCGCCAGCAAGGCGCAAAGGAGGAGAAGAGATTTCATGGGTTTCGCAAGCTCAGGGCAGTTTCGGTTTCACCGGTGCACCGGACCGGTCCACCGGATACACCGCCTGAAGACGCTCCAACTCGGCGACGAGTCCTTTCATCCGACGGCGGAGTTCGGCGGGCCGGGCAGTGGCGAGGTTGTCCTGCTCGAAGGGGTCCGCGGCCAGATGAAAAAGCTGGTAATGCAAACCCTCCGAGGCGGCGGAGGGAAAGTAGTGGTAAACGACCTTCCAGTCCCCGTCGCGGTGACTGGTCCAGTAATCACTGCGATGCGGCGCATGGGGATAGTGCATGAGAAACGTGCCTGGGTGGCGACGATCGCGCCGGCCCGTGAGCAACCGATCGAGCCGCGCGCCGTCCACGAGGTGATCCCGCGGCGCCTTGGCGCCCGCCACGGCCAGGATCGTGGGGAAGAGGTCCATCACCGTGGCAAGCTGAGGTTGCAGCGCGCCCGCCGCGATGGGCAGTCGCCGCTGTTGCGGATGGTTCGCCCGCGGGCGTGCCCAGGCGGCGATGAACGGCACCCTCATGCCGCCCTCGTAATGCGAGCCTTTCCTGCCACGCAACGGCGCCGCGCAGGCCACCGCGTGCTCGTGACCGAGCGGAGCGTCAGTGCCGTTGTCACCCAGGAAAAAGACGAGCGTATTCTGCGCAACCCCGAGCGCGTCCAGATGATCAAGCAGATCACCGAGGGACTGGTCCATGCCCGCGATCAACGTGGCGAACGCCTGTGCCGCTGGTGGCTTGCCGCTCTCGCTGTAATGAGCGGCGAAGCGGGGATCGGACTCGAAGGGCGCATG
Source organism: Verrucomicrobiia bacterium (assembly GCA_011525685.1). Taxonomy (GTDB): domain Bacteria; phylum Verrucomicrobiota; class Verrucomicrobiia; order Limisphaerales; family JADLHS01; genus WYBW01. The sequence continues at coordinate 28,374 of WYBW01000076.1, forward strand.
CACGGCGTAGTGGGCAAAGTGCAGGAAAAACGGTTTGCCGTCCTGCACCGCCTCGCTGACCAGGACTTTCGCTTCACGGGTCAAGGCTTCCGTCAGGAAAACGTCCGTGCCGTGATACTTCTCCAGATGCGGCACGGCGCTGCGGGCGCGTTTGCCGCCGTGGCCGAAATTTTCCCTGGCATAATAACTTCCCGGCGCGCCGAACGACGCGCCGCCCACGTTGCACTCAAAGCCCAGGTTGAGCGGATCGGCCCCCGCGGCGTCGCGCGGGCCGAAGTGGCCTTTGCCCACATGAATCGTCCGGTAGCCGGCGGCCCGCAACAATCCGGGCAGGGTGGTTTGCCCCGGCCTCAAGCCACGCCAGTTCCACTCTGGTGGTCCTTGCGGTCCGGCATTGTTCTGGTCGGGGTTGATCCAGTTCGTGGTGCGATGTCGGGCGGCGTTTTGTCCGGTGAGGAGGGAGACGCGCGTCGGCGAGCACACGCTCATGGCGCAGAAGTTGTTGAAGCGAATGCCCCGCGCCGCCAGCCGTTCCATGTTCGGTGTCCGGTAGTAATCGTTCAACGGATACCGCTTGGGGTGACCGGACTCATCCGTGAGGAACGGCACCGAGGTGTCCATGATGCCCATGTCGTCCACGAGGAAGATGACGACATTCGGCGGCGCGCCGAAGCTGGTCAGCAGCAGAAGTGGCAAGAGGGCAATGGCAAGGAGACGAACGCGGACAGGTGCGGGTGCATTGAGCCGCTGAACCGGAAGTGGAGCGCGACGGCGGGCGAACTGCAAAGGCGGAACGCTGGTCTTCCAACCGGCAAACGCGCCAACTGGAAAGTCGGCGTTACTGGGAAGCGGGTCATGAGCAGTTCTCACGAGTAATGCGGGCGCAATTGGTGATGAAACGCGATTTCTTCATTCACGGTGAAGGCTGGGCCGCGGCGGCGCGTTCGAACTGCCGGTCCAATTCCACCGGGCGGGCGTCCATGAACCGGTCGAGTACGCCTTTCAGTTTCACGGCCGTGGACGCGGCCCTGCCGGTGAGAGCCGAAACCGCGAGCGGTTTTTCCTCGAAAGGATCGGCCCGGAGATCGAAGAAATCGCCCGTGCGGTAGAGTTTGTAATCCTGGTTGAAGGCGAACTCGCTCACGGCAAGTTCGAGCCGTTGTCGCGGGGAAAACCAGCAGTAAAGCCACTCGCGCGGCGTGCCCGGCTCGCCGCGCAACTGCGGCAGAAAGCTCACGCCGTCCACCTCGGCGGGCACGGACACCCCGGCCGCCGCGCAGAGGGTGGGCAGGAAATCCACGCTGCTGATGAGGTCACGGTTCACCCGGCCCGGCGGAATGACGCCCGGCCAGTTGGCGATGAACGGAACATGCGTGCCGCGCCGGGTCGTGGTGCGTTTGCCGCCCTGGAATTCGCGTCCTTGAAACCGGCTGGTCACGCTGCTGTGCGTGCCGTTGTCGCCGATGAACATCAGCAGCGTCCGCTCGCGGATGCCCAGCTCCTCCAGCTTCGCCGCGAGCCGGCCGATCATTTTGTCCAGATACGCCGTCATGTCGGCAAAGTGTTTGACGTTGCGGTTGACCTGCTCGCCCATGGCGGTGGCGTCCCAGTTGGCACTGTCCGGCGTGGGCTGAAACGGATCGTGCGTCAGGATCATCGGGTAATAGAGAAAGAACGGGCCGGCCTGGTGACGCGTGACAAAATCCAGCGCGAAGTCGTTGACAAGTTTCGGGCCGTATTCCCCGCCGGTGAAATCCTTCTCCACGCCGTTGTGCTCCAGACCCGGGTTGGCGTAACGCGGCGGGCGGCGCGTGTGCTGCCAGAGGAAGGATTCATCAAAACCGAAATGGCGCGGCGAATCGGGTTCGCGTCCAAGCTGCCACTTGCCGCAGACGCCGGTGGCGTAGCCGGCCCGTTTCAGCAGATGCGCGAACGTGGTCTCGGTGCGCGGCAGCACCCCAAAGCGGAAGTAATTCCGCACGTTGTAACGACCGGTCATCAACTCCACCCGGGTGGGCGTGCAAAGCGGTTGCACGTGACAGTGTTCGAATCGCATCCCTGTGGCCGCGAGCCGATCGAGGTGCGGTGTCTGATACGATTCTCCTCCGTTGGCGGTGACACATTCGTAGCCGAAGTCATCGGCCATGATGAGAATGAGGTTGGGCCGGGGGTTGGCGTGGACCGGACCGCTCGCGAAGGCCAGCAGCGTGAGGACGCTCAGAACGGCTTTCATGCCGGCAGTATGCCGACCGCCCACCGCCGCGGCCAGCGCGAAGTGAGCGTCGTCCCGTGTGACCGCGAGGCGAATGTTTCGATCCACATTCAGGAGCGTGCGGCAGATCGAGAGTCGGCAAACTTGCTCGCAGGAGGTAATCCCATCTCTCCAACCATTTGAAGTTGGGTGTTCGCTGCCGAAAGTTTCGCTGTTCGCAATGAGTGAGGGCGCATCAGAACCCTCACCCGTCCTATCCCCGCGTTCCCCCTCACCCTGCCGCTCTCCCTGAGAGAGGGAATCGCGCGCGATTTCTTGCTGTGCGCGTATGCAGGTCGGAACGGCAACCGACTCACCACTTCAAAGGGTCCGGCGGACGGTTCTCCCCCTCCCAGCGGGAGCGGGCCGGGGTGAGAATTCTCCGAGCAAGAGCTCGCGCAGCGAGCCCTTGAACCGCACGGATAGGACGTAACACCGGTTTTCCAACCGGCCTCCACGCCGACAGGAAAGTCGGCGTTACAGGCCGACGGTTCGTGGGGAGGGAGAGCGTGTTGCCGAGCGTGGCCACGCCACGGTCGGGCCCACCCTCACCCTTGCCTTCCGCGTGAGGGAGAGACAGGCATGACAGCACCTTTCCCGCACCAAGGAAACGGTGTTGCTTTCTGCCCGGGTTTTGTTGACGTTCACCCGCAAGCAACAGATGGCGCTCATCAATTGTCCAGAGTGTGGCCGTCAGGTTTCGACCGCGGCCAAGGCGTGCCCGGGCTGCGGCTTCCCCGTGGCGGAGAACCTCGGGGCAAAGGAAACCTCACCCACGCCCTTGGGCTCGCCGGTCTCCAATGAACTTCTCGCGGAAGTGAGGCCCTCTTGGTGGAATTATTTCTGGCACCTCTTTTTCTTTTTCCTGATCGTCCCGCCCTTCGTGGCCTGGTACCGGCGCGCGTCGGTGGTACTGCGAGTGTTCTCAAACCGGATCACGCTCGAGCGCGGCGTGTTCTCCAAGTGCTACCAGGATTATTTACCTCGCGACATCCGCTCCATTGACATTGACCAGAGTTTTCTGGGCAGGCTGGTGGGCATCGGTGACATGACCATCTCCACCGCGGCCACCGTTGAAGGCTCGGAGAAAATTGACGGCATCCCCGACCCGCGCGGTGTTCGCGAATTGATTCTGGCCCAACGAGGAAGCCAATAACCTCCCTTCGCAACGGCGGTTGGCGCGGACGAATCGCCCTCGCTGCCCCAGCAAAATCAGTTCGGGTATTCCTTCGCGCTTCCGGCCACCGGCATCAACGGCTTGCGATCCGGCACTCTGGCTTTCAGCAGGGCGATTTCATCCACGCCATTGGTCAGCGGCAACGCGACTTGTCCACCCTCCGCCGCCGACCGATACAGCGCCGCCATGATTTCAAATCCCAGGTAGGCGTTGGCAAACGCGCAAGGATGCACCTGCCGGTCGTCGTCCAGCCAGTCGGCCATCTGTTGCACGTAGGGCGGCATATCCTCGACATAATCCATGCTGCCGGGGCCGCTCTGATAGCCGCCGCGCTTCGTGACGGCGCGCCAACCGCCGTTGGTGATGACTTCGGCAAAGCCCTCACTGCCCTGCGCGCCCATGCGGGCCTTGCGCCACCAGAGTTTGTGCTCCTTGCTGGCGTCCACCTCCGGCACATCGGGCGCGCCCGCCCCACAGTCGTAAACGCCGCGCACCCCGTTCCGGTAATGCACGACTCCCGCCACGTAATCCGGTGAGGTGTGGAGATCAGCCAGTTTGCCGCGCCCGGCGGCTTGCGCCATCGCCCACTCCGCCGGCGCGTAATCGTTGAACCAGCACGTGTAATCAATCAAGTGACTGAGCATGTGCGCCGCCCACCCCGTGGCCGTGCCATAGACCGTGTGAACTCTCCCGAGCGCGCCGCTGGCCACGATTTCCTTCACCTTCTTGTAATGCTCGCCGTAACGATGTTGATGGCTGACCACGGCTTTGACACCGGACTGGTCGAGCGCCTGCTTGATTTGCAAACCCTCGTGGCTCGACATCGCCACGGGTTTCTCGAACGCGATCAACTTCGCGCCGCACTCGATGCCGAGCTTGATGAAATCGAGCCGCAGGTTCGGCAGGGTGCAAAAGCAGAACAGATCGGGCTTCAGCTTTTTGGCCAGCGCCGCGGCGTCCAGACTTTTCTCCGGATTGCCGATCTTGGGCGCGGCATCATCGAGCCGCTTTTGGTCAATGTCGCAGATGCCGACGACTTTGAACTTGGGATTGGCATGGAACGCCGCGGCGTGATGCATGCCGCGTTTGCCCATGCCGACGACGAGAACGGTGTATTGGCTCATGTTGATTCGAGTTCGCGAGTTGGCTTGGCGCAAAACGGGCGCCCGGAGTCAACCGCGCGCCCTGCTTCGGGTCAAGCGCTGTTCATTGACAACAGGCGCAGGTCGGACCGCACTGGGCCGGGCCTTTGCCTGTCGGCGCCTGCGCCGCCATTTGAGCATCCCACTCCTTCACCTTGGCGATGACGTAATCCACTTCGTCCTCGCGCAACTCGGGGAACATCGGGAGGCTGATGCAGCACGCGGCGTTCGCTTCGGCGTTGGCCACGCTGCCGACGATGCGCGCGCCTTTGCCCCACGGATAACCCGCCTGCTTGTGGATCGCGATGGAGTAATGCGTCTTCGCATCAATGTTGTGCTTCACGAGGAAGTCCACCAGTTGATCGCGCCACTCGGGCTTCTTGGTTTCAATGACGTAGAGGTGAAACACGTGCCGATACCCCGGCAGTTCCACCGGCAAGTCGAACGTCTTGCAATCCTTCAATCCGGCCGTATAACGCGCCGCCCATTTGCGGCGATTGTCGTTCCACGCGTCAATGTGCTTGAGCTTCGCGCTCAACACCCCCGCGTGCAGGTCGTCGAGGCGGCTGTTGAAGCCGTAGCTGTGAACGTTGCGGGCGTTCGAGCCGTGATTGCGCAGCTTGCGCACTTTGGCATCCAGGTCCGCGTTGTTGGTAACCAGCGCGCCGCCGTCGCCGAACGTGCCGAGGTTTTTCTGGATGATGAAGCTGGTGGTCGCCGCGTCGCTGAGTTCGCCGATCTTGAAGCCCTTGCCGCGCGCGCCAATGGCCTGGGCGTTGTCTTCGATGAGCTTGAGGTGGTGTTTGTCGGCAATCTTCTTGATGGCCACCATGTCGGCGCATTGGCCGTAGAGATGAACGGGGATGATGGCCTTGGTCTTGGGGGTGATGGCCGCCTCGATCTTGTCCGGGCAGATGCACTTGGTCTTGGGACAACAATCCACGAACACTGCCGTGGCGCCGGCGATCCAGATGGCTTCGGCCGTCGCAAAAAAAGTGTTGGGATGCGTGATGACCTCGTCGCCCGGACCAATGCCCAGCGCCATGAGCGCCAGCCAGATGGCGTCCGTGCCGTTGCCGAGGCCGACGGCGTACTTCGTGCCGTGATACGCGGCGAGTTCCCCCTCGAAGCGCTTGAGCATCGGGCCCTGGACGTAATTCCCGCTCAACAGCACTTCCCGCATGTTGGCGTCAATTTCCTTCTGAATGTTCTGGTATTGGCGAACGTGACCGTAGAATTCAACTTTCATATAGGCGCTCGAAGCTACTGAAGCGCGAAACGGAAACAAGTTTTTTGTCCCGCGACGCTGCGAATTACAGGCGTGGCGACTGGCCAGAAATGGCGGAGGCTTGCGCAAATTCTCGCCAGTGACCGGAAGCGCCGGCGTCCTTGCCAGTGTGCGCTTCCCGCATTGTTGTGGCAACCCGCACCTCGGGATGACGGCGCTCCCGGGTGCCCCTTCTGGGAAGAAATTTATTCGCCGTCTCCGGCCATCGCGTCTAGCCTTCCGCCCATGCAACCTTGGCCCGGAATCTCGCAAGTGTGATGAACGCATCTGACACCGGAACTTTTGTCCGCGCCCGTGGTTTCAACTCACGAAGGAAACGATGACCACTCTCACGCCCTCAACCGCCCGCGAGGTTTACCGCCGGATTTCCGACAACATTGCCCGGGTCATGCAAGGCCAGGCTGGCTCGACCCGCAAACTGCTCGCTGCCCTGGCCAGCGGCGGCCATGTATTGCTCGAGGATTTCCCCGGCACCGGCAAGACCACCCTCGCCAAGGCGCTGGCGCGCTCGATTGACGCCCGGTTCAAGCGCGTCCAGTTCACGCCCGACCTGCTGCCCTCCGACATTCTTGGAGTATCCATCTTCAGCCAGCGCGACCAGTTGTTTCATTTTCACGAAGGGCCGATCTTCACGAACATCCTGCTGGCGGATGAAATCAACCGCGCCTCGCCTCGCACCCAGTCGGCCCTGCTCGAAGCCATGGGCGAGGGCCAGGTGAGCGTGGACGGCGAGCGGCGTGATCTGTCGGAATTGTTCTTCGTCATCGCCACCGAAAACCCGGTCGAGTTTCGCGGCACCTATCCGCTGCCGGAGGCGCAGATGGACCGCTTTGCGATGGAATTTGCCCTCGGTTACGTGCAGCCGGGCGAGGAAGTGGCCATTCTCACCGCGCAGGCAAAGAACCATCCGCTTGAGGAACTCAAGCCGTGTGCCTCGCTGGTGGACGTGCTGGCGCTCAAGCACGCCGCGCAGAACGTCCGCATCAGCGACGAACTCAAACGCTACGTCGTGGACCTGGCGGGGGCCACGCGCGCCGCCAGCGGCGTGCAGCTTGGCGCCAGCCCGCGGGCCTCGATCGCCCTGATGAAGGCCGCGCAGGCGTTGGCGCTGTTCGACGGGCTGGATTTTGTCACCCCCGAACAAATCCAGGAGCTCGCCGTGTCCGTGCTGGCTCATCGGCTCGTGATGGAGCCGCAAGCGCGATTCTCCGGCCTCACGGCGCGGGGCGTGGTGGAAGGGGTGGTGAAGAAAGTCAAAGTGCCGGCGTGATTGACGGCATGAACATCGAACTTCCAACACTCGATGCCGGACCTCCAACACGGCCCGCTGGCTTGGTAGATTGGAAGTCCGAACTCAAGTGCAGGAAACTGGATGTCTCCGAATGAATCCCCTGCTTCGCATCCTTTACCTCTTTTACCGCCTGTTCTCCAGCGCGCGGTATCGGGCGCTGCGGCGCATCACTCCCCCGGGCCGCGCGGTGGTGGTCGGGGCGCTGGTGGCGGCGATGATGGGCATTGACCCGGAAAACACCGTGGGTTATCAGGCCTTCACCCTGTTGTTTGCCTTGCTCGTCGTGGGGACGGCGTTCAGCCTCTACTTTCGCCTCCACTTTTCCGCCGTGCGCCAGCTTCCGCGCTTTGGCACGGTGGGCCAGCCGTTCAGTTATCGGGTGACGATTCAAAACCACACGCCCCGCAACCAGACGGGCCTGACGTTGCTCGACAATCTGATTGACCCACGCCCCTCCTACCAGCAGTGGCGGGCGTTGCAACTCGACGATGAAAAATACACGCGCCCGTTTCGCCTCAGCCAGCGGCGGCGGATCAATCCGTTCAACCTGGCGACGGTGAAGGAGGCCGCGGTGCCGCCGCTGCCCGCGCATCGGGAAGTTCAGGCGGAGGTGCAACTCACCCCGCTCAGGCGCGGCCTCCTGCAATTCAGCGCCGTCTCCCTGGCCCGCACCGATCCCTTCGGCCTCTTTCGCACGTTCGCCAAGCTGCCCCTGCCGCAAAGCGTGTTGATCCTGCCCAAGCGTTACTGGTTGCCGCCCCTCGCGCTGCCGGGGCTGCTGAAATACCAACGGGGCGGCGTGGCGCTTGCGTCCAATGTCGGGCAAAGCGATGAGTTCGTGTCGCTGCGCGAGTACCGGCGCGGCGATCCCATCCGGCACATCCATTGGCGCAGTTGGGCCAAGGCCGGCAAACCCATCGTGAAGGAATTCGAGGACGAATTTTTTGTCCGCCACGCGCTCGTGCTCGACACTTTCACCGACCGGCCCTACAGCGATGAGTTTGAGGAGGCCGTCTCCGTGGCGGCATCGTTCGCCTGCACGGTGCTGACGCAGGAATCGCTGCTGGACCTGTTGTTCGTCGGCACGGAGGCGTATTGTTTTACGGCGGGCCGCGGACTGGCGCACGCGGACCAGATGTTGGAGATTCTGGCTTCGGTTCGCCCGTGCGCCGACCGGAGCTTTGCCGCGCTGGAGACCCTGGTGGTGAATCATGCCAGCGCGGTGAGCGGTTGCATTTGCGTGCTGCTGGCCTGGGATGAGGAAAGGCGCGAAATGGTCCGAAAGCTCAAGGCGCTGGGCCTGCCGGTGCTCGTCCTGGTGATCCATGGACATGCGCCCCGCAAGCCGCTCGAGCCGGGGCCGCTGCGCGACGAACCGGAGCGGTTGCTGGCGCTCGACATCGGGCGGATCGAAGAACAGTTGGCAACGTTGACATGAGAAACTTTGGACCACGAACTCCGGACTTTGAACGTCGAACCGGGCTGGCGCTGGCCGGACATTTTGAGTTCAAAGTTCGGAGTTCAAGGTTCAAAGTTCCGGCACCACGATGAAACCTCCTCCCCTGCTGCTCGGCGCGACGCTGCTCTTCTGGGGCTGGCAGTCCGGATTGCTCGTCGCCGCCGTGGCGATGGCCGTGGTCTTGGAGAGCGCGAATCTGGTGAAGGCGCGCTGGGAATTCTCGGACGAAGATTTCAGCCGCATCTGGACGTTTTGTTCGTTGCTGTTTCTGGGGTCGGCGGTTTACACCTTCACCGCCAACGAGGGTCCGGCCAGCTTTTCGGGTTTCTTTCAGAATCCGAACCCGCTCACGCAACGCGCGGCGGGCCGGGCCAGTTCGCTTACCGGCGCCTCCCTGAGCCGCTGGCTGCCCATTTTTTTCTTCGCGTTCATGGTCGCGCAGCAATTTAGCACCCGGCGCACGGTGCCGCTGACCACCATCTCGCTCATCCTGCGTCGCCGACGGAAACAGGCGCTGAAACTCCGCCGCCCCCTCCCGCCGGAACGCAACGTGGACATCGGCTATCCGTACTTTGCGATGTGCCTGCTGGCCGCCGCAGTGCATCCGGGCGAAGACCAGAGCTTCTTCTGGGGATTGTGCGCGCTCCTCACGTGGGCGCTCTGGGCGCAACGCTCCCGGCGATTCGGTCTGGCGGTCTGGGCCACCGCGCTGGTGGCGGCGATTGCCCTGGGATTTCTGGGCCAGCGCGGCATCGGCCAGTTGCAGCGCTACCTGGAGAACTTGAATCCGCAATGGATGGCCCGCTTCATGCGCCAGCGCGGCGGTTTCGATCCCACCCAAAGCCGGACCGCGCTTGGCAGCGTGGGTGAGCTTAAAACCTCCGGCGCCATCGTCATCCGGCTGGAAACCAAAAACGACGCTTCGCCGCCCCCGTATCTGCGCTCGGCGAGCTATCGTCGCTACGGCTCCCCGGTCTGGTTCGCGGGAAGCTCGAAGGATGACTTTCAAATCATTCCCGAATCGCCGCCGGAAAGCCGGACCTGGCCACTGCTGGTCAAGACCAACACGGCCTCAGTCAACATCGCGTGCTATCTGGAAGGACGCGGCAGCAACGCGCTCCTGGGGCTGCTGCCGTTGCCGCGCGGCAGCGGTCAATTGGAGAATCTCAACGCCTACCTGGTGCGGACCAACAGCGCGGGCGCGGTGCTGGCCGAAGGGCCGCGCTTGGCGGTGTTCGATGCCCGGTACGGTTCGGGGGAAACCATTGATTCGCCGCCGAGCACCGAGTTCAACAGCGATGAGGACCTCGACGTGCCGGAACGCGAAAAGGAGGCGCTGGATGCGATCATCGAGGAGTTGCGGCTGCGCGGGGCGGATCGCGAGCGCGCGCTGCAAACCCTCGGTGGATTCTTCGCGGACAAGTTCAGTTACAGCACCTGGCAGGGACGTCCCCGGACGCGGGGCACCAACGACACGCCGCTCGGCCGGTTTCTGCTCACCACGCGCAGCGGGCATTGCGAATACTTCGCCACCGCCACGGTGTTGCTGTTGCGGCGGTTGGAAATTCCCGCGCGTTACGCGGTCGGCTACGTGGTGCATGAAGGTTCGGGGCGGAAGTACGTCGTGCGCCAGCGCGATGCCCACGCGTGGTGTCTGGTATGGGATGAGCGCAGCCAGACGTGGCAGGACTTCGACACGACACCGGGATCCTGGGTGGAAACCGAGTCCAAGCGCGCGTCACCGTTCCAATGGTTGTCAGATGCGTGGTCGCGGATCGGGTTTGAGATCGCCAAGATCCGCTGGGGACAAAGCCGGTTGCGGCAGTATTTGCTGATTGTGATCATCCCGGGGCTGGCGCTGCTGCTTTACCAGATTCTGTTCCGCCGGGGACGCAAGCGACGACAGGACCGCGAGGAGGAACCAGACCGGACCAGGCTTTGGCCCGGGCTGGACTCCGAGTTTTACCTTCTGGAAAAGGAACTCGCCAGACGCGGCGTGCCGCGCGAGCCGAGTGAACCGATTTCCGACTGGCTGGAGCGCGTGTCCCGGGCCTGTGGCCTCGAGGACTTGCGCGAACCGCTGGCCGGGTTGCTTCGACTGCATTACCGCTACCGGTTTGACCCGCTGGGTTTGGGCGATGCGGACCGTGCAGCGTTAAATCGGGAGGCGAGACGCTGTCTGGAAATCCTGGCCAGCGCGGCAGAAACGGCGCCGGTGGGCAGGTGACCAAATCATGGGAAGCTCCACAAAGAAGCGCTTGCGAATCAACGCATCCTGAACAAGGACAACCCTGTGACCAGAGTGCAGATTGAGTCCGCAATCGCAAGTGGTCAACCGTTCACCCTCCGCATGGCGGATGGCAAGGAATACCTCGTCCCGCACCGGGATTATATCTCGCTTCCTCCAAAAGCCCCTTATGTCATTCTCTACGATGACAACGGCCACTTCACCTTCTTGCCGTTGCAGACGATGACTGGATTGCAGTCGAAACTCAGCGAGAGCCAGAAGTGACCGGATCAGCAGGCGCGGCGTGACGTTCCCAGAGTGGCAAGTGAGGGAGAATACACCGTCAAATCACAAATGGCAGGTCCACGATCCGCGCGGCAGTTTCCTTTTCGCCAGGACGCAGGATCAATTCGCCATCAGGGACATCAGCCTCGCGGCGCACATAACCCAGGGCGATGTTGGCTTTGAGGCTTGGCGAAAAAACGGCACTGGTAATGTAGCCGGCTTCCTTGCCGGCTTTGAACAGTTTGTCGCCCTTGGCCGGAAGGGCCGCCAGATCATCAGCCAGACGCAGTCCGCGCAGTTGCCGGTTGACGTGACCAATGCTGTGGATGCGGTTGATGACCTCCTGGCCGATGTAGCAACCCTTGTTGTAACTGATCGCGCGCGCTTCGATGCCACATTCAAGCGCCAGGTTCGTCTCGTCCATGTCCGCGCCGTATCGAGGAACGCCCGCCTCGATCCGCGCTGTTTCGAAGGCCGTCCACCCGCACGCGGCGCCACCGATGGCCTTCGCGGCGGCAACCAGTTTGTCCGCCATCGAGGTCAACGCGGCCGAAGGAATGAAAAGGTCGAAGCCGCCTACACAGGGAGCACTGACATCCTGCTGGCTTTCCGCGTCCTTCAAGTCGGAAGAACTCACCGGCCGGATGCCGGCGCTCCCAACCAGCCGTGGCAGGTTCATCAGGTAAATCTCGCCCAAGCTCCGGTCTGCCAAGCTGGTGACGCGAAATGGCGCATCGGGAAGCTCCGCGAACAGGCCCAGGCGGCGGACGACAGCTTCCGCTTTCGGCCCTTGCACGCTGAACAGTCCATAATGCGGCGCGACATCCACCACCTGGACGTCGTCGGCAACAATGTATTTCTCCAAACGTTGCGTGATCGCCGGCCCCAGACCCGGCTCGAAATCGAGCAACAGTTCATCTTGCAACGCGAAGAGGTTCAGATCGCTCTCCATTCTTCCCTTCGCCGTGACGAGCGCGGCGTAGCAACCTTCGCCGGCACGCAGTTTCTTCACGTCGTTGGTGCCCTGACCGTGCAGGAAACGCACCCGATCCGCTCCGGTGAGGCACAGCCGGCTGCGGAAACTCAAATCCAGAACGCCGGCTGCTTTGTGGAGGGCGGTGTGTTCCTCGAACATGTCGCCGTAATTGGCCACGGCTTCAAAACCGTTTACGGATGTATATCGAGCGCCGAGTTTCTCGTGAAACTCGCGCAGTGCCAATGGGGTTGCATCGCTCACGCCGGAGAGCATGACAGTTTGTCGGACGACTGCAATCTGGGAGGCTTGGGTTCTCTACCCTCCAATACGTCAGCATCTTCGCGCGCCGCGAGGTTTTCTCCGGCGATTCAGATTATGCCGCCTCCCTTTCCCCATTTCTCCCTTCCTCCTTTTCGGCCAGACAGGCGGGACGCCCTGTCCCACTTTGGTTGCGGCCCGGCCGCACTGTGTTTCATCGTGAGCACAATGATGAGGGCAGAATCGTGTTGTCACCGGATTCGCTGAAGTGGAACATGCGTCAACACTGCATCGGGACATGGTTATGAAAAGAAGCTTCCAGTTGAATCGCCGCCAATTCCTCAAGCGCACCGGGACCCTGGCGGCAGCCGCGAGTTTGCTGCCCGGTCCGACCGCCCACGCCGCCGCCGGAAAGGACGCAGCGTGGACTTTTTGCGCCTTCGAGAAGCCGCTTCAGTTTCTGAGTTTTGATGATCTGGCCGACCTGGTCGCGGAACTGGGTTTTGCCGGGATCGAGGCCACGGTGCGTCCGGGCGGGCATGTATTGCCCGAGCGCGTGGAGGAAGATTTGCCGAAGTTCGTCGAGGCCCTGAAGCAACGTGGTCTGGAGATTACCATTCTGACTTCCGGTATCAGCAGCGTGGACCAACCGCATACGGAGAAAGTTCTCCGCACTGCGGCGAAGCTGGGCATCCAGCGCTACCGCATGCTGTGGTGGCGCTACGACGCGAAGCAGCCGATCTGGCCGCAGGTCGAGGCGTTGCGTCCGGTGCTGAAAGACCTGGTCGCGCTCAATCGCGAAGTCGGCATCAGCGGCCTTTACCAGAACCACGCCGGCGCGAACATGGTCGGCGCCGCGCTGTGGGACATCTTTGGGTTGATCAAGGATTACCCGCCCAAAAACATCGGCCTCGCCTACGACATCCGGCACGCGCAAGTCGAAGCCGGCCTGGCTTGGCCCACCCAGTTCCAACTTGTGCAATCTCACGTGGCCGCCGTTTGTCTGAAGGATTTTGACTGGAGCGAGCACGGTGTCAGGAACGTTCCTTTGGGCGCGGGGCGTGTGGACCGGAAGATCATGTCTCTGATCAAGGCCTCCGGATTCGCCGGGCCGGTTTCGATCCACGTCGAGTATTTTCCGGCTGACAGCCGGGACCAGCGGGCAATCGCCGAGACGCTGCGGAAGGATTTGGCCACGGCGCGGGCGTGGTTGCGGGATTAGTCCGGGCCACCGCAAGAAGCCCGGAATCCGGGCGTGGGCGGGAGGTGGATATTCCCGCAGATCAGGGACGAGCGAAGGGCTCTGGGGAGTAAGAACGAGCCTCTTTTGGGCGAAAAAAACCGCGGTCCGACACCCTGGCCACAAAACCCCAGTCGGACCGCGAACGCGAAAGCGGGAAGCGCCCACCCCACTGCCCCAGAACACAGCACCGCAATCGCGCCTCTTGTTTGCCACGACTCGCGGATTTCGACCACACCGCATTTGGCTTTTGCCAGCCATTTTTTGCCCTCGACTTCGGGTGCTTCTGGAGGTTTCGCGAGGCGCTTTCCACCCGGGCAGGCCGGCCAGCACCACGGGCCCAAGCACTCCGGTCGTCCTCCCGGCCGACCTCAGAATTTCATTTCCATCCGAAGCAATCCCCGCAGAATATGCGCCCGGTTACAGCTATGAATTTGAACGAAGAACAACGGCAAACGGTGGCCGCCTGGGTGGCCGAGGGACTGAAGCTCTCCGAAATCCAAAACCGCCTCGCCTCGGAATGTGGCGTCCGGCTCACCTACATGGAGGTGCGGTTGCTGGTGGATGATCTCAAGCTGACGCTGAAAGATCCCGAACCGACCAAGCCGGCGGTCCCGCTTGTCCCTCAGCCGGATGCGAGCAGGCCGTCAGAAACGAAAGACGCGCTCGAATCAACCTCACCCGCAGGCCCGTCACCCAGCGGCGGTGTTTCCGTTACGGTGGATGAGCTGGCGCGGCCCGGCGCCATCGTCAGCGGCAAAGTCACTTTCAGCGACGGTCAGCGGGCCGACTGGTATCTGGACCAGGCCGGACGGCTGGGCGTCGTGGCGAAGCAGCAGGGTTACAAACCGTCCGCGGCCGATGTGCAACAGTTTCAACTGGCGCTCGAACGGGAGATGGCAAAGTTGGGCTTCTGAACTGCGTGGGCTGCGACGCTGAGCGCCTCGCCCAAGCCCGAGGGTCATCCCTCGGCTGGTGGCGTGAACAACTCGATGACATGCCCGTCCGGGTCGCGAAGAAATACCTGCCACGCACCGTCGGGCCGTTGTTTGCGTGGACGGGCCTCCGCACCCACCTTCTGAAAATGCGCTTCCCAGGAATCCAGTTCATCCACTCGCAGCGCGAAATGATTGCCGCGGTTATCCGAAGCAACCGGCTCGATACGCCCGCCGATGAGGTGTAATTCCTGGTGGATGCCGAGGCGGAACCACGCACCCGGAAATGAAAAAGCCGGGCGCGTCTTGGGTTCGAGCCGCAGCACTTCACGGTAGAAATCACTGCTCCGCTCCACGTCGGCGACGTGCAGGGCGACGTGGTTGAGTTCGTGGATGCGCATCGGCTCGAGAATGGCAGGCGGCCTGACGCGGTTCAACTCCCGCCGCGATGGGTTTTTCCAAGACGGAAATAGTGGCCTCCACTTGACCGGACGTCCCGGGACGCCAGACCGGTCAGGTTCGGGCCGGACGGTTCGTCAAAGGTTCGAGCATCTCCATCTGGTTCGAGCGCGAAATGATGGAGAAATCTGGATACCCTCCGACCTCAACAGCGATTCCGGTCTGGGGCACAACCGACGCGGTCTGCACCAAACTTGGAGGAACCGGTTCGGCGAGATAGCGCAAAGCGGCGGCCAGGGATCGCAGGTCGGCCGAGAGTTGTCCCGCTGGCACACGGCTACGCTTGCCAACCTTGCCGTCTGCGGGCGTCGTCCAGTAAAAGGCGCTGAGGCAGAGCACCAGGATCAAGCCGGCGAGGCCGAGCCTGGTGGCGAAGCAGATTCGTGAAGCTCGAGGAGCGGGATATCCGTCTGAGGGGCGTGAGTTCATGGTCAGTTGGCTTTGTATTGCGGTTCGTGATGGTTCCGGCTGCACTTTGCAAACCCCTTGCCCCCCGGTTTTGTTTCAGGTTTTTTTCTCGCCCGAAGATTGAGCCTGCGGCTCAGGCGCTTCATTCTCGACCGGCCCCAGTTGCTCGATCATGGGCTTGACCCGTTTCCAAAGGTCGGCCGGCACTCGCTCCTGCTGTTCGGCAGTTTCGATCTCCCCGTCAAAAACCAGTTTGCCATCGGGGTCGTGAACCGTAAGGCGTTTTCGGGGGTTCGCCACAATGACGTAAGTGCCGGTGTCATCCGTCTGGACCAAAGACTTCACCGAGTTGCTGTCCTTCTTCACCACTACGGTGGCACCTCTTCCCATCTCCACGCGGCTGTGCGCCAGAGCTTCAAGTTCCTTCACCCCCGTCGCGTGCTGGCCGGCGCCCGGGGCTTTGTGACGCAGTGCCTCCTGAAGAGCCTTTTGGGCTTGTTCGAGGCTGCGTTGCACCTCGATTTCGATCTTTTGCTTGTTGGCGCCCACACGCGCCAGCGCCTCATGCACGCCCTCCATGCGGTCGCGCAGGCCCGCGCCGAGCGCGTCGCCGAGCAAAAGTTGCAGTTTCTCGTCGAAGGGCGGTTTTTCCAACCATAGCCCAGCCCGCTCCGTCGTCTTGCCCAGCGTGGCCGCAGCCGTCTGTTTCTTTCCCTGACGGTAAAAGCCAAGCTGGATCGTGTCGCCCTCCTTCCGCGCGCGGATCATTTTGCGCAACTGCTCGGGATGCACCAGCAGTTGATCGCCCAGTTCGACCAGCACGTCGTGCTTTTCGATTCCCGCCCTGGCAGCCGGACTGTCGGGCGCGACATAAACCACCACCAAGCCTTCGCCGGATTTGAAACCCAATTGGGCGCTCAACACCTCGGTGACCTCCTCGGTGGACACACCCAGCCAGGCCACTTCCCTGGGGGGCTGATCTCCCCGATTTGGCTCGAGGGACTGGATGGTGAACAGCTTCGCCCCGGGAGGCGTCGCGCCACGGATCAACAGTTCCTCGGTGGCTGGCGACGGGTCCGCGCTGGTGACCACGATGCGCGATTCGATCTGCGGATTCGCCCCGGCCAGCCAAGGTCCCGCGAGCAACGACGCGGCACACACCGTCAGGCGAACCGCTTCCCTCGACACTATCATGCGTGTTTTCATTTGATGTTCAGTCCTTGTTCATCAGTTCAATAAGTTTCAAACCCCACGGGCACGACTTCGAACCGCGGCGCGCGGCTCTCGACCACGAGTCCCCGGGTGTTGTCGCTCAGGACCATCTGATCCATCCACTGTTGGAAGCGAAAGCGCACCGGCTCGCCCCCCGGCAGACGCGCCACGGCATCGAACGATGAAACCAACTCCTGGCCGATGCGCACTTCATCGGCATTGAGCACCGGCGACTCGGGCACCGCACTGCTGGCGACGGGAGCGGCGGAGTGGTCAGGTTGCGGTGCGGGGAGCGGCCTGCCCTGCCAGATCGCCGCAGCCACGATCACCACGGCGGTGGCGGGAATCAACCAGCGCAACCACCCGCGCAGGTCCAACGCCAGCCAACCTGAGGGCCGCGTCTGAACGGGCCGGAAGCCTCGGGACGGTTCGCCCGCCCGCAGCCGGGCCACAAAAGCTTCCGGCGGACGCGCCGGCTTGATCCGCCTCAGCGCGGCTTCCAAAATGTCCTGTTCGTGGTCGGTCACGGGAGCAACTTTCCGGCAGACTTTCGGAGTTCAGCCAGCCCATGGCGATAACGCGAGGCGGCGGTGTTGGGCGGGATTTCCAGCACCGCGGCGATTTCGGCGAACGTCAGCTCACCCCACACTTTGAGCGTGATGACCTGGCGGTAGATTTCCGGGAGACGAGACATGGCTTCCTGCATCAATTGGTTTTGCTCGCGATCTTCCACCCCGGAATCGAACCATTCCACCGGCATTTCCCGGGCCACCAGAGACTCCCGACCCGCCCGGCGGTCGTGGCGGCGGGCGAGGTCAATGGCGCGACGTCGGATGGTGGCGAAAACCAGCCCGGCAGCCGGTGGGGTGCCGTTGGCCTGACGGCGCCAACACTCGACCACGGCTTCCTGCACGAGGTCCTGCGCGTCGTCCTCGAACCGGGTTTGCTGCCGGGCAAACAACAGAAACTTCGGAGCGTGTCGGTCAAGCCACTGCTCCCAGTCTGATTGGGCAGATTTTGCATGTTCGCAACCGCCATTCACGCGATTTCACCTTTCCAAGCGTCACCGCCAGGGATTTTTGTCCAAAAAACTCTCGCGAGGACAATTGATCTTCGGAACGATGCCCGCGGCAATACCCGACACAGGGGGCGCATCTTGACGAAACCACCATTGAGGAGGTATCGGCTCACTGTGGCGCCGGTTTCCCAACCTGCTGGATCGCCAATTTCCAATCGGCTGGCTGTGCGAAGTAGCGCGGTCTGCGGGTTGGAAACCCGCGACACAGCAGACTGGAAGTCTGCGCTACGGTGGTTCCAACAGGATGCGCCCCGACACAGGTGGGGCGAGTTTTTCGACTTCCCGGCAACCAACCTGGTTCAAGCCAAAAAGAAACCGCCCCAGTTTTCGCATGAACACTACCGCATCCGAATCCCATTCGGCCCAGAAAAAAAGCGGCCAGAAGTTTGTTCTGGCCGCTGGTTTGATTGGTCAGTCTCCAGACTGACTCAAGCTCATGGGAGCAACACGCGGAAGTACAAGGCTGCCCCGGTGGGAGTCACTGTGTGCGAAGGCGGGTTGGCGCCGGTCACCGTCGTCCAGACCGCATCCGCCCCCACGCTGCCGGACTGCTGCAACGTACCCGCATCGTAACTGATGACGATATTGTTGCCCGAGCGGCCGATGGTGAGGTTGACCTCGGGTGACACCGTGTCGAAACTGCGACCGGCCGTGGAGCCCGCCGAGTAGATCTGGGTCACCTCCAACGCCGTGAGCGCTCGTCGCCAGATGCCCAGGTCATCCAGCGTGGCGGTCCCGGATTCCGGATATGTTCCCGTGGGATCCTGTCCGATGATCGTTGGAGCTCCGGTGTCCACGTTGCCCAACGTGGTGATATCCGTCACCCCCACGCATACGCCGTCGAGATAGGTGTTGGCCTTCTTGGCTGCCCGGTCCACCACCAGCACGAAATGGTGCCATTCCCCGTTGTTGATGGAGTTGGCCGGTCCATTCACGTTGAAGTTGTTGACTCCGTCGTTGAGACACCACTGCCAGCCGCCCGTTTCGTAGGTCGGCCCGAGGTCCCAACCCGGGTTGTTCATGGAGTTGGTGGCAGTGCCGATGAACGGCAAATCCGGAGGGGTAGCGCCTTGGGGCAATTTCACCCACAGGCCGACCGTGAAGCTCGAACTGCCGCCGAACTGGAGATCCGCCGGCGCACCCAGCGTGACATAGTCGTAAATGGCGCTGCTGGTGTCAGTGGTGTACTGCAGGGCCTCCGCGCCAATCAAGCCTTGGACGAAGGCGGGCGAGCCGACCGGCGTGCCGTTGTTGTTGCGACCGGAGGAATCATTCGGATTGCCATCAAACCGGAGATGCAGCACGAGGTCGTTGGTCACATTGGCGTAACCCACCGGATTGATGACGGTCAGATTCACGCTCTGCGAACTCACGCCCGCACCATTCGTCGCCCACAGCGTGTAGGTGCCGCTGTCGCTGACCGCCGTGCTGGGGATGGTCAGGCTGGCGGTGGTCTGGCCGACGATGGGTTCCGAGCCTTTGTACCACTGCAAGGTGATGGGCACCGAGCCCTGGACGATGGTGTTGAAGCGCACGCTCGTGCCGGTGACGACAGTCTGCGGAATGAAGTCGCCGATGAAATAGGGCGGCGTGGTGGTGCCGAATCTGGCCTCAAAGCGAGCAAGAATCTCGGCCCCCGCCAACTCCCTTCCATATACGGCCACTTCATCCACCTCGCCGTCAAAGAAACGTTCAGCCAAAACGGTGGCACTCAGTCCGCGGGCGCCAATGATGAAGGGGCCTGAAGTGTTGACACTGGAGCCCGTCCAGACAAACCCGTCCGTCTGGCCGTTGACGTAGTAACTATATGGGTAAGCGGTACCGCCAATCACCCGGTTTCCGTTGTACCTGATGACCAGGTGAGTCCATTGGCCCGGCGAAACCAAGGCCGCAGTGTTCCCATTGTCATAGATGGGAGCGTAACCCGAGGGACCGAATCCGCCCCAGGTTCCGCCGGTTGTCTGCCACCACCACCCGTTATTGCCGAAGGTGCTGGAAAGCGGCGCCTGGCCGGTCAGGACGGATGTCTTCACCCACGCTTCCACGGAGAACACGGCCGCGTTCAAATCCGCGGAGTAAGGAATCATGCCAATGCCCTGGCCGGTTGCGGAGAAGGAAGCGGCCGTGCTGGCGCTTCCAGCGATGGCACCAGCCACCCCAAGCGTGGGCAGCGGCCCGGAGCCGGTCGCATTGGTATAAAAGCCATCGTGGCGGCCCATACCGTCGAACAAGTTGGTCGAGCCGGATGGCTCATCCAGCCGCCACCAAGCCTGCGGACCGCCGTTGACGATCAACGCCTCGTAGCTGCCAGCGGCGGGGGCGGGAATGGTAATCGCCACCGGGCCATTGGAGGTCGCACCAACGGAGTTGGTGATGGAAACCGAGTAGTTTCCGGCGTCCGCAGTTGTGATCCGAGGGATGGTATAACTTGGCCCGGTCGCCGCCGAAATGGGCACCTCGTTCTTATACCACTGGTATTTCAGTCCGCCACCGGTGGCGGAAACTGCCAGACTTAACGTTCCGGTGGGATACAGCGTGCGGTCAAAGAAACCTTGCACCGCCGTGATGGTCGGCTGGGTGGGCGTGACGACCGTCACCGCAACTTGCTGGCTGGTTGCATCCGTACCAAAGCCATTCGCGATGGTGACCTCGTAAATTCCGCTATCGCTGAGGCTGGCGCTGGCGATCGTCAAGACCCCATTCGTCGTGGTGGCCACAGTGGTGCTGTTTCTCCGCCAGGTGTACGTCAAGGCTGGGGTTCCTCCCGCGTCCACCGAGAGGACCAACGGGTCGCCGGCCGCCACCGCGTCGGTGGGACCTTGCAGGTCGGTGAAGATTCTGGGCGGCACGCCGCCGACCGCCGCCGCGTATTGGGTGTACAACTCGCCGGCGGAAAGCGAACGATTGAAAATCGCCACCTCGTCAATATCGCCATTGAAATTGCGATTGGCGAACCCGGCCGCCGCTCCCACGAGCGTTGCCTGGGCAAAGGGCTGGTTCAGGTGGTTCACGTTGAAGGAATTGGTCATGCTGGACCAGTTCGCATAATTGTTGACGTCACAGATGTAGATGGAAGCCTCCGAAGGCTGGATGACGAGGGCGGCGAACGCCCACTGCGAATCGGGCAGCGCCGGCAGACCAAAGTCCGAGGTCGGGCTGATGCCGTAGTTGTTACCGTTCCAGATGTAGCCGAGGCCAAGCCCGCCATTGACCTGGTCAATGGTCAGTCCCGAGGCGTTGGCGCCACTGCCGTGGAGCACCAGCCCGGTGCCGATGGGCTGCGATCCCACCGCCCGAAGCCAGCAGGAGATTGTCACCGTATTGGCATTGAGGCCGAGCGCCGGAATTCGCACCACACCTCCGCCAGCATTGAAGCCCACCGCTTTGTTGGCCGCGTCGAACCCCGCAAAGTCGGGTGTGGCCGGCCCGTTCACACCAGCTTGGGCGTTGTAGATGTAGAGTCCGTTGGCGGCGGCTCCCAAAGTGCCCAAATTGGCGGCCGGCGGATCAATCGCTTCCTGATACCGGTGATAAAGCACCGGAGCATCGGCCAGCACGGTGGCGGCGTAAGTGGCGGGAGCGGTAGTAGCGGCATTGTAGTGGGCTGCCACCTGAGTCGGGGAAAGAGCCGTGGTGTACATCGCCGCCTCCGCTGCCTCTCCTGGGAAATGGAAGGTGTTGTCGCTTCGACAACCAACAGTGAACGCGGCGCTCACATTCGGCACATACGCCGCCGGGGCATTGGTAACTTGGACGCCGTTCATATACAAAGCCGCTGTCGTCCCATCGTAGGTCAGCACCAGATGATACCACGTGCCGGCCGGGCCGGTGAGCGGGGCGGCCAACTGAACGGTCTGCACCGCGCCGTTCTGGTTGAACATCCGGACCACAAAGGCGCTCCCGGCGCCAAACACCCCTCCGTCGTCCTGGGCCAGATACCACCCGCTACGAGGGCTGGCCATCACTACGGATGAGGCGACATAGCGGAACGCTGGCACAATCGCTGGGTTGACCCACAATTCCACGCTGAAGCTGTTGCCATTCAGACCGGCAACCCACGGAGTGGTCACCGACTGTGACCCCCCGTCAAGACCCACCGCCGTGCTGCCCGCAAACGGACCTGGCAGTCCGCGGATCGGGAAATTGACGTAATTGCCGAGGCCGCTCGCGCCGAGTGAACCGGCGTTGGCGGCGCCGGGGATGTTCTGTGGCTGGAGGGTTTCGTTCAGCCGCCAATACCCGACCGGGGCTTGTGAAACCAATGTGGATTCGTAATCGGCACGCGCCGAAGGGCTCACGGCCAGCGCTACAAATACCGCTCCGGCGAGGAGGGTTCTGGTCTTCCAACTCTGAGTCTTCATGGTGGGATGGGGTTTGGTTTGGTTACTTTGGTTACTGCGAGATCCGATTTCAACTGACTGGTTTCAAATCTGTTCTCCGTCCACCCTTCACACCCCAGCGATAACGACAACCGCAAACACCAAACGGATTTGTGGGGTGTCAATGTCGCGGAAGGATTCTGAGAGCCACTGTTGGCCGCATACAAACCGGTCCTGCGGAACGAAGCGGCACTTTCATTGTCTGGGTTGAGTTCTTGTTCCCTTACTTCCGCTCGGTGCTGACTTCCTGCAGCCAAGCCACGTCCACATTGCCCGGGGTCGAGAACGAGGGAGCGTGAGGCATGATCGGACCCAGCGGCGGCGTGGTGCGGCTGTCCCGCCATCGCTTGATCTCGGCGTGTCCATCCGCAAAGGAGAATCCGGCAGCCAGCCCATGATACATTCCCGGGAGGTCTCCCAGTTGATAAAGCGAAGGGTTGTGGGGGTAGTAGCCACTCATGATCGCCATGAAGTTGCTCCAGTTGACGCGGTCTTCCCGCATGTCGAGAAAGACGAAAATCTTCGCTGGCACTTTGATGGTCGCCAGTTTCGGATAGATCATGTAGCCATCCGCGAAGGACCAGCCCCCGGCGGTGCCGTTGGGCAACGGGTCCCGCCCGACCTGCGGCGCAAAGCCGCCCACATAAAGGTTCATGGACATGGTGAGAATCCGCGGCCGGATTCCGGAGGCGGTCCTCACCACAGATCGGTCTGAAGGACATTTGTAGAGCGCCTGGTTTTTGGCGTAAGGCCAGAGCGGCCGCCGCATCATGTCGTAAGCCGGATCCCAGTTGGCGCGATTCCCACCGTCATCATCCATGTGCGCGCCAGACCACGCAAAGTCGTCCGGCCAGTTCGACGATCCTCCCGGCGGCGCACTCGCTCCGGTGGACGTGCTGGCGTAGGTGAGCACGTCGCGGCTGTCCTCGGCGTACATCCGCCACGCGAAAGCCAACTGGCGGTGGTTGTTCATGCAATGGATGCCTTGAGCCTTGGACTTGGCCCTCGACAAGGCCGGCAGCAACATGGCGGCAAGGATCGCGATGATGGCGATGACGACCAGTAATTCGATCAGGGTAAATCCCCGGGAACCAAACCGGGAGTTATGGTTGAGAGCGCAGGAGGTTCTCTTCATAAACTCATCATTACGGTGGATTCACTCGCACAAGGAGGGCGTGACTTGCATTCGTCGGGCAGAAGTTCCGGGTTGCCTGCCACGCGGGCCGCGGCAACGAACGATCCATGCCCCAAGCCTTTAACGCAAGTGAACACATACGAACGTGCTGGACTTTTGCAGAACCCAGGTTCAGACGCAACTAAAAAATCACCAGAATGGCTCATTAACGCCATAATCCACCGGTCCGTCCGGCCAGTCCCAGGTTCGCAATATTGCCACAGCCGGCTGCGCGCACGACCACGGCAACCCGAGGCCCGGCGGTTTTTGACCACCGACTCCCGCTCTGCTTGATCCGGGCAAGCCGTGAAAACCCAAAAGCACTTGGAATACCACCTTCGCGCCGGACGATCCACCGCTTACCGCTGCGCGCTCGGACTGAAATTGCGAGCCCTACCACGAATCGCGTTTCGTGGGATCCAAAACGCTTCGGGCAGGGGTTTATCCAACGAGCCTTGACTCAGCCGTCCTGCCGCCCATTTCATTCTTCATCAGAAACCGAGGCAAGCCGCTGCTCAGTTTTGGTCGGCTTGAGCAATTTGAACAACTCGCTGGCCTTCCAAGGCCGACTGGATCGCTGACCCATGAAAGCACTCCCCCGCAACTTGACCTGCTGACCGATTGGGAAGGCTCGAGTGAGTGGACAAAACCGCAAGTTGCGGGAGGTTTGGTGCGCATGGCAGGACTTGAACCTGCACGCCTTACGGCACTACCACCTCAAAGTAGCGCGTCTGCCAATTCCGCCACATGCGCACTGGACGCGCAAAGTGAAAACCTCCCGCACGCCCAGCGCAAGTTCAAACTGGACGGTCCAGCACGTCTGGCGGTCGCCTTGTTCCGAATCCAGAGGCTTGCTTCCAGCCTCAAGGACTCAAGCAAACAGCGCTGGAATGGGTTTGCCTTCTCCATCCCGCGTGACATAGAAGGGCCGTTTTTCAATCTCGTAGGCCAGCTTGGGCGAAATGCCGAGCGCGTGGAAGATGCTCGCGTGGAGGTCTTCAATGATGACCCGGTCTTTGAGCGTCTTGCAGGGTCGTTCATCGGCGGTGAGGCCGTGGAGGTATCCCTTCTTGATCCCGCCTCCGAACAAAAGCACGCAACCGGCATCAGTAAAGTGCCGGTGCATTCCGTAGTGCTTCAACTCCTGGATGACCTCCGGCACTTCGACCTGGTCTTTGACCAGCTTGTCCGGTTTGCCTTCCATCATCAAATCGCGGCTGAACTCGCTGGCCAGCACGACGAGCGTCCGGTCCAGCAACCCGCGCTCCTCCAGGTCGAGAACGAGCTGCGAAAGCGGTCCGTCAATTTGCTGCTTCATCGCCACCAACCGCGTGTGGCCGTTCTCGTGCGTGTCCCAGTTGAGAAATGGGATGTATTCAGTGGTCACCTCGATGAATCGCGCGCCGACCTCGGCCAACCGCCGCGCCAGCAGACAACCCAGCCCGAAACGCCCGACCATCTGCTCCTCATACTTGGCGCCGAAACGGTCCTGCGCCGCATCGAATCTCCGCCCCGGCTGATAGGTCGGTGAATACTTCCGAATGTTCTCCAGCGGCTCGAGCGAAAGATCGAAAGCTTTCGCTGCGGGGGAACTCAGCAGGCGGTGCGCATTGTCCAGCGAGCGCAGCAGGGATTCCTTCTGATAGTCGCTGCCATGTTCGCCCACCGGGCTGGCGGCGAGCAGTTTCTTGTAGAACTTGTTGCGGTCCTCGAACCGGCCCGGCGTCATGCCGCCCGGTGGTCGCACCGATTCGGCGGCTTCATCGGGGAACGGAATGTTGAACGGCCCGAATTCGCTCCCCAGAAAGCCGGCGGTCGTGAAGGCCTTCAGTTCCTCGCCTTCGCCCACGTCAAAGCGCTGCCCGATGTTGATGAACGCGGGCACGGCCGGATTCAACGGCCCCAGCGTGCGGGCGATGATGGCGCCGAGGTGCGGCGCGGCCACGGTTTGCGGCGGAGCGTAACCGGTGTGCCAGTGATACTGATGCCGTGAATGAAGAATGAAACCAAGGTCGCCCGCGGTATAGGTGCGGATCAATGTGCCGCGGTCCATGACCCGCGCGGTTTTTTCCAAGCCTTTCGAGAACTTGATGTTGTCCACCACCGTATCAATGCTCGGGAACGTGCTGAGCACTTTTTCGGACGGAATGCCCGGCTCGAACGGCGTGTACCGTTTGGGATCGAACGTCTCCGTGTGCGCCATGCCGCCGCCCATCCAAAGGACAATGACCGTGTCGGCCGTGGCTTTGAGTTTCGGCTCGGCGTCATCTTTGGCGAAAATGGCGCGCGGATAACCGGCCGCGAGCGCCGAGAGCGTCGCCGCGCCGGCGGTTTTCAGGAAGTCACGTCGGGAGAAGGAAGCGAGCGGTTTCATGGCTTTGCTTTTGTTGGAATAAGCAATTTCTGGTTCACTTGAAGTTTGGTTGGCTCAACTTTTGGATTCGCTTGCAACAAGGCTTTGAGGCCAACGCCGTGGTCGAGTGCGATTTTCGAAAGCGTGTCACCCAATTTTACGGTGTAGGTTTGCGTTCCGGCTTCAGGGCTGCGAGACCGACCGCTGGCAACGCGCTTCTCATATCGAGTTCTGGCATCCCGATTGAGCTCTTCAAAAATGTCCTTCCCGAATCTTTGCCTGATGGCGGCTGTGGAGACCTCGTTATAACCGTCCATATAAGCCAGCAACTCACTCGTCACGATACAGCCCGCGATGGGCTGCAAAGCCGCATCACAGCGCTCCTGGAGCAATTGTTTGTAATCCGTCCGGTCTGGTGATGGTAATCCGGCTGTTTTGACGATTAGAACGCCGTTGCTCAAGTCGCGTCGTGCCTCGGCCATTCCCAACTCACGAGCCGCAGCGCAGTTGGTGAGGTGACCCCATGCGTCTTTGTCGGGTGACTGGGAACTGGAAATTCCCGCACGGCACAGCATTGCCATGGTGATGGCTACAAAGAATGCCACCACCTCCGATGCAGTCCTCGCAAAATGGCGGCGGTGATGCTCACTGATTGTGCTCATGACTTGCACCTCAATAGATCAACTGAAACTCCGGCAACATGGCCAAGGCCCACATCAAATCTTCCACACCCGACCGCTGCGCCGGCTGGCCGATCAACTCCCGCGCCGCGGACAATTCCTTGGGGGTCGGGCTGCGGCCCAGCGCCGTCCAATAAAGTTCCTTCGCCAGATCGCTGCTGGAAGCGCCGTTTTGCTCCGCCAGCAGCTTCTCCGCTCCCCGGCCGAGAATGTGGGACAACTCCGCGCCATTGGTCAGCTCGAGCGCCTGCAACGTGGTCGCGGCCGAGGCGCGAACCGTGATCACCTGTTCGCGATTCGGCCGGCCCAGCGCCACCTGCAAACTGTCCGCCGCCACCAACGCCGCGCGAACCTCCCCGTAACCGGTCCGTGCCAGAGCCTGTTGGGCGAAGTTCGCGGGCACGTTCCAAGGCGGCATCGTCACGTCGCCCAGCACCGCTACGGGTTGCCATCGGTCCGGCGACACCTGCGGCCGGTTCCAATCATCGGCGCGCGACGACCACCCCCAGGATTCGTCGGAACCAAAGTCCATGATGTTCGCTCCCGCGCGAAGCCGGGCCACCAGCAGCAGGCCGGCGGGATTCTCGGTGCCCGGCACGGCCTCGCCCTCCTTCGGGTCAGCATTGTTGGGCAACCGGTTCACCGCCCTGACCGCAATGAAGTTTGCGCCCTCCTTCAACCGCGAGCGGATGTCGAAAACATAGGACCGGGTGTGATCATCGCCGTCCCCCACACGCTGGCCATTGACCTGAAGCTGGAAGGTATTGTCGCACCGCACGACCACCGCCGCCTCAGTGGGCAGTTCCGCCACCGAGAATTCTTTCCGCAAATAGACCGTGCCCGCCTTGGCTTTACTGGCCGCGTCCGGCTCGTTCCAAATCCACTTGGGGGTCACGGCGGGGGTTTGCGTCGCTTTCGCGCCGGTCTTGCCGCCTTCCAGCGGCAGATTCACGGCCGGTGTGGCATAACCAATCCGGGTCACCGCCGTCAGCGCGTCCCGGAATTGTTCCGCCGACATGCGGCGCACGATCGGACCGCGGAAGACGAACTCCTTCTCCAACACCTCGGTGGCTGCCACCGAGGGCAACTGATACGCGCGCGACGTCAGCAACAATTCGATCACGTGCTTGGCGTCGTAACCGTGATCCGCGAAATCCTCGGCCAGCCAGTCGAGCAAGTCCACGTTCCACGACGGGTTTTCCATTTCATCCACCGGCTCGACCAAACCGTGGCCAAAGAACTTTTGCCAGAGCCGGTTCACGAACGTGCGCGTCAGCCGGCCGTCCTGCCGGTGCGTGATGAGTTGCGCCAGTTGCTTGAGCCGCGCCGCCTTGTCGGCCTGTGAATCAATCTCGCCCAGTTGCGGATAGATGAATCGCAACGCCGCGGTCTTGCCGGTGGGCTTGTCGCACAGCACCATCTCCAGCGGGCCGTCGCTGTAAATTCCCGCCAGCCCGTAGGCGTCGGCCAGCGTCCAGTCATCAATGAAACTGTCGTGGCAGGAGGCGCACTTGAGGTTCACGCCCATGAACACCTGGGAAACGTTCTGCGCCGCCTGCATCTGCGGCGTCTGGCTGGCGTTGACCACCCCGCGCCAGACGATGCCTTTGGTGAAACCTTCCGATTCCGGTTTGGGATCCACCAACTCCGCCACGAAGCGGTCGTACGGCATGTTCCTCACGAGCGCCGCGTAAAGCCAGTGCGTGATCTGCTTGCGGCCGCCGTCAATGTAACCCGTGCCCCGATAATCATTCCGCAACATGTCGTTCCAGAACGTCATCCAGTGAATCGCGTAATTCTCGTTGTCGGCCAGCAGCCGGCGCACGAGTCGCGCGCGCTTGTCCCCGCGCTTGTCCGCGAGAAATTCCTCCAGTTCCTCCGGCGGCGGCAGCAGGCCCAGCACATCGAGATAAACCCGCCGGGCATACGTGCGATCATCCACGATCCTGGGGGCCTTGATCTTCTGGGCGGCAAAATAGGCGTCCATGAACCGGTCCACCGGGTTCGCGTCGCGCTCGCGGCTTGCGGGCAGTTCCGGCCTTCGCGCCACCAGATTGATCGGCTCCCGTTTGCCGAAAGAGACGCCGGCATCCCAGGCCACGCCCTGGTCAATCCACGCCCGCAACAGGCCGACCTGTTCCCGCGTGAGCTTCGTGCCCTTCTGCGGCATCACATTGTCGGGATCGAACCCCATGACCAGCTCGATGAGATAACTCTCGGCGCTCTGGCCGGGAACGATCGCCTCGCCGCTGTGACCGCCCTGGATCGTGGTCTCGCGCGAATCAATCCGGTAACCGCCCCGGTCGCGTCCCCGGCCATGACATTTGATGCAACTTGCTTCAAGAATCGGTTTGATCTCCTGGCTGAAATTGACCTTGTGCGCGGCGGGAGGTGGAAGCTGCGCCAACTGCTCGGCCGTCAGCGCGGCCTTTCCGCTCAGGGACGTGCCCACAAGCAGCAGGGCAATCCAGTGTGACCAGTGGTTCATCGCCGCCAAATCTAACCGGCCCGCCGCCGTCATGCAACAGTCCTGAACAACGCTCAAGGTGATGACAATAGGATTGAATGTGGCTGCGGTTGGCTCATTCTTCCGCTGCGTCGGCGTTCGCCGGCTGGATGACGGAACCGTGAAACGGATGCTGAATTCAAGCCCTCGGCTTTGCCTCTGTGCGGCCCTCGCGTTGGCGGCGGCCGGGAGCGTCGGTGGGGAAGCGTTGTCCGCCTCGTCACCAGCCCTGAGTCCCGGACGGGGCGAGCCGTTCCGCAAACTGGTGCTGACCGACCGGTATTATTGTGACGGCATCACGGCCGGAGACATCAATCGCGACGGCCAACTGGATGTGATCGCCGGTCCGTTTTGGTACGAAGGACCGGGCTTCACCAACGCGCACGAGTTTTATCCCGCGAAACCGTTTCCCACCGAACCCAGCCCGAGCGATTCCATGTTCAGTCACGTGCATGACTTCAACGGCGATGGCTGGCCGGACATTCTGGTGCTCGGCCGCGTGCATTTGCACGAGGCGTTCTGGTACGAGAATCCACGGGGCAAGGGAGGCCACTGGAGGAAGCACTTTGTCTTTCATCGCATCCAGGGAGAATCCCCGCCGTTTCTCGACGCCGACGGGGATGGCCGGCCGGAACTGGTTGCGCACTGGGAGAATCGCTGGGGCTTGATTCAATCTGACTGGAACAATCCAACGAACGCCTGGCGTTTCAAACCCATCACCGAGGAGGGCAAGTTTCACCATTTCTATCACGGCACCGGCATCGGCGACGTGAATGGCGACGGCCGGGCCGACTTGATTCTCAACGAAGGCTGGTACGAGCAGCCTGCCGACCCGGACGTCCTGTGGACCCGGCAGGAGTTCAGGTTTGCCGAAAAGGGTGGCGCCCAGATGTTCGCCGTGGACGTGGATGGCGACGGGGACAACGACATCGTGACGGCACTGGACGCGCACGGCTGGGGACTGGCCTGGTTCGAGCAGGTCAAGCTGGACGGCAAAATCAGTTTCCAGAAGCACGTCATCATGGGCGCGCGGGACGAGGAGTCGCAATACGGCGTCGCCTTTTCCCAACCGCACGCGCTGGCCCTCGACGATTTGGATGGGGACGGTTTGCCGGACATCATCGTGGGCAAACGCCGTTGGGCGCACGGCCCCAAAGGCGACATCGAGCCGATGGCCGAGCCGGTGCTGTATTGGTTTCAACTGTCCCGCGCGAACGGCAACGTGCGCTTTCACCCGCGCCTGATTGACCGTGAATCCGGCGTGGGCGTGCAGGTCAGCACGGCGGACCTGAACGGCGATGGCCGCCCCGACGTGTTGACGGCCTCGAAACTCGGCGCGTTCATCTTCCTCAGCACCAATCCAACCACCGCTCCCTAGAACATCCCTCGAACCATGAAGCACCTCATCCTTCCTCAAACTCTGTCTCTGGCGGGACTGGCCCTGTTGCTGCCGCTCCTGTCCGGCTGCAAACCCGCCGCGCCGCAGTCCGCCGACGGCACGGGTCGTCCGCGCGTGGCGCTCATCATGAAGTCGCTGGCGAACGAGTTCTTCCTCACGATGGAAAACGGCGCGAAAGCCCATCAACAGGCCCGCGCGGATCGGTACGAACTGATCGCCAACGGCATCAAGGATGAACTGGACGTGAGCCGGCAGATTGATCTGGTCGAGCAGATGATCGCCCAGCGCGTCAACGCCATCGTCATCGCGCCCGCCGACTCGAAGGCGCTCGTGCCGGTGTGCAAGAAGGCGCAGCAGGCGGGCATCACGGTGGTGAACATTGACAACAAGTTCGACGACGCGGTGCTCGCGGCCAGCGGGGTGAAGTTCCCGTTCGTCGGGCCGGACAACCGCAAGGGCGCGCGGGCGGTCGGCGAGTACCTGGCCGCGAAACTCCAGCGCGGCGACAAGGTGATGATCGTCGAAGGCGCGCCCAACGCGTTCAACGGCATCCAGCGCAAGCTGGGCTTCGAGGACGCGATGAAGGCGGCGGGCATGAACATCGTCAGTTCGCAATCGGGTTACTGGGAGACGGACAAGGCCGCGCAGGTGGTGGCCGCGGTGGCCACCGAGCATCGCGACTTGAAGGCGGTGTTGTGCGCCAATGACAGCATGGCGCTGGGCGCGGTGGCGGCGTTGCGCGCCGCGGGCCGGCTCGACCGCACCTACATCGTGGGGTTCGACAACATCGCCGCCGCGCGGGAACTCCTGAAGGAGGGACGGCTGCTGGCCACGGCCGATCAACATGGCGATCAACTGGCGGTGTTCGGGATCGAGTACGCCCTCGAAATGCTCAAGGGCGCCGCCGCTCCCGCCGATCGCGAAACGCCGGTGGATTTGATCACCGCGGAATCCCTGACCGCCCGATGACGGCCGCGTTCTCCCCGCCCGCCGCGCCGCCGGAATGGCGGCGGTGGTTGACCGAATACCTCGGTCTGGTGGCGGCCTTGGGATTGTTGATCCTGTTCTTCAGTTTGGCGACGCGGCACTTTTTCAGCGCCGACACCTTTCGCACCATCGCCAACCAGATTCCCGCCGTGATGCTCGTGGCCACGGGCATGACGTTGGTGTTGATCGTGGCGGAAATTGATCTCTCGGTCGGCTCCGTGCTGGGCTTTTGCGGCGCGGTCCTCGGCGTGGCGCTGACACATTGGCAATGGCCGTTGTGGGCGGGCCTGACCGCGGCCATGGCGACCGGTGTGGTGTGCGGTTTGTTCAACGGCGCGGTGTCGGTGCGCTGGCGGTTGCCCTCCTTCATTGTCACGCTGGGCATGATGGAAATGGCACGGGGCGGCGCCCATGCCGTCACCAAATCGCAGACGCAATACATCGGGTCGGCCATCGAAGGCATCGCCGGCACGGCGGTCCTCGGCCTAACGTTGCCCTTCCTGCTGGCGCTGTTGGTGGTGGTGGCGGCCCAGGTCACGTTGTCCCACGCGGTGTTTGGGCGTCACCTGTTCGCCGTGGGCGCGAATGAACAGGCGGCGCGGTTGAGCGGGATTGACCCGCGCCGCGTGAAGGTGATCGTGTTCGTCATCAGCGGCGCGCTGGTGGCGCTGGCGGCCATCATTGACACCTCGCGGTTTCAATCGGCCAATCCCAACGCCGGCTCGGGCTTGGAGCTGCAGGCCATCGCGGCGGCGGTCATTGGCGGCACCAGCCTGATGGGCGGGCGCGGGTCGGTGGTGCGGACCTTGTTCGGCGTGTTGATCATCGCCGTCTTGAACTCGGGGCTGGCCGCCGTCGGTGCGAAGGACGAGATCAAACGCCTCGTCACCGGGGCGGTGATCGTGGCGGCGGTGATCGTGGATTATTACCGGCAACGGCTGGGGAAAGGACGCGTGTGAGGAAACCCCGCATCGTGGTGCTCGGCAGTTCCAACACGGACCTGATCGTCCGCGTGCCGCACATTCCGCAACCGGGCGAGACGATTCTGGGCGGCAAGTTCGTCACGGCGGCCGGCGGCAAGGGCGCCAATCAGGCCGTGGCCGCCGCCCGGGCCGGGGGCAAGGTCACGTTCGTGGCCCGCGTGGGCGATGACCGGTTCGGCCAGGAGGCCGTGGCCGGCTTCATCCGGGACGCCATTCACCTCCGGCACGTCCGGCGCGAGCGCCGGTGTCCCTCCGGAGTGGCTCTGATTTTCGTGGCCGCCAACGGGCAGAACAGCATCGCCGTCGCTCCCGGCGCGAACGCCCGCCTCACCGCGGCGGACGCGCGGCGCGCGCGGGCGGATCTTGAACGAGCCGACGTCTTGGTCGCCCAGTTGGAAGTGCCGCTCGCGGCGGTGGCCGAGGCCGTCCGACTCGCCGCGCGCGCGGGCGTCCCGGTGATTTTGAATCCCGCGCCCGCCGCCAAATTGCCGCCAACCTTGCTGCGGCTGGTTTCGGTGTTGACGCCCAACGAATCCGAGGCCCGGTTGCTCACCGGGGTGAAGGTCACCGATGTGGCGAGCGCCGCCCGGGCCGCCCGCCGGCTGCACTCGAGCGGAGTGCAAACCGTCATCCTGACGCTGGGCCGGCGGGGCGCGCTCCTTTCCCGCGGCCGGCAACAGGAACTCGTGGCGGGCTTTCGGGTCAAGGCGCTGGACACGACCGCGGCGGGCGACGTCTTCAACGGGGCACTGGCGGTGGCACTGGCCGAGCGCAAATCATTGAGCGAGGCGGTGCGCTTCGCCAACGCCGCCGCCGCCCTGTCGGTGACGCGGCTTGGCGCTCAACCCTCCGCGCCCACCCGGAGTGAAATCGAACAAATGCTCCGCCAGCGCGATTAACGGCCGCCTTTTCTTATCACCGTGATGTTGACCGACATAATGGAGCGGCAGCCGGGACACACGCTGCGGGGGCAAGGGGGCGCAGGGTGTGGCCTGGATGACGCGCAGCGAAGACGCAGCGCCAGGGCTGTGCGGCAGGCGCGGGCCTGTCCCGCCATAGCCATTGGCGAAGGCGGATGGCCGACCAACTCCGCGCCAGCCTGCTTGTCCCGCCATAGCTTGCGACGGCGGAAGCGCCGCTAGATTCCTTCACACCGTTTGGCGGGACACCGGGCGGGGATTCATTGCTGTTCGACTTTGATGCCCCGCAGCGTCTTTTCCTGAATGTCGAAATTTAGTTGGCTTCCTGGTTGGCACTTGACGATGAACAGGTCATTGAACACGA
>WYBW01000077.1 GCA_011525685.1 Verrucomicrobiia bacterium
GTGAGAACGCCGAAGCGGGCGGCGTGAACAGACAAAAATCCGGCTGAGATCACGCGTCAAATGGGAATACCGAGTCATTAGAATGAGTCGGGCCTCAAAAAAGGCCTTTGTTCAACAACCTGCTAATTCGTCGCAGCCAGTTCTTCCTCAAAATCCACGATCTCTTTGATCTGCACCAAGAACCAGCGGTCAATTTTCGTGAGGTTGAAAATCTCTTCGATGGTGAAGCCGGCGCGGAGGGCGTGGCGGATGAAGAAGATGCGCTCGGCATTGGGCACGCTCAGTTTGCGGCTGATGACGTCGCGCGGGAGGATGTCCCGGTCGCCATAGACTTCCGTGCCGATGCGCCAGGGTTTGCCGTCGCCGCCCAGGCCGCTGCGGCCAATCTCAAGCGAGCGGAGGCATTTTTGCAGGCTTTCCTTGAACGTGCGGCCAATGGCCATCGCTTCGCCGACGCTTTTCATCTGCGTGGTAAGCGTGGGGTCGGCTTGCGGGAATTTCTCGAAGGCAAAGCGCGGAATCTTGGTGACGACATAATCAATGCTCGGCTCGAAGCTCGCGGGGGTTTCGCGCGTGATGTCGTTCTTGAGTTCGTCGAGCAGGTAGCCGACTGCAAGTTTGGCGGCGATCTTCGCGATGGGAAAGCCGGTGGCCTTGGACGCGAGCGCGGAGCTGCGGCTGACGCGCGGGTTCATCTCAATGATGACCATGCGGCCATTGTCAGGGCTGACGCCGAACTGGATGTTCGAGCCGCCGGTCTCCACGCCCACGGCACGGATCACGGCGAAGCTCTGGTCGCGCATGATCTGGTATTCCTTGTCGGTGAGCGTCTGGATGGGCGCTACGGTGATGCTGTCGCCGGTGTGAACGCCCATGGGGTCGAAGTTTTCGATTGAGCAGATGATGACGCAGTTGTCGGCCTTGTCGCGCATCACTTCCATCTCGTATTCCTTCCAGCCGAGGAGGGATTCTTCGATGAGGATTTCGTTCACGGGCGAAAGTTCGATTCCACGCTTGGCGATCTCCTCGAATTCTTCCCGGTTGTAACCGATGCCGCCGCCCGTGCCGCCGAGGGTGAACGCGGGGCGGATGATGAGCGGGAAACGGCCGATCTTGTCGGCCACGGCGCGGGCCTCGTCCATGTTGTGGGCCGTGCCGGAAATCGGCACGTCGAGGCCGATGGACAGCATGAGTTGTTTGAAGGCTTCGCGGTCTTCGCCTTTGTGGATGGCTTCGGGTTTCGCGCCGATCATTTCGACGCCGTATTTCTCCAACACGCCGGAGCGGTGGAGGGCCATGGCGGTGTTGAGGGCGGTCTGGCCGCCGAGAGTGGGTAATAAGACCAATTTGTTTGGAACGAGTGTCGAAGGCGCGACGCCTTCGACGCCACGCGAGACGCGTGCGCTCCCGGGTTCCGAACGCGGGGCGCGTTCGGCGGCGCCCGGGGCGGGCACGCTCCCCATTTCAACCGGGACGCCCATGCGTTTCATTTCATCCAACTCGCGCACGATGATTTTTTCGACGGCTTCGGGCGTGATGGGTTCGATGTACGTGCGGTCGGCGAACTCCGGGTCGGTCATGATGGTGGCCGGGTTCGAGTTCACGAGGACGACGCGGTAGCCTTCTTCCTTGAGGGCTTTGCAGGCTTGCGTGCCGGAGTAATCGAACTCGCACGCCTGGCCGATGATGATCGGGCCGGCGCCGATGATGAGGACGGAGTGAATATCAGATCTCTTTGGCATCGGCTTAAATTGGGCAGCACCGGCGAACACCCCCAAGCCCGGACAGGCGGGACGCCCGTCCCACCACGGCGAGGACGCTGTGAATGTCAGTTCTTTTTGGCATCTGAAAAATCTTTGGCCCGGAAGCCCAATTTGCTACTCGCGCGCTGCGGCTGGTCAGCGACACAACCGGGCTGCGGAAATCAAGTTCCGCAAAACGGTGGAAAGTGAATCGGAACACGAGACGATTGTCAGGGCAAAACTTTGTTCGAGGAGGTTGGTTCTCAATTCGGTGCAACTTGGCGCGGGTTGCACTCGTTGCGGGGGTTGGCAGTGGCGAAGGGCTGCCATCCGCGAGGGTAGCCACCCAGTCTCGGGGGCACTGCACCTGGCCCGATGGCGGGAGAGGTCTGAATTTGAGCCGAAAGCAACCAGCCGGTCAGTGCGCCGAGGGGGAGTCTCGCTAAAGATCTCTGGAACAAATCGAGAATCGGTGCATCTTAAGGCCGAACCCGTGACGGATGTCCACTTTGCAATTTGGACAGAACCGTTGAAAACAGTGTGAACCAACCCATTATGAAAAAGCGAATCCAGTTAGCGAAGAATCTATTCATTGTGGCTCTGACGGCCGCAAGCATGGTCTCGGCCCAAGCTGACATTCGCTCTTACACCGTGATTTTTGGCCCGGAAGCGGTTGGAGCGACCGGCTCTGGCACCGGGTCGCTCCTTTATGATGACGTAAATCATCTCCTGCAATTGCAGGCTACGTTCAGCGGACTTTCGGGCAACGTCACCCAGACGCACTTTCATGGTCCAACCGCCACGCCAGGAATCGGAACTGCCGGGATTGCCGTGGGCAATCCCTCTCTGCCCAATTTTCCAGTGGGGGCGAACAACGGGACGTACTCCGAAACTCTGGACCTGACGTTAAGCACCGTTTACAACGCGGGCTTTCTCTCCGGACCTGGTGGAGGCACGGCGGCCGGCGCCGAAAGCGCCTTCATCACGGCGTTGAATGAAGGCCGCATTTACTGGAACATTCACTCAACGACCTTTCCCGGCGGAGAAATCCGGGGCTTTGTAACGTTGGTCCCCGAACCCTCGACCTGGGTATTGCTGGGCCTGGGTCTGGCCGGGGTCGTGGCTCAAACCTGGCGCAAACGCCGGGCAAACAGAATTTGATCGGTTGGGTTTTTGAAACCTCCCGGGCGCAAGGTCGGACGACCTTGCGCCTTTTTTACGGGAGGACCGCGCGCGGTTTTGTGAACGATGCAAAGGTGTTTCGTAGTTCCGGTTTGGCCAAGGGCGGTTGTCTGCCACTCGCCCTCCGCGGCGTATTCCTGCTGGTGATCGCGGTCGCCCAACCACCCAGCATTTCTCGCGTCGCGCCGTTTCTGAACGCCGGTTTGGGCCTTACAATCGAGATTGAGAACCGCAGCTTGGAAAATGTGCCCGACTACGGCTTTCACGGCGGGGTCAGTTTCCGATTCTGACCTTTGTGTTGGTCCTCTCCTCAGCACGCCCGCGCGCGAACGCCCACAAACGCGGACTTGCTTAATCCGGGCGGAGGGATTTACTCCCCTCAACGCCGTTATAGTTTGCCATGAAAAGTTCTCTACTGTGCCCGATTGGGACGCTGGCCATTGTCCTCGCGACGGCCGCATACGCTGCCCCGTTCAAAATTGGTCAACACAAGTTCACGTTGCCTGACGGTTTCGAGATCGAACTGGTGGCCGCTTCGGAACTGGTGCCGCGGCCGGTTTCGGCTGCCTTCGACGAACAGGGCCGGCTTTACGTGACCGATTCCTCCGGCTCGAATGAGAAGCCCGACATTCAGCTCAAGAATCCCGACCATCGCGTCCTGCGGCTCGAAGACACCGACGGCGATGGCAAGTTCGACAAGTCCATCGTGTTTGCGGACAAGGTCATGTTTCCCCAAGGATGCCTGTGGTACGATGGCTCGGTTTATGTGGCTGCGCCGCCAAGCATCTGGAAGTTCACCGACACCAACGGCGACGGCGTGGCGGACAAACGCGAGGAGTGGTTCAAGGGCGGGACACTCACGGGCTGTGCCAACGACATTCATGGCCCGCATCTGGGTCCGGACGGTTATCTCTATTGGACCAAGGGAGCGTTCGCCGAGCAGACCCACAAGCTCGGCAATGGGCGTATCCTGAAGGACAAAGCGGCGCACATCTTCCGCGCGCGGCCCGACGGTTCGGACCTGGACGTCATCATGTCCGGCGGGATGGACAACCCGGTGGAAGTTGCTTTCACGCCCGAAGGCGAGGCGATTTTCACCAGCACCTTTATTGACTTCAGCCAACCGGGTTATCGAGACGGGATTGCCCACGCGGTCTATGG
The DNA here is from genome assembly GCA_011525685.1 of Verrucomicrobiia bacterium. Taxonomy (GTDB): domain Bacteria; phylum Verrucomicrobiota; class Verrucomicrobiia; order Limisphaerales; family JADLHS01; genus WYBW01. The sequence continues at coordinate 4,086 of WYBW01000077.1, forward strand.
CGGGGTCTTCGGCAAGGTTCACGATGTGATTGAAGACGGTCGCGTCAAGCGCACGAGTCCCGAAGTCATGCATCCGTTTTACCAAGCTGGCCCGTCGGCCATTACCGCGCTGTGGCGCTATGAAGGCAATGTTTTCGGTGACGATTACCGCGACAACTTTTTTGCCACCTCCTTCAATCTGCGAAAGGTCACGCGCCATATTCTGAAGCGGAACGGCGCCACGTTCGCCAGCACCGACAGCGATTTCCTGGTGTCCGACAATTCCGATTTCCATCCGACCGACGTGCTCGAGGATGCCGACGGCAGCCTGCTCGTAGTGGACACGGGCGGTTGGTACAAGCTGTGTTGTCCGAGTTCGCAACTGGCCAAACCCGACGTGCTGGGGGCGATTTATCGGGTTCGACGCAAAGGCGCGCCGAAGCTGGAGGACCCTCACGGACTGAGAATCGCTTGGGCGACAAGCAATCCGGGAACATTGGCCAACATGCTTGCTGACGCCAGACCCGCCGTTCGTGACCGGGCCGCGCACGAACTCAGCCGTCGCGGAGACGCGGCCGTGGCGGCCCTGGCTGAGTTTCTGGCCCGCAGTTCAGACCTGTCATCCGTCCAGCGTGCGGTGTTTGCCCTGTCGCGCATTGGCAGCCCGAAAGCGGTCGAAGCGCTTTGGGCAAGTGTGACGGGCAATGCGAGCTCAGGGATGGCTGACGAAGCCGCGCGAGAAACTCTTCGTCAGACCAAGTTGAAAGCCCTGAGCCTGATTCGCGCTACGCCCCGGAATGATTCAGCCCGGGCGGCTTTGGAGTTTGCACTGGCCTGTGAAACGCCGGGAGTCCGACGGGCGGCCGCTGAACTGGCGGGTCGAGCCGGAGACACAAGGCATACGTTTGCCTTGCTGCGCGCGGTGGCCGAGCAGGGATCGGACGCAACCTTGTTTCACAGCGTTGCGTATGCGCTCATCGAAATCAATTCACCCAAATCGCTCCGGGCAGAACTGGGACGTTACCCTGTCAATCCCGCCAACGCCACCGAACAGGCCGTCTCCGCCCGCGTTTGGAGGGCGGGATTGATCGCGCTGGATCAAATGGACGCCGGCGACCTGAAGCCGGAGGACGTGACGCCGTTTCTGGCGTCGCCCGACGCGGCACTGCGGAAGACCGCCGCGTGGATTGCCGGCCATCATCCGGATTGGGGCGGCGCATTGGCCGGCTTTTTCCGGCAACGACTGAGCGCGACCGATCTCAGTGACGCAGATCGCGCGGAATTGGGTCGGCAACTGGCACAGTTCGCCGGCGACGCTGCCATTCAAAAAATGCTGGGCGATTTGCTCGCGGGCGCGCAAACGTCCAGTTCCACGAAACGAGTTGTGTTGAATGTCATCGTGCTGGCAAATCTCAGGTCGGCACCTGCTCCTTGGGCTGGCCCTTTGAATGCGATCCTTGGTTCACGCCACGCCGAGTTGCTGCCGGCCGCCATCGCCGCGTGCCGCGTGCTGGCCCAGGCCAAGAGCGACGCCCCGGACTTCTCGCCGGCACTGCTGCGCATCGGCAATGACCCTTCGCAACCGGTTGAACTTCGACTCGAGGCGCTCGCGGCGCTGCCCGCGGGGGTGAAGTCGGTTGAGCCGGCCCTGTTGAACTTTCTGTGCGCGAGTCTCGATCCGGCCAGGTCTGTGGCGGCTCGCAACTCGGCGGCGAGCGTGCTGGCCAGGGCGAAACTCAGTGATGAGCAATTGCTGACGCTCGCCGAAACGATCAAGTCCACCGGCCCGCTCGAAGTCACAAAGCTCCTCGCGGCCTTCGAGCAAACCCAGAGTGAGGTGGTGGGTTTGAAGCTGATGGCTGGCTTGCGCGAATCGAAAGGGCTGGCTGGCGCGCGGCCGGACGCCCTCAAGGCGCTTGCCGCGAAGTACTCCGTGTCCGTACAGGAAAAGAGTGCCGAGTTGTTGACGCTGCTGAACGTGGATGAGGCGAAGCAGAAGGCGCATCTGGACGCTTTGCTCACCTCGCTGCCCAAGGGTGACATCCGCGTGGGCCAGGCCATTTTCAACAGCGAAAGGACGGCCTGCGCCGCGTGCCACAAGATGGGTTACGTCGGCGGCACCGTTGGACCCGATCTCACCAGCATCGGCCAGGCGCGAACTGACCGGGATTTGCTCGAGGCCATCGTGTATCCAAACGCGAGTTTCGTGCGCAGCTACGAACCGGTCATCGTGACCACCAAGTCCGACGAGGAATACAGCGGGGTGCTGCGCAAGGATGGGGCGGAGGAAATCGTGCTGGCCACCGGCCCGAACACGGAGGTGCGCATTGCCCGTTCGGAGATCAACGAAATGCGCCCCAGCCAGGTGTCGGTGATGCCCGGCGGCTTGGATGGACAACTGACGCAGCAGGAACTGGCGGACCTGGTGGCGTTCTTGAAGAACACCAAGTGGGGGGCGAATTGAACGGTGGCCGCAGGCGAAACAAATGTTCTTGTCGGGTGAAGAGTAGTAGGTAAGGTTTTGGCATGACATGGGCGGAAGTTTGCGAAGACCCACGGTTGAACCGATTGCCCTATCGGATCGAAACTGACCGATGGGGGAACATTGTTATGAGCCCGCCTCCCAGGAGTCGCTACGCTGAATACCAGACGGAAATCGCCTACTTGCTCCGAACGCTCTTGCGGAATGGACGCAGCATCACGGAATGTCCGCTTGAGACTCGCGAAGGGGTCAAGGCAATGGATGCGGCGTGGGTTTCGCAGGAACGTCGCAAGTCCAAGCCAAACGACCCGGCCTACCTGATCGCCCCGGAGATATGTGTCGAAGTTCTTTCGCCTTCAAATTCACCCGGTGAAATCGAGGAGAAGAAGCAACTTTATTTTGAAAAGGGCGCGCTGGAGTTCTGGATTTGTGACCAGCATGGCAACATGTCCTTCTTCGACCCTTCCGGTCCAATCCCCAGTTCCAAGCTCTGCCCGGATTTTCCGCCTAAGGTTGAAGTTTGAACAGTTTTGGCTGGTGGTCGGCGGGCGGCGTCAGTCCCAGCTTCTTGAAACTCAACTCCGTCGCCACCCGCCCTTGGGGAGTGCGCTTCAGGTAGCCTTCCATGATCAGATACGGTTCATACACTTCCTCGATCGTGTCGGGCTCTTCGCCGACCGCTACCGCCAGTGAACTCACGCCCACCGGGCCGCCACTAAATTTGGCGATGATGGCTTCGAGGATGCGCTTGTCCATTTCATCCAAGCCGTTCTGGTCAATTTCCAGCATGGCCAGCGCGCGGTCGGCGACGTCGCGCGTGATGCGGCCGTCGTGCCGGACCTGCGCGTAATCGCGGACCCGGCGCAGCAAGTTGTTCGCAATGCGCGGCGTGCCGCGGCTGCGCCGGGCGATTTCAAACGCGCCATCCGCTTCAATCTCCACGTTCAACAGGCGCGCCGAGCGGACCACGATCTTCTGCAGGTCCTCGGCCACGTAATAGTCCAGCCGCTCGCGCACGGCAAAGCGTGTCAGCAGCGGCGCCGTGAGCAAACCGCTCCGGGTCGTCGCACCGATGAGCGTGAAGCGCGGCAGGTTCAACCGCACGCTGCGCGCGTTGGGGCCCTGATCAATGATGATGTCCAGTTTGAAGTCTTCCATCGCGGGGTAGAGATATTCCTCGATGGTCTTCTGAAGGCGATGGATTTCGTCAATGAACAGCACGTCGCCTTCTTCGAGGTTGGTGAGCAGACCGGCGAGGTCGGCGGCTTTCTCGATGGTCGGCCCGCTGGTCGCCTTGAGGTTCGTGCCCATGGCCTTGGCGATGATGTAGGCGAGGGTGGTTTTGCCCAGACCGGGCGGACCGCTCAACAGAATGTGGTCAATGGCTTCGCCGCGTTTCTTGGCGGCGGCGACGGCGATTTCAAGGCGTTCCTTGACCTTGGGCTGGCCGGTGAACTCGGAAAAAATGGAGGGCCGCAGCGTCAGTTCGAGCGCGACATCGGGTTTGTTGAGCGTGGAAACGGGGCGTTCAGCCATTGCCGGCAGCATGGGCAAACGAGAAATCAGCGGCAAGGGGAAACCGGGACCGCGCGTCGCAGTCAAAGCCTCGATCTGAAATACAAGGACACGCCCTCGCGCAACCCCGGCAAAGATTGCCAAGAACATCCGCCGACACTCTCTCTCGCCCCGGCCCTGATACGTATCGGAAATGAATTCTCCCTGCGGGAGAGGGGGGAATCATTCGCCGAAGTGGGAGAAGTCGCGAGACGGCGATGTCTCCAGCGAGTTGCGCGCGAGCACCATTGCATGAGAGCTTGTCGCTCTCCCGCGAGTAGGCTCAGCGTGAGAATCTCATGAGCAAGAGTTCGCGCTTTGCGCCCCTGAACCCCAGCGGAAGGGCGTAACGCCGGTTTTCCAACCGGCCAGGCGTCGACTGGAAAGTCGGCGTTACAGACCGGTGGTTCGCGGAGAGTCTCCACGATGCTGAAATCGCGCATCGGCCTCCGAACCCCTCCGTGCGACGCGAGAGCGTCTTGGACTGCGGCAGCCCTCTGCCGCTCTCGCCCGCCCGCCTAGCCTCCAAGGCGGCAGAGGGCTGCCGCACTCCAAGACCTGGCGGAGTCCCGAGCGGTTCACGGGGGGGGTGGAGGCGACCCGGCAGCGGTGAGCTGCACCGCAAGTTCTCCCTGATCCTGCTCCCATCGCGGCGAAGCGGGAGAATCCCGGTCCAAGGGTGTCTTCGGACACGCTCCGCGGTTGCCGCCTTGCCGCACTCGCCAGACCAGTTCCCATTCCTGCTCGACGGCGGCCACCCGAAACCGCTACGTTTCGCGCGCCACTCAACTGAAGCGAGCATGGACGAGTTATTGAAGATTTTACAGGCCAACGCCACCGAGTCGCGGGAGAACATCGCCAAAATGCTGAACCTCCCGCTGGCGGAGGTGAACCAGCGCATTGCCGATTACGAGAAGCGCGGCGTCATTCGTGGTTACCAGGCGGTGTTGAACGAGGACCAGCTCGACCTGGACCGCGTCACGGCCGTCATTGAGGTCAAGGTCACCCCGCAGCGCGAGGGCGGCTTCAACACCATCGCCGAGCGGATCAGCCGGTTTCCCGAAGTGCGATCAGCCTATCTGATGAGCGGTAGCTACGATTTGTTGCTGTTCGTCGAGGGCCGGAATCTGCGCGAAGTGGCGGCGTTCGTCAGCGAACGGTTGTCGCCGCTCGAAGGCGTGTTGTCCACCTCCACCCATTTCATGCTCAAGACCTACAAGCGCTTTGGCGTGTTGATGCATCAGGATACTCCCGATGAACGGCTCTCGATCGCTCCGTGACCGCATCAACCTGACCGTGCGCGACATCCCGCGCTCGGGCATCCGCGACTTCTTCGACATCGTCAGCACGATGAAGGACGTGATCAGCCTGGGCATCGGCGAACCGGACTTTGACACCCCCTGGCACGTACGCGAATCCACGGTCTTCGCGCTGGAACGCGGCGTGACGCATTACACCAGCAACTACGGTTATCTCGAATTGCGCCGCGCCCTGGCCAGATACGTCGCCCGACAATTCGGCGGTGAATACAACCCGGATGATGAAATCCTCGTAACCGTCGGGGTCAGTGAGGCGCTCGACCTTGCCTTGCGCGCTCTCCTCAATCCGGGCGACGCAGTGCTTTATCACGAACCGTGCTACGTGTCCTACCGGGCGACGATTCTTTTCGCGCACGGCATGCCACTCGCGGCGGAGACGAAAGCGGAGAACGGATTTCGTCTCACCCGCGCAATGTTGGAAGCGAAAGCCACGCCGAAGACCAAGGTGTTGATGTTGAATTTTCCCAACAATCCCACCGGCGCAATCATGAGCCGCCAGGATTTGGAGGACATCGCCGCGTTTGCCCGGGAACGGGACCTGATCGTCATCACGGACGAAATCTACGGCGAACTGACTTACGACACGCCCCACACGAGCATCGTGAGCCTGCCCGGGATGCGCGACCGGACCATTTTTCTGCACGGCTTTTCCAAGGCCTGGGCGATGACGGGTTTCCGTCTTGGCTACGCCTGCGGGCCGGCTGACCTCATCGAAGCGATGATGAAGATCCATCAATACACCATGCTCTGTGCTTCTTCGATGGGTCAGAAGGCCGCCATCGAAGCGCTCGCCCGGCCCGAGGTGGACGTGGGCGAAATGGTGGATGAGTATCGCCGTCGTCGTAATTTCATCGCGTCCGCGTTCACGGAAATGGGCCTTGCGTGCCATCGTCCGCTGGGCGCGTTTTATGCCTTTCCCAGCGTGGCCCGGTTTGGCTGTACCGCCAAAGAATTCGCGCTTCAGTTGTTGCAGGAGGAAAAAGTGGCGGTCGTTCCCGGCACCGCCTTCGGCGCTTGTGGCGAGGGTTTCGTGCGCTGCGCCTACGCCACCAGCATGGAGAACCTCAAGGAAGCGATGGTCCGGATGCGGCGGTTTGTCGGACGGTTGCAAGCCGGCTGATGCCGCGGCGCTTCAAGGGGACTCCGTGATCGCGACGATTCGCGCGCCGGCCGCTTTCGCCTCAAGCACCAAGGCTTTGAAATTCCAGACAGCCTGCGGCTCCAAAGTGGACTGGTAATCTGTGGCCGTGCCGATTTTGCTCCCGCTGCTGTCGAGCACCTCCAACTCCACCTTCAACCCGAACCGTCGGCGGTCCGTTCGGTTGCGAACGGTGCCGGTGGCGTGAACAAGTGAACTGCCCGGCGTCTTCTCCAGGCTCACGGCTGAAACCAGAAACCCCAACCGGGCGAAAGGGTCCGCCGCTTGGGCCTCTCTTCCGTCAGTTGCCACGATTGCACCCCGCCGCTGTTCCGCCTCTCGTTGCAGGCGATTGACCGCAACCATGGCCGCGATCAGTCCGCCAATGAGAATCAGGATCGCAAGGACCGTGAAGACAATCGTCTTCATCGGCACGGTCGGTTCCTGTCGCGGGGTGGCCAGCAGCAGTTCGGTGGGTTGGCCGCAGTGCGGGCAATCGGCCGTCAGCCCGACGGCTTCGGCCGCAAACTGGATCGGCTCGCCACAATGCTGGCACTCGCCGCGGAGAGTTTTGGTCTGGCTCATTTTCTGGCCCGGCTGGCGCAATTTTCCGAAACCTCGCGCTCGGCACCGCCGTCGTTTGAGGTATTGTGAAAGCCATGAACGCCGCCGACAAGTACAAGCAGGAACATGCTGTCCGCTGGGAAGACCTGTTTCTGACCCGCCGCCAGTTCCTGAACCGGGCCGGGATGGGGTTCGGCGCCCTGAGCCTGGCGGCGCTCTTTGGCCGGGATGCTTTCGTTACGGAAGCCCGGGCAGCCGAGAGCGCTTCACTGCTGCCGAAGACCCCGCATTTTCCTGCCCGGGCAAAGCAGGTCGTTCACATCTTCGCCCAAGGCGCGCCGTCGCATTTGGACACGTGGGATCCCAAACCGGCCCTCGCGCGGTTCGAGGGGCGGGCGATTCCCGGCATGGACGGGGTGGCGATGGCGTCGCCCTTCAAGTTCGAGCGAAAGGGCCGGTGCGGCCTTGAGGTGAGCGAGGTGTTCCCCAAGCTGGGTGAGTTGGCCGATGACCTGTGTGTGGTGCGCTCGTGTCACACGGACATTCCAGCGCATGAAGTGGCGACCACCTTTATGAACACCGGCTCCACCCGCCTGGCGCGGCCCAGCCTCGGGTCGTGGGTGTTGTACGGCCTCGGGACGGAGAATCAAAATCTGCCCGGGTTCATATCCCTGCGTCCGGGAGGCACGCCGCCCGGCGGTAGCGCGAACTGGCAGGCGGCCTTTCTCCCGGGTCTTTATCAAGGCGTGAGCATCAACACGCGGGTGACGGCGGTGGATCAACTCATCGAGAACATCCGCAACCGCCATCTGCCGCCGACGGAACAACGCCGGCAACTGGACCTCGTTCACAAGCTCAATGCATTGCACAGCCAAAATCTTCAGAAGGAGGCCGCCTTGGAAGCGCGGCTGCAGTCCTACGAAATGGCGTTCCGGATGCAGACCGAGGCGACAGACGCCTTCGACCTGGGCAGAGAAACCGCCGCCGTTCGTGACGCTTACGGGCGCACCCCGCAAGGCAATCAACTCCTCATCGTGCGGCGCTTGCTCGAGCGCGGAGTGCGTTTCGTGCAGGTCTGGGCCGGCGGCTGGGATCACCACCAGGACCTCGAAGAGCGTCTGCCCCAGCGGGCCCGGGAGATTGACCAGCCGCTGGCCGCGTTCATCGCCGACTTGAAACAGCGCGGCCTGTTCGACAGCACCCTGGTCGTCTGGGGCGGCGAGTTCGGGCGCAAACCCGTCCGCGACCGCAACGGCAACGACAACCCGGGCCGCGACCACAACGCGCGGGCGTTCACGACGGTGCTGGCGGGCGCGGGCGTGAAGCGCGGTTACGTTCACGGCGCGACGGATGAATTCGGCGCGGCGGCGGTGGAGAACAAAGTCCACGTCCACGACCTGCACGCCACGATTCTGGCGCTGCTCGGTTTCGATCACACCAAGCTGACCTATCGCTACAACGGGCGAGACTTCCGGCTCACGGACGTTCATGGCGAAGTGGTGAAAGCGATCCTGGCCTGAAAGCATGAACAAACCCAAACACCCGAATACCCAGGGACGCAAGCCGGCTCGAGTCATCCGATCCGCGTTCGGGTATTCGAGTATTCTTCTATTTGCGTCTTTGTCCGCTTCCGCCGCCGCCGATCCCACGCCCGCCCAACTCCAGTTCTTCGAGAACAGAATCCGCCCCGTTCTCGCCAATCACTGCTACCCGTGCCACAGCCAGCGAGCCGAGAAGGTGCGGGGCGGTTTGTTGCTCGACACCCGCGAAGCCACGCTCCGCGGCGGCGACAGCGGTCCGGCGCTCGTGCCCGGTGAGCCGGAAAGCAGCCGGCTCATCAAAGCGGTGCGATACAACGATCCAGATTTGCGGATGCCGCCCAAGGACAAGAAGCTGTCAGACGCGCAGATCGCCGACCTGGAAGCGTGGGTGAAAATGGGCGCTCCCGACCCGCGCGTGGCAACCGCGGCGCAAAAGGCGTGGGTGGACCCGGCCAGGAAACATTGGGCGTGGCAGCCTCTCTCCAGGCCGGCTGTGCCCGAAGTAAGGAATTCCGCCTGGGCCAGATCGCCGGTGGACCATTTCATCCTCGCGAAGCTTGAAGAGAAAAGTCTCAAACCCAATCCGCCCGCCGACAAGCGCACTTTGATTCGTCGCGCCACGTTTGATTTGATCGGACTGCCGCCGACACCGGAGGAGGTCCACGAATTTCTCAACGACAACTCCCCGGACGCGTTCGCGAAGGTGGTGGATCGCCTGCTGGCCTCGCCACATTACGGGGAGCGTTGGGGACGACACTGGCTGGACGTGGCGCGTTACAGTGACACCAAGGGCCAGATCCGCCGGCAGCGCGAAGACCCGAACAATCCCTACGCCTGGACCTATCGCGACTACGTCATCCGCAGTTTCAACGAGGACAAACCCTACAACGTCTTCGTCATCGAACAACTCGCGGCCGACAAGCTTCCCGCCACGGCCAGGAATCCGACGAATCTCACCGCGCTGGGTTTCCTGACCGTGGGTGACCGCTTCATGGGAATGCCGAACGACATCATCAACGACCGCATTGATGTGGTGACCAAGGGTTTTCTCGGACTGACGGTGAGCTGCGCCCGCTGCCACGATCACAAGTTCGATCCCATCCCGACGCGGGACTATTATTCGTTGCACGGGATTTTCGCCAGCAGCATCCAGCCGCGCGTCGAACCGGTCATCGAGAAAGTCTCTCAGACGGCGGAATACCGGGAGTATCACCAGCGGCGCACCGAACTGGACCAAAAGCAGGAATCGCTGGAAGCCGAGTTCCGCGCCGCCCAACGCAGTCGGAATCGCGACCGCGAACTGATCCGGCGGTTGCAGCGCGAATCCCGCGAGACGCAGGCCGCCCTCGCGCGGCTCGAGATGACCCATCCCGGCGCGCCGGTGCGGGCCATGGCGCTGGTGGACGCGCCCCGGCCCCAAAACTCGCCGGTGCTGATTCGCGGCGAGACGGGCAATCGCGGACCGGTCGTGCCGCGGCAATTCCTGGAAGTTCTGTCCGGCCCAACCCGCGTCCCGTTCACCAATGGCAGCGGCCGGTTGGAACTGGCCCACGCCCTCGTGAGCAAGGCCAATCCCCTGACCCCGCGGGTGATGGTCAACCGCGTGTGGCTGCATCATTTCGGCGAAGGTTTCGTGACCACGCCGGACGATCTGGGCACGATGTCCGAACCTCCGAGTCATCCCGAGTTGCTGGATTACCTGGCCTCGCGCTTTGTCGAGGAGGGTTGGAGTCTCAAAAAGCTGCACCGCCTGATCATGCTCTCGAGTGTTTATCAACAAAGCAGCGAGAGCCATCCGCGATACGCCGAGGTGGATCCGGACAACCGCCTGCTCTGGCGGACCAACATCCGCCGGTTGGAATTCGAGGCCGTCCGCGATGCGCTGCTGGCCATCGGCGGAGCGTTGGACCGGACGCTGTACGGCCGCCCGGTGGATTTCGCGCGGCAACCGGATTCGACGCGCCGGAGCATCTATGGCCGGATTGACCGGGCGGACCTGGAAGACGTGCTGGTGAATTTCGACTTTGCCAATCCCGACATGCCCAACGGCAAACGCCACGCCACCACCGTGCCGCAGCAGGCGCTGTTCTTCATGAACAGCTCGCTGGCCATCGAACAGGCGCGGCGGTTGGTCGCGCTGCCGGAGTTCAAGGCATGCACGGACGAGCAGGCGCGCATCGCTTTTCTCTACGAGCGGGTTTATCAGCGGCCGCCCCGCCCGGAAGAGATGAAGATCGGCCTCGAATTCGTTGCCGAAGCTCCGTCGCCCGCACCATCCGCGGCCACCACCGATGAGGTGCGGCTCGTGGCCAGCGATGTAAATCGCCCGCGCCCGAGGCAACCTCCGCGGCAACAAATCCGGCGCGAACGCGATAACTTCCGCCCACCCGCCCCGCTGACGGTTTGGGAAAGCTACGCGCATGCCTTGTTGCAGGCCAACGAGACATCCTTCATCAACTGACCACCACCCACCAGATGGCACGGTCCTCTGGCAGGCTGTTTTTCACCTCCCGTCAGAAACGCGCGAGACAGGTCCGTCGCATGGATGTTCCCGGAACCGCACGGTGCGAATCCGTGCTCGGTGAATCCGCTGTGCCGTCGGATTTGACTGCTCTGGCAACGGTGCTAACTGAAGGCTGTAACAATAGGTCCAACCAGTTTCGCACCGGGGGACTCGCACCGCTTCCGGGTCTTCCTCGTCCTTGACCCGGGCGGTGGAACGGGGTTTCCTTTGCGCTCCGTGCAACCATGACGCCGCCCAAACATTCGCTCGATGACCTGAAAATCCACCGCCGGTCGGAAGCCGCTTCCCGGTCGCGTGGATGGCTGGTGGGGTTGTTGGTTCTGCTCCTGTTGCTGGGTGCTGGCGGCGTCGCCTGGCTGAAACGCCCGAAGACGATCGAGGTTCAGACCGTGTTGGCGCGGTCCGCCGCCGGAAACAGCGGCGAGCGGACGGTGCTCAACGCCTCCGGCTACGTTACGGCAAGACGGGAAGCGACCGTGTCCTCCAAGGTCACCGGCAAGGTCATGGAGGTGTTGGTGGAAGAAGGGATGCGCGTGAAGGAGGGACAGATCCTCGCGCGGCTCGATGACGTGAACGTCCGGGCCAGCTTGCAACTGGCCGAGGCACAACTCGAATCCGCCCGGAGCGCCCTGGCGGAAACCCGCGCGCGGCTCCGACAGGCGGAACTGGAATTCACGCGTGCCGGCGAACTGGTGAAGGGCCAGGTTGCGCCGCAGGCCGAACTGGATCGCGCCGAGGCCGAGGCCAAGGCTCTGGCGGCGCGGCTCGAGCAGCAGCAGAAGCAGGTCACGGTGGCCGAACGAGAACTGGCCTTGTGGCAGCAGCAAGTGGAAGACACCATCATCCGCGCCCCGTTCACCGGCATTGTCACCTCCAAGAACGCCCAGCCCGGCGAAATGATTTCGCCCATCTCGGCGGGCGGCGGTTTCACCCGCACCGGCATCTGCACGATTGTGGACATGGAATCGCTCGAGATCGAAATTGACGTGAGCGAGAGCTACATCAACCGTGTGCAAGCGGGCCAGCCGGTCGAGGCCACGCTGGACGCCTATCCCTCCTGGCGAATCCCCTGCAAAGTCATTGCCATCATTCCCACCGCCGACCGGCAGAAATCCACCGTGAAAGTGCGGGTGGGTTTCGACCAGCTTGATCCGCGGATTCTGCCGGAGATGAGCGCGAAGGTGGCCTTCCGGGAAGCGGCGGGCGCCGGGGCGGCGGTCACCCCCGCCATCATCGTGCCCAAGTCCGCCCTCCAGCAGCAGGACGGGCGCGACGTGGTGTGGGTGGTGCAGAATGGCCGGGCCGAGCGTCGCGCCGTCACTGTAAGTCTCACCGTCGGCGAGGAGACGCAGTTGAGCGCCGGGGTGTCCGCCGGGGAAAAAATTGTGGCCCGGGTGCCCGCCGGGTTGACCGATGGAGCTACTCTGAAGGAGCTGAAGCCATGAACGAACCAGCCAAGAGCAACCATGCGTTGGTGGACCTGGACGGCGTCGAGAAAATCTTCCATCGCGGCTCGGAGGACATCCACGTGCTTTCCGACCTGCATCTCAAAGTGCCGCAGGGCGAATTCCTCGCCCTCATGGGGCCGTCGGGCTCCGGCAAGAGCACGTTGCTGAACCTGATTGGCGGACTGGACCGTCCCACGCGAGGGAGCGTGAGCATCGCGGGGGAGCACGTGAACGAACTCTCCGACCGCCAGTTGGCGGCCTGGCGGGCGCGGCACATCGGGTTTGTGTTCCAGCTTTACAACCTGCTGCCGGTGCTCACGGCGGAGCGCAACGTGGAGCTGCCGCTCCTGCTGACGCACCTGTCCAAGGCCGAGCGCCGCAAGCACGTGGCCACGGCTCTGGCGGTGGTGGGATTGGCGCACCGCACCAAACATTACCCGCGCCAGCTTTCCGGCGGCGAACAGCAGCGGGTGGGCATCGCCCGGGCGATTGTGACCGACCCAACCCTGTTGCTTTGCGACGAGCCGACCGGCGACCTGGACCGCAAGTCGGGCGATGAAATCCTGGACCTGCTCCAGGCGCTGAACCGCGAGCACGGCAAAACCATCATCATGGTCACGCACGACCCGCACGCTTCGGCCCGCGCCTCGCGGACGGTTTATTTGAACAAGGGACAACTGAGCAACGAACCGGTGAAATGAGATTCCTTCACCTCATCTGGAGCAACTTGAAGCGGCGCAAACTGCGCACGCTGCTGACGTTGCTTTCGATTTTTGTCGCCTTTCTGCTGTTCGGCCTGCTTTGCACGATCAAGGAGGCTTTCACCGCGGGGGTTTCGATGGCGGGGGCGGACCGGCTGGTGGTGCGGCACAAGGTGTCGCTCATCATGAATCTGCCCGTGTCCTACAAGGCCCGCATGGAGCAGATTCCCGGAGTGGCCTCCGCCGTGCATTTCACCTGGTTCAACGGCATCTACCAGAACGAGCCGAAGAACTTCTTCGCCTCGATCCCGACCGAGCCGGAACCGTTTCTGAACTTGTATCCGGAATACGTGCTGCCCGAGGACCAGAAGCAGGCCTGGCTGCGGACGCGCACGGGGGCCATCGTGGGACGCACCCTCGCCGAGCGGAAGGAGTTCAACTGGAAGATCGGCGACCGGATCGCGCTCCTCTCGCCCATCTGGCCGCGCAAGGGCGAGCAGCCGTGGGAGTTCGACATCGTGGGCATCTATGACGGCGCCAAGAAAAGCGCCGACACCTCGGGGTTTTATTTCCGTTACGATTATTTCGACGAGGGCCGCGCATTCGGCGAGGGACTCGTCGGCTGGTATGTCGTGCGCGTGAGTGATCCGGACCGCGCCGTCGAGGTGGCCAAGGCGATTGATGACGAGTTCGCCAATTCGCCGAATGAAACCAAGGCCGAACCGGAAGGAGCGTTCATGCAGGGCTTCGCGCAACAGGTGGGCGACATCGGCACCATCCTGATCGCCATTCTCAGCGCGGTGTTCTTCACGATCGTGCTGGTGGCCGGCAACACGATGGCGCAATCGGTGCGCGAGCGGACCGAGGAGATCGGCGTGCTCAAGGCGATGGGCTTTACCAGCGAACTGGCGCTGGGGTTGGTGATGGCCGAGTCCCTCCTGCTGGCCAGCCTGGGCGGACTGGCGGGTCTGGGTCTGGCGTGGCTGATTGCCGCCGGTGGCAGTCCGGTGCCGAACTTGTTGCCCGTCTTTTATCTGCCGGGACGATATGTGGTCATGGGAGTCGGGCTCGTGTTTGCCCTCGGGATTGTCGCGGGACTGCTGCCCGGCCTGCAGGCGCTGCGATTGCGCATCGCGGACGCTTTGAGGAGACAGGGATGAACCGCCACAATCTCCAATTTCCCGCGGACTGGCGGTTGGAGGCTTCGACCGGACACGGAGCGAGTGCATCCCAGTTATTTGCTGGTCCGCTGGTCTCCCGGAGGGGCGGCTTACCAGCCGCCCAGCGGGTCGGACGGCTGGCAAGCCGCACCTCCGGCATCCAACCCCTCCGAGCGTTGAGAGTATGCTGAACTGGCTTTCCCAAGTTGTCTCCGTGACGCTGTTCAACCTCCGCACCATTCCGGAGCGAAAGGGCGCCGCCGTGGCCGCCGCCGCCGGCATTGCGGGCGTGGTGGCGGTGTTTGTGGGTGTGCTGTCCATCGCGGCCGGTTTTCGCGCCGCCATGTCCGTGAGCGGTGCCGACGATGTGGCGATCGTGCTGCGCAGCGGCGCGGACACCGAGATGACCAGCGGCCTTTCGCGGGAGGAAACCCGGTTGATTGCCGACGCCCCTGGAGTGGCGCGCAACGCCGACGGCCCGCTGGCTTCCGCGGAGTTGTTCGTGATCATCAACCTGCCGAAGCGTTCGACCGGCACGGACGCCAACGTCCCGTTTCGCGGCGTGGAAAAGGCGGCGCTCCAGGTGCGGGATGACTTCAAGATCATCGAGGGGCGCACCTTCACGCTTGGGCGCAATGAAGTAATTGTCGGGGCCGGCGCGGCGCGCGCGTTTGCCGGGCTGGACGTGGGCGGAAAACTGCGGCTCGGCCAGAACGAATGGGAAATCGTAGGCATCTTCACCGGTGGCGGCGGCTCGGCCGAGTCCGAGATGTGGACCGACGCCGCCGTGCTCCAACCGGCCTACAACCGCGGCGACGCCTATCAATCCGTGTATGCGAAACTCTCATCACCGGCCAGTTTTGAGGAGTTCAAGGCGGCGTTGACCACTGACCCGCGACTCAAGGTGAAGGTGCTTCGCCAGGGAGAGTTTCTTGCGGACCAATCCTCGATGCTGACGGCCTTCATCCGGAATTTTGGAGTGTTCATTGCCGCCATGATGGCGTTGGGCGCCTTGTTCGGCGCCTTGAACACCATGTACAGCGCGGTGGCGGCCCGCACACGGGAAATCGCCACGCTGCGGGCGCTGGGATTCGGGCGCAGTCCCGTGATCCTCTCGGTCATGATTGAATCGCTCGCGCTGGCGTTGCTGGGCGGGGTCTTCGGCGCCACAGCGGCCTATTTCGCGTTTGACGGTTTCAAAGCCGCCACGATCAACTGGCAGACGTTCAGCCAGATCGCCTTCGCGTTTGCCGTGACACCGCAACTGCTGCTCAACGCCATCGTCTGGGCGGTCGTCATTGGACTGCTGGGCGGGCTTTTCCCGGCGATCCGGGCCGTGCGCATCCCCATCGCGACGGCCTTGCGTGAAATGTAAACCGGCCTTCCTCTGATCAGGCTCGGCTTGCCCCCACAGGCCATGGGTGGGGTGGAGCGTCGTTGCGCCGGCTCATCCTCGGCAAATCGGCGTTTGCCGGTTGATGAACCTTGGAAGAAGGAAAGCCTTCGGGTTTGGGGTGCGGAATTGGGCAAACCTCCTTGCATCGCCCAATCGGTCGCTGCCACACTCGTCCGCAACAACAAATTCATGTCCAACGCGCCCAAGCTTTTTGGCAATGACCCACGTTATGAGCGATGGCGCTGGCAGATTTTCGGCATCACCTGGCTGGCTTATGCCGGGTTCTACCTCACCCGCAAGTCCTTCTCGGTTGCCAAGATTGATCTGTCCAAACCCGAAGTGCTGGGTCTGAGCGACGGGGACCTGGCCCGGATAGACGCGGCCTACCTGACGGCCTATGCCATCGGACAATTCGTCTGGGGCATCGCGGGCGACAAATTCGGGACGCGCCGCGTGGTGCTGGGGGGGATGCTGGGGTCCGTCATCGCAGCGCTGGCGATGGGCGCGTCGTCGTTGACCGTCGCCTTCGGAGTGCTGTTTTTCATCCAGGGTCTGTGTCAATCCACCGGCTGGGCGCCGCTCTCCAAGAATCTGGGAAACTTCTTTTCGCGCCGCGAGCGCGGCGTCGTGATGGGCGCCTGGTGTTCCAACTATGCCGTGGGCGGCTTGATTGCCTCCATCTTTGCGGGCGCGGTCGGCGACTGGTTTGGCTGGCGTTACGCGTTCTTCATTCCGGCGCTGGTGTTGTTCGGCATCTGGGGTTTATTCCTGCTGTTGCAACGCAACCGGCCCGAGGACGTGGGGCTGCCGCCGGTCGAGGTGTATCACCAGGAGAATCCCGACGTGCCACTGGCGGCGGAGGCCGCGCATCCGGAGCCGGAAGGGTCCTGGAGGGTGATTCTCGACGTGTTGCGAAACCCCATGGTGCTGCTGCTGGCGGCCATCTACTTCTTGTTGAAACCGGCGCGCTACGCGATCCTTTTTTGGGGCCCCAAATACATCAACGACAAGCTCGGCGGCGGGATGACGTTGGCGGGCGGGCTCAGCGCCATGTTTGAACTCGCCGGCGTGTTCAGCGTGGTCGTGGCCGGACTGTTATCGGACAAAATCTTTGGCTCCCGCCGGATGCCGGTGTCGGTGATTTACCTGGCACTGCTGGCGGTCGCCTTGTTCTTCCTGGACAAAATGCCGCCTACGGCCTGGATGTTGGGCGGCGCGCTGTTCCTGATTGGGATGCTGACCTACGCGCCTGATTCGCTCATCAGCGGCACGGCGGCGGTGGATTTCGGGACGAAGAAGGGCGCGAGCACCGCCTCGGGCTTGATCAACTGCGCAGGGTCCATTGGCGCGGTCGTTGGCGGGGCGCTGCCGGGACTGGTGCAGAAACAATGGGGCTGGCAGGGAGTGTTTACGGTGCTCGGCGCCTCGGTGCTGCTGGCGGCCTTGCTGTTGTTGCCCAAGTGGAATGCCCTGCCGGTCGAGGCCAAGACCACCAACTCCAGCTAGTTTCGCAGTCGGCGTCGCGTTCGAGCCTGCGCTGTCCGAGGGAGGAATCTCATTGGAGATCTTGACGCCATCTCAGCCAATCTCCGAGCCGAGATTCAAACCTTCGCTTCGCCCGGCTTTTCGGCCGCCTCACTCTTGCCGCCGGAAAACTGAGCCCGAATCGAACGCAGAGCCGCAACCACCTGCCCCAGCGAAATGCCGCCATCGTTGGGCGGCACGCGTTGGTGCCAATAAGGCTGGAAGCCCTCGGCGCGCAGCCGCCTCACGGTTCGTTCGGTCAGATAACGATTTTGGAAACAACCCCCGCTCAACGCCACGCGGTCACACCCGACGTGCTTCGCCACAGAAACAATTGCCTCGGCCAGCGCGTTGTGAAACTTGGCCGAGATCAGTCCCACCGCTACGCCGCGCTTAACGTCAGCGGCGATCTCCGCAATCATGGACGACCAGTCCAACACCATTTCGGATTTCGGGTTTCGGATTTCGGATTTCCCTCGAGCGGCTTCTCCAGCCTGCAACCCAGGACTCTGTGTCTCCACCGCGTACACTTCGTCCGTCGCAACCCCCTCGAGGGCGAACTCGAGTTCCATCGCGGCTTGTCCTTCAAATCGCGTGCGCTGTCGCAAACCGACGATCGCCGCGACCGCGTCAAACAATCGTCCCGCGCTGGAACACCAGGGCGAGTTGATGCCGCGCGCCAACGCCGATCGCAACCCCGCCAGTTCGGCCGGAGAAAAGGCGCGGACAAGTTCCTGTTGGATTTGCAACACGGATTTGTCCGGGCTTTGAGTCAGTTCATGCAGCAGACCCAGGGCGGCGCGGCGCGGTTCCTTGATCGCCATCTCTCCGCCCGGCAGTCGGAATGGCCGAAGGTGCGCCACGCGCTCGATGCTCTCCTTTGTGACGCGAAAGAACTCTCCGCCCCAGATCGTTCCGTCCAGCCCGTAGCCCGTTCCATCCCAGGAAACACCCAAGACCGGCGGGGTGAGTTCATTCTCCGCCATGCAGGACAGGACATGCGCGATGTGATGTTGCACGCGAACGTGGCGCGGCCGGGGCTCGTGCTTCGGCTTGTCGGGAGCCGCAGGCGGGCGCGTGAGTTCCAACGCAAACCGGGTGGAGAGATAATCCGGATGCATATCCGCCCCGACAAATTCGGGCTTCACGGCGAAGAGGCTTTGAAGGTCCGCAATCACCTGTCGAAACGCCGCGTGTGCCGGCTCCGTTTCCAAATCGCCGAGATGCTGGCTGAGGAAGACCTGCGGGCCGATCGCGAGTGCGACCGAGTTTTTCAAATGCGCGCCGACGGCCAGAATAACCTCGGATTGCGGACTTCGGATGTCGGATTTGACCCCAACTGGCAACGGCGCGTAACCGCGGGCACGCCGCAAAATCATTTCCCGGTCCAACATCACGCGGACAATGGAATCATCCACATGACGAACGATGGGGCGATTATGAACCAGGAAGACATCGGCAATGCCGCCAAGGCGATCGAGGGCCTTCTGTTCGTCCGTACAGATCGGCTCATCGCTCAAGTTGCCGCTGGTGGCGACGACAGGAAAGCCGAGTTCGGCCATCAGCAGATGGTGCAAAGGCGAGTAGGGCAGCAGCACGCCGAGGTTGGGAATCCCGGGAGCGATCAGCGTTGAGAGTTGAGGGGTGAGGGTGGAGCGTCGGCGCAGCAACACGATTGGGGCTTCCGGCGAACGGAGCAACCGTTCCTCCAGAGGCGAAACGGCGCAGGCGGCCTTCACGCTCTCCACGGTCGGGAACATGAGCGCCAGCGGCTTCTCCTCGCGATGCTTGCGTTCGCGCAGCCGGCGGACAGCGCCCTCGTTGCGCGCGTCCGCCAGCAGGTGAAATCCCCCGATGCCCTTGACCGCCACGATCTGCCCCTGGCGAATGGCTTCAGCGGCGGCTCGCAAGGCGACATCGCCCGTGGGACAGGCGTCCCGCCGGTCTCCATTCTCCAGATCGCAAACTGCCGCCCGGCTTGTCGGCTCAACCCAAAACTCCAACTGCGGCCCGCAGACCGGACACGCATTCGGTTGCGCGTGAAAGCGACGGTCGCCGGGATCTGCATACTCCGCGCGGCAGGCCGGACACATCGCGAACGCCTTCATGGAGGTGTTCGCGCGGTCGTAAGGCAGCGCTTCGATGATGCTGAAACGCGGACCGCAATTCGTGCAGTTGGTGAAGGGGTAACGATGGCGGCGATTGGCGGGATCGAAGATCTCGCGAAGGCAATCCGGACAAGTGGCGATGTCCGGGAGGACCAGCGCGATCTTCTCGCCGGTGGTCTCGCTGGGGCGGATCTCGAAGCCGTGGTAGCCGACCGGGTCCAGCCAGGTCGCCTCCAGACTCTGGATGGAACTGCGCGGGGGGCGTTCGGCATCGAGACGGAGAAGGAATTGGTCGAGCGCGGGACGCGGACCTTCAAGCTCCACGAACACGCCTTGAGGAGAATTGTTCACCCAGCCCGCGAGGCGCAGTTCACCCGCGAGACGATGCACGAACGGCCGGAAGCCCACGCCCTGAACGGCGCCGCGAACGGCCAATCTCAGCCGCTCCACCTGCGGCTGCCCCGGGATTGAATTGCTGGCTTTCATTGGGCTTTCATCCGGCAGGTCTGAATTCCGCACCTGCGAACGGCGGCATTCTTGCCGCTTCAGCGCGGGCAAGACCACCACTTATTGAGTGAACCCGGCCCTGCCGATGTGGGGCGCATCTCATTTTCTTGCAGGGGGCGCCGAGGCGATGCCGTAGCGCGGACTTCCAGTCTGCCGGGTCGCGGATTTCCAATCCGCAACCGCTGCGAATTCCTGGCCTGCCACGCCGTGGCTGGGCCAGCCGACTGGAAGTCGGCGATACCGCAGGTTGGGAAACCTGCGCTACGCCAGGAATGCCTGCCTGCAATAGACTGAGATGCGCCCGCCGACGTGTGCCGACGTGTCCCGGGCTTGCCAATGCCGGTTGGGGCGACGTACCTTCACCTGCCATGAGCCGAATCGAAGTTTCTCGCCGGCCGGCCCGTTGACATGACCATGGGCCTGCTCACCCCGGAGTTGCTCCGACGCCTCGAGCAATTTCAGTTGCTCGCGGCCCGGCGCGCCAAGAGCAGTGCCAAGGGCGAGCGCCGCAGCCGCGCCCGCGGGCAATCGGTCGAGTTCGCCGATCACCGCAGCTACGTTCCCGGCGATGATTTTCGCTACCTCGATTGGAATCTCTTCGGCCGTCTCGACCGCCTGTTCCTCAAGCTCTATGAGGAGGAGCGCGAACTGCCCGTCCGCATTTTTCTCGATGCCAGCGAGTCCATGACCTTCGGCGAGCCGCGCAAGTTCGATTTCGCCCGCCAAGTCGCCGCGGCCATTGGCTACGTGGCGTTGTGCGGGTTTGACCGGGTGAGCGTGATTCCCTTTCCCGGTGCGGAATTCGGAGCGCGGAATGTGGAATTGTCAGGTGTCACGCCGGGCGCAACCACCCCGCCCTCCGCCCTCCGCCCTCCGCATTCATCCGTGGAACTTGCCGCACGCGGCGCGCTGCGCAGCGTCCGGGGAAAGAAGTGCGCAACGCAATTCTTCGCCAACCTCAACGCCCTCACGGCCGGCGGCGGCGCGGACCTGAATGAAACCCTGCGCCGCGGCGCGTTGGAGGCCCGCCACACCGGACTTGCCATCGTGTTGAGCGATTTTCTCGATCCGGCCGGCTACGAGACCGGCCTCACTGCATTGGTCGGCCGCGGCTTTCAGGTGAACTGCGTCCAGATTCTCGCGCCCGAGGAAATCGAGCCAACCACCTTTGGTGATTTGCGTCTGGTGGATTCCGAGAGCGGCGGTTTGCAGGAAGTCACGTTCGGTCGCTACCGCATGAAGGCGTATCAGCAGACCGTGCAGAATTTCGTCCAGCGCCTGCGCGAGTATTGCACCAAGCGCGGCATCAACTTCTTCATGGCGCCGTCGAACATGGATTTGCAGGACCTGCTCCTGAAGCAGTTGCGGAAGGCGGAGGTGTGGGGATGAGAGCCAAACCGCAGTTTGACACCATTGGCGCGGGCCATATCTTGTATCCATGCAGGTCAACCTCACGCCGGAACTGGATCGGCTCGTGGAAGAAAAAGTCGCTTCCGGACTGTATGAGAGTCCGAGTGAAGTCGTCCGGGAAGCCTTGCGCCTTCTGTTCGAGCGTGAGCCGGTGTTGGATTGGTTGCATCACGAAGGTCGGCGCGGGTTCGAGCAATTGGATTCGGGCGAAGTGGTGGATCTCACACGCGAGGAGTTTCTGGCCCGGTTGCACGAGCGTCACCCGCGCTAAATCATGCGGATTCGCCTCTCGAAACTGGCCCTCGGCGATCTGGATTCAATTTACTCAAACACGGTCGAAACGTGGGGGCGCGAACAGGCCGACCGCTACGTCGGCGCCCTCTGGGATGCCTTCGAGAGAATTGCCCAAACTCCCGAACGCTGGCGGCTGCGTGATAAACTGTATCCCGGTTGTCGAATCTGTTTCACCGGCCGGCACGCAATTCTTTATCGCATCCACCAAGGGCGCGTGGAGATTGCCCGCGTCCTCCACGACGCCATGGACTTCCCGAGACACATTCCGAGAGATTTCATGGGCGAGACTTGAAGTCTCCGTGCAGACGTTCAAGCGCAGAGGTGCCTTGTGAGTTTCCTCGCCCCATTCGCCTTCGCCTTCGCCGCCAGCATCCCGGTGGTGATTGTGTTTTATCTGCTGAAGCGCAAGCGGGTGGTGAAACTCGTCTCCAGCACCCTGCTCTGGCAGAAGTTCCTCGCCGACACCCAGGCCAGCGCACCGTTTCAGAAGTTGCGGAAGAACTGGCTGCTTTACCTGCAACTCCTTCTGCTCGCCCTCGCCGTGTTGGCGTTGACACGGCCATTCTTCGCCACCGAAGCCCAGCCGGCGCAGTTGCGCGTGGTCATCCTCGATGGCTCGGCCTCGATGCAGGCCACGGACGAATCACCCTCGCGCTTCGAGCGGGCGCGCGTCGAGGCGCTCAAGTGGGTGGACAGTCTCGAGCCGACGGATCAGATGGTCGTCCTGCTCGCCGCCGCGAACACCGAGGTCAAGCAGTCCGCCACGAGCGAGAAGGCCGCGTTGCGCCGCGCGTTGCAGGCGTGTGCGCCGGCGGATTCGCCTACGCGCCTCGTCCCCGCGCTCAAGATGGCCGAGTCGCTCGTGCGCGACCGCCGCAGCGCGGAGATTCATCTCTTCAGCGACGGCGCCGTGGGCGACCTGACGGAATTTGAAAACAAGGCGCTGCCGCTCATTTATCACAAGGTCGGCCAGCGCGCCGAGAATCTCGGCATCACCGCCCTTGACGCTCGCGCGAACCCCGAGGACCCCACCCAACGCGCCATTTACGCCGGCGTCGCCAACTTTTCCTCGAACACCCTGAGCGCCGACCTGGAGCTTTATTTTCAGGCCGGCGGCGCGTCATCCCGCACCCTCCTCGAAACTCGTCCGCTCACCATCCCGGGCGGACAAGCCGCCCCACAGGTTTTCAAATCGCTACAGGAAAGCGACGGCGTGTTCAGCGTGCGCCTCACGGGCAGGGACGATCTGGCCGCCGACAACGAGGCGTCCATTGTGAGCCTGTTGCCCAAGCCGGTGAGCGTGTTGCTCGTCACGCGTGGAAACCGGTTGCTTGAAAAAGCGTTGCGCGCCGTGGGGGGCGTGCAGCTCGCCGTGGCCAATGACCTCGCGGACGCGGCGGCGACATTCGATTTCGTCGTCCTCGATGGCGTCCAGCCGGGCGAGTGGCCCAAGGGCAACGTGCTCGCGTTCCGCACCGTGAACACGAACTGGATCGGGCGCGTGTCCTCGGTGGAAGGGCCGGTGATCGTGGACTGGAAATCCACCCACCCGCTGTTGCGCTATGCCGGATTCGACAACGTACAGATCGTGCAGAGCCTCACGCCCGACCCGAGCATCGGGACACCGCCGTGGGCGATTGCCATTCTGGAGGCGCCGCAGGCGCCGCTCATCCTGGCGGGCGACCTGGGCCGGCAGCGCCTCGTGTGGGTGGGTTTCGATCCGCTGGAGAGCAACTGGCCGTTGCGCGTGTCGTTCCCAATCTTCATCGCCAACGCCGTGGACTGGCTCAACCCCGCCAATGCCAAGAGCTCCCAGCTTCTCATCAAGGCGGGCGACCCGTTCCGCCTCGCGCTCGCTGAACCCGTGAAAACCGCCGAAGTGAAATCGCCCGACGGCAAGACCACCATGCTCAACGTCGAGGGCGCGAATGAAATCATCTTTGGCGAGACCGCGCGACGGGGCGTTTATCACTTGCGCGCCGGGACCAACGAGGTCGCCTTTGCCGCCAACCTGCTCGACGCCGCCGAGAGCAACATCCTGCCGCGCGACGAGTTGAAGTTCGGTGAATACACCCGGGTCGCGGCGACGACAGTGCAACGGACGAACATGGAACTCTGGCGCACGCTGGCGGCGATCGGCTTGGCCGTGCTGTTGTTCGAATGGTGGTGGTATCACCGGCGGACGGTCTGAAAGAGAAGCTGGGACCGCATCCAGGTCCGCACGACCAACTCGCGATGTCCGCTTGAAAGGAGTTGGAAATCTCCCGGCCTGCTCAACGTGGGAATTGCTCCTGCCCTCGCGGTGAGGAAGGCGGGGACGACGGGGGCGGCGGCCGGTCCGCTGGGGCGGGGCGGTGGCGGAAGGCCGAGCGCAGCAGCCAGTGGCGTTTCAATCCCTGCATTAGATCGTTGGCCTCCACGACCGCCTCCGAGATCGAACCGAGGATGTTGGTGTTCGCCTGCACCTGCGCGTTCAAGTTGCTGGTGATGTCGGCGAGGTTGTCGAGCGAACGCGCCAGGTTCTCGACCAGCGAGGCCAGATTCGTGTCGGCCCGGGTGATGGCGGCCTGGGCGCTGGCGAGGGTGGCGTTGATCTGCGGCTGGGTGTTGGTGCCCAACAACCACTCCCCGAGTGAACCCGGCTCGCGCAACCGGCCGCTGATGTACGCCAGATTCGTCGCCGCCGGCCGCGCGTCCGCCGCCAGCGCGTTCAGGGTGGCGGTCATTTCCACGGCATTGGAAAGCACGCCGGCGATTTGATTGGTCAGCCCGAGAAAATCGGGCA
Source organism: Verrucomicrobiia bacterium (assembly GCA_011525685.1). GTDB lineage: Bacteria > Verrucomicrobiota > Verrucomicrobiia > Limisphaerales > JADLHS01 > WYBW01. Next base: position 28,520 of record WYBW01000077.1, read on the forward strand.
GCGCCTGCTCGATCAGGTCCACGAGTCTCTCGAGCCGCTCGGTCACCGCCGGGGATTCATCGGACGGCAGCCAGTAGGGCGCGTTGGTCCGCGTGAAGAAATCGTAGCGGCCCTTGCGATCGAGCCAGATGGCGGTGATCTGCTGGCGCTCCTCGCGTGTGTCGAACGCCAGCAGGCGGCTTCGGCCCAGTTCGCGGAGCCGCGCGAGGTTGGTGGCGGTCAGCGGCGACAGCGCCTCGACCATGAGTTCCAGACCGGAATCCCGTTCAAGGTACACGTCCTCGGCCAGTTGCCACGCCTCCGGGTTGGCCAGACTCTGCGCCTCGTCCAGTGTCAGTTCCCGCAAGGGATTGAATTTGTAGGTCGGCACGCCGCCGGTGCCCTTGGTCACCTCGAGGACGCGTTTGCCCAGGAAATCCGCCGTGGTGACTTTCGCGCGCGAACCCAGCGTCCACATGTAACCGTAGTAGGGCTCCTTGATTTCGAACTCGACATAGACGTTGAAGTAAAAATCCTCGGGCGGCTGCGCGTCAATGCGCGTGATCTGGCCGACCTCGAAACCCATCAGCATCACCGGATCGCCCACCTTCAACCCGGTCGCCCGATCGGTGAACGTGAAGTAGGGCGCCTTGGTGAGCAGCCAGCCCTTGCGCTTGGCGGTGCTGTAAACGTAATAGGCGAAGCCGAAAACCAACAGCGCCGTCGCCAACAAAACGAACCAGCCCACGGCGCGCTCCATCCGGCTGAGACGCGTGCGAAGTTGAGGGGTTAAATCCTGGAGAGCCACGGGACAGGTTGGGAATGTGGGTGCGCCGGAACGCTGGAGCGACGGGAATAAACCGTCCGGCACTCCAATGCAAAAAGTTCCCGGTTGTACGCGCTCGATTTCATCCCGTTCGGCCGCACAGTTTCAAATTCCGTCGCGCGGGTCAATCACCGGCAACTCGGCGTTCAGCAACTCCCGCACGCGGGTTTCGCCGCTCTGATCCAGCTCTTGCCAGTCGCGGAACACCCGTAATTGCCGTTCGATCAGGCAGGCGATGCGCGGGGACCGGGCGCGCCACGGCCGCAAGTCCGAGGCGCTCGCCACGATGGTCAGCGGCCGGCCGTCCAGCCAGTCGGCGCCCCGCGATGCAGCCGCGAGAAATTGCAACCACCACGCCCCGTGACGCGCCTCGAGGCCGGCCAGCGGATCGTCCAGCAGCAACACCTCGGGTTGCAGGATCAACGCCCGGGCCAGGCCGGCTCGCTTCCGCCAGTTGCGCGCCAGGTTGGCAGGTGTGCTGTTGGCGAACGCGGTCAATTCGGTCAACTCCAACATCGCCCGCACGCGATGTTCCAGCGCCTCGCGGGCCGGTTCTCGATGGTAACGCAGCGGCAGGGCGACGTTTTCCGCCACCGTCATCCGGCCGAACAACTGCCCATCCTCAAATACGAATCCGAGTCGCAATCGCTCGGCCAGACGTTCTTCCCCGAATCCCGGCATCACACCGCCGAACAGGTGATGCGAGCCGCTTGCGGGCGCCATCAGCCCGGCGAGCAGCATCAGCAAATCGCTCTTGCCGGAGCGTTGCGGGCCGGCGACCACCCAAAACTCGCCCGCGCCCACGCTCCAATCAATGTGCTCGGCCACCGTCACGCTCGGATCGGTCATCGAAGGCACGGCCACATCCTGCAGTTCCAGGACGGGTACAAGAGGGCTGACGGCTGAGGGCGTCATCCGATCGTCAGGTAAACGATGATGAACACGGCGTCGAGCAGCGCACAGGCGACGGTGGCTTGTGCCACCGCGCGCACTGTGGCCCGCGAAACTTCCTCCAGCCGCAGCGGTTGCGCCAGACCGTGGTAACACGTGATGATGGCAATGATGAATCCGAACGCGGCGGTCTTGAGGGCGAGCAGGATGAAATCAACATACGTCAGCGCGCCGGCCAGTTGGTCAAAATAATCGCCCGGCAACAAAGGCACGTCCTGCAGGAACGCCCAGAGATAGCCACTCAACAAGGCGACGAGAATCAGATACACCGTCAGCGAGAACAACCCCACGGCCATGCCCACGACACGCGGCACCACCAGGTAGTGGACCGGGTCTATGCCCAGGGCCTCGAGCGCTTCCACTTCGCCCAGCGCCCGGGTCGTGCCCAGTTCCACCACATGCGCCGTGCCCACCCGCGCCAGCATCAGCAACGCCGCCAGCAGCGGTCCCAATTCCCGCACGACCACCACCACCATGATGCTGCCGAGATAGTTGATGGCGCCCACCCGGGTGAGCCACGACACTGTCTGACCAATGATCAGCAGTCCCAACACCCCGGCCACGAAGAGGAACATCGGCAGCAACCGCACCCCGGACCGGACAATCTCCCGGCGCATCAACGGCCAGACCACCGACCGGGCGACGCGGAGTTTGCGGATCAGCACCCCCAGGGTGATGAGCGCGAAGGCGCCCAAGCCCTGGATGGCCAGCAGGGAAAGAAACCATCGCCGCCCGAGTTGACTGGACAGCGAACGCGGCTGGGGCATTCGCAACAGGAATTGCGTTTCGGACATGTCCAGCGCGCGAGCTTCGCCTTTCTGCACGCCGGGAGCGTAACCTCCATCCGCTCGCGGTCAATTCCTGACTCGGCGGCGTCCGCTTCGTGCTCATCCATCGCGGGGCTCGACGGTTTTGGGAAAAACCCGTTGACCGGGCGGCGATTTTTCCTAAGCTTCCCGCCGTTCACAGCAACCACTAACTCATTGAAATTATGGCTAAAATTGTTCCATTGATCAGTTCCGGGGTGGCCGGGCCGCTCGGGGTTCTGCACCTGCCACGGCTCTGGCTCAAAGTCTCCCTCGAGTCTCGCGGCAAGCTGGCCGACGGTTACCCGGGCATCGGCAAAGGTTACGACATGATGGTTTGCAATGCCCTCGGGCTGGACCCGGAGGCGTTGAAGAAATTCATCACCAACTCCAGACCCACGTATCCGCAGTTTGAGGACTGGGTGAAGCAGAACGCGAAGCACCTCGACAAGGCCACGGTCCAGAAGCTCAACCTGGCCATTCAGGGTTACATCCACGACGACGCCACACGCGACGGCATCCTGAAGGCCAACGGCATCGCCGACGCCAGCGCGGTCTGCCCCGACGCCGTGAACCTGAACAACCTGGACGATTGGTATGAGTTCCATCAGGCGGAGTTGCGGTAAACTCCTGTTCCTTGGACCCAACCGGCGCGCGGTTCTCGTGCGCCGGTTTTTTCGCGCTCGACAATGCTTCGGAGCAGGTTCTTAATCACCTCCGAACTCCGCCAGAACAAGTTTATGAACGAATACCTGTTTCCGCATCGCCAAAGCCGCCGCGATTTCCTCCAGACCAGTGCCTTCGCCGCCGTCGGCCTGGCCCTGTCCGGACCGGCACTCGCCGACTCGAAGGACTCCAAAGCGCCGGTCCGCATCGGGAGCGGACACTGGACTTACACGTTGGACGAGAACTGGGGAAAGCTGCCGGCGGGCATGCGGTTCGGGTTCGGCTGCGGCATCGTGGCCGATTCACAGGACCGCATCTATGTCACCTCGCGTTCCACCCATCCGGCCGTGGCGGTGTTCAGCCGGCAGGGACAACTCCTGGAGACGTGGAGCAACGACTTTGCCGAACGGGTGGGTTATTCGCCGGCCCAAGTCAAGGACACGGCGCACTGCCTCTACTGGAGCCGGGAGGGCCGTGAGGAGTTCCTTTACTTCACCGAAAACGTCAGCACGAACAAGGAAGGGCCAAAGCTCGGCAAGCGCGTTTACAAGACTGATCTGCGCGGAAAGATTCTTTACACCCTCGGCAACGTGGACAAGGAATCCTCCACCGCGCAGAAGTTCGACTGGACAAACCCGACGGACGTGGCGGTCGCGCCCAACGGCGACATTTACGTCGTGGACGGCTATGGCAGCCAGATCGTGAGCCGTTTCGACAAGAACTTCCGGCATCTCAAAACGATCGGCGGCCGGGGACGCGAGCACGGCCAGTTCAACACCTGTCACGGCATCTGGATCAACACGCTGCGCGACGAACCGGAGGTCTATATCGCCGACCGGGCCAACAGCCGCTACGAGGTCTTTTCGCTCGCACTGGAATACAAGCGCACGGTTGCGGGCGACTTCGTCCGCAATCCGTGTTGTTTTTATCAGCATGGCCGGCAGCTTTACATCCCGGACCTGGCCTCGATGGTTGCGATCCTCGATGCGCAGGACCGACCTCTGGCGATACTGGGTGATGGCAAGGAGGCGGACGGCAAGACCAACAAACCGGACAACCAGACCAACCCGGCGCTGTTCGCGGCGCCGCACGCGATGTGCGTGGATTCTCGGGGGGATTTCTATCTCGTCGAATGGGTGGACTTTGGCCGGGCGCGCAAGTTCGTCCACACGCCGATGGGTTGAAGCCCGCGGGCCATCCGGCGGCATCGCCACTTCACCCGCTTCGCCGATTTTAATTTCATCCGGCAAATTTCATTCGGCGTTTGCATTTGCGAAGGGGCTTCGTAAGTTGCGTTCGTGAAGTGTGAATTTTCCATCGCCGCGCATTGGCCGGGCGGTTTCGAGGAGAGCAAACTCCAAGAATGGGCGGAGAACCTGCGCCGCCGGCTGGGCTCACGGCCCGTTTCACTGGGTCTGGTGTTCATGACACCGGGTTTCTTCCCGCACGCCCAGCAGGTGCTGGAGATTCTGCGGGTGCATGCCCGGATTCCGCTGCTGGCCGGTTGCTCCGGCACCAGCCTGATTGCGGGCGGAAACGAGTTCGAGCAGGACTCCGGCCTGGTGCTGGCGCTGTACGATCTGCCGGGGGCACAGTTGCAGGGCTTTCATTTCGTGCAGGAACAGGTGGAAGAGGCCAACGGCCCGGGCTACTGGCCGATGGAAACCGGCATCCCAGCCGGGCAAACCAACGGCTGGCTCGCTTTTGCCGATCCTTTCCATCTCGACGCCGAGGCGTGGATGCGGACCTGGAATGAAGCTTATGCTCCGGCACCGGTGTTGGGCGGACTGGCCAGCGGCGATTTTCGCGAGCAGCGCACGCAGGTGTATCTGAACGGCGAGGTGTTCGAGGAAGGCGGCGTGGCCATCTCGGTGGGTGGCGACGTGCGGCTGACCGGCGTCATTTCGCAGGGCTGCACGCCCATCGGTGACACTTGGACGCTGACGCACGTGGAGCAAAACCTGATTCATCAGATTGGCAACCGGCCCGCCTACGAAGTCCTGGTCGAAACGGTCAACCAGCTTTCCCCAGCGGAACAGCGCAAAGCACGCGGCAATCTGTTCATCGGACTGGTGGTGAACGAATACCTGGAGGAATTTCACCGGGGCGACTTCCTCGTGCGCAATCTCCTCGGCGGAGATCCGCGCTCGGGCATCCTCGCGGTGGGCGCCCTGCCGCGGGCGGGTCAGACCGTGCAGTTCCAGCGCCGCGACGCCGCGGCCGCCGTCGAGGACATGAACGAACTCCTCGCGCGAGCCAAAGGTGAACTGGCCGGCGCGACCGTCTATGGCGGCTGCCTGTGCAGTTGCAACGGCCGCGGGCGAAATCTGTTTGGCGCTCCCAATCACGACGCCCAGACGGTGCAACAGCAGTTTGGCCCGATCGGGCTGGCCGGCTTCTTCTGCAACGGGGAAATCGGGCCGGTTGGCGACCGGAACTTTCTGCACGGTTACACGGCCTCGCTGGCGCTGTTCGTGAAAAAGTGATGCCGCCCGGCAACAGGGATGAGCCTGCCCAACCCCAGCCGCGAGCCCAGCACCTCCGCCCCGCCGCCAGCCCGAGACGGCCAGTGGCTGGCGGAGTGGCCGCTCAAGGACGGTGCTGTCGTCCGTATCCGCGACGTGCGGCCTGAGGATGAACCCCTCATCACCGAGGCCATCCGCACGGCCTCGCGCGACACGTTGCTGCACCGGTTTTTCAGTCCCATTCGTTCTGTCTCACCAGACCTGCTGCGCCGGATGTTGACGATTGACCGGTCCCAGGAACGGTGTCTGGTGGGCGTGGTGGAGCAGAACGGCGGCACGCGGATCATCGGCGGAGCGCGTTACGTCAAACTGCCCCGGCCCGGCGCGGCGGAATTTGCTCTGACGGTGCATGACGATTTCCAATCCCGCGGCCTGGGCACATTCTTGATGCGGCTCTTGGTGAAACTGGCCCGTGCTGAGAGCCTCCACCAATTGGAAGCAGACGTGATGTCCTCCAACAACAAGATGTTGAGGCTCTGTCGCAAGTCTGAGTGGGGGCGCGCCCACTGGCAGCGGCTGGGCGATGTCTATCACGTGGTCATCGAACTGGAGCCGCCGCCTGCCCGCCGGGCGAGACCAGCCTGAATTGGCAACAACCTGCCTTGCCTGATCCAGGTGCGGTTGGGTGGTTTGAACTTGGGCGGCTGCGGCTGGATCGCTGGGCGACTCTTGACGGAACCACCATTGAGCAGGTGCCAGCTCACCGAAGCGCAGGTTTCCCAACCTGCTGTGTCGCCGATTTCCAATCGGTCAGCGGTGCGAAGCGGTGCGGTCTGCAGGTTGGAAACCCGCGACACAGCAGACTGGAGGTCTGCGCTACGGAATTTTCAACAAGATGCGCCCTGGACCGCTTCAACGCGAATTCGGAAATTGATTGCCCCGCGGATTTGGATCACTCTTGGTGGCATGAGCAAATCCAAGAATCCGGCCACCGGCGAAGGGTATCTGGGCGAAGTCATGGTTCACCGCATTTCACGCGCGGTGGGCGTGGTGGAGAACGTGGCCGAGGGCAGGACCGGCTGGCCGCCGCAGATCACCTTGAAGCTCGCGGATGGCACGCTCAAGAAGGGAAAGCTCAGTGACTTTCGCGAGCCGACCAGCACCGAACGGTCCCACCTTCCCAGTCCGTAACCGCCACGGCTGAACGCCGCGTCTGGCGCAAGCTTCAAGGCGCCGGCTGGCGGCTTCGCAACTCTTTCAACCGGTCGCGCAATTCGGCGGCGCGCTCAAATTCCTGCCGTTCGATGGCCCGCCGCAACTGGCGTTCGAGTCGTTCCACGGAAGAAATCGGACGGGTCTGTTGAATTTGCTCCGCCAGTTCGCGCAAGGCTTGCAGCGAGCGGGCCTGCTCGAACTTGAAGGTTTCATCGTCCAGTTCCTCCAGTTCCTCGACGCGTCGGATGGCGGCCTGGAGGATTTCCAGCGCGCGGTCGTGGGCGCCCCGGTCAAGCGTCATCAGCGCCTCGGCGCAGGCATTCATGCGCAAGATGTAGGGCCGCCACTTTTCCAGATGGTTCTGATCCTCCTCGCGCGCGGCGTACTGATGCACCAGGTCGAACACCCGCAAGTTGCGCGCGGTATCGCGGACGGTCGCGGCCCAGCGCTTCAGTTGGAACAGGCGCAGGTAGCGGAAATAGTAGAGCGTGCCTTCGCCGAAAAGCTCGGCGCACGCCTCGGCGTCCAGTTCAAACTCGGCCTCGCGCCCGGCGGCCCGGGCCTGCTCGAGGCGATGCAGTTGATAGTCCAGCGCGGATTCCATGTCGTACGGGCGCTCCCCGTCGGGCCGGCCTTCCATCTCGAGTTGTTCGACGCCCAGAGGGGTGCGGACCTGGAGGATTTCCCGTCCGTCCTCGGCGCGAACCACCCGCGCGTCATTGTCCGGATCGTACGGCCAATCGGCCAGCAAGCTGCGCAAATCAAATGTGTCACTCATCGAAGCACCTCACCAATAGCACGCTCGGGCCATGACTTTCAACTGCGGGATTTCTCCGGTTGGTCCGACTGCGGCAACGCCTTTTTCCAGTGAGCTCCCCTTGCCGCCCATGAACCTCCTCCTCTCCTGGCCCGCAAATGGCCTCCCCGTGAAACTCCTGCTTGCTTACCCGGCCTGCGGCCACCCTCTCCCCTTCCCCGAGCGGGGCAAGGTGAGGAGGGCGCTCCGGGGTTCAGGAGTGCCAAGCGCGAGTTCTTGTTGGGGGATTCTCTCCCCGGTTACTTCTTCACCGGTTTGCCCGCCTTTTCCCAACCGCGAAAGCCCTCGGGCAGCTCGATCAAGGATTGGAATCCCGCCTTCTGCATTTTTTCACAGGCCACGACACTGCGGCGGCCCGTGGCGCAATGCACCAGATACACCTTGCTCTTGTCCAGTTGCGCGAGCTTTTTCTCGAAGTCGGGGGCGGTGACGTCCAGGTGCTTTGCGCCGGCGATATGGCCGGCCGAAAACTCCTTCTTGGTGCGAACGTCCAGCACAACGTTCGTGCCGGTCGCGACGAGCTTTTCGAATTCCTCGATACTGACGCGGCGGACCGAGTTGGTGTCGGACGCCAGTGTGGCCGGAGTCAGGGCCTGCTTCAGCACCAGCAGGAGCAGGACCAAAAGGATGCGTTTCATTGGGTGGAATGTTCGAGCGGTTACCACGCGCCGTCGGCCAGCAACGCCGTCACCTGACGGGCCAGATCGCCAGCCAGCAACGGCAACGCCTGCCGCTCGGCGCTGGTCAGGTCATCACCGACACGCAGCAGCGTGTAGCCCGTGACCGGCTGGTCAAGCAGAACCTTACCCGTGGCCCGGTCGCGGGCGGTGACCTGCGCGGTGAGCGCGATGCGGTAGTCGCGCACGGTGATGATATCGTCCGGGACCAGAGTCTGTTCCTGGCGGAGGTAACGGGTGATGACTCCGTTGACCAGGATGTCCCCGGTTTCGCGCGTGGCAAGACGGAAGGTGCCGTCCCGTTGCAGTTCCTTCCGCAACGCGGCCGTGACCGCATCCCCGAGCCGCGGCTCCAAGGTCTGGTTGGCAAAGGGCACAATCTGGATGGACCTGTCCCCGGCGGTCAGCGAGTTGGTCGGCCCCAGCCGGTAACCGGCGCAACCACCCAGGACCAGGACCGCGCTGGCGGCAAAAAGACAGCCGAGAAGGGGCCGCCGGGCTCGGGTGAACGAAACGCGCTTCAATAGGGCCGGGGAAAAGGTCATTCGTGTCCGGCCGGGGATGCTTTCACCGAAATGGCGCATATCACCGGCTGGCGGTTTGCGTTTGCAGTCGCTGTTTGATCGCATCAATGCGCTGCCGCGCCTGGGCGGCATAGGTCGAGTTGGGATCTTTCAACAAGACTTCGTTGTAGTAGATGAGCGGCCCTTTCCAGGGATTTTGACCTTCGGGCCACTGGGTGCCTTCGCGGCGCCGGGCGGCCTTCTCGTAGAACTGCGCGGTGGCGAAATTTCCTCGGGCCTGCTCGGTCTTGAGCGAGGCAATGGCGGACTCCGCCTCCGGCTTCCGGGCGTCGTCCGGGTAAAGCGTGAGAAAATCCGTGAACTTGGCCACCGCCTGGCCGGCCGCGCTCTGGTCGTATTCCGCCGTGCGGGCCTGCTTCTGGTAGGCGGCGCCCGCCCGGTAAAGCGCGTCCGAGGCGATCACCGGCCGGTCATGGTAACGATCCGCCGCCCGCTCGTAGGCTTTGACCGCCTCCGGGTAATGCTTCTGCTTTTCGCGGGCCGCGCCGATGCGCAACTGCGCCTGGGGGGCCACCTCGCTGTAAGGTCCATTCTGGACGATTTTCTCGAACATCCCCGCCGTGCGGTCCATGGACTTGTAAAGCGGAATGTAACCCCAGAGCCGGAACCATTGGCCGCCAAGGTAACGCGAGGCGATGTCGAATTGCCGCTGGGTAACTTCCTGCACCGTTTCGCTGCGGGGATACTTCTCGATGACCTTTTGGTATTCCGTGAACGCCCGCTCGTCGTGGCCGCGCGCCTCGTAGGAACGGCCGACGAGGTATTGCGCCTCCGGAGCGTGGTCTGACAGCGGCCAGACCTTGACCACCCGCCGCGCGGCCTTCAACGACAGGCTGTAGTTCTTCTGGTCAAACGCCTCCTGCGCCACTTCCAACTGGTCCTTGGCCCGCTCGCGCCGCCATTTGCCCGGTCCGCTGGCCGATTCATAGGTCCAACCCTCGCCCGGGGTGTAAACCAGTGGCGCGGGGGAACGAAATGGGATCATCGTCACACACAGGGTGACCAACCACAGACCGACAGAGCGGCGATTCATGCTGGCACGGTAGCGACGGGCCCGGGACGAGTCAATGTTGGCCTGCTTCGCGGATGCCATGCCTGGATTCCTACTGACTTTGGAGCGCGGCTTTCAAGCTGCCTCATCGTTGGCTTGCGAAATCCGCCCTTCCGCCGGAGAGGCGGCTTGCCAGCCGCCCCTCCAATGTCCAGTCCGGCCACGCGGCCCTGTGCGAGCAAAGCCGCTTGCAATAAAATGGGATGCGCCGGACGCAATGGTCCGCGTTGAGCTTTCAAAAGTTGCACGCCCGCCTTACGCTCGGCGCATGAAGAAATTTCGCCGCATCATGGTTCGCCTCGGCGGCGGTGCGCTGGCTTTGGTGGCCGCCGGACTGGTTCTGACCCTCGACCGCGTGGATCACCGTCCCTACCTGCGCGAGCGCTACTACACGGAGACGAGTGCTCGGCTGCGCGAGAGCCTGGCCACCAATGCCGTGGTCCGCGGCGAACTGGCGGCGGGTTTTGGCCAAGCCCGATTGACGCCCGAAGTCAATGCGCCACAGGATGACCCGGCGGCGGGCCGCTTTCGCGCGATGCCGCTGGCCGGTTACGGCGGACGACGCGGCAAATCCGCGACAGGGGTTCACGATGACCTGTTCGTGAAGGCCGTGGCCTTGCGCGTGGGCGACCGCGTGGGCGTGATGGTCGGCGCGGATGCCTTGATCATTCCGGCGGAGGTCACGGAGGCGGCGATGCGGCGGCTGGAGAAGGAGTCCGGCTTGTCGCGCGAGCAGGTTTATCTCAGTGCCACGCACACGCACTGCAGCCTCGGTGGCTGGGGCGAGGGCTTTGTGGCGGAGGCGTTCGCGGGCGAATTCCAGCCGGGCGCGAGAGTCTGGTTCGCCGACCGCATCGTGGCGGCGGTTCGCGCGGCGCTGGCGGATCTCAAACCCGCGACCGTGGGTGAGGGCCGGTTCGAGGCGCCGGAGTTCATTCGCAACCGCTTGGTGGGGGAACTGGGAAAGGTGGATTCCGAGTTCAGCTTCGTCGCGCTCCAGCAACAGGGTGGCAGGCTGCTGGTGCTGGGGAGTTACGGCGCGCACGCGACGGTGCTGGGCAGCGGCGTGATGGAGTTCAGCGGCGATTATCCGGGCTGCTGGCAGCGCGCCGTGGAGGAAGCCACCGGCGGCGGAGCGTTGTTCCTGGCCGGCGGCGTCGGCAGTCATTCGCCCGTGCCGGGCGAGAAAGGGTTCGCGGGCGCCGAGCGCATGGGCCGGGCGCTTGCGGAAAGTCTGCTCGAGCAACTTCCGCGCGTTCCGCTCACGAATCACCTCGCGTTCGGCATTCTCGGCCTGGAGGTGACCCTGCCGTCGCTCAACGTGCGCGTCAGCGACGGGGTGCGACTGCGTCCCTGGCTGGCCCGGCAATTGATGACCGTGCGCGAGCGGAGTTTTCTGCAAGTGTTTCGCCTCAACGATTCGGTGTGGATTTCGACTCCGTGCGACTTCAGCGGCGAACTGGCGCTGGGGATCAAGGATTTCCTCCGCGTCCGGGGACGCACGGCGGTCATTACGAGCTTCAACGGCGACTACGTGGGTTACGTGATTCCCTCGCGCTACTACCATCTGGGCGGATACGAACCGCGGGTGATGTCCTTCTTCGGGCCGAATGTGCCGGATTACTTCGACGAGTTTATCCGCGCGATGGCACTTGGCGTGGCGACAAAGTAATCGCGGGCAAAGCGGAGCGAGTTGACCCATCTTCATGGACCGCTCTGAAGCCGGACACTTCACTTTCGATGCGCGTGCTCTCATTAGCACCGGGCTTCAGCCCGGTGGAAGCGCGGAAGGTAGAAAAGAGCAGTTTCAACGGCTTTTCACGCGCGGTGTAAGCCGCTGAAGCGGCTGCAACGCAGCGTCGCCCGGCTTACCGGGCTAAAGCCCGGTGCTAAGGAGAGTTCTGTGAAATGGACAGGCTCAAGCCGGACGCAAAACGCTGATTTGGTTCGAGGTCCGAAGTCCGAAGAACCGAAATCCGAACGCAGCCAAAGGCCGTCAGTCACTTCAACTCAATCGGGTTGGCATAAACCCACGGCACCCAGTTGCCGCGCAAATTGACTTCCGCCTCAACGCGGTATTTCCCGGGGCGCGAGGGCGTCCATTCCAATTCGCGGCCTTCCTCCCGATGCACCAGGCCGCCGTCCTTGAGCACGGTGAACCGGCAGGGCAGCGGCGAGAGGGCCTGGAGTCGCGTCTCATTGGAGAACGCCAGCGTTTCACCCATGACGGCCGATCCGTGCTCGTTGCGGGCCAACCAGCGAAAGCCCGAGCTGTCCGCAATCATGTCGAAGCCGATGAAGACGCGGCCCTCGCGCAAAGAGTCCAGGATGGCCGGTTCGCTCAACTCCCGGGCCAGGATGTGCGTGTTCACGAACCGCGCCGAGCGTTCATAAGGATCCAGTTGCACGTGGAACAGCTTGCGATCCGGTTCCAGACGGCCAAAGCACAGCCGCGCCAGCGGCCGGGTGAACCAGTTCAGTTTGAACTCCTTCAGCGTCTTCGGACTGGTGTCTTCGATGCGCACCGTGCCGGCGGCCGTGTAGATCGCGCGAAAGCCCACGTTCTGGTGACAATCGTTCCCGGCAATGCCGGTGATGTCGCGCGTGAGGTTCAGTTCATCCCAGCGCTGCAAGAATGCCACGGGCCGGTTGAACATCATGCGATAGATGTGGTCGGGGTATTTCCGCAAATTGACCACCAGGTCCGGCAAGAGTTTGCGCAGCCCGCCTGCGTAACGTTTGAAGTCGGTGTGGAGGTTGTAGATTTCCATGCCGGTGAGTTCCGGCCGATCCCAGTCCCGGGGCTGCTCGGGATGCGCGTAGAACAGGACGCCGCCATTGGTGATGATTTGTTGGGCGAGGATGGCGGCGTCGGTTCGATTGCTCAACACGACGCCGGAGGCGACGCCGAATGGCATGATGCCATCCTTCATCTCGAAACCCGGGATGAAGAGTCTGCCCTCGCGCAGGCCGCGCCATTGCAGGTCGAAGTCCGCCTGGCCCTCCACGCAATGATCGCTCAGGCAGATGAAATCCAGACCGGCCACGGTGATGGCGCGCAGGATGGCCTCGAAGGGCACCTCCGAGTCGTGCGAAAGCTCGGAGTGGGCGTGGAGAATGCCGCGGTATTCGTTCCAGCCGGCGGTGTTGGTCACGGCGCGGTGCTGGGCCCGCAGGGCCTGCCAGGCGGCTTCCTCGCGGGGAAAGTGAACGAACCGGTTGTAGAGCGCCCCACGCAGCCAGATCACCACCAGCACGGCCGCCAACACCGCCAGCCAGAAGGTCGCCCGCAACAGCCGGCGAAACCAGATACGCAGGCGTCCAGGCGGTGGCTGGCTCGGTTTGGGATCACGCATGACGGCCGACAGAATGGGGATGGTTTCTCGTTTGTCACGACTTCTGTAACTGCCATCGGTTGCTCCCGCTCCCCCCAATCACCCTGACGGCGGCGCAGGCATGTTACCTGCCGGTGCGTCGCACGCAGACAGGTCCGCCCGACCTACCCACGGAGAGAGTCAGAAAACCACTGGTTGAGCGTGCGCAGTTCGCTGAACCGCCAGAGAAGGTCACTCAATCGGAGCGGTGCTGCGCTCCATGAACCACAGCGTGTCGTTCGGGGCGTGAGTGTTCCAAGTCCGGTCAGTTTGTTTCCTAACCGGTTGCACGGTGCCCTTGTCCCTCCATTTGTGAATCTCGCCGTGGCCATCGGCGAAACCGATCCCGCAGGCTCCAGCGTGATAACTCGCCGCGAGGTCCCCCCAGCCACCGCCACCGGGCCAACTGTCGGTCAACCAGCCGTCGTTGATGCTGTCGGGATGCTCATCCACAAACACCCACAGGCTGGTTGGAGGCGGCCTTCGGATGTCGGAAAGCTTCTTGTAGATGTGGCAGGGCGGTCTCTGCCGCTGCCCATAGTCGCTGTCCACCACCCCGACGTAGGAATTCATGGAGACGCTGCGGACCCGGGGCAGCCGCTGTCCCCGGACAATGCAATCATAAATGTCCGCCGGGCACTTGTAGATGCCGATGTTCTTGGTGTAAGGGCCAAGCTTGCCCTTCGTCAGGAAAAGTTCGTTCGTATTGTCCGTGTTGCCGACATTGAAATCCAGCCACCCTTCGACCCAACCGCCGCGGCTCATGCTGCCGCTGACGTTGGGCGGAAGGCGGTCCTCATTGTCGAGGGCGTACATCGTCCACGCCAAGGTCAGTTGCTTCTGGTTGCTCATACAATTGACGGCGTGAGCCCTGGCCTTGGCCTTGCTCAAGGCCGGCAGGAGCATTGCGGCCAGGATGGCGATGATGGCGATGACGACCAGCAACTCAATCAGCGTGAAACCATTCTGGCGACCGTAAGAGCGGCAGCGCATCCGCACCGCATCCCTGGCTGAAGTTTTGGCTACGGCCTTCATAACAGTTGAACCATGTGACCGAAACTCGCCCTGGAAACCCTGATGAACGCTCCGCCCACGGCCCCGAAATGTCAATGCGCGCGACTGCCACATTGCCCTCTTCCAACCAGCAAGGAGGCGGAGCTTCCACCGAACTTATCCCGCTGGACAGGACTCGGGCTGCACCCGCGAGGCGCAGCCCGATGTGAATCTTGACCTCTGCGGAAAACGTTCCGCGAGAGTTTGGGCGGGACGCGGCCGCGGCCGCGTCCCGCCTGGCACCATTACCGCACAAGGCGGATGAATTGATTGGCTGGACCAATCGGCAGGTTCACCGGCGGCGGCACGTTGCCCGCCGTGGCGTTGACCCAGGAACCAGAGGTCAGTGAAGCTCTCGTTTGCACGGTGAACGATCCTTCACTTGGATCCCACGAGACGACGACCTGATTGCCCGACTTGATGATGGAGAGGGTCGGCCCTTGAGCCGACACGGGCGCCGGGTGGCTGATGACCGTGTACACCGTGGTTTCCGCAGCAGTATTGCCGCCTGCGGCCGGGTTGTTCAGGTTGTTGAGCACGCCCTTGGCGGCGATGCAAATCTGCCGGGTCGTCATGGCGACAGTCGGTGTAACGGTGGTGATGCCGTCTCCGTTAGGTCCCAGGAAACCATCTGGATCGTAGTTGACGAATGGGAAGAACGAATGTGTCAACGGCGTGAAGTTCCGGCCATCGAAACGGAAGACGCGGGCCGCCACCTGATTCTGGAAGTCCAGGCTGGGCCGATGCACCCAGGCGACGCACAAACGATCCAGCGCATCCACTGCCACGCTGACGCGGTCGTTGGCGAATCCCTCCGCCTGGTCATCCACCTGCACCTTGCCGAGGAACTCGCGTGTGCGGGCGTCCCAAGCCGCCACCCACACTCCGCCACTCGCCGCGTTGGGCGATCTTCCGGCCACGTAAACGTAGTGACTCCGGATGTCCGAGGCGGTTCGGATTCCATCGCCGCGGCCCGTGTCGAGCGACAATCCGGCCGAGGTGTTGTTGTCCACCGAGCCTTGGAGGGTGCCCGCATTGTCGTAGAAGTAGAGCGTCTCGTGACAACGCACCACGAAACCGCCCTTGAAAGCAGCCACGTTGTCCCAGATGTCCCGCGGGTCAACGAGCGTGTTGGCCTTCACGATTGTGCCGGTTGGGGTGATGATGGCGAAGGTCGTGACATTGGCCGCAGGGTCGCTGTACGCCGTCTTGTCATGGATCACGATCACAAAGTTGCCATTATCCAGTGCCGCAACGGTACCGCCGGTCCGCGACACCTCGGGTTGCGTGAAGGGAGGCTCGGCCTTAACCAAGGGCCCATAGACGTAATCCCACGCCTTGGCCAGGGGAGTTGGCTCCAAGGTGGTGGTGTTGAGGGAGAACGGCTGGGCAACCACGTACCGGTTGTTGGCCTGGTAGATCGGATTGTTATTCCACCGGGAGTCGGACCGGAATTCCGTCAATTGTCCGAGCGAGGCTTCGGCGGCGGTGATGTAGTTGACCGCGCCGACACGCTTGTCACCCGCCACGCGCCCGGGATTGCCGTTCTGGCGCGACAGGTTCACCTGCCCCTTGAACTGCACGCCCGCATCCGTGCTGAAGGCGTAGCTGATTTTGGCCGGGCCGCCCGTGGCCGGTTGCAACGCCACGATGTTGTTCTGATTCACAACCGCGCCATCATTGGCGAAGGTGTTGGCTTCGATCAGGAATGTGCTGTCCCCCAACACGCTGGCATACGGTTCCCAGTTGCCCAGGTTGACGGCTTGATCGGCCAGATTGCCAATCGGTCCATTGGTCACATAGCCACCCGATACGTTGTACCACACCAACACATCCGGCACGACATGCGTCAGGCCCACGGAGGCCACCCCGCCCGGGATCATGTACCCCGGCAGCGAGAAGTTGCCCGTATGCACCCGGCCGTTGGGTGCGCCGACCGGATCCGGCGAATAATTGATCGTGACCGTGACCACGCCCGAGTTCGGCGGGACCGTGATGTCGAAGTACCCCGTATTGGGCACAGGATACGAACCCAGGTACTTGCGGCCTTGGGGGAAGCCGAAATACGCGCCGGTAAATGGATTGATCAAATCCGGGAATACAAAGTTCGTGCCGTTGGCCCAACCTTCAGGATCGAGTTCGTAAACGTCCACGACGATGTTCGTGTAATCATTGATGCCGATCGGGAAACTGCCCGACAGCTTGGGGAAGGTATTGGTCGTGGCCAGCACCGGAATCAGCGAGCCGGACGTGTCCATGTAAGGCGCCGCATAGTTGTAGAAGTTCGCGCGCGTGCCGAAGTGATCGGCATAGCTGTACGGCGCCAGGTTGTTGTTGATGAGCGTGTTGCCGCGCACGGAAATGATCTCACCCGGGTCCGCTCCCATGAAATCCGGCGGAACGTCGGTGAAGAAGTCGAAGAACAATTCCGGGAAGGGATGATTGTTGGCGATGACATTGCCTTCCAGATCATCGCTGATGCCGTCAAAGTTCGAACCAATCCGCACTTGCGCACCGTTGCCCCAGCCGTTCTTCAACCGGGTGCCATTGGTCAACATCGTGGTTCCGTCAACGGCCACCCCGATGTAGTTGCCGGCAATGACGATGTTGGTGCGCGGCCCGCCGCCGTAAAACTCAATGATGTGGGAATAAGCGGCTTCACCGGTGCCAAAAGACGTCAAGGAATTCAGTCCGCCGCTCAGGACATTACCTTCGTCAGCATCGTTCACGCCGTCGCCGTCGGTTCCAATGACGATGTTGTAAGGAGCACGAGCCAGTTCGAAGTGCCCTTCCCAGCCTTCCGCCGGGTTCGGCACGCGTGTCAGGCCGTCCGGCAGCACCCCGACAAAATTGCCGGAGATCCGTGTCTCCGCGCCTTCAATGATGATGGGGATCACTTGATCCACAATCACATTAAACTCGGCGCGCGGATTGGCCGAACCGGCCTTGACTCCGATGACGGCGCGATTCACAAGAACATCGGTTGGGGTGCGGTGACGGAACCCGGCGATGCCATCGTTGAATCCAGCCACCGTCGTGCCGTCGGGCGCAACCCCCATCCAGCATCCGCTGAGATGAAAGTCATTGCCGCCACGATTTCCCAGGGCCACCCCGTAACGTGACGGTTCGAGGTCGCTTCCATCGCCCCGCTTGCCGAGGAAGCAAAGGCCCTTGATGGTGACATTGTTGCCGGACACGACAAACATGCCGGACTCTCCAGTCCCGAAACCGGAAATGTCCCAGACGTGGGCGCCCCCGCCGCGTGAATCAATGACGATCTTGATCTGTGCGTTGTTAGGGGACTTGGCGGGGTTGGTGTTGGGCACCGCCCCGGGTTGGCTGTAACCGTCAATCGTGACGTTGTTTTTCGTAATCTCGGGATAGCCGCCGCCGCCGCCCGGCCCCGTCACCATGGGCGGCGTGATCAGGAGGTGGGGTCCGTTGCCGGGGATGTTGAACTGAATTGTGTCTCCGTCCTGCAAAGCTTGTATCGCGCGGACGAGGTTGGTTTTGCCGACGCCGAAGTCGGTGTTGTCGGCGGTGTTGACCGTAATGATGGCGGCTTGAGTCAAGCTGGCCATCAACGTGAGACCGAACACTATCGTGGGAATGATTCTGACTTTCATAAGAGACTGTGTTGGGTTGGTTGGAGAACAAACTCATCTTAAGAAACCCCGGCTAGAATTCAATACAATTTTGGGGAAAGTTATTCGCAATGGTGCAGGTTCGAAGGGAGTCACCACCCCTTTGGGTGAACGCGAAACGCGAATCCCCCGCAAGCTTGCCGACATTTTGCCATCCGCTGAGGCGGACGGGCGCGTATAGAAAAAGAGCCGCCGTTGGTCCGCGGCGGCTCTTTGTGATGTCTCTGAGCGCCCGGCACGTATCCGCCGGGCTTCTCACTGGTGGACTTCTATCTCCGGACCAGTTGGAAGTAAGCGTTGCCACCGCCCAGCGGCAGGGTCATCTGGTTCAAGTCGCCCACTTGAACAATTGCCGGCTGCGGGATTACATCAGCCCAGGCTCCCGTGTTCAGAGCGGCGCGCGTTTGCAGGATGAATGACCCGGCGGCAGCATCCCAAGCGATGACCAGGTTGGCGCCCGACCGCGTGATGGTCATTTGGGGTTCGAGCGGGGCTGGTGCCGGCGTAATGGGCGTGGCGAAGTTGCTGGTGTGGACACGACCCCACCGCGTGCCGGGAGGATCAGCCGAGTAATTGGCGGTGATCGTCAGAAGTTCGCCCGGATCGGCATTCGCCGACGAAATGTCGAACTCGAACTCACCGGCGACCGGGTTTGAATCGCGCGGGCCGTTGTCCACGAACGAACCGAGATACTCGCGGCCCTGCGCGAAGCCGAGGTATTCGCTGACACCGTCAAACAACTCCTGGAACTGGAACTTCTTGCCGTTCTCCCATCCTTCGCGGTCGGCGTGGTACACATCAATGATGATGTTGGTATAGTCGCCCACGCCCAGCGGGCAGGTGCCGATGAGCTTCTTGACGGTGGTGGCCGCATTAATGACCGGAATGGGATTGGTGTTTCCGACAAAGTTGGGGAATTCGTAACCCATGTCCCGGCGCAGGTACGCGCCCATGAAGTTGGCGTAATTGGCCAGCCGGGTGCCCGCGCCGTCCGCGAAGCTGTGCGGCACCAGATTGTTGTTCACCAGCACGTTGCCCCGCATGGAAAGCCGTCCCCCGGCCTGCATGTTGCCCACGGCGTTGAAGAAGAACGCCGGCGGCGAAGCCACTGTCGGGGTCGGGAACATCTCATCGAACGGATACATGTTATAGACAACGTTGGCTTCCAGATCGTCGCTCACGCCGTCGAAGTCCGAACCGAACTGGACCTTGGTGGTGGAGGCGATGTTGTCATAGATGATGCAGGAGTTGGTCCAGCGCGTGCCATCCACGGCGATGCCGAACCGGTTGCCGGCGATGACGTAGAGTTTGTTGGCGGTGCTGTACAGATCGAACACCTCCGGATACAGGCCGGTACCCAGATCCGTCAGCGGCCCGAAGAGGTTGCCTTCGTCGGCGTCATTCACCCCATCGCCATCCGTGCCGAGAATGATGGGTTCGCTGTCGTCATAACGACCGTTCTCGAAGCCCGCGCCCGTCGGCGGGGTTGGGACACCCGCCGGACGGCCCGTGGGGGTGACACCATCGGGCATGACGCCGAGGAAATTGCCGGAGAATCGCGTGCGGATGCCCTCGCCGGCCACCGCATACACCATGTAGGCAATGACGTTGAATTCGGCCCGAGGGTTGGCCGATCCGGCTTTCACGCCGATGAGGAGACTTTCGCTCGGCAGTTCCGGTCGGGGCGCTCCGCTGGCGTCGCGGTGACGATAAAAGGTGATGCCGTTCTGGAACTGTGCCAGCCCCCCCACAGTGGGATTGCCGGGATCAATGCCGATCCAACAGCCGTTGATGTGACAGTTTCGCGAGCTGCCCGCGTCGTAGGCCAGCCGGTCTTTGACCGCCGTATCCAGACCGTAATCGTGCGCGACGGCGATGCCATAGGCATCTGGCTCGAACGTGCCGAGGAAAGCCAATCCGCGAATGTTGGCGTTGGTGGCGCGATAGATGCCGAGAGTGGCGCGTTCGCCGCCGCCATACCCGCCGCGCTCGTTGGCCATGGAGGTGTTGTCAATTGGCGGGCTGCTGTTGAAGGGAGTAAACAGGGTGTATTCCATGTCGCGGTAATTGCCGTTTCGCGAATCGAGGACAATCTTGATCACAGCGTTGTTGGACATGGTGTTGGGGTTGGTGTTGGGGGAGGCGCCGGGTTGCGTGTAGCCGTCAATCGTCACGTTGTCTTTGACCAGGAGCGGGAAACCGTTCGGCGGCGTTTCCAAGTAATGCGGCCCGGTGCCGGGGATGTTGAACGCGATGGTGTCGCCGTCATTGATGTTGGTCAGCGCATAAACCAGGTTGGTTTTGCCGGCACTGAAATCAGTGTTGTCGGCGGTGTTGACCGTGATGATGGCGGCTTGAGTCAAGCCGGTCATCAACGTGAGACTGTAGAGTATGGTGGGAGCGATTCTGAGTTTCATAACAGAGTCTGTTGGATTCGTTTAGGGACGGCGGTATCCTAAACAAGCTCCGCGGGAGTTCAATACAATTTCGAGAAAAGTTATGTGCCGCGACGTTTATCCGATTCAAGGTTGACGATTGTCTTCCGCCCCGCAAACTGTGACCTTTGCCGGGGCTGAGTTTCACCGAAGCCGTTGCCAATAGAATGAAGACCTTCTTGTTTGTCTGCACGGGAAACGTTTGCCGCAGTCCGATGGCCGAGGGACTCCTCCGCCACGCGAGCGCGGGGCGAAACGATTATCGGGCGCTTTCGGCGGGGTTGGGCGCCGCGGACGGACAGCCGCCCAGCCCCTATGCCGTGCAGGCCATGAAGGAACTGGGCATTGACATTTCGCAGCAGCGCAGCCGGATGCTGACCGCCGAGATGGTGCAACAGGCCGATTACATCCTGGGCATGACCCACAGCCACGTGGATACCGTGGTCCTGCTTTACCCGCAAGCCGCCGAAAAGACCTTTCTGCTCCGGGAATTCGATGAAACCCTCGATCCCTTCGAGAAGGACATCAGCGATCCCATTGGCGGTTCTTACGACGTTTACCTGAATTGCCGGGACCAAATCGAGCAAGGCATCGCCTCGCTGTTGCGTTTTGTGGAGCAGAGCGATCTGGCCGCCGGCCGGCCGGGAGTTTCAGCCACGACCGCCACCGTGGCATTGGGCGCGGACCATGGCGGGTACGAGTTGAAGGAAGCCCTCAAGCGGCATCTCCAGGAGCGGGGCGTGAGCGTGAACGATTTCGGCACACATTCCACGGAGTCCACGGATTACCCGGATTACGCCCAGGCGGTCGCGCAGGCGGTGACCGCCCGCAAGGCTGGTTTCGGATTGCTGGTCTGCACCACCGGTGTCGGCATGTGCATGGCCGCCAACAAGGTCCCCGGCGCCCGGGCGGCATTGGTGGCGGACGAGGCGACCGCCGCCCTCGCGCGCCAGCATAACAACGCCAACATCCTTTGTCTGGCCGGCAAAACCCTGCCGCCCGATCAGGCCCGGAAGATTCTCGACACGTTTCTGAACACCCCCTTTGAAGGCGGCCGGCACGAGCGGCGCGTGAACAAGATGGAAGCGCGCGTGCTGCCGCCGGAACTGCGGCTTGCAAACGTGGACCCGGCCATTGCCTCGACCCTCGAAAACGAGCGTCTCCGGCAGCAGGAAAACATCGAACTAATCGCCAGCGAGAATTTCACCAGCCCCGCCGTGATGGAGGCCCAAGGCTCGGTGCTGACCAACAAATACGCCGAGGGTTATCCCCGGAAGCGATGGTATGGCGGATGTGAATTCGTGGACGTGGCCGAGCAACTGGCGATTGACCGCGCCAGGAAACTCTTCGGCGCCGAGCACGCCAACGTCCAGCCCCACTCCGGCAGCGGCGCGAACATGGCCGTTTATTTCGCCTTCCTCAAACCCGGGGACAAGATGCTGACGATGGACCTGAGCCACGGCGGGCATTTGACCCACGGCAACAAGGCGAATTTCTCCGGGAAGTTTTTCGAGATCATCCACTATGGCGTGCGCAAGGAGGACGAACGGATTGATTACGACCAACTGGCGAGCCTGGCGCGCGAGCACAAGCCCCGGATGATCACCGTGGGCGCCAGCGCCTATCCGCGCGTCATTGATTTCAAGTGCATGGGCGAGATTGCGCGCGAGGTGGGCGCGTATCTGCTGGCGGACATCGCTCACATCGCCGGCCTCGTGGCGGCGGGGCTGCATCCGAGCCCGATGGCCCACGCGGACTTTGTCACCACCACCACGCACAAGACGCTGCGCGGACCGCGCGGCGGCTTGATTCTGTGCCGGGAAAAGTACGCCAAGGAAATTGATTCGCAGGCGTTCCCCGGCATCCAGGGCGGGCCGCTGATGCACGTCATCGCCGCCAAGGCGGTGTGTTTCCACGAAGCGATGCAGCCGGCGTTCCGGGATTACCAGCAGCAAATCCTCCGCAACGCCCGCGCGCTGGCCGAGGGCATGAAGCGCAACGGCTTCCGGCTCGTCAGCGGCGGCACCGACAACCACCTGATGCTGGTGGACGTGGGCGCGCGCGGCGTCACCGGCAAGGATTGCCAGGCGGCGCTGGATGGCGCGGGCATCACCGTCAACAAGAACACCATTCCCTTCGAGACGCGTTCGCCGTTCCAGGCCAGCGGCGTCCGGCTTGGGACGCCCGCCGTGACCACCCGCGGCATGAAGGAGCCGGAAATGGCCGCCATCGCCGACATGATCAGCGAAGTGCTCATGGACTTGAAGAACCAGGACACCATCGCCAAGGTGCGGCAGCGGGTACGCGAGCTGACCGGCAAATTCCCCTTGCCGTATTGAAAGGGTCGCAGCGCGACGATGCCGCCATCAGCCGGGAAGCGCGTTCCACCTTTCAGACTGAAAGGGAGCAAAGTGGAAACCGCGACAAATCAGACTGCACCGCTGAACAATTCCAAGCCGTCTTTCCTTTGAACTCAGGATCCCAAAACGCTGAAGCCCGCGATAATACTCCCGGTGCAGAAACGGGTGTCCCCGCTCCACAAGCTTCCACCCGGGGGCGGCTGCCCATTCGGGCAATCTTCAAGTGGGCGGCGGTGCTGATGTTCGTGGCGGTTCTGGCGGCGCTCTGGCCTCACGGAACCACGTTCCAGGATGGGTTGAAACACATCAAGGAAGGCGGGCCGCTGCCTTACTTTGCGGCTTTGGCGCTCCTGCCGTGTCTGGGCTTTCCCACCACGCCTTTCTTCTTGCTGGCGGCGCCGGCGTTTGGGCTGCCGGCCAGCATCGTGGGCACAGCCCTGGCGCTGGCCGTTCAATTCGCGCTTTCCTACTGGCTGGCCAGAAACCACCTGCGCGGCTGGCTGGAGAAACTGCTCGCCCGAACCCGTTACGACCTGCCGGAAGTGAAAGCGCGAAATTACTGGCGGGTGGCCTTGTTGATCAAGCTGCCCCCGGGCGTGCCTCCGGCGCTCAAACATTACTTGATGGCGCTGGCCGGCATCCCGTTCGGCATCTACTTCACCGTGAGCTGGACGCTGAGCATGTGCTACGCGGTCGGGGCCATCATTGTGGGCGATTCAGTCTGGGATCGAAATTACGCGGGCTTCGTGGCGGGGCTGTTGCTGATCGTCGGCCTCTTCGTGCTCGTGCGCTGGCTGCGGAATCGGTACGGGCGTTAAACCTCGATTCAAATCAGCCCCTCCGGCACGCAGGTGTGGCTGCAGCCAGACTGCGCGTTGCCGTGGCACTTACCTGATCATCAGCTTCAAGGCCAGGTCTTCACGGAATGGCGGCGAGTCGAGCACCAGTCGCCCGCCCGAATGCTGATGCGTCTCGCGCTTTTCCACGGAGCCGGTGAGGGGGCTGACCCACTCGCTATGATAGACGCCGGCCGGGAGTTCCAGCGCCAGCGTGGCCCGGCGGTCCTGCGCCCTCAGCTTCAGCGCCTCGCGCGGATTCTTCGGGCCGAGATAGGCGGCTACAGAGCGGCCCGGCTCGGTCAGCGCGTAAATGACAAACCCGGGGTCCAGCGACACGGCTTCGAGTCCGGAGTTCCAAGGCTTCATCCGCACGAAATCAAAACCATGGATGAAATCCTTGAGCACTTTCATCTGGCGGCGGAAGGCCGGATTGCCCCCGCCCGGCTGGCTGTCCGGATAAACAAACGTCCCGTCTTCGTGCCCGGCCACGAAGGAGTAATCGAGGTGGTTGAACAGCCCGCCGCCCGCCAGGATGAATTGCCACGCCTCGACGCGGTACGGCAGGTCGTTCGTGCCGCGAAAGCCGGTTTCGTTGTCGCCGATGACCTTGTTGAGATGATAATTCATCACCACCGTGTCCGGCGGTTGGGCGTAGTGAAAGTTGAACACCGACACCGCCGGATGCGGCCTTTCCACCCGGGCCTTGTCGTTGGCGATGTTCTGCGTGATCAGATGCTTTTTCGGGAAACCCTTCTCCGCGTCCACGATCACATCGGCGATGCGGTGCTGCCATGCGAGCGTGACGCCGCCAAAATACGGCTCGTTGCAAATCTCATACAGGAGGTTGTCGAAATTCTTCAACTCGGCCACGACCTTGCGCACGAGAGCCTCGTGGACCGCCAGCAATCCGCCGTGCCGGTCGAGCGTGTAAACGTTGGTGCGGGCAACATTGCCCAGGCCGTTTACGTTGTTCGCCGCGTTCTGCGGGCTGAGTTTCCATTGGGACTCGTCGTAGAAGGGGCAGAAGAAGGTGTATTCCACCACCACGCCACGCTGGCCGGCGTAGGCGACGAAATCCTTGAGGCGATTGAAATAACTCTCGTCCCATTTCGTGAGATCGAACTTGTTCCCGCCATTCGGATAACCCGGAGTGCCCGAGCGCGCCCAGGGACAAGTGAAGCGGTCCTTGTCCGGGGCCAACGTGTTGCGGGCGATCTTGAACGCGCCGAGCGGTTCGACGTACGCCCCGGAAAAAGTGCGCGTGTTGTTCAGACCATCCTTCGCCAGCGTGTCGAGATACTTCCGGTAATCGAAGTTCAGATTGAGCACCGCGCCGTAATGCTCGGCGGAGGTGATCAGCACGGTCGGTTGGCCGCGAAACACAAAGTAATGCGGGTTGTCCGGGTGCAGGGCGATGGGCTGTTGCGATTCCGCCGATTGGGCGGGCGCGGCCATTTGCCAGAAAAGCAGTGTGATGACAAATGCGCCAGCCACCCGGCGCAGGCGGCGGATGATAGGGGTTTCGCTTGCCCAGTGGGATTGAGTGTGCCTGCTCATGGCAGGCCGAGCATGAGACATCTGAGCCGGAGGCGCAAGCCGGTGGTGTGGGAGGGTGCCGGAGCGCAATCGGAGGAGACCGGCCCGTTCAAAAAACACGCGGCCTGACCCCGAAGGATCAGGCCGCGCCTGCTGAATCAACTGCCGGTTACGGATAAACCAGCCGGAAATACTGCGAACCGGCGGTCGGCACGGTGTACACGTTGCGGTCACCGGCCTGGGTAATCCCGCTGGTGACTTGCGTCCAAGTGGCCGGATTCAAACTCGGGCTGCTTTCGAGCCGGAACGGTATCTGAGGCCACGAGAGAATCAGGTTGCTACCGGATTGCGTGAAATCAATCCGCGGCTCCGCCGTGGTGACGAAGAAGTTGTCGAACGTGACGTCGGGCGCCACGGTGGGACTGCTCTGACTGGCCACCACGAGACCCACCCGGCCGCTTGGATAGGACTCTGCCGGATCATTGGCGGGCAGACGGATCAAGGGATTTGAGAGGTCCGGATGTTCATAGACCTGGCCCTCGAAATCGAAGCCCTTGCCCATGAAGACGAACCGATAGCTCTTGCCCCGCTCGAGGTGCAGATTGCTGTTGGTCAATTCAATCTGTCCCACCGGCGCCTCGTTCACCAAGGTGGTGATGTCCAGGTCGCCGCCCGTGCCCGGCAGCGTGCCGCCGCCCGGTTCCCAACTGAACAGATAGCCGCCCGTGCTGCCCAAGCCGGGGGTGTTGATGCGAGCCGCAACACCGAAGGCTTGCCGCACAGTGTCGTCGAAGTCAATGACGTCCACATAGGTGTAGAAGTCGGTGTATTCGGCGCCGCGCAGGAAGCTGCCCGCGCGGGCAACGCCGTAATCGGGGATCGGGGGCGCCGGGACGGCAATGCGGTAGCCGCCGTTCGGGAACGAGAAGCTGGCCGGCGGGAAGCTCAACGGCGGGCCGCCAAGCGGATCGTAACGGTCCCAAGCCGGATTGGCCGTGTCGTTGCCGTCGTTGAAGTTGTCAAAGATCGTGGGGCTGCTGAGGGTCGGGACGAACAACAGATAGTTCAGATAAGGCTTGCGGTTGTCCTGACCGGGCGTGCCGAGCATGGTAAGCCGCAAGGTGTTGGTGCCCGAAAGCCGCAGCACCACCGGCGCCCCGTTCGAATCGCGCAGCGGCTCGTAGGTGAAATTGATGTGCATGATGTTGTTGGGAATGTTGAAAAAGCCCAATGGCGTCGTGGCTTGATCCGTGGTCGTTGGATCGCTGGTCACCAGATCCAATCGTAACTGGGTTGCTCCAAAACTCCCCACCCGGAGATACACTTGATAATTGGTGTCAGCAAAACTCCGGGTGTAATTGAGCCATTCACCCGGTTCGGTCCGCGCGACCACGTATTCCAGCACGCCGACCTCGGCATACTTCTGACGTTGGTGGAAAAGGACCACCGGAGTGTTGAGAAAGTAATTCAGGTCTTGGATGTCTTTATTGCTTTGGGCGGTGCCCACGTAATCGGCGATGCGGTAATCCACGAAGCTGCCTTCCGGGGAGTTGCGGTTGTCGTGATAATCCACCTCGGGAGAACCGAACATGTCGAAGTAACCGATGCTGCCGCCATTGACGAGGACGTTGTTGGTGTCCAATCCCGATACCGGAATCGGGTCCAGTTGCCATTGACCGCCACCGTAGTTGTAGTCCTCGGCTTCGATGGTCTTGACCGGCGGATTCGTCAGGAACGCGTCGGTGAAGGTGTCAAACCAGAACGTGTTGACCGACTTGAGCGCGCCGGTGGTGTCCTGCAATTCGATGCGGCCTGAATAAACCCGGTTCTCGGCCAAAACGCCGGGAGCGGTGCTGAAGGTTACCGTGGAGGCGTTGGCCGGGAGCGGTTCGAGCGAAGCGGAAACATCCACGCCGTTCAGGATCAGCTTGGTCGCGCTGGTATCTATCTGATTGGCCGAAAAGGTTTGCGCCGTGAAACTGATGCCGTTAGCCGCCGGGTGGAAGTTGGCGAACCGATCGGCCGGCATGCGTGTCACCACCTGCGGGGTGCCGGGGATCGGGTGAGACAAAGCCGGGGCGGGCGCGAGGTTCGGACTGGTCGCGCCAGCGTAGTAGTTGTCGAGCGTCACATCCGTCGTTCCAACGGTTCCTTGGCGGCTGAAGCTGAGAAAGCCGCAAGCGCCGTAGAGCGTAAAGGAGTCGGGAATATCAGCCTGAAGGGTCACCAACGGCTTCGTCAGGTCATACAGATCATAAGCCTCGGCGGTATAAAGTGTGCCCTCGCCCTTGAAAACGAGGCGATAGGCCCGCCCCGGCTCGAAAGTGATTTCGGCCACAGCTCTCGTGCTGGTGGAGAAATTCGCCCCCACCCGGTTGATTTGGAGTTGGCCCTGCCGCCGATCCGTGGGGTTCTCCCCATACTGGGACGCATCGTAATTGCAGATCACGCCTTGAGCAGCAGCGGGATTCAGGTTGGGGACGACCGTGCCGGTCCCCGAGTCCGTCATGCGGGCGAAGAGCACCATCGCTTGATTCTTGTCGGTGCCCGGCCACTCCACGATGTCAATGGAAACATAGAAATCCGTGTAATCATTGGTGCGATACCACATCCCCACCGCTGGCGCAGTGTTCGGAACGGGGTTCGCAACAATCCGCACCCCCTTGCCCGAGCCGACTGCCGGGAAGGTGGTGGAGACCAATGCCGGGTTGAGCGAGGAAAGAATCCAGCCTGCCGCCGTCATCTGCGCGGGTGACGAGTAGGAATCAAAGTTATCTGACTGCGCGCCGGCGGGGAGCTGTCCGCCCAGCAGCCAGAGGGATGCCGCCAAGGCGCTCAGGCTGCCCATGCGGTACGACAAAAACTTCCGGGAGTGCGGAAGTGGACGAGGTGTTGACTGAAGGAACTTTTTCATAACAAACGTCTGGGTGACTGTCACTTCGGTTTATGGGTTGGGTTGTGATGGCAACGTAAACAGGGCACTGCCATCGGTCAAGAACGTTTTTTGGCGCAACGACTTCCAAGCCTTGCTCTGGGCCCGTCGGGAGAGCGCTGAGAGACTC
Source organism: Verrucomicrobiia bacterium (assembly GCA_011525685.1). Taxonomy (GTDB): domain Bacteria; phylum Verrucomicrobiota; class Verrucomicrobiia; order Limisphaerales; family JADLHS01; genus WYBW01. The sequence goes on from WYBW01000077.1 coordinate 56,860, forward strand.
GATCATTGGCAGAACCGGACTGCGATGGGGCCGAAAGTGCTTGCATGAAAACGGTCGCATCTCGGTCTTTTGCTGGTCCGCCAGTCTGCCGGAGGGGCGGCTTACCAGCCGCCCTACAGGCCAGGCGGCTGGCAAGCCGCCTCTCCAGCGTCCACGCCGTCCACGCGGCCAAAATGCAGGCAGACTCGGTTGCAGGAAAGGAAGACGCACCTCATGAAAACCACGCTCCCCCTTGTCCTTGGCTCTTCGCCCGATTCTGAGAACGAGGCTGTAGCCGAAATGAACAGGCCAGTTTTCTTCAAAGCTTCGGGAGACCGCCTCTGAAAGCGCCAACGGGCGTCCCTGGCGGAACGCCCGTTGGCCACTTTGAATTCAGACCGGATCAGGCCTTGGCGGCCTTGGTCTTGAGGGCCGCTTGTGCGACCTTCACCAGTTCGCCAAACGCCACCGCGTCCTGGGCGGCAATGTCCGCCAGCACCTTGCGGTCGAGCGCGCACTGGGCGGCCTTCAGCCCTTCAATAAACCGGCTGTATGTGATGCCTGCGGCCCGGGCAGCCGCGTTGATGCGCACCTGCCAGAGGTAGCGAAAAGTCCGCTTCTTGACCCGGCGGTCGCGATAGGCGTACTGCCGGCCATGATCCACGGCGTCGGAGGCGTAGCGGTAAAGTTTCGAGCGCCGCATGCGAAAGCCCTTGGCGGCTTGCAGCATCCGATTGCGGCGTTTCCGGGAAGCGGGAGCGTTGGTAACACGCATGGTCGTTTGAGGTTGGAGAAACTAAAGGCGGTCTTCAGTGAGTGAACGGCAGGTTCTGCTTGATCCGATAGGCGTCAGTCTCGTGGACCAGAGCCGAGCCGCGCAAGGCGCGTCGGCGTTTTGGGCGCTTGGTCTGGCACAGGTGCCGCCGGCCCGCGCGGCTGCGCAGGACCTTGCCGGTCGCGGTCACTTTGAAGCGTTTGGACACGGACTTCTTCGTTTTGATGCCTTTGGGACGTCGCATAAATCTAGTGCTCTTAAAAAAGAGCGCGCACTATAGGCAGGGTGCGGCTGGGGCGCAAGCGGCATTTTGGCGGCAAAGCCGCAACGGGCGCATCTCAATTTATTGCAGGCAGGCATTCCTGGCGTAGCGCAGGTTTCCCAACCTGCGGTATCGCCGACTTCCAGTCGGCGGGCCCAGGCACGGCGTGGCAGGCCAGGAATTCGCGGCGTTTGCGGATTGGAAATCCGCGACCCGGCAGACTGGAAGTCCGCGCTACGGCATCGCCTCGGCGCCCCCTGCAAGAAAATGAGATGCGCCCAGCCGCAACCAAAGCGGAATGGTGCGTCCCGCCTGTCTGGGAGAAAGGGAAACAGCCAGCGTTGTATCGCCCTGTTTGAGGCGCTGCCGCGGCTGGCTTGGTGGCGGTGGTCGCGCTGGGACCACCCGGCCCGCGTTCCGCGGGCCGTTTGGGGAAGGTTCGAGGTGTCTCCGGCGACCCATGATTCGCTGTACCGCTGGACGCGGCGCTACATGTTGAAGCGCGACCAGTTCCACCACCTCTTGTCCTCAGTGAAAAAATCTTCGACAAAATGAGTGATGCGGACGGAGTGCAATCCGGGGGGCAGCGCTGTCAACGCCCCATCAGTTCCTTGAGCTTCGCCTCGGCCTGGCCAGCATCAATGATTTGCGCGGCCAGTTCCCAACCCTCACTGATGGAGCGTGCGCGTCCCGCGACGAGCAATGCCGCACCGGCGTTCAATAACACCGCGTCGCGCTTTGGGCCACGCTCTTCACATCGCAGAATCCGGCGCACGACCTCCGCATTGGCGGCGCGGTCGCCTCCGAGCAGGTCCGCCAGCGTGGCCGGCTGCAATGGGAATTGTTCGGGCGACAAGAGTGATGTGGAAAAACCGCGCTCCTGATAAAACTCGGCAACGGTGGTGTCGCCAAGCGTGGAAAGCTCGTCGAGCGAGATCCCAACTTCTCGTGGGCCAGGCGTCGCGCCGGTCTCACTCTCTTTTTCAACTTTAGTTGGAGACAGGCGCGCCGCCTGTCCTACGTTTCCGCACACCACCATCCCGCGTCGCACGCCGAGCGATTGCAACACGCGGGCAATCGGCTCGCACAATTCCGGACGCGGCACGCCGATGAGTTGCGCGGTGGGACTCACGGGATTCAACAGCGGACCAAGGAAGTTAAAAATCGTCCTTTGCCCGCGTTCGGCGCACCGCTTGCGGGCCGGAGCGATGTGCTTGAACGCAGGATGATAGTTGGGGGCAAATAAGAAGGCGAATTGGTGGTCGCGCAACGACTGCGCCGCTTCCGCCGGTGACAAGTCAATGCGCACCCCGAGCGCCTCCAGCACATCGGCGCTGCCCGCCTGTGAGGTGATGGCGCGATTGCCATGCTTGGCCACGACGATTCCGGCGGCGGCACAGACGATGGCCACGGTGGTGGAGATGTTGAACGTCCCCAGCCGGTCGCCGCCCGTGCCGCAGACGTCCAGGATTTCGCCCGCGCGCGTGGCGGCATCCAAGGGCGGAACGACGGCCTTGTCGCGCAACAACCGGGCAAAGGCCGTGATTTCCTCCGGGGTTTCACCCTTCCGCGCCAGCGCGCCGAGGAACTCCGCCTTCAGGTTCGCGGAGACCGCTTCATTGACCAGTTCATTCACCGCGTCCGTCACCTGGTCGTCCGCCAGCGCATGACCGGCGGCAAGTTGAGCAATCAGGGTATTGAGCACGCGCGGAGATTAACGGCCTGAGTCCAAAGTCCAAAGTCCAAAGTCCAACGATGCGCGCCTCAACCGGATCCAGGCAGTTGGTTTTGGGGAGCGTACGCGTCCCGCGTGCCGCCGCCGGCGTCGCGCCGGCGGCTTCGTGACTCCATATTCCCCGCACGGTTTGGTGCGTGATAATGCCGGGAGGGAGTTTGCGGCGCGACGCCGCAAACCACACGCCGGAGGCGTATGCTCCCCGGTTTGAACCGCATCGTTCCGGCTCAAAGCCTGTGCCCCTTTGAATCCGGCCGATCTCAAGGCCTTGTTCGTCCTTAACCGCCCGAGAACCGGGGAGTTCCTCCACTCCAGACCAAGCATCGAGGCTTATTTGGCTGGGCAGGGCTTCGCGGACTTGAAATCCCGGCCCGGGACTTTATGGTGTGAACCGGGGGCGGTGGTCCATCCGACCGCCTCCGACCGCCGCCAGCCGCGCGGCGAGCAACCGCATGAGCAACCATCGCCGGACATGGCAATCGTTTGATGAAATGCAGCAGGCCGCCGTTGCGGGCGACCCGCAGGCGCAGTGCTATCTGGGCGTCTGCTTTCAGACCGGTCAGGGTGTCGCGCAGGATTACACGGAGGCGGTGAAGTGGTTTCGGCGCGCCGCCGAACAGGACGATCCGGTGGCGCAATGTTACCTCGGTTTTTGTTTTCTCTCCGGCCACGGGGTGCCACAGGAATACGGCCAGGCGGCCAAGTGGTTTCGCGAGGCCGCCGAGTTGGGGGATGCCGCGGCGCAATTCAATCTCGGGGTGCTTTATGAAACCGGCCAGGGCGTGCCCCAGAACTTGGCCGAGGCCGTGAAATGGTATCACGCCGCCGCCGAGCAGGGCGAACCGCAGGCGCAATTCAACCTGGGTGTCTTCTATGAACAGGGCCAGGTCGTGCCGCAGAATTTTACGGAAGCGGTAAACTGGTATCGCCGGGCGGCGGAACAGGAGGTCGCCCCGGCCCAGTGCAACCTTGGGTTGTGCTATCAGACCGGGCGCGGAGTGCCACAGGACAAGCAGCAGGCCGTGCGCTGGTTCATCCGCGCGGCGCGTCAGGGGGACAAGACCGCGCAGCACAATCTGGGGGTGCATTACGCGACGCTGGAGGCGACGCAACATGCCGGCGAGGTGGCTGCGCAACACGCCGCCGACCTGACGGCGGCCGCCGCCGCAGCCGCCGCGGCGGAAATCACGCCGGGTCAGGCCGCCAGCGAGCAGCCGGAGAAACCTTAGCCGGACGGTTTTCGCCTTTGACGCGGCGCGGGGAAGACGTTACAAGCGGGGCGTGAATACAGGAGCGGGTGGTGTAGATTCTTGACACGATGAGCGCGAGCGACAGACCGCTGAAGATGGTCACTTGCGGGTGGTGTGACACCAAGGTTTTCATCCCGGGCGACCTCGCGCCGCTGGCCACCGTGCCGTGCAGCAAGTGCGGGCACTCGATCATGATGCCCATGATGCTGCGGCAGTTCGAACTGCGCAACGTCATCGCCTCCGGTGGCAACGGCACCGTTTATCGCGCCTGGGATACCGTGCTGGAGCGGTTCGTGGCCGTGAAGCTGGTGAAGAAGGAACTGATGAACGACCCGGTGGCGCTGGAGAGTTTCTACCGCGAAGCCCGGGCCTGCGCCCGGCTCAACCACACCAACATCATCCACATCTACACCTTCGACGAATACGAAGGGCAGGCTTATCTGGTGATGGAACTGGCCGACCATGGCAGCCTGGATGCAAGGATCGAGAAGCAGCAGCGCGTGGCGGAGCTGCACGTGCTGGACATCGGCATCAAGATCGCCTCGGCCCTGGACCTGGCGCTCAAACACAACCTGCTCCATCGCGACATCAAACCCGGCAACATCCTTTTTGACGCGGACAACGAACCGAAGCTGGTGGACTTCGGCCTGGCCCGCAGCGTCGAGGCCGAGCCGGAATCGGCCTCCGTGACTGAAGGCACGCCGTATTACGTGGCGCCGGAAAAGATCAAGCGGGAGAAGGAAACTTTCCTGTCAGACATGTACAGCCTGGGCGCGACCCTTTACCATGCGTTGACGGGCCATGTCCCGTTTGAAGCGCCCACCGTGGAGGAACTGGTCGCGGCCCACGTGCATACGCCACTGACGCCGCCCAATCTGGTCGTCCCCGAGATCACGCAGCCCACGAGCGACGCGCTGGTCAAGGTCATGGCCAAGAACCCGGCCGACCGATATCTCAGTTATGACGAATTCCGCATGGCGTTGGAGTTCGCCCGCACGCAGGTTCTGATTCACCAAATCGCCCAGCCGGATTCGCCCAAGCCCAAGTCCAAGACCAGTTGGTGGCGACGCTAACCGGCCAACAAAAAAGGCAGGCTTGGGCCTGCCTTCGATCTTTTCAGCAATCGCCACCATGGATCATTGCGGCGGCGGCGGCTGTTTCTTGCTCTTCTTCTCGCCCTTGGGCTCGCCTTCGGGCCGCGGACCGAAACGCACGGTCACGACGTTGAGCTTGCCGTCCTCCGCGCGACGATATGAGCCGGCGACTTCTTCACCCACGGCGGCATCATCGAGCGTGGCGGGTTTGCCCGCCTTGGTGATGCGGGAATCGGAGGTAACCTGAAACTTGCGCTGGCCAACGGTGAAAGTTTTGGCGGTCTTGTCAACGGCAGCGACTTTGCCGTTGAACGGCAGGATCTCGCGCTTTTTGGCCGGGGATTCCTTCTTCTCGGCCTCCGCCGGCTTGTCGGCCTGCGCCCAGAGTTGCGCAGGGGCGAGGGCAAGAGCGGTGGAAACCAGACCAAGCAACATCATTCGAAGCATGGGCTTTTTCATAATCATGGCATTTTGATTGGTTGTTAGTGTTATTCGGTGTGACGCATTATTGCTAACACATCGCGCCTCTCACGCAAGCCCTTTCCAGGGCCTACGCATTAAAAGTGTTTTGAAGCGGTGAGCGGAAGTCGTTGAATGGAGCCAGCTTGCGTGGATGAAATTTAGAGGTTCCCAAACTCCTTCAAATATGGTTGATACTGCGGATGCAAAA
>WYBW01000011.1 GCA_011525685.1 Verrucomicrobiia bacterium
GTCTAACCGCCTTCATCCGCCGCCGTTCCAGTGCGGCGAAGTCTCGTTTCACACCTTTTGGATTACCCATATCGTTTTAGACAGCGACAGGGTAAAAGGTATCACTATATTATGCAAGCGTCAGTAAAACCCACGAGGCCTTTTTCATAACCTGACCCCTTCGATTGCCTGGTTGAAAAGCCTGTTACGACGCTGCCACTTTGCTCCTGCCACGCGTTTCGTGTCAATCTACCATTTTTGGGCTTGAGGCGACAAATTCTGGCGGAGGACTGGATGTGGCGGAGCGAAGCGGTGCTACCAAAGTTCGCCTGACAACATTGACCAACTTGGTAACACGTCCGAGCCATGCAGGTCATCTGTCACGACGTTAGCGGGTGTCTTGCGCTTCAAACCCATTGAAAATTGTCTGGAATATTTCTCCCGCCCGCCGGTTTATTGGTGTGAAGGGCAACCTGTATGGACGAGCAATACGCCATCCAACTCTGTGTGAAACACCGGGATCCGGTGGGATTCGAGTTTCTGGTGCGGAAGTACCGGCGCGAGGCCTTCGGTCATGCGTACGCCCTGTTGGGGAATCAGGACGAAGCGTTGGATGCCTGTCAGGATGCCTTCGCGAAGGCGTTCGCGGCCATCCCGGGATTGCGTGAGTTGCCGCAGTTCTATCCCTGGTTCTATTGCATCCTGCGCAATCGCTGCCTGAACCTGCTGGCCCGCCGCGCAACAGCCGAGCGCCATCGCGAGGCGGAACAACAGGACGCGTCGCGTTTCGTGGAGGCGGCGAATCCGGGCACGATGCTGGAACAGCACGAGGATCAACAACGCGTTCGACGGGCGATGGAGCTTTTGAAACCCGAGCACCGGGAAATCCTCCACATGAAATACGTGCAGGAACACAGTTACGATGAAATCGCCGGCATTCTGGGCATTGCCCGTGGCACGGTCATGAGCCGGCTCTATCACGCCCGCACCGCGCTGCGCGAGCAATACTTGAAACTGGATCAGCCCATGGCCCGATCCGCATCGGAGAAAGTCACATGAACAACTGCGAATCATTCAAAGGTCTGCTGGTGGGGCTGCTGGACGGCGAACTGTCGCCGGACGAGGCCCGCCAGGTGAACGAGCACCTCACCCGTTGCGCCGCCTGCCGGCAGGAATATGAGCAACTGCGCGAAACCACCGGCAAACTGGCGGCGGTGGCTTACATCGAACCCGACGACGCCGTGCTGGCGCAGGTCTGGAAGAGTCCCTTCAGCCGCGCCGTCCGCAACACGTCGCTGGTGTTGATCATTGGCGGTTACGCCGGGTTGATTGGTTACGGACTGTTTGAATTTCTGACCAGCGGTACGAAAGAACTGCCGGCGAAAATGGGTCTCGCCGCGATTGTCCTGGGCTTCCTGGTTCTGCTGGTTCAAATGATCCGCGAGCGAGTCAAGACCTACAAAACCGACCCTTACAAGGAGATCGAGCGATGATCCTCACCACCACGGAAACCATCAAGGGCAAGCGCATCGTGCGCACCCTCGGCCTGGCCAAGGGCAACACCATTCGCGCGCGTCACATCGGCCGGGACATCCTCGCGCTGTTCCGCAACATGGTGGGCGGAGAGATTTACGACTACACCAAGCTGCTGGCCGAGTCGCGCGAACAATCCCTGGATCGCATGAGCGCGGACGCGCAACGGCTCGGGGCCAACGCCGTGGTCGGGATCCGGTTCACGACGTCCGTGCTCATGGGCGGCGCGGCGGAACTGCTGGCTTACGGGACAGCGGTCGTTGTTGAAGACGAGTGAAGCGGGCTTGCTGCTGCCGATCGGGCGTCACCACTCGCCTTCAGTTCACTGACCTTCCGGCACCTTCTCCCCGGAGAAATCCAGTTGGTCGCCGAGCGGGCCTTCCTTTGTGTCGGACGACGGCTGTTGCGACGGGCGGAATCGCGAAACGAATTGAAAAAGATCGGCACGGCGGTCGAAGCGCGGTGTCACGGTTCCGTTGCTGCGGGATTCGTGCAGGCTGTCCAGGTCCAGGTCGCACACCAGCACTGTTTCCTCGTTCGAGTCGGCCTCGGCCGCGATGCCATCGCGCGCGAAGGCGAAGTCCGAGGGCGTGAACACCGCCGCCTGGCCGTATTGCACGTCCATGTTGTCCACGTCCGGCAGGTTGCCGACGTTGCCGGCGAGGGCCACGTAAATCTGGTTCTCAATCGCCCGCGCCTGGGCGCAGTAGCGCACCCGCAGATAGCCCTGGCGGTTGTCGGTGCAGAACGGCACGAACAAAATCTCCGCGCCGTCGTCGGCCAGGGCACGCACGGCCTCCGGGAATTCGACATCGTAACAAATCAGCACCCCGATCTTGGCCTTGGGCGTTTCAATGGCCGCCAGCGACTGGCCGCCGCTGAGTCCCCACCATTTGCGCTCGTTCGGTGTGATGTGCAGCTTGGGCTGCTCGACGATGCTGCCGTTGGGCAGGCATACGTGCGCGACGTTGAGCAGCTTGTCGCCCACCGTCACCGGATGGCTGCCGGCGATGATGGTCAGGCCGTATTTTCCCGCCAGATCGCTCATCAGCCGCTTGAACCGCGCCGTGTAGCCGGCCAGCCGCTTCATCCCTTCCTGCGGCGACAGGGCGTCCAGGTGCGACAACAGTTGGACGCTGAACAACTCGGGCAGCAACACGAAATCCGAACCATAATCCGCGGCCACGTCCAGGAAGTAGGACACCTGGCGCGCAAACTCGGAGAACGAGTTCACCTTGCGCATTTGATACTGCACGCAGGCCACGCGGACTTTGCGCACGCCGGAGGGACGCGGTTTGTAATCCGGATTGAGCCACTCGATGAGGCTGGCGTAGTTGTGGCTTTTTGGATCGCGCAGGTAGTTGGGCATCACGCCGCGCAACTGAAAGCCTTCGCGAAGCTGAAAGCTCAGGACGAGGTCCCGGAACTCGCCGGCGACCACACGCTGCGCGTATTCCTGCGGCGACATGTCCTTTGCGTGCTCGTGGTAATTCCACAGGCGTCCTCCCGCGAGGATGCGGCGCAGGTTCAGTCTGCGGCACAGTTCGCGGCGCGCCTCATACAGCGCATGCCCGACACCCAGGCCGCGCGCGTCCGGATGCACGTACACATCCGCGCCATAGAGCGTGTCGCCCTGCGGGTCGTGGCTGGTGAAGTAGCCGCTGTCTGTGATGCCAGACCAGGTGTGCAGGCGCAACGGATCGGAACCGAGATTGACGATCAGCGAAGCCGCGGCGCCCACGATTTGTCCTTTAACCTCGGCGACCAACTGCCCCTGCGGAAACACGCGCAAATGACTGAGCAAATGGCTTTCGCCCCAGACCACGTTTTCGCCGGCGAGCACGGGATAGGCGACGCGATTCAACTCGACCAGCGCGGGGATGTCCTGCCGCGTGGCCTCGCGAACCCGGACTGGAAGCTTCTTTTTAACGGACATGACCCTTGTCTAGCCGAAAGAAAAACGCGGGGCAACGCCGAAGCTGTCGCGGGACGCGCCTCGCTGCTCATGGGTCACGCAGAAGTTTCCGCATTTCCGCTTCATCTCGGGTCGGCGGCAAACACGCCTGGCCGGTGCAGAGGTAAGCCACCGGGCCGTCTTTCGCCGGCAAGGCTCTGGCAAATTCTTCAACAGGGCCGGTGTTGCCCAGCACGACCTTGTTCGGCTGATAAACCGAGTGGGCGGCACGGAGCAATTCCCGCGCTGGGGCCAGACGCGGGTCGCCGGCGATGACTACGCGGCGCGGTTCTTCCAGCCAGAAATCCAGCGCATGCAACAGGCAAGGGACGGCTTGAGGAAGTTTTTCCAGTCGCGCGGCGAACAATCGCAGCGTGGCTTCCGCGGGCCTCCGAAAATCCGCGCGTCCCGTGATCGCGGCCAGTTTCAGCAGCGCCAGAGTGGCCACGGAGTTGCCGGAAGGCTCGGCCCCGTCGTAGTCGTCCTTCATGCGGAGGATGAGGTCGCTTGAATCCGCGGCGCTCTGCCAGAATCCGCCGTTCTCCGTGTCGTAGAATCTGGCAATCATCGCCTCCGCCAGCGCGATGGCGAATGCCAGATGCCCCGGTTCCAGCGTGGCTTCGTAGAGATAAACCACGCCCTCGAGCAAGAAGGCGTAGGCCTCGAGCAGTTGCACGTGGTCGCGCTCGCCGTCGCGCCAGCGATGATAAAGTGTCTTCGCCCGTTCATCCCAGAGCTTCGCTTGGAGGAACTTCAGATTCCTTTCCGCGGCGACTCGATAGGTTTCGTCGCCGAGCACCGCATAAGCCCGAGCCATCGCGCCGAGCATCAAGCCGTTCCAAGAGGCGAGAACCTTATCGTCCAGATGCGGGCGAATTCGTTGCGACCGGACCTCAGTCATTTTGCGCTTGGCGGACGCCAGCAGTGCGAGGTCGGCTTCAGAAAGATTTGAGTCAACCACACTCAGCACGTTCTGACCCGGCAACGGCTTCGGATGGCTGTGGTCCAGGAAATTGCCTTTCTCCGTGATGCCGAAATGGCGCCTCGCCACCTTGAACTCCTGGGCCGAAAGCAGCGCGGCCAGTTCGGCGCGGGTCCAGCAGTAGAACTTCCCTTCGTGTCCTTCGCTGTCGGCGTCCTCGGCGGAGTAAAAGCCACCTGCCGGATGCGTCATGTCGCGGAGGACGTAAGCCAGAATATCGCGTGCGATCCCGGCGTGCCGCGATTCGCCGCTAGCCAGATATGCGTCGAGGTAAAGCTGGGTGAGTTGTGCGTTGTCGTAGAGCATTTTCTCGAAGTGCGGCACGAGCCATTCGGCGTCCACAGAATAGCGGGCGAAGCCGCCGCCGAGTTGATCGTGGATGCCGCCGGCGGCCATCCGGTCACAGGTGTGCAGGACCATTCGCGCGGCCTCCTCATCCTGGAAGCGTCTTGCGTAGCGAAGCAGAAATGCGGGTTGGCTCGGCTGAGGAAACTTTGGCGCTCTGCCAAAGCCGCCGTGGCGCGGATCGTAGGCATCCTTGAAAACTGCACCCGCGTGGCGCAGCACGTCGGCGGTGAGCAAGAGATTTGAGGGCGGCGAGTTGGCGGTGGCGGTTTCGAGGCGGGCGTGGATTTCGTCGGCGGAACCGGCCACTTCGCCGTGCCGTTCCTGCCAGACTTTTTGAATCTGCTGAAGCACGGAAAGAAAACTTCCGCGGCCATGACGGTCCTCCGGCGGAAAATACGTGCCGCCGAAGAAGGGCTTGAGGTCCGGGGTCAGAAAAACATTCAGCGGCCAGCCGCCCGAGCCGGTGGTGGCCTGGACGAATGTCATGTAAATTTTGTCCACGTCCGGCCGTTCCTCGCGATCCACCTTGATGCTGACGAAATGTTCATTGAGAAACCGGGCGACGGTTTCGTCCTCGAACGATTCGCGCTCCATGACGTGGCACCAATGGCAGGTCGAGTAGCCGATGCTGAGAAAGATGGGCTGGCGCTCCGCGCGCGCCTTCACAAACGCCTCGTCGCCCCAGGCAAACCAGTCCACAGGATTGTGCTGGTGCTGGAGGAGGTAGGGGGACTTTTCGCGGGCGAGGCGGTTGGTGTGCGGGTGGAGAGTGGTTGTCGCGTGAGTGCTCACAGGCGTGTTGAATTGGTTGGTATCGGGCTTGCCGGAGCAGGAAGCGAACGCCAGCGCGAGTAAGGAGGCACGAGAACCAAGCTGGCCGCGTCTTTCATCCGGGTCGTGAGAAGCGTAATCCAACCCGGGGCGCAAGGCCAAGGAAGTTCGCAGCGGGACGGCGAATGGGACATTGCGTCCCGCCTGTCCGGGCGGAAGGGAGGGAGGGAGAAAAGGGGACATGATGACCGGTCTCGTCTAGGAATTCCTCATGGCAGGCGAAGATTCTGAGGCGTTGGGTTCCAGTTGCATTCGCCAGCGGGAGATTTTGCCAGACATCAAAGGCGACGCTCGGTAGAGTATTGGCGTGTTGCCTGAGAGACCATGGAAGCTGGAAGCGCTGCTGCGCCTGTTCATGGGCGTGTGCATTTGTCTGTTCTTGGGGACCGCCGCGGCGTTCGTGCTTCAGACGGTGTTCACGGACGGAGCGGACCATCCGGTTTGGCGAACTGTGGCGGCGACGTTGAGTTTTCAAGGGGCGGCGCTGGTGCTGGTGCATTTTTTCCTCCGCCAGCATGACCTCGGCTGGCGGGAGGCTTTCGGCATGGACAATCAGTGGCCGCGCGCCCTGCTCCTGGGTGTCTTGGTGACCGGGCTGTTCCTGCCGGTGGGCTGGGGATTGCAATGGGCTTCAGCCCAGTTCATGACGCGCGTCGAGGTTGTGCCCGTGGAGCAACCGGCAGTCCAGACGTTGCGCGCCTCGGAAACCTGGGTGAGCCGCGCCGTGCTGGGCGTGGTGGCCATCGCGCTGGCGCCGGTGGCGGAAGAGGTGTTGTTTCGGGGGATTCTTTATACCGCAGTCAAGCAAGCCGGGTTTCCGCGCCTGGCTTTGTGGGGCACCTCGCTCCTGTTCGCGGCAATTCACGCCAACCTCGCCACGCTGCTGCCGTTGCTCGTATTGTCGCTGGCCTTGACGTTGTTGTACGAGAAGACCGGCAACTTGCTGTCGCCGATTGCCGCGCACGCACTTTTCAATGGTGTTAATTTTCTCCGGCTCTTCTCCGCCGGTTGGTCAAGCGGATGAGGCTGTCGTGAACGAGTTTGCCTTGATTGCACGCCTCACCCGCGACCTGCCCGGAAACGACTCCGTCGTGGTGGGGGCGGGCGACGATTGCGCGGTGCTGGACCTTGGCACACCCGACCGGTTGTGGCTGCTCAAAACCGACGCGGTGGTCGAGGGCGTCCATTACCGCAGCGATACGCCGCCGGAAAGGATCGGACATAAGGCGCTGGGCCGGGGCTTGAGCGATGTCGCGGCCATGGCGGGCACGCCGACGGCGGCGCTGGTCACACTGGGCCTGCCGCGGCGATTCGACGTCGAGTTCGTGGCAAAGATCTATGCGGGCATGAACGAACTGGCCCGGCGGCACGGCGTGGCCATCGTCGGTGGGGAAACGACGACGAATCCGGACCGCGTATTGATGTCGGTGTCGTTGCTGGGCTTCGTGCCGCGAGAAAAAATGCTGTTACGTTCCGGGGCCAAGCCGGGGGATGCCATTTTTGTGACGGGCGAACTCGGCGGCTCGCTGGCGGGCAAACACCTGGAGTTCGAGCCGCGGCTGGCTGAGGCGCACTGGCTGGCGGAGCATTTCGACGTACACGCCATGATAGATCTGAGCGACGGACTGGCCGGCGACCTGCGTCACGTGCTCAAAGCCAGCGGGGTGGGCGCGGAGTTGCGGCAAAGCGCGGTGCCGGTAAGCCGCGCGGCGAAGCTGGCCGCCAAAGCCGGCGACGCGGCCAAGCCGGCCTTCGTGGCTGCCCTGACCGACGGCGAGGATTTCGAGTTGCTGTTCACCGTGGCAGGCAAGGACGCCGTGCCGGTGCTGGACGCCTGGAAGAAGGCCTTTCCCAGCCTGCGACTGAGTTGCATTGGCAAGATCATGGCCGGTGAGGGAATTTTGCTGCGCGATCCAACCGGTGTCCGGCCACTCACCGCTCATGGCTACGTTCATTTCTCATAGTCCTGCCGAAACGGAGGCACTGGGCGAGGAGTGGGGACGCGCGGCCGAGCCAGGTCTCGTGATTGCCTTGAGCGGTGATCTGGGGGCGGGCAAAACACAACTCGTGAAGGGATTGGCGCGCGGTTTGGGCATTCCGGCGCGGGTTCATTCGCCGACTTTCACTCTGGTCAACGAATATGGCGGTGGACGACTGACGCTGTTTCATCTCGATCTGTATCGGCTGGAGAACCGCCAACAAATTCTGGAGGCTGGACTGGAAGAGTATTTGCAGCCGGAAGGTGTGGCCGTCATTGAGTGGGCGGAGAAATTGGTTGAGTCTGGCAGGTATGACTCCACTGGCGGCGACTCTGCCGGCCGGCTCTTGAGCGTTCACATTGAAGTGACGAGCGAATCCGAGCGACGCATCACGTATGAACATTCTGGCGCTTGAGTTTTCGTCACCCCAACGAAGTGTCGCAGTGGTTTCCGTTGCCACTGACAGCGGACCGTGCGCAACGGGAGTGGGTGCTTGCGCGTGCGAGACGGGAGCGCCTGCATTGCGGGTGGGTGCGTTCGAGAGCGAGGTCATCGAAACCTCGCGCGACCAGGCCATGAAGCCGTTGGGCATGGTGGAGACGGCGCTCCGGCAGGCTGGTCTGGAGCGGGAAGCAATTGATTGCGTGACCGTGGGCTTGGGGCCGGGTTCTTATACGGGCATCCGCCTGGCCGTCTCCGTGGCTCAAGGCTGGCAACTGGCGCGCGGAGTGAACTTGCTGGGGATCAGCAGTGCCGACTGCGTGGCTGCGCAGGCGTGCGCGGAGGGGCTGTCCGGGCGGTGCTGGGTCGTCATTGACGCACAGCGCGAGGAGTTCTATTTGGCCGGTTACGAACTGGACGACCGCCGCGCGCGGGCAACGTCGCTGTTGCGTCTGGCGACGCGGATGGAGGTGCAAGAGCGTGAGCGGGCAGGGGAACTGATCATTGGGCCGGAGGTCACCCGCTGGTTCGCCGGTGGTCGCATGGTTTTTCCACGTGCAACCGCATTGGGCCGGCTGGCAAGGGGCAGGCATGATTTCGTTTCGGGCGAGCAACTCGTCCCCATTTACCTGCGCGCAGCGAGCTTTGTCAAAGCACCACCCCCGCGCGAGCTCCTTTGACGGGCAGGAGGTCCTGCCGCCAGTGACGGTGGTCTGCCCCACATGATCCTCGACTTTGGGACACGGACCGGCTTGCTGCTGTCTTGGAACTTGACCACTCACCCGGGGCTGGGAACTGAAGCAGGGTCGGTTTTCCTCTCTGCGATTTTTCTTCGGACCGGCTTGAAGGCGCCGCCGCCGCCAATCGCGCGGATGGGTCGTTTCCGACCCACATTTGCCCAATTGCAGGGCGCCATGGTGCGGCTTTGGCGCCGGACGCAGACTTGCAGCGCCAACTTGCCCGATAAGGGCGGAAGTGGCTGTTGGCGCTCCGCCAAACCCGCCAAACATGGTATCTCGGCTGCTATTGCTTGGCTCGAAGGAGTTTCGGTGAAAGTGGAGGTGAGCCGAAAGTCAATCTCGTGACTTTGCGAAGCAATTCTATGTCGGAGACGTGCAAGAGCCGCCTTGTGTCTCGGTGTGCCCGGTCGCGTTCGCGGGAATGTGGCTTTACCCTTGCCGAAGTGGTCATTTCGACCGCCATCATCCTCGTCACGCTGGCGGGCGTGATTTACGGTTACGTGAAGACCACCGACCGCGCCGAGTGGAGCGCGTATTCACTGGCCGCGCAGTCGCTCGCCTCCCAAGGAGTGGAACAGGCCCGCGCCGCCAAGTGGGATCCGCAGGCCTGGCCTCCAATTGATGAGATGGGTATCACCAATTTCATCCAGATCGAGCAGCTCGACGTTCCAAAGAAAGGGCCACCTGTGCTCGCCACAAATTTCGTTGCCGTTACGCTGGTTTCCTCCAATCCACCTCTCAAGCAACTGCGCGCTGATTGTGTCTGGGTGCTGAAATACCGGCCTCCGGGCAATCGCGGCCCCTTTACCAACACCGTGATCACCTTTCGCGCCCCGGACCAATGAAACTTCAGACAGCCAAAACACTGAAGCCGCATTCGAGGCTCGCCCGACGGCGCGGCTTTACGCTGCCTGAGATCATGATCGCCATGGGGGTGTTCATGCTGGTCGTGCTGGGCGTGGTAAGCACGCACATCTTCGGTCTCAAGATGGCCACCATCACCCAGACCAAACTGGTTTCGACGCAGGACGCCCGCGAGGCCTTGAACCGCGTCCGCGACGATATCCGCTCGGCGAAGATCGTGTACGTCGGCAACGGCACCAGCACCTCCTTCACGCCCATCGCTCCCAACAGCCCGCAGCAGGGCAACGCCATCCTCATTCATCAGAGCCTGAACACCAACCGGTTCGTGCAGTACTTCCTCGACCCCAACGAAGACGCGTTGAAAAGGCGAACCAGTGGCGGCCGGTTGGATGTGGTGGCCAATTACATCACCAACACCGTGCCGTTTCGCGCCGAGGACCATTTCGGGCGGGTGCTGACCAACAACCAAAACAACCGGGTCATCCGGATGCAACTGGAGTTTTATCAATGGGAGTATCCCGAGGCTTACGATTATTACCGGCTGCAAACCAAGGTCACCCGCCGGGCGATTGAGTAGCGGCCGTAGCAAGGAGAAGAAACATGAAGACGGGAGTGGTACCAGGTAGAGCGACGCGCCAGGGCTATGCCCTGCTGATGACGCTGTTTTTCATCGGCGTGGCGTTGCTGATTTTTTCCAGCACGCTTACATGGACCTCGAGCAGCTCCATTGTCACTGAGCGCAACAACGCCTACAATCGCGCCATCGCCGCGGCGGAAGCTTCCACCGAGCAGGTCCTGAGTCACATCATTCGCGATTTCGCTTCGCAGAGCTACAATCCGATGGCCTTGGGCGTTTACCGCAATCTCATCCCGACGAACGAGTGGGCGTCGCAATACGTTTTTGATGATGGCGAGGGCGGAGTGGACCTGACCTGGGTGGACAGCAGCGTGGGCATGGTGATGACCAACTTGGACTCGCAGTTTGCCGGTCTGTATGGCTTCGTTTACACCTGCCGCGTCCGCTCGAACGCCCGGCAGGTTGGCACTGCGTTTACGGAAGCCGCGGCCGCCGTGCGACAGGACTTCCAGCTCGCGTCCATCCCGGTGTTCCAGTTCGCGATTTTCTACTCGCTGGACCTGGAGGTCAACCCCGGGCCGTCCATGCGCATCACCGGCAAGGTGCATGGCAATCGCGACATTTACACTTCGCCGGGAAACTCCCTGGTCTATGAAGACACGGTGGGCGCCGTCGGCAAGATTTACCATCACCGTCACCCGGACGATCCCACGTCGCCCTCCGGAATCCAGCCCGTCTATGAGGATTTGCGCGTGGAGGGCGACAGTTCTCTCACCCTCCCCATCGGAGTGAGCAACAGCCCTTCCGCCGTAATGCAAATCCTCGATCCACCGCCGTTCGGGGAAGATCCGCGTTCCCCCCTCGGCCGGCAGCGGTTTCACAACAAGGCTGACTTGATCATTCATGCTAGCGCAACCAACACCCTTTTGGTTCTGTTCAACAGTTCCGGTGACGGGACAAGTTACTCGGTCGTTCCTGATGCCAGCCTCCGCACCGGCACCAACTACACCTTCATTGCCACCAATACGACTTACTACGACTATCGAGAGCGGAAACCGGTGGTCGGAACCGAGATTGACGTTGGCAAATTCAGGCGTTGGATGGAAACGAATACCACGGGCATCAACCTGGTTTCTCAAAAAGGACGCGCCCTCAACTCGCTGTATGTGAAGGACGGGCGCTCCGTCTCGGGCCGGCTTACGGCCGTGCGGCTGGTGAATGCCCAGACGCTGCCGGCCAACGGATTGACAGTGGCCACGCCGCATCCGCTTTATGTGCGCGGGCATTACAACGCGAGCGATCTGACGCCCGGTTCGGCGAACACTGTCAACACCCGCCCCGCTTCGCTGATTGCCGACGCGATCACGATCCAGTCCGGCAACTGGTCCGACACCTACAACAGCGGCACGGCGTTCTCGAGTCGCACCGCGGCCAACACCACCGTGAACGCGGCGTTCCTGGCAGGCATCGTCCAGACCACCAACAGCGCCGGGTCAAAGAAGTACAGCGGTGGTGTCGAGAACTTCCCGCGCTTCCTGGAGAACTGGGGCGATCGAACCTTCACCTATAATGGTTCGATGGTCGTCCTGTTTCCCAGTCGCTACGCCACCAGCTTTTGGGTGGCACCAGGGAGCAGTGGCGGAGTGTATGGCGCTCCCAACCGTCGCTGGGCGTTCGACACCAATTTCCTGACCATGAACAAGCTGCCCCCTCTTACTCCGCAGCTTCAGAAACTGGTGCGCGGCCAATGGATGGTCGTCGCTGCGGATAGTCCCAATTGACCCCCTGTCGCTGGAGGGAAACGGGAGTGCCAGCACTGCGCTCGCCCGGCTGCCTTGACGGCATGGCGCGAATCGAGTTCCCTTTGCGCCGCATGAGCCTTGAGACAGCCGCTCCGGCGGCCAAACGACCGCACTTTGTCCGCCGCCTTTACGATTGGACCTTGAGTTGGGCGGAGCGACCGGGCGGAACCTGGGCGTTGTTTTTCATCGCCGTCATAGAATCATCGGTTTTTCCCGTGCCGCCGGATGTGCTGTTGTTGGCGCTTTGCGTGGGCGCTCCCGGGAAATCCTTTCGTTTCGCGCTGATCTGCTCCGTCGGTTCGGTCCTCGGCGGAGTTCTTGGCTATGGCATCGGCCTTTGGGGATACAGCCTGATCGGCGAACCCATTGTGCGGATGTACCATGGCGAGGCGGTCATGGAAAAGGTGAAATTCTGGTACGACACCTATGGCTTTTGGGGGACACTGGCGGCCGCCATTACCCCGATTCCGTACAAGATTTTCACCATCGCCTCCGGCGTGTTTCAGTTCCCCTTCCTCTCCTTCCTGCTGGCATCGGTGATTGGCCGGACCTTTCGCTTCGTGTGTGTGGCCGGATTCATTTACCTCTTCGGCGCGCGGGTCAAGGCGCTGATCGAAAAGTATTTTGACTGGGCGGCGATCATCTTCCTGGTCTTGCTGGTCGGCGGGTTCATTGCACTCAAGTACCTCCGATGAGGTCGCGGGGAGAGTACGCTGCACTGTGCGCGCGCCCAATGGTCAAGGGGCCGAAGTGTCAGCTCAAAGTCTGCCCAGAAACTTCAGTGCGTTGCGCCGGGCCAGCGCCATGATCGAGCCTTGCGGATTCACCCCGGGCGCCGTGCAAAGCAGGCTGGCGTCGCTGAGGAACAGGTTTCGGAAGCCATGTACGCGGCCAAACGAATCTGCGGCGCATTTGCGCTGGTCCTCGCCCATGGGGCACGACGAAAACAGGTGGATGGTCATCAGGTTGGCCATACCCTCCGGCAAGACTTCCGGCAGCTTGCCCAGGCAGCCGCGGCAACGTAACACCGGTCCGCGAGTCAGGTTCGGATAAAGCGCCCTCGCACCGGACTCAAGAAGTAACTCAGCCAGTTTCCTGAGACCATCCGCCAGATTACGCCGGTCCTTCTGTGTCAGGGTGTAGCGGACCAGCGGGTCGCGATAACCTGGCAGGTTGCGGATCGTGCCGCTGCCTTCGCTGGTGATCATCGCGTAATAGACCGCCAGATTCGGCCAGTCGCGCGCTGTTTCGCGTGCGGCTTCCGGGTGATCCATCAAACCCAGCGCCAGATAAGCGGGTGAACTGATGGAACAGCCGAGGCTCAACCGCGGGGAGAATTCCTTCACTTGATGCACTGGCACGCCCATGTCGGCGGTGTTCACCACCTCGGGAAAGCGCGCGACCAATTTCACGGTGGGGTGGACCCGCAGGGAATTCCCGACGTTGTGCGTAATGCCGCTGCGGCGGAGCAGGGCAGGGGAGTGTATCGCCCCGGCGCACAGGAACACGGAGTCGGCGGCCACGCGAATCGTGCCTGCCTCACCATGTCGCGCCTCGACAATCCAATTCGGTCCAGCCTGGCGAAAACGAACGACCCGCGCTTTTGGCAACAGCCTCCCTCCGGCGTTAAGGAAGCGTGGAATAAACGTTTCCGTCATGGATTGGCGCTTTCCGGGCGGGTTTGGAGAGGTGCGCGGCGCGGATTGGTCGAAGCGGAACCAGCGCGGCACCTCCAGAGACTTCCAGCCCAGGCGTGTGGCGCCGTCATGCAGTTTCAACGATGCGGTTGGCGACGTGCCGGGCAGCGACGAGACGGACAGGTCGCGTTCGCACGCCTCGAAGTGCGGCGCGAGGTCATCTGCAGCCAGTGACTCCACTCGAAACTCCTTCCGCCAGACTTCAAGCACCTCTGATGGCGTGCGATGGTAAAGCCCACTGTTGATTTCACTGCCGCCGCCGACGCAGCGGCCTTCGACATAGGCGATCTTGTTCCTGCCCAGCGCCACGGTTTGCCCGCCGTTGCGATATTTCTGAAGCATTTCAGTGATCGAGAACGGCCGGCAGGAATGTAAGGGCAGAAACTGGCCCTCCTCGATCAACAACACATCGCGGCCGGCCTCGGCCAGCAGACACGCTGTAATCGCACCGCCCGGCCCTGAGCCGATGACCACCACTTCAGCCCGCATTTCTGGATGCGGTTCCAGTATCCGGCTTGAACTCTCCGCAGCCATTGCGGGGCCGCGTGATTCAGTGTCGCTGGAATCGCCTTCGGTTCGGCTGTAAAGCGACAGAGTTGCAAGGCTCTCGAAATAGCGGATCAGATCGCGTTTGAAAGCCAGCTTGGAATTTTTCCACCCCGCAATCTGCCGGGCGCGAGGTTCAGGCGGCTGACGATGAAACGGTTTGAAGCCATTGAGCCATCCGAAAGCATCGTAGCCCAGTGCCGCTGCCAGCATCGGCGCGCGCAGCCAATCGGGCAGTTGCGATTGTTGTTGAAGAATGAACCGGGTGAGGTCGTTGAAGGGCGGTTGTAAGGCCGAGGAATTCGCGTGCGGATGAGCGAGCGAGTACGCCAGCGCCGAAACGGCGTCGTGGAACCATCGGTTGTCCGGGGTGGACATTGCCTTAACTGCCGGTTGCGAGCCACAGCACCACCAGGGTCAGCGTGCCGATGACGTGGCTGGGCCAGTCTTTGAGGGCAAACACGACGGGGTCGTTGTGCATCTGCCCGCGATGGCCGATCAGCCAGACGCGGCTGATCCAGTAGAGCAACAGCGGACAAATCAACAACAACAGCAAAGGCCGCTGATAGAGCTCCAGGACCTGCGGGCTGTTGACATAAAGCGCCAGCACAAGCACGGCCAGATAACCGCTCACCAACCCGATCATGGCCACCAGTTCCAGATCGGCCGCCGTGTAGCCGCGGCCTTTGGCGTCGGTCAGGTTTTGCCCCCGCAAAACGAGCAGTTCGCCGAATCGCTTCAGCAGGGCGAGGCTCAGAAAAATGAACATGCAAAAAACCAGCAGCCAAGCCGAGTACTCGATGCCGGTGACGACGTGTCCGGCGATCAGGCGCAAGGTGTAAAGCCCGGCCAAGACAAAGACGTCCAGGAGGGGCACGCGTTTCAGTTGCCACGAGTACAGTGAGGTCGCGACCAGGTAGAGCGCCAGCAAAGCCACAAGGGAAGCGGTCAACTGAGACGCCACAACGGCGCCCATGGCCAGAAGCACGGGGGCGATGAGCAGACCGATGGGCAGTGGCAGGTTACCTGAGGCCAACGGGCGGCGACGTTTGGTTGGGTGGTGGCGATCTGCCTCCACGTCCAAGAGGTCGTTGAGCACGTAGCCGCCTGAAGCGCACAGGCACAACGAGACAAACGCTCCGATCCCGGATAGCAGCGGCCAGAAATGGATCTGATGCGAGGCAAGCATGGGAACAAAGACAATCAGGTTCTTCACCCACTGATGTGGCCGGAGTGAATTCCAGAGTGCGGCCACCACCGAAGCTTTTGCGGGGAAGAATTTACCCACTTTCGTGACGCGGGCCGCGCGGCGATGCAGTCCTTCTCCCGCGTTGACCACAATGGCCTCTCTGGTTCCCTCCCAGACGGCCAGGTCAACCGAGGAATTGCCGGCGTAATCGAATCCGCGTTCGCCAAATCTCTTGGCCAACGCATTGCGCTTGGCGCCCGCCCGCAGATTCGTCTGCCCGTCGCTGGCCAGGACCTCGTCGAACAACCCGACGTGGCGCGCCACGGGGTCGGCCATGGCGCGGTCTGAAGCGGTCGCCAGAATTAGGCGGCGGCCCGACTTCTTCTCCGCGCGCAGCCAGGCGAGGAACGGTTCGTGAAACGGCAGCGTGGATGCGTCCACTTCAACCCTCCGGGCGATTTGTTGTTTGAGACAGGCTCGTCCCCGAATCCACCAGAATGGCACGACGAACAGCCAAAGCGGGTTTCTGCGCAGCAGGCGGACGAGAGACTCCCACAACATGTCGCTGAGGATGAGGGTGCCATCCAGATCCACGCAAAGCGGGACTTGGTCGCCGGGGGAACTCGCAGGCTGCGATGACATATTTCGCGCAAGAATACAGACCTTGGCAAGGGATGCAATTTTTGGCGAATCCTGGAGCGTTGGGGAGGGACAGGCAAATCAGTGAACCGGAGACGGCGATCGTCTGAGGGCGACCACCGTCCGGGCCTGGCAAGCCGATGCCAATCGGAGTCACTGCACCTGCGTTTCACTCGGCCGGTCGTTGACAACTTGCACTGATCTGAAAAGCTTCCGTCCCGATGTTGCGGCGACTGGCAGAACGACCCGGGCTGGTGTTCGGTCTGGTATTCATGTGGAAGCTGGCTCTGCTGGTCTTCACCGCCCAGCCCATTCCGGCGAACGACGCCTTCTTCTACGACGGGCCGGTCGTCAACCATCTGCTCCACGGCGATTATGTGAATCCCACCTTGGCGCAGGTCTTGCCGATCTCAGCGGAGAAGGTTTTCAGTGCATATCCACCTTTGTATCACCTTCTGCTGACGGGGTGGATGTGGGTTTTTGGGACCAGTGCGATGGCGGCGATGTGGCTGCACGTCTTGCTCCTGGGGGGGTGTCTGCTGGTGTGGCTGGCGATTTTTCGACGCCTGAACACTCCGGCCTGGTGTGTCAATCTGGCGGGACTCTACTTGGTCTCCATCACGTTTCACGACCGACCGGACACATTGGCGCATCTGATGGGGGCATTGGCGATTTACGGCAGTGTCCGCGCTTGCTTCACTGACGCAACTTCGTCACCGACGCAACACCATTGGTCTTGGTTTGTCGCCGTGTTGTTACTGTTAGCGTTCGGCACGAGCCTGCAAATCGGGGTGATTTATTTGTGCTGGTCCATCCTGCTCCTCGTGGGAGGAACGTGGTTAAAGCGAGTGCCTCTTCCTTGGTTGCCGGCCGCGGCACTCGCCATCGCGATGGCTGGTCTCATTGGTTTGGTGCGCTTTAAGTTTCCGCTATTGTGGTCGGGTTTCCTGGAGCACGCGGAACTCACGCCTTCGGTCACCGGCTGGCGGCTGCCCGGGGCGGGCGATTTAATGAAACTCGTGCGGACCGCGCCAGGAATTCTCCTCGTTGGTGGTTGGTTCATGCTGCTGGCCGTGCGGGGTGGGCTGGCCAGGGAACGGTTGGCGCAATCCGCGACGGCGATGCTGGCGCTCTCGGGAATGGTCACAGCCACTGCGCTCATGTGCGTGTGTCTCGTGTTCATCACCGCCAACACTGCCCAAAACGCGAACTACCTCCAGCCCGTCATCGTCGGTTGCTTTCTGGCTGCGATGCAACACGGGCTTGGCGGTCTCAAACTGAGTCGGGGTTGGATCGCCTTGTTTCTCGCCGCAGCGGGGCTGGTGTCCGTGCGCGCCATCGGCATGACCACCTGGGGCGTCGCGTGTCACGCCGACATCGGCTATCACGACGCGATGCAGTCGGTTCGGCGGCAACTTCAAGAAACGGCAACGGACAAGACCGTGGTGCTATCCTCCGCGTACCTGTATGAAGCGGCGCGGCATCCGCACGTGCGCTGGATTCACGCGGACTGGCCGGGCCAGCCGGCTTTGAGCGAGACGACCTGGGAGGGGGAGGCGCTGATGCGGCTCAAGCCCGCGAAGTTGATCATCACGCAGTTTGATTACTACCGCCGCTACGAAGTCGTGTTGAGGCTTTTGCAATCTCAACCCAATCCGGTCGAGTTCAAGGTGAACAATGCCGCGCGGCTTCGTCCGCCCGACTCGTTCAAGTCCCTCCAGCGGGTCGTGCAACACGTCTCATGGGCACCGGTGGTGGTGGAGTTTGCCTGGAGATGATCGGCAGGGCTGATCCCTGCCAGGAGTCAACGTCTCTGCTGGATTGCAGTTTGTATTTGAGGCCGGCATGTTGTGACCATGCAAACGGTCAAACTGGGAAACAGTTCACTGGAGAGCAGTCGCATCGCCTACGGATGCTGGCGAAGCGCCGGCACTTCGGATCCCTCCGAGGTCACCCCGGAAAATCGCGAGGCCGGCCTGCGCGCCATCATCGCCGCCTACGAGGCGGGCTACACTCTGTTCGATAACGCCGAAATCTACTGCCGTGGCGTGTGCGAGGAGATTCTGGGCCGCGCGTTGCGGGAGGTGGCTGGCATGCGCGAGCGGGTCATCGTTGCCACCAAGTGCGGCATTCGCGTGCCTGGCGACCCGACGCCGGAAGCGCCGAAGCGGTATGATTTCTCCGGCGAATACATCGTCCGGGCCTGCGAAGGTTCACTGCGGCGTCTGGGTATCGAGACGATTGACCTCTACATGTTGCACCGGCCGGACTACCTCGCCGATCCGCACGAGATTGCCGGAGCGTTCCTGCAATTGCACGATGCGGGCAAGGTGCGCTTTTTTGGGGTCAGCAATTTTCGGCCATCGCTCGTTTCCGCTTTGCAGGCCGCGTGTCCCTTGCCGCTGATCGTCAACCAGGTGGAGATCAGTCTGGCGAAACTGGACTGTTTCACGGATGGCACGCTGGACCAGTGTCTCGAGCGGCACATCACCCCGCTCGCTTGGAGTCCGCTGGGAGGCGGGTTTCTGGCCAGTGGCGCGATTCTGCGGTTGCCGGCGGAAAAGCAGCGCCACGCGAGGGCGGTGATAACGACCCTGGATGAGATGGCCGAAAAGCGAGGAGTGAGCCGGGCCGTGTTGGCGGTGGCCTGGCTGCTGAAACATCCCGGCCGCATGGTGCCGATCATCGGCTCAAACCAACCGGAACGCATTCGTGATCTGGCCCGGGCCGCTGATCTGGAATTGAGCCGGGAGGAATGGTATCAATTGCTGAATGCCGCCCGGGGCGAGCCGTTGCCATGAACCGGGTCTGCATTGAGTGAAAAGTGGTCCGCGCGACGTGGAGTTGTCGTGACTGGTTTGTGCCTCTCCCCCTCGCGTCCATCGAACCCATGTCCAACGAAGCCGGAATCATTCGCGCGTTTGTTTCCATAGCGATTCCAGAAGGGGTGAAGGACGAGATCGAACGGGTGCAAGGCGCCTTGCGCCGAGGGCTGCCGGAAAAACCTCTGCGGTGGACGAAGCGAGATCAGTTTCATCTCACGCTGAAGTTTCTTGGCAACGTCGAAACAGGCCGCGTACCGGAATTGAGCGAAGCCTTGCGCAACTCTTGCGCCGGGATTGCGGCTTTGAAGCTGCGCGCCGAGCGCGTCGGCTGCTTTCCCGGACCGCGCCATCCGCGTGTCTTGTGGGTGGGGGTGCGGGATGATGCGGAGCAACTGGCCGAGTTGCAGAGTGGAATCGCGGCCACGTGCGGCACGTTCTGCGAAGCGAGAGCGGACAAGCCATTCACCGGGCACGTGACGATCGCGAGAGTCAACGAACTGAAACGCCCACAAGCCGAGGCCTTGGCCGGACGTTTGCGTGAACTGACGGAACGGCGGTTCGGCCAATGGACGGCGCGTGAGGTGCGGTTGATGCGAAGCGAACTCACACCCTCTGGCGCGGTTCATTCGGTCCTGGAGGTCTTTCCGCTGGTGTAAGGGCCCGTGCCGAGCTGCTTCGCTTCCTTTGCCCAAGTGTCCTTCAGGGTGATGGTGCGGTTCAACACCAGTCGGCCGGGGGTGCTGTCAGGATCGAGCGCGAAATAGCCCAGGCGCTCAAATTGATAACGCAACTCAGGCTTTGCTCCGGCCAGGCTCGGCTCGCATTTGGCGGTGACCACCTCGAGGCTTTTCGGATTCAACACGGATTTGAAGTCGCGACCGTCCTTGTCCGGTTCGGCTTCCGTGAACAAGCGGTCGTAGAGTCGCACTTCCGCGTCAACCGCGTGCGCGGCGCTCACCCAATGAATCGTGCCCTTGACCTTGCGCTGGGCGGTCGTACCTCCGCTCTTGCTGTCGAGGTCGGCGGTGCAACGCAGTTCAATGATCGCGCCGGTGGTGTCCTTGACCACTTCGTCGCACCTGAGGATGTAGGCGTACTTCAGCCGCACTTCACCGCCTGGCCGCAGCCGGAAGTATTTTGGCGGCGGATTTTCCATGAAGTCGTCCCGCTCGATGTAGAGGATTCGGCTGAAGGGTATTTTGCGCGTGCCAGCATGGGCGTCCTCGGGATTGTTCGTGGCCTCAAGCTCTTCCGATTTGTCCTCGGGATAGTTGCTGATGACCACTTTGATGGGCCGCAACACGGCCAGGCGGCGCAGGGCGCGTTTGTTCAAATCCTCGCGAATGGCGTGTTCATAAACGGCAATGTCCGTGACGCTGATGTACTTGGTCACGCCAACGCCGATGGCAAAATTGCGCAAAGCCTCCGCGGTGACGCCGCGCCGCCGGATGCCGCTGATGGTGGGCATGCGCGGATCGTCCCAGCCGGTGACGACCTTGTCGTTCACCAGCGAGATGAGTTTGCGCTTGGAGACGATCATGTAACTGGGAATGAGCTTGGCGAACTCGTATTGGCGGGGCAGGGGACGCGGCAGATCGAGGTTCTCCAAGATCCAGTCATAAAGCGGGCGATGCACCTCGAACTCGAGCGTGCAGATGCTGTGGGTGATCCCTTCGATGTAGTCGCTCAGGCAATGGGCGAAATCATACATCGGATAGATGCACCACTTGTTGCCGGTATGATGATGCTCGGCGTGGCGGATGCGATAGAGCAGGGGATCACGCAGCCAGATGTTGGGTGACGCCATGTCAATTTTCGACCGTAACGTGCGCGCGCCGTCGGGGAACTCCCCATTCTTCATGCGGGTAAAGAGATCCAGATTCTCCTCCACCGAACGATTGCGAAAAGGCGAGTCGGTTCCCGGCCGATCCGGTGCGCCACGATACTTGTCGGTGTCTTCCGGTGAGAGATCACAAACGTAGGCTTTGCCCTTCTTGATCAATTGCAGGGCATATTCGTAAAGCTGGTCGAAGTAATCGGAGGCGTAGAAGGGCTCCAATGTAGGACAGGCGTCACGCCTGTCTCCGATTTCCTCAAATTCAGATGGAGACAGGCGCGACGCCTGTCCTACGGTGGGGGCGAGGTAGAAATCTGGCTTTCCATTGCTCGCAATCGTGTCCGGCGTCTTGCCTTTCGGCTTCAGGCCCAGTTTGTCGTCGGCCCAGCCGGCGATCAGCCAGTTCACGTCCTCCACGATCGAGTCCACGTACTCGACGTCCTCCTTGGTGGGATTGGTGTCGTCCATGCGGAGGTTGCAGATGCCGCCAAACTCGCGGGCGATGCCGAAGTTCAGGCAGATGCTTTTGGCGTGGCCGATGTGGAGGTAGCCATTGGGTTCAGGAGGAAAGCGCGTGTGAATCCGGGGATACTTCTTCTCGGTGACGTGCCGCGCGACCATTTCACGGATGAAATCGGATGGCGCGGGCGAGGCGTTGTTAACCTTGTCGTTGGTCGTTTTGCTCATGATCAAACGGCGGCGAAAGTAACATTGTGGACCAAGGCTGACTAGGCAAAGATGACTTCGCGCGCAACGAACCATGACCTTGGCCGAGCTTTTCCGAGACGAAGATTACCATTTCAGCCTGCGCTTCAACCGTGGGTCGCCGGCCGAGTTCTTTGCGCCGACCGGCAGTCATGAGGCGCTGATCGCGGAGCGCCGGCGTTGGTTGCGCACCGCGCCGGCCACCTACGCCGAACTGCTCCCGGAAGGCGAGGCGATTCTGGAAGAGGCGATTGATCTGGCGGCGGAGTGGAACGGTTTCGCTCCGTCTGTGGGCTTGTCGCGCGGCGAAAAGTGCCGGTCCTTGGGGGAGTTTTGGGAGACAGACTATCTGCTGCTGAAGTGCGACACCGACAGTGAAATACGCCTTTATGGCGGCTGCCTGTGTTTTCCGTCCTCCTGGCGGCTGGGCGACAAGATTGGCAAACCGATCGAGTTCATCCACGCGCCAGTGCCCGGCCTGAACGAGCGCATAGGGCCGGCGATTCACAAGTTTCTCGCCGGCCTGAAACCCGGCGTTGCGTGGTTGCGGCACAACTGGGGGCTCGCGCGCGATGCGGAGCTGAATCACCACCCAGACCGCCGATTGCCGCCGTTGGACGGGAGTGTTCAAGCGGACGAAGTGTTCGTGCGCGTGGAGCACCAGGCGCTGGTCTCCTTGCCGAAGTCGGGCGGGATTCTGTTTGGCATCCGCATCGTGAACCATCCATTGGCGGAAATCCGATCTGACCCGGTCGCGCGAACCGGGCTGCGCCGCGCGCTTGAGACGATGCCGGAAGCCGTGGCGGTTTACAAAGGTCTCGCGACTGCCCGCCACCGGATTCTCGCGCTGTTGGCGGGCTGATCCGGAACGCGCGCCGGCATCAACCGGGTTCCCGCACCAGCGGCACGAATTGATTGGCCTCGGGGTCAAAGGCGAAAAGCTCCGCCGTGGCGATCTTGAAGAACCAGCCGTGGAGGTGGAGCGTGCCGTCGGCCAGCCGCCGTTTTACGGACGGATAAGAGCGCAGGTTTTCCAAGGCGAAGAGGACATTCTCCTCGGCGGCGGCGGTCGTGCGCTCAGCATCATTTGTCAAATGTTTGTATTCGCTCTCGATCATGCGCCGCACCGCTTCCGCCACGTGCAGCCACTCGCCCAGATTGGGCATGGATTGCAGCGGGCGGTTTCGCAGGAGCGCCTCCATCGCGCCGCACTGCGAATGGCCGCAGACGACAATGTCGCCGACCTGCAACACCTCGACGGCAAACTCGATGGCGGCGGCGGTGGAGTTGGTGCTGCCCGTCACGCTGGCCGGGGGGACGATGTTGCCGACGTTCTTCACCACAAACAGATCGCCGGGCTGGCTTTGGGTGATCAACTCCGCCAGCACCCGCGAATCCGAACAGGTGATGAACAGCGTGTGCGGGTTCTGACCCTGTTGCGCGAGCTGGCGAAACAGTTTGCGATAACGGCCAAATTCCTCCGCGCGGAATTTATGGACGCCTTCAATGAGCCGTTGCATGACTCAGCGGCTCATGGCGCGAGGGTCTTGTTCTTCGCTCGCGATTCCTCGGCCAGTTTGACTTTGAACTGGTCCAACTTCTTCTGCATGGCCTCGTCGCTCACGCCGAGGATCTGGGCCGCGAGCAGGCCGGCATTTCGAGCCGCATTGACACCCACCGTGGCGACTGGAACGCCCGGCGGCATTTGGACAATCGAAAGCAAGGAATCCATCCCCTCCAGCGCCTTGCCCAGGATCGGCACGCCGATGACCGGCAGGGTGGTGAATGCCGCCGTGACACCGGGCAGATGCGCCGCGCCGCCGGCGCCACAGATGATCACGCGCAGTCCGCGGTCGCGCGCCGTGCTGACGTATTGCTCAAGGTCGCGCGGCGTGCGGTGGGCGGAGATGACCCTGGCTTCGGAGGCGACGCCGAATTCCTTCAGCGCCTCGGCGGCGGCTTTCATCGTGGGCCAGTCGGAATCGCTGCCCATCAGAATGGCCACAAGCGGTTTGGTCGTGTTGATGTCACTCATATTTGTTTTCGGCTCCGGGTTTGGCGGCGGTGTCGCCGCGCGAGGGATATAGTTCAAGCCAGAGCGTTTGGAAACCAGAAATCGGGGCCGACAGCAAATTTCCCGCAAACAGGTTGCCCGCTGGATTGGCGGCTTGCCAGCCGCCCAATGGGTTTGGGGATTGGTAAGCCGACGCTCCATCCGAACATCTTGCTCGCAAGAGACTTGGTCGGAATCCAAGACGAGGGTTTCCTGAGTTTTTCCTTGTCAGCGCGCATGGCGAGGCTTTCCCTGCTGTGCGCATGACCACGGCCAACAAAGTCACCATTTTGCGGATTCTGCTGATTCCGTTCTTTGTCGTGGAAGTGCTTTACTACGTCAACACGGGGAACGATCTGCACCGGCTGGCGGCATTGCTGACCTTTGCCGTGGCCTCGATCTGTGATGGCGTGGACGGCTACATTGCGCGGCGCTACAACCAGGTCAGCGAACTGGGCACCATCCTCGATCCCTTGGCGGACAAGCTCCTGTTGGTGTCGGCGGTGATCTTGTTAAGCTTCGACCACGGGCCGCACCTGGGTCGGTTTGAGATGTGGTTTGCCGGCACGATCATCGGTCGGGACATCCTGCTCACGCTGGGATTGGTGGTCATCCAGATGACGGTCGGCAAAGTCCGCGTGCGCCCTCGACTTCTGGGCAAACTGGCCACTGTCCTGCAGATGGCCTCCGTGCTCTGGTTGCTGCTGAAATGGGATCAGGGCTGGTTGGGGCGGTGGACGGTCTTCGTGACGGCAGGCGCGGCCGTAAGCACCGGCATTTCCGGGTTTCTATACGTCTATGACGGCGTGCGGCAATTGAGCGCCAGCCCGAGCAGCTTCGCCAGCCGGCTGCCACCCGGCCCGGAATGAGCGCCATTTGCACGTGCTTGAAACCGCGCTAGTGTTCGCCACCAAAATTTATGGCCAACGAACCAAAACTGAAACTCAAGGAGGGCGACAAAGCGCCCGCGTTCACCGCCCAAACCAACGGCGGCGGCAAAGTCTCGCTGTCTGATTTCAAAGGCAAGATCGTGATCCTGTACTTTTATCCGAAAGACGACACGCCGGGCTGCACCAAGGAAGCGTGTGCGTTCCGCGATCACTTCGCCGACTTCAAGAAAAAGGGCGCGGTTCTTCTGGGCGTGAGCACCGACCCGGTCAAGTCGCACGACAAGTTCGCGGAGAAATTCAAACTGCCGTTCACACTGTTGGCGGATGAAGACAAGAAAATCGTCGAGGCATACGGCGCGTGGGGGCAGAAAACCTTCATGGGGCGGAAATACCTGGGCACGCACCGCGTCACCTTTCTCATCGGTCCGGACGGACGAATCAAAAAGATCTGGCCCAAGGTGAAGCCGGAGGAACACGCGGCGGAAGTGCTGGCGGCCTTGTAATCGTCATTTGACACGGCGCACGTGGTGGACAATTCTCTTCGCCGTAACTCGAAACCCGTTAACCACAGAACAAAGGAATTATCATTATGGCAATTGCAGTTGGAACCAAAGCGCCGGATTTCACGCTCAAGTCCAAACAGGCCTCGGGATTGGTGGACGTCAAGTTGAGCGACAATTTCGGCAAAAAGAACACGGTGCTGCTGTTCTTCCCGGCGGCTTTTACCGGGGTTTGCACGAAGGAATTGTGCGACATCACCGCCGGGCTTGGGCAATACGCGAGTTTGAACGCCGATGTGATTGGCATCAGCGTGGACGGACCCTTCGCACAGGAAGCTTGGGCGCAGAAGGAGAAGATTGGCATCACGCTGGCCAGTGACCTCAACAAGACCGCGGCCAAGGCTTACGGCGTGTTGGTGGATGATCTGGGCGGACTCATTCCGGGCTTTGGCTCGACGTCGGCGCGCGCGGCGTTCGTGATAGACAAGAACGGCGTCGTTCAATACAGCGAGCAGACCGCCACAGTCAAGGACCTGCCGAATTTCGAGGCGGTCAAGGGCGCGCTCTCGAAATTAAACTGAGCCTCTTCGCCATTTCGTGAAGGACGCCGTATCTGCGGCGTCCTTTTTTTGTGACTTCGAAAGTTTTTGCCGATCGAAGAATTGAGCAGAATGGCGTGGGCTCTCCCTCACCTGGCCCTCTCCCCCCAGGGAGAGGGGACAGTCATCGCCCCATTGCTTCTCTCAACCATCGCTGAACCACCTTCGTCGCAGGTTGTCCAGAGCTTCGGCGATTGATTCCCCCTCTCCAAGCGGGAGAGTGCCGGGGTGGGGTGGAATCGCGGCTGATTCGCGGACTATTGTGTCCATTCAAGTTAACGAGCTGCCATCCCAAACCAACTGCCCGCGTGAACTGAGAATTCACGACAAGAATCGCGCTTGAATTCAATCGTGCCCGAGCCATGCTGGGTCGCAGTATGAAGTCAGGTTTCCACCCCTCGCGGACGTTGACCCGTCGTCGGTTTCTATGTTCCACAGCGTTGGCGGGATTGACCGCGCCGTTGATCCTGCCGTCGGGGTTGCGGGCAGCCGCTCCGAGTTCGAGGTTGAACCATGCCTGCATTGGCGTCGGCGGCATGGGCGTGGGGGATCGCGGCACGTTTGCCCGCCACCCCAGGCTTCAGATCGTGGCGTTGTGCGATGTGGACGCCAATGCTCTGGCCCAGGCCGCAAAGGATTTTCCGGGAGCGCGAACCTACACCGATTGGCGGGAGCTGTTGGCGCAGGAGGGCGACCGGATTGATTCGGTGAACGTGACGGTGCCCGACCACATGCACTTTCCGATCGCTTGTACCGCGATGCAGAAAGGCAAGCACGTTTACTGTCAGAAACCGATGTGTCATGACGTGGCCGAGGTGCGAAAGCTGACCGAGGTTTCCGTCCAGAAGCTTGTGGTGACGCAACTCGGAACGCAGATGGCTGCCAGCCAGGGCGAGCGAACGATGGTGCATTGGCTCAAGACCGGCGCCATCGGCAAGATCAAGCATGCCTACCTGTGCGCGAACCGGCCCGGGGCGGTGGAGAACTATCGGCTCCTCGGGCCGCGACCGGTCGGCGGCACTCAACCTCCGAAGCATCTGGATTGGGACTTGTGGCTGGGCACCGCGCCGGAGCGGCCGTACGCGCCGGACATTTATCATCCGGTCAAATGGCGCGCGTGGTTGGATTTCGGCACGGGTTGGTCCGGTGACATAGGGTGCCACATTTTCGACGCGGTTTGGAAAGGGCTTGGATTGCAGCCTCCGTTGGATGTGATCGCCGAGGTTCAGGAATCCTGGAAAAATTCCCCGGCGCGCCGGGCCGATACCTGGCCGCAGGGACAGCACATCACCTGGACTTTTCCGGGCAATGACTTGACGGAGGGCAAGACGCTCCCGATTGAGTGGTTCGACGGAGACTATTATCCCCCGGAGGAAATCCGCGCACTGTATTCGCTGAAGGATTACCCCACAGAATCCGCGATGCTCATCGGCACTGACGGGGCGTTGCTTTATGAACTGGGCCGCAGTCCGATTCTGTTGCCCGAAAAGCAATTCGAGAACCATCCGCGCCCGAAGCTCGAGCCGCGTGACCATTACCATCATTTTGTGGACGCCTGCCTGGGCGCGGCAAAGAACGAATCGCACTTCGCGCAGACCGGTCCGATGACCGAGGCGATCCTGTTGGGGACTGTGGCGATCCGCCTGCCCGGAGTGAAACTCGAATGGAATCATCGGCGCATGAAGGTTGCCAATGTGCCCGCCGCCAATCGCCTGCTGGCACGCCATTACCGCAAAGGCTGGCGCACCGGCGGTTTTTGAATTGTCAACCCCAGGAACTTTGCTTGAATCCAACACCCGAAGAAAACGTCACTGAACCGATATGAAAACCACTGCCCGCAGCACCAAACTCAATCGCCGCCAGTTCCTCGGCCTCACCGGCATCGCCCTGGCCGCGCCCACCATCATCCCGGCCAGCGCCCTGGGACGGGGCGGAGCGGTGGCGCCTTCCGAGCGCATCACCATGGGCGTTGTGGGGTGGGGGATGCAAGGCCCCAGCAATACGCGCGCGTTCCTGGGCTTTCGCGACTGCCAGGTCGTGGCCGCCTGCAACGTGGACAAGAACCACCTGAAAGCATCATTGGACGCGATCAACGGCCATTACAAGAACCAGGACTGCAAGGGCTATCATGATTACCGCGAGATGATGGCGCGCAAGGACATTGACTCGGTGATGCAGGCCGTGCCGGATCACTGGCACGCCTTGATTTCGGTCGAGGCCGCGAACAACGGCAAAGACATCTTCGGCGAAAAACCGCTGGCCCGCACGATTGCCGAGCAGCAGGCCATCGTCAAAGCGGTTCAAAAGAATGAACGCATCTGGCAGACCGGCTCGTGGCAACGATCGGAGAGGCACTTTCATTACGCCTGTGAGATCGTGCGCAATGGTTTGATTGGAAAACTCAAACGCGTGGAAGTGGGTCTGCCGAGTGGTCACCATGATTTCCCACGCACCGTACCAGCATTGGTCGAGAAGCTCTCCAAATTACCGGACAAGCCCAAGGATCCCTCCAAGATTGTGCCGGGCACGCCGGCCTGGGATTTGGCCGTGTCCCCCCCGCCGCCGCAACTGGATTACGAAATGTGGATCGGTCCGTCCCAGATGGAGCCGCACATCGAGGCGCGGGTTTACCAAAACTGGCGCTGGAATTACAACACCGGCGGCGGGCAGTTGCTGGATTGGATTGGGCACCATTGCGACATTGCGCACTGGGGCATGGGCAATGACGACACCATCGGGCCGCTGGAGGTCGAAGGGACGGGCGACTTCCCACCCTCGAACGCGATCTGGAACACCTGCACCCGCTATCGCATCACGGCCAGATATCCGAACGACGTGGAGATGATCATCGCCGGCGGTCATAATGACATCAAAGGCGGGACCAAATGGATCGGCACCGATGGCTGGGTCTGGGTCAATCGGGGCAACGCCTTCGAATCGTCGAACCCCGCTTGGGGCGACGCGCGCCGTCTGCCCGAGGCGGACCGCAAGGTGAAACTCCCGCTGACCGAAGGGGCCAACCCGCACTTCAGGAATTTTTTGGACTCGATCAAATCCCGCAAGCCGACGGTCAGCCCCGTCGAGGTGGCGCATCATTCCGCCATTCCCGGCCACCTCGGGCTGATCGCCATGCTGGTGGGTCGGAAGATCAAGTGGGACTCCAAGAAGGAGAAGATCATCGGAGACAAGGAAGCCAGTA
The DNA here is from genome assembly GCA_011525685.1 of Verrucomicrobiia bacterium. GTDB lineage: Bacteria > Verrucomicrobiota > Verrucomicrobiia > Limisphaerales > JADLHS01 > WYBW01. The sequence continues at coordinate 28,710 of WYBW01000011.1, forward strand.
AACTGCTGACGCGCGGTTATCGTAAACCTTGGAAACTGGCCGGGGTCTGACCAGACCAGCCGCGTCGTGAACCTGGCCCAGCTCACCGCCCTTTGCCTCTTGGGCGGTGTTGTCCTTGGTTGGTCGCAAGCTGCGCAGGTTCAACCGCGGCCTGGCAGCCTTCCTTCCGCCTCCGGTCTGCCAGCCCTTCTGGAAGCCTATTCCGAGCTGACCGGCAAAACGGTTTTGCGCGCCAACCCTTTGCCGAAAGTGGATGGTCTTGGTCCGCAGTCCTTACCCGCGCAAACCAACCTCGCAGTGGCTGCCATTGAGAGTCGCCTGCGCGAGATCGGGATTGATCTGGTGCAACAAGGTCTTTGGTTCGTGTGCGCGGTGCCGGCGGGTTGGAGCAATTCACCCGCGGCGGCGTTCCTGCGCAACGTCGAGCCTCCCTCCGACCACCCCGAGACTTCGCGGATGATGGTGAACTTTGCCGCCGCTGATTTGGAGCAGGTCTTGAGCATCTACGCGAAACTCCGATCGCGGACGATTCTCAAGTCCAAAGCGCTCGACGCACGCGCCTTGTTGATGCGCAATCCCCGTGACCTGACCTCGGACGAACTCGCTTACGGGATCACGGTGTTGCTGGCACTCAACGGGGTGGCGGCCGTGGACGATGGCGACCAGTTTGTCCAAGTGGTGCGAATGGAGAATTGGAAGGGCATCGTGACAGCCTCACCCAAACCATCCCAAGACGCTCCAGTGCTCGACCCCAGTGAATTGCCAAAGTTCAAGCTCGAGCGCCCGCCCTCGGCATTGGATCGCCTGAACCGCCTCTACCTTCAAATCTTCGACCGACAATCACCCTGGACGCCAAGACCCGCGGACAAACTGGCGCGATACTACGCGGAGTTGACCGACCAGCAAGCCGTGCCCTCGGCCAACCACGGCCAGATGGAAGTGCTCTTCGAGGTCACGACGCCGTTGACGCGCGAGGAAATCCTTTATGCGATTGAAACGACGTTTCGGCTCGA
>WYBW01000078.1 GCA_011525685.1 Verrucomicrobiia bacterium
ATGAGCAACGCCGGCCTGGATTCAGCCATCACGGCGGCGGGCGGCAAAGTTCTTCGCACCGACGTGGGCGACAAGAACGTGATTGATGAAATGCTGCGCGGCGGATTCAACTTTGGCGGCGAACAAAGCGGACATCTCATCTTCCGCGACCACAGCACGACCGGCGACGGCCTGGTGGCCGCGCTGCAAATCCTCCGCATCATGCGCGCGACCGGCAAACCGTTGAGCCAGCTCGCCAAATGCTGGACGCGCTTCCCGCAACTCGTCACCAACGTCAAGGTCCGCGAAAAAAAGCCTTTCGACCAACTCGACGGCGTGAATGCGCTCGTTGCAGAAGCCGAAGCCGAGGCGAAAGCTCAAGGCGGCCGACTGCTGCTCCGTTACTCAGGCACCGAACCCAAGGCGCGTTTGCTCATGGAAGGCCGGGACAAGGCCGTGCTGGAAAAGTGGTCACAGAAGATTGCTGACGTGATCAGGAAGCAGATTGGGGCGTGAACGGGAACAACGTAGTAATCTCATGGGCAGCCGATACGACTTTTGGCTTCTTTGTACCTTTCTGATAGGAGCGAGGGCAAATTGGCCTCACCAAAGTGAGATGCGAGCATGAGGTAAATATTCTCATAAAGCCGAAATCGCTCTTCTACTTGAGTGCGAAGTTGTCCCGTCGAATGTGCCCAATTCAAATTAAAGAATACTTCAGCTAGACGCTCAAAGTGATTTGCTTCGCAGAATTTGAAGGACTCCGGTCCCGCAAAAAGCAATTGGTGATGAGGCGGTGCCCCCTTCAGGATAAACTCCTTCTTGATGCTCGAAGCGATGTTATCAAGCATCAACGAGCAGATTTCACGAATATCCTTCACGCTTGCTCCTAATTGCTGTTCCGTCGTATTCGCTGACACTTCGGCAATTCGGGGAAACAGCAGCGAATAGGAGTTGGGCCCGGTGTTTGTGTGCCAATCGACGAGGCCAATGAGGCGTGACCTTGCACACAGCTCGGCTTGAAGATGCTGCGGTGTGCCCCGATAAGCAAAAAAAGGAGTCAAGAGTTCACCAGAATACATGGTCAAGCTCAACTTGTCGCGGTTCACGATACCGATAAGAAAGGGCAACTCCAAGGCACTCAGGTATGGCAAGTACCCGGTAAGATCAATCGTGCTCGACCGGTCATCGCTCTTGATCTGAATTGCGAAGGAGCTTCTCGGTAATAGGCGGTCATTGCTGCCGCTTGGTTGAACCTCATAAGCAGTGCAGAAGAAGTCGATACCAATGTCGTCCGCAACTTGGACCGGCTCGGCCAGGAAGCAGAATCGGTACAAAAGAAACTTCGCCAGATTCTGACTTTGCCACCCGAGCCTGAATGATCGCAACTGGGGCATGGAGTTTTCGAGACGTGTGAGAATATCAAATCGTTAACACTTCACCGTCTTCCGCTTTTTCCCAATAGTCCCGCACTTTTCAACTTTGCGGATGTAATCCGGCGCAAACGGAATGTGGCAACTGTTGTTGCCCAGGTCCGCCGTCACCTTGCCGATCTTCTCGCCCGTCTGCATGGCAAGGTCCTTCAACGATTTCACGTAGCAACCCACGGAGATGACAAAGTTGTTCATGGCATACCGCACGGCATCCGGCGAATTGTGAATCGTCTTTTCCACGCGCTGCAACAGCCGTTTCAGTTCGGCCAGATCCAGTTCGGTGTCGTCCTTGATTGCGACGAGGCCGCTCAAGGTTGCCCAACCAATTGAGGACACGAGCGGCTTCGGTGAGTCAATCCATTCCAGCGCGACATCGTGTCCGTGCGGACTTTCGGCCGCGACCCAGGCCACCGGCGCTCCGCAGAGTCCCCGGCAGTAGGCATTGTCCACCCACCGCTGCAAATCCTTTCTGGTCATACGCGCGTCGTCGGCGATCAACCCCGCCAGATACATCGCGTCGTAGTTGCCGGTGTCGTAAAGGTCGAGCGCGAGTTGGTAATCCATCTTGATGCGCTGCTGGATTTTCTTCAGCTCGGAGATCTTTACGCCAAAGCACGGCTCCCTCACACCGTGATTGTTCATCAGAACCCGCTTGTAGCTTTCGCTGCCGAGCGGTTTGAGTTCATCAAGGACCTGTTGCGCGGTCATAGTGGGGTGGAGGGGGAACTGAGCATCGGTTCATCTCGTCAGGAGGAGTGGGTTCATGGGCGCGACTCTATTCGGGGCCGGGCCAGGCGTCCAGCGTTGCTTTGCTTCGCAGCCGCCCGGCGCACGGCGCTGGTTTTGACGCTTGAGGAACAGCTTGAAGTGTGAGTCGAAGAAGGCAGCGCCGGGTTCACCCTCATCCTGACCCTCACCACGAACCGCCGGCCTGTAACGCCGACTTTCCAGTCGGCGCGGAGGCCGGTTGCAAAAACCGGCGTTACGCCCTACCCCTGCGGTTCAAGGGCTCGATGCGCGAACTCTTGCTCGGAGAATTCTCACCTGACCCTCTCCCTGAGGGAGAGGGGACAGCATTCGCGCGCGCTGACTTGCCCGCGAGTCTCTGGTGCCAGTTCCGACGCGCGTCTTTTCCGAAACCTGCGGAGGATGCTCCCTCTCCCGGCGGGAGGGTCGGGTTGAGGGGGGAGTGCGTCGTTCCGATTGCTCACGACCGTGCTGGGTTCATTCACGGTTTCAAGCCAGTCCGCAAAGCGGCCAAGGTTCAAGGCGCCGTAAGGATCTCGGGTCGCAGCCGGCCGACGAACTGGCCGGGCAACTTTTGATCCAGTGAGCCAGGCAGCATTTTTTCCAAACCCACGTGGCCGTCGCAGAAAACCACATTTGCCCGGCGCGCGTGGCGGAAGTGACCGTGCGGGTAGTAGCTGGCGCTGGCGTGGTTCGTCGGGTTGTCCAGGTAATACCATTCCTCGATCATGGGATTCGTGCGCGAGGCGGGTGGCTGGAAATCGTTGACCTGGGCGGCGTCGGCGAAGAGTGCGGTTTCGGTCGGGCGCCTGATTTGACTGATGTTGACAGGCGGCAGATTGGCGTTGGTGGGTGACAAGGACACGCCGTTGTAACCGTAGCTGAAAAATACGATGTCCTTCGCCTTCAACTTGAGACGTCCCCGTGCCAGGTTCAGGGCCGGGCAGAGACGCGCGTCGCTGCCGCTGAGATACGGAAACAACTTGCCGGCGGACAGGTCGTAAAGCCGTTCGCCCTCGGGCCGGGTGCTGTCGAGCCAGCCGCACCAGTGGATGTAACCGTTGTTGATGAAAACGGTTCTCGTGGTGAAACAGCGCCCTTCATGGTCGTTCCAATACAACTGCGCCGCGACGCCGAGTTGTCGGAGGTTGCTGGCGCATTGAACGCGTCGGGCGGACTCCTGACTCCGCGCCAGCGCCGGCAACAACAACGCCGCCAGGATGCCGAGGATGGCGATCACGACCAGGAGTTCGATGAGGGTGAAAGCGCGCGTGCGGCGCGGCGACCTGTCCGGTAAGACTCTGCTGTTGTCGGGGCCGAAAGTGGGCAGGTGAGAAAGCGATTGGGTGAGAACAGGCGAGGGAGTGTTTCCCGCTTTCCCACTTTCCCACTTTCTCAATTTCAACCTCGTCTTCATGCTCAAGTCCGGTTCGCCTCCCACGTGCGCCGTTCACGGCCTTGCCGCACGCACTCGATAAAATGCCTGCCCGCGCGGCGGATTGGCATCTTGCAGGAACAGCGTGCTGGCATTGCCGGACACTGCGGCAGACGCATTGGTCCAGCTCGAGAAATTCACAGTCCGTTCCAGGGCGTAAAGCCAGTTGCTCCGGCTTGCGAACCCGACCTGCCAGACGCCGTTGCTGAAGCCGCCGGCCAGGTTTTGCACCGGCGGAGGAAGGGTCACGACCACGTTATCCACCGTCCCGTGGGCGAGGATCGAGTTGTAATCGTCGCCCGCGCTGCTGTAACTGCTGATGGAAAACATGTCCACGTGGAAATCGTCGGTGTCCGCGAAGCCGTTGGCGCTGTTCAAGATCAGGTTCGGCAGTTGGACAGTGGGCAGGCCATTGGTGAGGACGCTGACCGCGACGGTTTGGTTGCTGGCGGTGTAGGTCATCGTGATCCGCACGGTTTGGTTGGTCGGCAGTTCGTGGTTGTAAACCGCGACGATGACCGGCGAATAGGCGAAGCTGTTGACGCCGGAGATAAACGCCGGTGTGGTGGCCGCCGGTGACTCGAAGATCGTGCCGCCGAAATCGAAGTAGCCCCAAGCGTAATAGTCAAAGCCCGCCACGTTTGGCGCGCTGCCAAAGGCGCCGCGGATGAAATTCGTGCTGGTGGCGTTGGTGTAATTCAGGAAGCCGAAGCTCAGTTGCAGCGGGCCGGTCTTGCCGGGTTCAACGCCGCTGGCGATGTCATCAAGCCGCAGGTCAAACGCGAAACTGAAGTCATCGTGGCGGGTGACCACGGTCCCGAGTGAGTGATAGAAGTAGCTGTTCGGCCGCGTGGAGTCCCAGGTGACACGCAGATTCTGGTTGCCGGTATCCCACACGAACAGGCTGGCGTCGCCGAACACGGACCAGCCGTTGGTGATTGGATCGCCGGTGAAATCCTGCGAGAGGGTGGCGGCGCGCGCGACGGCTGCGTAACCGAGAAACAAACCGGCGAGCGCCGGCAGGGTCAGGATTCTTTTTGACATACACTGGTCTTTCAACTGCGGCCGCGTCAGGGACACGGCGGGATTCAAGTTTGGAGACCAGCGCGGGAGGGCAAGTTCGTCTTCGTTTCCGCTCTGAGCTTCGTTTCGATGAAGCAAGGCCATCGCGGACGAAAACGGGAAGGGTTCGGAAAACAAAAACCTTCACCCCCCGCAAATCAGAGAATGAAGGCATTCGGAGAATCCGCGTGACAGACAGTTCACACGGCTGGCCTCATCCTTCTCTTTGCGGAGAAGTCGGCCGCTCTTGCAAGCGACCACGACGAGCACAGCCAAACCGTTATCCTGACTCCGGACCTCAAACCTCGTTCCCGCCTTCCCATCCGCCAATGGCACAAGCCGGACAGTGGCCTTGGGGAACTCGTATTCCGTCACAGTGGCGCTACCGTCCCCGATTCTCACGGGGTTCCCTGCATTTGACTGCAATGATTGGCGGGCAAACACCCGCCGCTTTCAAAGAACGGTTGCTTGTTACGCCCCGGTGGTTGGATTGCCAAGAACAATTTTGAATATTTTTCGCCACGCAGAGGGCGCTTGAAATCCTTGATGCAATTGTGAAACTCCGCATACGAATGGCGATGTTCTGGAGTGCGATGACTTGTCATCGCTTTGACGGCTTGGCCGACTGGTCGGCCAAGCAGGGCCGCGTGCCGCGGCTCGGGGACTACTGCTGCATCTCATTACGTCTGACGGCGACCAGTCGCCTGCCGAAAGCGCGGACAAGTCCGCGTACTCCAAATAGCGCTTCGGCTTCTTCTCGCTGTATTCATCCGTATGCACATTTGGTTCCCTTTCTCTCACGCGCATGATTGAAGTCGCTGGGCTGACCAAACTTTACGGTGACTTTGTCGCCGTGAACGAGTTGTCGTTTGCGGTTCAAGCCGGCGAGGTGATGGGCCTGGTCGGCCCCAACGGCGCGGGCAAGACCACCACGCTGCGCTGCCTGGCCGGCATCATCCCTCCCACGCGCGGCGCAATCCGGATCTGCGGCGGGGATCTGACCCGCGACCCGCTTCCCGCCAAGAAGCAACTGGCCTTTCTCACGGACGAACCGCGGTTGTTCGATTATCTCACCGTCTGGCAGCACTTGAACTTTGTCGCGCGGATTTATCAGGTGAAGGACTGGGAGCGACTCGCCACGCCGCTGCTGGAGGAACTGGAGATCGCCGACAAACGCGACAAGCTGCCGGGCGAACTCTCGCGCGGCATGAAACAGAAGCTCGCCATCGCCTGCGGCCTGCTCCATTCCCCCAAGGTGATTTATTTCGACGAACCGCTCACCGGGCTTGATCCCATCGGCATCCGCCGGATGAAGGATTCGATTCTGAAACGCGCGCGGGACGGCGCGGCCATCATCATCAGCTCGCACCTGCTGCATCTGGTCGAGGAAATCTGCTCGCACATTCTGATCCTGAAGAACGGTCGGAAGGTGATTGACGGTACCATCGCCGAAATCACCCAGAAGTTCTCGCAGCAGGCCGGCGATGCGAACCTGGAGGAAGTGTTCTTCCGCGCCACGAGCGATGTGCCTGCGCCGCCGCAGACGCCGGCCGTTTCAGAAGTGCCGAAGCCTTGACGTGATGAACGAACTGCCCTCGGCCCGGTCCTCAAGCAAAGGGAGAATCCTGCGCAGATTTTCGAGCAGCAAGATACCGGTGACCGCAAAGGAGCCTTACGAGCCGAACCAACCTCACCAAAGCCATTCCCTCTCCCTCAGGGAGAGGGCAAGGGTGAGGGTGAATCCAACCCTGTCTTCTGCGACTTACATGACACACTCTCCCACCCCCCGGCCCTCTCCCGCTGGGAGAGGGAGAATTATCGTCCGTCTGACAGCGCATCAAGCAGCGCTGATAGACTTGAAGTTTGGCGGTTGTCTTTCCAGCTTACAATCGAATGGTGGGAGAGACGAAGTGAGGGGGAAGCAGGCAAACATTCGTGCTTCGACTGCTGCGTCGCGATCATGATCTCGGCCCTGTTCTACCTCCAGTTCCATTCGACAAAGAACCGCCTGACCGCCCGGCTCAAGCGGCTCAAGCAGCCCAAATACCTCATCGGCGCCATCGTGGGCGGGCTTTACTTCTACTGGTACTTTTTCCGGTTCCTCTTTGCGCCGCGCGGACGAATGGCCGGCGTGGCGTCGGAAGCCGGGCTGCCGGCAATTGACCCGTTGTTCTTCGAATCGCTCGGCGCGCTGATCCTGTTGACGATCGTGCTGCTCGCCTGGGTGATCCCGCACAAACGCGCCGCGCTGACCTTCACCGAGGCGGAAGTCGCCTTCCTCTTTCCCGCGCCCATCAGCCGGCGCGGCCTGATTCATTTCAAGCTGCTGCGATCGCAACTGGCGATTCTGTTCACCGTGGTGATTCTGACGCTCATCTTCAATCGCTACGGAACGTTCGGTCACCGGTTGACGCGGGTGGCAAGCTGGTGGGTGATTCTGTCCACGTTGAATCTGCATTTCCTGGCCTCATCGTTCGCGTTGACGAAGTTGATGGACCGCGGCATCTCGACCTGGAAACGGCGGCTCGGCGTGCTGGCGCTGGTGCTGGCGGGACTGGGCGCGGTTGGCATCTGGGCCGTGCGAGAAATGCCTGCGCTCACCTCTGCCGACCTGGCGGACTTTGAATCCATCAAGGCTTATGCACAGCAAGCGCTGGTAAGCGGACCGCTGCCCTATCTGCTGTTTCCGTTCCGGCTGGTCGTGCGGCCTTATCTCGCGCCGGACGGACTCGCGTTTCTTGGCGCTGTTGGGCCGGCGCTGCTGTTGCTGGTCGCGCACTATTTCTGGGTGATCCGATCCGACGTCGCCTTTGAGGAGGCATCGGTCGAAGCCTCGCAAAAGCTCGCGGAAAAAATCGCCGCCGTGCGCGCGGGCAACTGGCAGGCCGCCGGCAAGAAACAAAAGCGCAAGCGCCCGCCGTTCGAGTTGCGGCCCACCGGCCCGCCGCTGGTCGCGCTGGTGTGGAAGAACCTCATCAACGCCGGCAGCGCCTTCACAGCCCGGACCTGGATCATCCTCGCGGCGGTGCTCATTGCCATGTCCGTCGGCATGCGCGGCTTCTCCCGAGACTCGAACTGGTTGGTCGTCGTCGGATCCTTCGCCTTGATGGTTGGCATCTGGGCGCTGTTGATCGGACCGCAGATTGTGCGGCAGGACTTTCGTCAAGACCTGCCCAACGTGGACCTGCTCAAGCTTTATCCACTGCGCGGCTGGCAGCTTGCGCTGGGCGAAATTCTTGCCCCGGCTCTGATTCTTACCGGCGTGCAATGGCTGCTGCTGCTCGTGGCGGCGACGTTTGCCGGACCGCTCGCCAGCGGGAGAGTATCCTTCGGACTCATCATGGCCCTGTGCGTGAGTCTTGCGGTCATGTTGCCCGCCCTGAATCTAATCTCGCTGCTGATTCCCAACGCCGCCGTGCTGTTGTTCCCGTCGTGGTTTCAAGCGGGCAAGGAAGGTCCGCAAGGCATCGAAGCCACGGGCCAGCGGTTGATCTTTGCTCTCGGACAGTTTCTCGCCTTCATCCTGGCGCTCATTCCGGCTGCCGCGGTGTTTGCCGCGTGCTTCTTCCTGATCAAGTTTCTGGCAGGCATCACCCTGGCGGTGCTGGTGGCAGGTGTGGCGGCGACGCTGGTGCTCGCGCTGGAAGGAGGCCTGGGCGTGCTGCTGCTTGGCTGGCTGTTCGAGCGGTTCGATGTCTCGGCCGAGCAAACGTAGGACAGACGTCGCGCCTCTCTCCCTGCTCAAATCCCTGAAACATCCGACCTGTCCGCCGACGCGAACCCCGCGGCACGTTTGGGCCCCAAAGCACAAAGGTTGCTGAACGGTGCTGGGGGCGCAATCCCAGACACCCGACCCGAACGGGCGGTCGCACGGGTGAAAGTTTAACGCTGCGTGACGCCGTGCTGTTCCAGGGCAGCGGTGATGGTGTTCACGCTTTGGAGGACCGTACGGGCGGTTTCCGGGTCGGGAATTTTCAAGCCGTAATTCTTATCCAGCGCCACGACGATTTGCAGCGCGTCCACCGAGTCCAAGCCGAGGCTGCCCGGTCCGAACAACAGTTGGTCGTCTTTGATCTCCTCCGCCGTAACCTGAAGCATCAGGTTGTCCACCAACATGCGTTTGACCTCGGCCCTCAACTCGGCTGTGTTGCTCATCAGAAAATCCCGCCGTCAATCTTGAGCACAGAGCCTGTGATGTAGCCCGCCTCGGCGCAAGCCAGAAAACGCACCGCGGCGGCCACTTCCGCCGGCTGACCGAAGCGGCGCATCGGAATCGTGGCCATTGCCCGCTGGCGCGCGGCGGCGTCCATCGCCGCGAGTCCCTCTGTCTCCACATAGCCCGGGCAGACGACGTTCACGGTGATCCCCAGCCGGGCGACTTCCTTGGCGAGCGATTGGGTCAGGGCAACGACACCGGCCTTGGCGGCGGCGTAATTGGTTTGTCCCGGCGGCGACAGCAGGGCGCTCAACGACGCAACATTCACAATGCGCCCGTGGCGTTGCGAAATCATCGTGGGCAGGACCGCCTGACACCCGTGGAAAGTGCCGTCCAGATTCACCGCCAGCACCTCGCGCCAGGTGTCCGGTTTCATCATCGCGAGCAGTTCGTCCGCGTGAACCCCGGCGTTGTTCGCCAGCACATCCAGGCGCGTGTGGGCCGCTTGAATCCCGGCGACCGCGGCTGTCCACGACGCCGGATCGCGCACGTCCAAGGAAACGAGCCGGCAACGTTCGGGATGAACCGTGGCCAATGCCCCGGCCTGCTCCCGATGCCGATGCACTCCCAGCCAGACCAAATTGTCCGAGGCTTCATCGAGAAACGCGCGGGCGATGGCCAGGCCGAGGCTGCCATTGGCGCCGGTGATGAGTATGACGCGATGGGGCATGATTGAATCAATCAGTTGGCGGCGTGAAGCGCGCGCCGATGGCTTGCAGGTTCGCGCCAACGACGCTGACGTTGGCCGCGGCAAAATGATCTCGCCGCAACGCGTCGCACGCCAGAACGCATTGCCAGGCGGCGGCGGCCGAGAAGGCTTCGCCCAGGATTTTCCGCACAGCCACGCGAGCGCCCGGCCAGTCCTGCCACGCGTCGGCTTCGGCGCGGTCATGGATGCGATGTCCGTGCGCACTCGCACACAGGAGTTCGTTCCGGTCGCGCGCCGGAAGTTGCGCGCACATGCGCCGGGCGGCAGTGGCGCGGTCCTGCCGTTGCGTGAAGAGGAATGAGTCGGTGACGCAAGCCAGCTCCGCCGTGGCCGGAGGCCCTTCGGATTTATTGCCGGTTTTCAAGTAAAGCGCCCCCGCACCATCACCGTGAATGGAGTCCCGCTGGAACAGCCGCATGGCATCGGCTTCGATCCAGTCGGTTTCTTCCGCCCCCACGATCACACATCCGTCCACCTGACCCGTCAGCAGCCAGTCGGCCCCGAGCGCCAAGCCTTGCAGCACCGTGCTGTCATCGCCCACGAGCGTGTAGCTCGGGCCGGTGGCATTGAGCAAAGCGGCCAAGTGACTGGCCGGAGCGTTGAACACGGTTTCTGGAAACAGCAGCGGGCTGGCGGTGGCCGGGTCTTTCAAGGTTTCCTCGTAGAAGCGGCGGGAATAAGCCACGCACCCCGCCATTACACAAACGACGATGCCAAGGCGGACGGCGCCGCTTTGGACGCGGACCGCCTCCTCACCCAGCGCCTCCATTGCCGCCGCCACTGTGTACTGGGCGATGGCGCTCGATCTTCTCAGTCGCGCGTGGGCAAGGAAGTCCGGACGAGGGGAGGGGCTGGGAACGCGGCGAAGGAGCATCGGCTCTTTCCATCCCGGACGGGCCACGGTTTGGGTGGGCCACGGTTCGCCGCCGGCCACGGCGTCGCGCAACGCGGCCACGCCCCATCCCGCCGGGGATACCGCCCCAATGCCGTTCACCAGCACCCGGCTCATGACCACCTCCGCAGGACGAGCGTGGCGTTCGCCCCGCCAAAGCCGAAGGAGTTGCTGAGCGCCACGCGCACCGGCGACTCGGTGGGAGCGCGAACGATTTGAAACGCGCACGCCGGGTCAGGTTGTGAAAAAAGGATTTCCGGCGGCAGCCATTGTTCCCGCAGCGTCATGAGCGTGACCACGGCTTCGACGGCGCCGGCGGCGCCGAGCAAGTGCCCGACGGACGCCTTCGAGGAACTAACCTGGAGCGTGGCCGCGCGCGGGCCGGCCCACCGATTAATCGCCGCCGCTTCCGTGCTGTCGTTCTGCGGCGTGGCCGTGCCGTGCGCGTTGACGTAGTCCACTTGGTCCGGGTTGATGGTCGCCCGCTCACATGCAAGCGACATGGCCGCGAACGCCGCGTCGCCTTGGGGATGCGGTTGGGTCAGGTGATGCGTGTCGGTGGTCGCCGCGTAGCCGATGATTTCTCCCAGGATCTCCGCCCCGCGCTGCCGGGCATGATCCAGTGCTTCGAGGGTGAGGATGGCGGCGCCCTCGCCCAATGAAAGTCCGTCGCGCCGGGTGTCGAACGGCCGGCACGGAGTCGGCGAAAGCGCCTGAAGCGAATCGAAGCCCGCGAAGGTCAATTGACACAAGGCATCGTAACCGCCCGTGAGCACCGCGGGTGCGCGTCCGTATCGCACCAGTTCCCAGGCGTGGCCGATGGCGTTGGCGCCCGAGGCGCAGGCGTTGGCGATGATGGTGATGGGGCCGTGAAAGTTGAAGGCATTGCACAGGTCGAGCGCCTGCCGCTGGGCCTGATAGTGCATCACGCGCGTGGGTTGTCCCCGGTGTGATTGCGGGCACTCCAAGGCCTGGCGCAGATAATCCTGACCCAGCGACATGCCGCCGCTGGTGGTGCCAAGAATCACTGGGATTCCCTCGGCGGGTTGCCATCCCGCCTGCGTCCAGGCTTCATGCGCCGCCAGCAGGAGCATCCGCATCGCGCGATCCAGGCGGTTCACGGTCTTATCAAGCAGCGCATTCCTCGGCAGACTGTCCGGCAGGTCCACTTCCGCGGCAATCTTGGAGCGCTGCCGCGCGACGTCAAACAGCGTCACCGGCCGGAAGGCGGTGCGCCCGGCGCGAAAACCGTCCGCGTTGACGCGCCAGCCGGCGCCCAGCGCGGTGACGATGCCGGCGCCGGTGATGACGACCCGCACGGGCGGTTGGTTTGATTTGGTGGGCGGAAAGAGCACGGTTCAAACCTCGGTGTCGGGTCGGCATCCTTGGTTCCCCTCCGGCAGGGTGCGAGGTGACGCGCCGCAAGCTCCAACGGCGAAGTTCAACGAGCGAAACCGGGTTTGCGGCCCGGTTGATCCGGTGGTGGTTGCGCGGGTCGAAGGCATGGCGCGACTCCTGGTTTCAACCGAGGGAAGCCGCGCCTTGGGGCATGATGCGTTGAAGCATGGCGAAGTAACTCCAGAGCGGCCCTACGACACCGCGACGGCGGAGGCGCGCCACGAGGCTGGCAAATTCCGGGGTGGGGTCGCCGACGATCCAGTTGGGCGAGCGGCGGGCAAACTCGCGCAACCGCTCGAACACGCCCCCCTCGGTCAGACCGGGCGCAAGGTAATAAGTCGGCGGCAGCAGGTCGGCATCCGGCGGGACGCGGCTTTCCCGTTGAGCGCGCGCGGCGAGGGTGGTGCCCGGATAAATCCTCATGCCCACCACCGCCATGATGATGGCGCCGGTCAGCAGTTGTGAATTCTGAAAACTGACCTCGAGCGTATCCAGGGTTTCGCCCGGCCCGCCGCAAATCAAAAAGTGGCAATGCTCCAGCTCCGCGGCGCGGGCCAGTTCGCTGGATTGGCGGATGTCTTCAAAGCTCAGGCGCTTGTCGTAGTGCCGCAGCACTTCGTCGCAAAAACTGTCGGACCCGAACTCGATGTGAGCGAGGCCGGCGGCCTTCATCAGTTGCATCAGTTCGGTGGTCAGACCCTGCGGACGAAGGAAACATCCCCAGCGCAGACGGGTGCGGCGGCGGACCAACGCCTCGCAGGTTTCGGTCACGTGCCGCGGCGACGAGTTGAAAACCGAATCCACGATGAAGGCGTAACCCGCGCCAAGCTGTTCCAATCGCTCGACTTCGTCGGCAATCGCCTCGGGATGCCGTCGCCGGTGCGCGCGCCCTTCGATGACTGGATAGGTGCAGTAGCAGCAGGTATGGGCACAACCCCGCTGCGTTTGCAGATTCAACATGCCGCTGGCCTTGAGATAATGTCCCGCCAGCGCGGCCGGATGAGCGGGCAGATTTTCGCGTGCCGCCAGCGGCGCCGGGCGCTGCGGGTTCACGACGATTTCGCGCCCGCGCCGGAAGACCAGGCCGGGAATGTGCTCGATGTTTCCGCCGTTGCCCAGCGCCTCGAGCAGACTGAGAAAGCTTGCCTCGCCCTCGCCGTGGATGCCGTAGTCCGCGCCGCTGAGTTCCAGCAAGCGCGCCGGGTAGATCGAAAAACCGCTGCCGCCGATCACGACGGGCCGGGGATGCACTCGCCGCACCGTCTGGCAGATCGAGGTGAGCACGTCGAAGAAAGTCTCCTGCTTGCGGATCAGCACGTTGTCAATGTTGCGCAGTGAGACCCCCACACAGTCGGGTTGAAAATCGCGCAAGCTTACCTCCAGTGTGTCGCCGTCCGCCAAAAAATCCAGCAGACGGATTTCGTGGCCGGCGTTTTCGAGCGCGCTGCCGATCTGGATCAACCCCAGCGGGAAGACCGGGTCCGGCACCGTGCAGCGATTTGGGCTGAGCAGCAGAACCTTGCGGCGCATGACGGACCTCAACTCGTGGCGGCGAGCGTCTCGCGCGCGGAGGTCACGAGGGACGGCCGCGCGAGGCTTCGCTTGCTTTGGAGAAAATCAGCCAGCCCGCGTGGAGACGGCACCAACCCTTCCGCCGCAATGGCCCGCAGCACGCGCTCCTCGGTCATGATGAAGCGGTCGCGTTTGTAGATGACGTAATCTTCCCGGAGGCCTGCCGGGGTGAGATTCATGGTGACCAGATTGGCCCCGGCGCGGAGGCCGTGGCGATAACCATCCCGCTCGGCCAGGTTGAGCGCGCTGACGGCGGGGATGATCCAACCGGGCCGCATCAGGCGCAGCGCGGCCATGCAGTTCAACGTCCAATCGGCGTTGGCGGCCGGATGGTCTGCCAGCGGCGTAGCCTCGCCCGGAATGAACGGGCTGACGCTGCATCCCATGAGCGGCAGCGAATCGGCAAGCCGCAGGTTCGCCACGCGGGTGGCGGGCGTGTCGTCTGGCAGCCCCACGATGAATCCGGAGCTGACGTTCCAACCGCTTTCCGCCAGCAGCCGGATGTGGCTGACTCGTTCATGCAGAGTTCCCGGCGCCTCCAGTCTCTCATATTTGACCGGGTCGGCGCATTCGAACTTGATGATGTAAATGGACGCGCCGGCGGCCCGCAGTTCCGCGTAAAGGTCGCGCGGCAACGTGCCGAGGCAGACGCTGATGCCCAGCGAAGTTTCGCGGCGCAGGGTCTGGATCAATGGCAGGACCACTTCCCGGACGGCCAGCGGGTCCTCGCCCGCCTGGATGTTGACGTCGGTAACGGCCGGGGGACGATGATGCACGAGCAGTTCCGCGAGTTGGTCGTGGCGGGCGCGGTAGCGTGCCAGTTGGCGGTTGTCGCGGCGCATCCCGCAGTAGGCGCAATTCTCCCGGCAGAAATTGGAGACCTCGACCACCGCGCGCACGAAGACTTCGCGGCCAAACTGCTTCCGGGTGGCTTCCGCGGCCTGTTCATGCCATGCCGTCTGGGCAGCGCCGCTGGAGGTGAGGTTCGGCTCGGCGGGTTGGAAACTTCGCTCTGACACGCGCCCATTAAAGTCGCCCCGGCCCTGCCGCGCAACGCATTTTACGGTTCGACCGGTGGAAGGAGTTGCCCTCTGGCCGTGCTCATTGCCGGTTGTCAGGGCAATCCGGCGGGCCTATCCTCGAGGCATGAATTCTCTGAACCGAATGTGGCTTGTGTCCCTGGCCTTGCCCGCGACGCTGGCGCTGCTGGCCGGTTGCGCGAAACCAACCGGCGAGCCAACGGCCTTGGTCTTGATGAAGGAAGCGGACCGTTTTGTGGGAGAGCAGATCAAGGGCAAGATCGTTCAGGTGCGTTCCGACAAGTCCATCGGCGGCTTGACGCCCACTGTCTGGTTCGTGGCTTACCATGATCCCGACGCCACGTTCAAGGTGACCGAGGTGAAGTTTGGCGCGGGCCAGAAGCTGGAAGTGACGCGGCCGTTGCGGGTGCTCGAGCTGGTAACCGGCTCGGACACGCTGCTTGACCAGACGAGGATCAAGCTGGATTCCGACCAGGCGCTCAAAGTGGCTGCGGCCGAGCCTTTGCTCAAACCGCTCAAGCTCACGGCGGCGCAGCTCCGCTTGGAGAACAGCGCGGACGGTCCAGTCTGGAAGGTGCGGCTCTGGGCCGCGAAGCTGAAGAAGCCGGATGAGGATGCCAGCCTTGGAGAAGTGATCATTTCCGCTGACACCCGCAAGGTCATCCAGGCAAACCTGGACATTCGTAATGTGGAATAGCAACAGCGGCCGGCTGGGTTTTTCGCTTTGGCCGGCGGGCCGATTTCTTTAGCGTCCGCGCATGGATTGGTCCCGCCAATGCGCCGCGGTCATTCCCTGTTTCAACGAAGCTGCCGGCATCAGCGACGTCGTCACCGGGGTGCGCCGTTTTTTACCGGCGGTGATTGTCGTGGACGATGGCAGCCAAGACGACACGTCAACCCGGGCGGCGGCAGCGGGTGCGGAGGTGTTGAGTCATGCCACAAACCGCGGCAAGGGCGCGGCGCTCCAGACCGGCTGGCAGCGGGCGCGGGAGCGGGGATTTGCCTGGTCGCTGACGCTGGATGGCGACGGCCAGCACGCGGCGGAGGATGCGCCGCGTCTTCTTTCGCGCGCGGAAACAACCAGTGCGGCGCTCGTGATTGGCAATCGCCTCGACCAGCCTGACGGGATGCCGTGGGTGCGGTTGTGGGTGAACCGCTGGATGACGTGGCGGCTGTCGCGGGCCGCTGGAATTCCTCTGGCCGATTCCCAGTGCGGTTTCCGGCTTGTGAAGCTGAACCTGCTCTCGCGATTGCGGCTTCAGGCTCAACACTTCGAGATTGAGTCCGAGATGTTGCTGGCGTTTGTGGCGGCGGGGCAGCGCGTGGAGTTCGTGCCGGTTCGCACGATCTACAAGTCTCATCCGAGCAAGATTCACCCGTTGCTGGACACCTGGCGTTGGTTTCGCTGGTGGTGGACGTGGCGGTCGGAGCATCCAGCCGTTCCCAACGGAATACCAGAAGGCGCGACCAAGCCGTGAGGGGAGTGGTCGGTTGCCGAAAGGAGGGAATGCAGTGCTGGCGCGTCGTGCATCGCAGTTTCTTGCAAACCGTCGTGATTGCGCGTGTTCATGTGGCTGTGCTTCAGGCCGGACAGGCGGCTTGCCAGCCGCCCCGCCCAGCGGCGTTGCAAAGAGCGGAGGTGCGCTTTCCAGCGCGGGGCGCATCTCATTTTCTTGCAGGGGGCGCCGCGGCGATGCCGTAGCGCGGATTTCCAGTCTGCCGGGTCGCGGATTTCCAATCCGCAAACGCGGCGAATTCCTGGCCTGCCACGCCGTGCCTGGGCCAGCCGACTGGAAGTCGGCGGTACCGCAGGTTGGGAAACGTGCGCTACGCCAGGAATCCCAACCTGCAATGAACTGAGATGCGCCCCATGCGGTCCGGCGCATCTCATTTTCTTGCAGGGGGCGCCGAGGCGATGCCGTAGCGCGGACTTCCAGTCTGCCGGATCGCGGATTTCCAATCCGCAAACGCGGCGAATTCCTGGCCTGCCACGCCGTGCCTGGGCC
>WYBW01000079.1 GCA_011525685.1 Verrucomicrobiia bacterium
GGGCGCATCTCAGTTTATTGCAGGCAGGCATTCCTGGCGTAGCGCAGGTTTCCCAACCTGCGGTATCGCTGACTTCCAGTCGGCGGGCCCAGGCACGGCGTGGCAGGCCAGGAATTCGCCGCGTTTGCGGATGGGAAATCCGCGATCCGGCAGACTGGAAGTCCGCGCTACGGCATCGCCTCGGCGCCCCCTGCAAGAAAATGAGATGCGCCCGTCGGCGAGGTGGCGAACTGGATTTCCTCCGGCGCAGCACTCGGCTTCGCACCGCATCCATTTCCGTGCGCGTAAGCGGCGTTTCTGGGTCGCTGGCGAGTGCTTCATCCACCCAGCGTTGGTCGCGTTCCGTATCCAGCGCGGCTTCGATGTCGAAACTCCGCTGCAAGCGCGCCAGCGCCTCCTGGTCAATGCGCCGAAAGTTGGCGGACACCTCCGGTTTCAGTTGGGCGTGCAGATCGTCCGGAATGTCTTTCAACGTGATGCTTGCCATACGCTCGAATCGTAACGCCCCCGCCGGGTCATGTCCACTTGCTACATGAACAACGCCGCTTCCAAACCCGCCACCGCCTGGCAGCCCCGCATCGTCGCGTTCTTCTGCAATTGGTGTACTTACACCGCCGCCGACCTCGCGGGCGTCTCGCGGCTTAAGTACGCCTCAAACGTCCGCGTCATCCGGCTCATGTGCTCGGGCCGCGTGGACCCGCAGTTCGTTCTCGACGCCCTTGCTCGCGGCGCGGACGGCGTGCTCATTGGCGGCTGCCATCTGGGCGACTGCCACTATGTCGAGGGCAACTACAAGACGATGCGCCGCTTTCAAATGCTCAAACGCCTGTTGGCGGATTTGGGCATCGAGAATCAGCGCGTCCGCTTGGAATGGATTTCCGCGTCTGAAGGCGAGCGCGTCAAGACGGTCGTCAACGAAATGGTCGAACAAATCCGCGCGTTGGGACCGTTGGATTTGCCGGGACGGTTTGCGGATTGGGATCGTGAAGTAACCGCGCTCGAGGCTGAAGTCCACGCCCGCGAGCAATTGTCGAGACCCGAGGAAGCAGAGGTGGCTCATGCCTAAACCCAAGCTTGGCATTTACTGGTGCGCCTCGTGCGGCGGTTGTGAGGAGGCCGTGGTTGACCTGGCGGAAGACATCCTCGGCGTCGTTGAGGCGGTGGACATTGTGCTGTGGCCCGTGGCCATGGACTTTAAGAAGCAGGATGTCGAGGCCATGCCGGACAAGTCCATCGTGGCCACGCTCATCAACGGCGCGGTCCGCACCAGCGAGCAGGAGGAGATGGCGCACCTGCTGCGGCGCAAGAGCCAGTTCATCATCGCCTACGGCGCGTGTGCTCACACCGGCGGCATTCCGGGACTGGCGAATCAGTTTTCCCGCGAACAGTTGCTGCGGTTTGTCTATGAGGAAACGCCGACGATGGTGAATGAGGCCAGGACCCACCCGCAAACCTCGCATCAGAACAACGGCCACACCGTCACGCTGCCGGAATTTCGCAACGTCGTTCGCGCCCTCGATCAGATCGTGGAGGTGGATTACTACATTCCCGGCTGCCCGCCGACGCCGAAGATCACCAAGGCCGCCATCGGCGCGCTGCTCGAAGGCAAGCTGCCGCCGAAGGGCAGCGTCCTTGCGCCGGACATCGCGCTGTGCGACGAATGTCCGCGCAAAGCCAGCAAGCCCACCGATGTCAGCTTCAAGGAATTCAAACGCCCGCACCTGACGCCACTCGATCCCGACCTGTGTTTCCTGGCGCAGGGCCTGGTCTGCATGGGCCCGGCCACGCGCGGCGGCTGCGAGGCGGCCTGCACCTGCGGCAACATGCCTTGCACCGGTTGTTTCGGTCCGACCTCCCGCGTGCGCGATCAGGGCGCGAAGATTCTTTCGTCACTTTGCGCGAATGTCGCCGCCAAGGACGAAAAGGAAGTCCGGCAGATTGAAGCCGGCATCCCTGATCCCGTGGGCACGTTCTACCGCTACGGGCTTGCGAAGAGTCTGCTCCGGCGCAAGGTGGACTTGGTTGCAAAGTGAGAACTACTTGAACCACGAATGAACACCAACGGACACGGCGCGGTTTGGGCCGCAACCCCAGCCGACAAAGAATTCCCCCTCTCCCAGCGGGAGAGGGCCGGGGTGAGGGAGAACGCGTCGGATCGGTTGCGATCGCGTCGGACTCCAACGCCGATCGAAATGCGAAGCCTTCTCCCCAACCCTTTATCCCTCTCCCGCTGGGAGAGGGAAACCGCGGCTGGACGCGCATCAAAGGCCTCGTCGTCGCTGCGCGAAATCGCGCCATTGTACTACGAATTGAATTCACGCGACCGGAGCGCGGCGTTTACGCTGCTTCCTCGTGTCAGTGCCAGAGGCGTCAGGAGTTTCGCGGGGCGTCATTCGCGCAGCACCTTGAAGCGACCTGAAAGCCGCGCTCCATTCCCCGATTCGTGCTCATTCGTGTCCATTCGTGGTTGATGCATTTTCAATGAACACTGCTACCCAACAAGTCTGGAACCAAGCCCACGACCGCGCCCACGCCGCCGCCAATGAACTGCGCCGCCGGGTGACGATTGACCCCATCACCCGCCTTGAAGGCCATGGCAAGATTGACGTGTTCCTCGACGAAGCGGGCGATGTCGAGCGCGCCTACCTGCAAATTCCGGAGTTGCGCGGCTTCGAGGTTTTTAGCATCGGGCGGCCGGCCGAGGACATGCCGCAAATCACCAGCCGAATCTGCGGAGTCTGCCCCACCGCGCACCACATGGCGGCCACCAAGGCGCTGGACGATCTATACAAGGTTGAACCCACTTCCGCCGCGCGAAAAATCCGGGAGCTGGTCTATAACGCCTTCATGTTTGAGGACCATGCGCTGCATGTTTATTTGCTCGGCGGACCGGACTTCATCGTCGGCCCGGATGCGCCGAAGGAGCAACGCAACGTCGTCGGCGTCATCGGCAAGGTCGGCGTCGAAGTTGGCAAGAAAGTCATCTCGATGCGCCGGCGCGTGCGCGAACTCATCGCCTATTTCGGCGGCAAGGTGATTCATCCCGTGCTCGGTCTGCCGGGCGGTGTTTCCAAACCGCTCAAGCCCGAAGACCTGCCGCAATTCAAAGAACTCGCGAAAGACGCACTCGAGTTCGCCCAGTTCACGCTCCAAGTCTTCAAGGACATCGTCCTCAAGAACGCCGACTACGTGAAGCTCATCATTGGCGACACTTACACGCACCGCACGTATTACATGGGCCTCGTGGACACGCAGAACAAAGTAAACTTCTACGACGGCCTGATCCGCGTCGTGGACCCGAGCGGCAAGGAATACGCGAAGTTCCCGGTGCAGCGGTATCGCGAGTTCGTGGCCGAACACGTCGAGCCGTGGAGCTACATCAAGTTTTGCTACCTCAAACCGCTGGGCTGGCACGGCTTCGAGGAAGGCCCGCAAAGCAGCGTGTATGCGGTCGCGCCGCTGGCGCGCCTCAACGCCGCCGACGGCATGGCCACGCCCCTGGCGCAGAAGGCGTGCGAGGACTACTTCGCCACACTCGGCGGCAAGCCGGTTCATCACACGCTCGCCACGCATTGGGCGCGCGTGGTGGAAATCATCCAAGCCGCCGAACGGATGGTCGAACTGGTCAACGACCCCGAGATCACCAGCGGCAACATTCGCAATATTCCGACCGCGAAACCGACCGTCGGCATGGGTGTCGTCGAAGCCCCGCGCGGCACGCTGTTCCATCACTACGAAACCGACGAGCGCGGCCTGATCAAGATGGCCAACCTCATCGTCGCCACGCAGAACAACGCCGCCCGCATCGCCATGAGCGTGGACAAAGCCGCGAAAGGCTTGATCAAGAAAGGCGTGGTCAACGACGGCCTGTTGAACATGGTGGAGATGGCCTTCCGCGCCTACGACCCGTGCTTCGGTTGCGCCACGCACGCGGCGGGGCAGGTGCCGTTGGTGGTCCGGCTCATCGGCCCGGACGGTAAAGTGCTTGGAAAAATCGCCGGCGGATGAAATGGGCCAACGGCTGGCCGGCGACGTCAGAATCCGGTGGCACCTTTCACCCGTGGGAACAATTCGCGCGCCTTTTCACCACAAACTCCAGCCACGCTTTCATCCCCTCGCCCGTCTTGGCCGACAGCTCGAAGATTTCCGCGTGGTGACTGATGCGCCTGAGGTTGGCCAGCGCCTGCTGCCGATTAAACCCAGCCGCCGCCGCCAGATCACTTTTGGTGACGAGGGCCACGTGGGCGGAGTGAAACATCGGCGGATACTTCAGCGGCTTGTCTTCCCCCTCGGTGGTTGACAGCAACACGACGCGCAAATCTTCGCCGAGATCGTAGTCCGCGGGGCAGACGAGATTGCCGACGTTTTCGATGATCAGCACATCCACCTGGTCAAGGTCCAGTTGCACCGCTGCCTTGGAAACCATCTCCGCATCCAGATGACACACCGTACCGGTCGTGATTTGCACAACGGGAATCCCGGCAGTCCGCAACTGGGCCGCGTCGTTGTCCGTGGCCAGATCACCGACGATGACGCCGACGCGCAGTTTGCCCGCCAGCCGCGTCGCGGTTTCGCGGATGAAGGTGGTCTTGCCCGAGCCGGGGGACGAAACCACGTTTAGCACCAACAACCTTTTGGCCTTGAAAAAACCGCGATTCCGCTCCGCCAGCCGATCGTTCTTCTCCATCAACGAGCGGTTGAGAGTTATCGTTTGGCCATGCGCGGGCGAATGTCCGGTATGCTCGTGGTGGCGGTCGTGAGGATGGTGATGTTCGTGCCCGTGGTGATGAGGCTCGTGATCGTGGGCGTGCCCGCCGATCCTCACTTCACCGCCTTCCAAGCCGCAGCCGCAGTCTTTGCACATACAATCGCTTTGCTCCGGGATTCACGCTGTTGTCCCGCCGTCGGGACTGCGAAGTCTCCGCGCGGCGGGCGGATGTGGTATCATCACTTATCCGCGGCGCACTGGCAAATCCGGTTTCGCGCAAGATGCATCCACCCAACCCGGGATGAGCCGCTCGTAGCGCAGGATTCCATCCCGCTGTGTCGCGGATTTCCAATCCGCAGACGCTCGCCGGCGCCGAGGTTAGCGAGCGTCCGGCCGGTCTGCCGAATGGAATTCGGCGATACAGCAGACTGGAAGTCTGCGCTACCGCCGCGCGGCCAGGTAACGGTCCATGGCGGTGGCGGCCTTCTGGGCGTCCCGCACCACCTCGACCAGTGCCACCGGCCCATGCACAATCGAGCCGCCCGCAAAGACCCCCGGCAGATTCGTCATTTGATCCGCGTCCACCACGAGGCGTCCACGTTCGTCGGTCTTCAACCGGGCGAAGTCCTCGGCGACGGGCAATTTCGGCGCGGTGAAGCCATAAGCGACAAACACAATGTCCGCCGGCACGTCAAATTCCGAACCGGGGATCGGCGTGACCATTGGCCGTCCATCCGGCCCTTTCTCGCCCAATTCAGTGCGCACGCAACGAACGTGCGTCACCTCACCCTGCGCGTTGCCAAGAACGGCCACGGGCTGGGTTTGAAATTGGAACTGCGCACCCTCCTCGCGAGTGTCGGCGTACTCCTCGGCATCCGCCGGCAGACTGGCTTCGTCCCGGCGATACACACATACCGCGCTGGCGGCGTCCCGTCGGATGGCCACCCGCAGGACGTCCATGGCCGTGTCACCGCCACCCAAAACCACGACCCTTTTGCCGCGCACGTCCACCGTCGGGGTGCGTTGCGAGATGAAGGGCACGGAGGGATGCACGCCGCGGAGTTCCGCGCCCGGCACTTTCAGCGGCACCTCCTCGTTGCGCACGATGCCGAGAAAAACCGCGTCATAATCGCGCCGCAGGTCGCTGAGTTTCACATCCGCTCCAAACGTGACACCCATGTGAAACTGGATGCCGCGGCGTTGCAACAGTTCCACGCGCTGCGCAACCATCTCGAGGTCCACTCGAAACCCGGGCAGTCCGTTCATCATCCGGCCACCGGGCTTCTGGCGGGAGTCATAAACCGCGACGCTGTAACCGAGCCGCGACAAAGCATCCGCTGTCACCAGTCCGCAGATGCCCGAGCCGATCACCGCCACGCGCTGCGCCTTGGGCGGCGCGAGGGCCGGTTCGACCAGGCCATGTTTCCACCCGTAGTCCAGCACAAAGCGCGTGATCGCCCGGATGGGCACCGGCTCGGACTTGCCTTCCAGGATGCAGTCCCGTTCGCAAACCCGTCCGCCCACACAGGTGTGCGAGGCCAGTTCGGGTATGTGGTGACTGGAGAAGAACAAGCGGGCTGCTTCCGCGAACTGTCCGCCGGCGACCAGCTCCAGGAGTTCCGGAATGGGGCACTTGAGCGGGCACACGGCCATGCAGCCGGCGTTTGGACATTGGATGCATCGGCTGGCCTGGGCGCGGGCGGTGGCTTCGTCGTAAACACCGCCGATGTCGCGAAAATCTTCCACGCGCTCGGACGCGGGGCGTTTCGGTGGTTCAACTCGGTCAATCTCCCGCCAGGTGTATTTGGCGGGGCCGGCGAATGAGGGATTCGGCTTCATGATCCACAGGGTTGAAGGTTCAATGAATCTCGCGGTCGCGCGTGATCGTGGGCGCGCCGTGCTCCGGTTTGAGGGTCAGACTGTCTTTCGGGCACGCCTCGACGCAATAACCGCAGGCGATGCAGCGCAGCCGGTCAATGGCCCATTTCTTGTTGGCGCGATTCACGACGATCGCGTGGGTGGGACATTTTTTCGCGCACACATTGCAATAGACGCAGCCGTCCTTGGTGAAGCTCAACTTGCCGCGCGAACCGGCCAGCAACCGGCGCGGCACGAACGGATACGGGCTGGTCGCCGGTTTCTTGAGCGCCCACTTCAGGGCCAGCCAGGACATTTTGAAATAGGCCATAACGTCACCTTTCCGTGCAACTGATGCAGGGGTCAATCGTGAGCACGATCATCGGCACGTCGGCCAGATCGCAGCCGGGGAGCACCTTGAGCATGGCAGGGAGGTTGGCGAACGTGGGCGTGCGAACGCGAAACCGCTGGAGGTTTTTCGTGCCGTTGGCCTTCAGGTGATACACCACCTCGCCGCGCGGTTGTTCGGTGCGGGTGATGGTTTCGCCGGTGGGATTGCCCGTCACCTTCACGGCGATTTCTCCGGCGGGCATCTTGGCGAACGCCTGGCGGATGATGCTCACCGATTGGAACAACTCCTGGCAGCGCACCGTAGAGCGAGCGTACGAATCGCCCTCGGTGCGTGTGACGGGCTCGACCGCAATGTCGCCGAACGCGGCGTAACCCAGCGTGCGCATGTCCTGCGCCACGCCGCTGGCCCGGAGCATCGGGCCGACGCACCCGAGCTCATAAGCCTCCTGCTTGGACAACGTGCCGATTCCGCAAAGGCGTGCTTTCACGGACTTGTCTTCGAGAAAGACCCTGGCGATTTCCCGCATGTCCTTCTCGATTTCATCCAGTTCCTTCAGGATGCCAGAAGCGGTTTCGTCATCAATGTCGCGCCGCACGCCACCGACCTTGCACGAGCCGAAGATGACGCGACCGCCTGTGGTCGCCTCGATGATGTCGAGCAACTGCTCGCGAATCCGCCACGAGTGCATGAACAGACTCTCGAACCCCATGCCGTCTGCCATGAGCCCCAGCCAAAGCAAGTGGCTGTGGATGCGTGACATTTCGCCCCAGATGGTTCGCAGATACAACGCGCGCGGCGGCACCGGCACGTTCATGAGGGTTTCCACCGCCTGACAATAGGTCTGGCTGTGGATGAAACTGCAAATCCCGCAGATGCGCTCGGCCACGTAGGTGAACTCCACGTAGTCCTTCTTCTCCGCGAGCTTCTCGAGCCCGCGATGAATGAAGCCAATCGAAGGCCGGGCCTCGACGACCCGTTCATCCTCGACCACCAGGTCCAGATGCACCGGCTCCGGGAGCACGGGATGTTGCGGGCCAAAGGGAATGACAGTTCGTGCCATAAGCTATTTCTTTACCTCCTCCACGGCGCAGGGGGCCGGTGCTCCGGCGGCGGGCGCCGCGCACGGCGCCTTCGTGCTGCCGAACGGGAACTTCACCGCGGTCTTGTAAAAGTTGCCCTTGAAATCAATCGCCAGTCCGTCCACCGGCACGCCGAACAGGTCGTGAACCTCGTTCTCGTAAAGCACGGCACAACCGAACACGCCGCTGATGCTGGGCAGCCGCGCGCCGTTCGGCAGGTTCAGGCGCAGGTTGGTGAGCCGGCTGTCGCGATCGAAACTGTAGGTCAATTCCACCTGGTCGGGCAGTTGGGTGGCGCTGATCTGCACGAGGCGGAAGCCCTGTTCCCTGAGCGCGCGCGCCCGCTCGAGCAGCGTGTCCACGGCGATGACGTCGAAGGCTTGGGGTTGGTTCATGCGCGGTCCTTTTGCATATAAACCCAGGTCACCTTGGGGTTGAACTGAGTGGTGGCGAACTCCTGGTAACCGAGCTTCCGGAAATGGCCGAGGCTGCGGCTGCTCTCGCGGCCCGTGAAAATCTCGAAGCGCTTCGCGGCGGGAAAGGCGGCCTCCAGTTCGCGCACCAACTGCCGGCCGATGCCCCGGCGCCAGAAGTAGGGATGCACGGAGAGTCGCCGCAGACAGACGGTGTCGCCAAGCTGGTAGCCGCGTACGGAACCGATGATCTTGCCGTTCACAACGGCCTTGAGAAAGACGATCTGCGCCGGCCCAACCGGCACCGGCAAGGGACCATCCCACCCGAAGGGCTTGGCCATGTCAGGCACACTTTCAAAGTCGGCCTCCAGTTCGGCCAGCGTCTGCTGCTGCGCCGGCAGGCTGTCTTCGCCGTAAATCTCCGCCTCGCTTTGGTAGGCGATCTTTTGCAGAGCCAGGATTTCCGGCGCGTCGGCCTTGGTGGCGCGCTGGAAGAGGGCCTTGTCGAGGCTGTTGGCCAGCGCGGTCATCTCCTTCTGCTTGCGCTCCAGCACGTCCAGCGCCTGCACCACGCCATCAATGATCGCCTCGGGCCGCGCCGCGCACCCCGGAACGTAAACGTCCACGGGAATCACGCCGTCCACGCCGCCGGCGATGTTGTAGCACTCGGCAAAGATGCCGCCGCTGGAGGCGCAGACGCCCACGGCCACCACCACTTTGGGTTCGGGCAACTGGTGGTAGATGTTGCGGATGACCTCGCGGCTCTGTTCGTTGACCGCGCCGGTGACGAGGAAAATGTCCGCGTGCTTGGGATTGCCGGTGTTGACGACGCCGAGCCGCTCCACGTCGAACTTCGGCGTCAAACACGCCAGCACCTCGATGTCGCAGCCGTTGCAGCTCGAGGCATCGTAATGAATGAGCCACGGAGATTTTGCAAAGCGCGACATCGTCAGTTCCTCCGATCGGTGGTGGTGGTGGCGGGGAGCGGTTGCGCCGCGAGTTTGGGCGTCGTCGTTTCAACCATGACTGGCGCCGAGGGCGCGTCAACCACTGCGGGTGGCGCGGCCGGTTTGCCGGACCACAGCGACAGCACGAGAATGTTGCCGAACCCCAGCACCACGGTGACCGCCCAGGCGCTCTTGAGCGCGGCCTGCCACTTGAGCCGGGCGAACACGTTGTCCACGAAAATCATGAACAGGAACACCGCCACCGACATCACGATGCCCAGCGCGGGCATGGCCGCGAAGAACAGAAACACCCACGCCAGCAGAAAGACGTTTTCATACCAGTGCGCGATTTCAATCATCGCCAGCGAGCGCCCGGAGAACTCCGTGGTGATGCCGCGCACCAGTTCCTGATGCGCGTGATGCGAGCAGGAGAGATCGAACGGCGATTTGCGGAATTTGATTTCCAGCGTGTAAAGGAAACCAAGGAACACCCCGGGCAGCGCGAAGATCAGCAGGCTGCCGTGGCCCGCGATGTCATGCACGTGAAAGCTTTTCGTGACCATGTACATCCCGATGGCTGTCAACAGCACCATCGGCTCGTAAGCCATCATCTGGATCAATTCGCGTTCCGCGCCGACGAAACTGTAGGGGGAACTGGCCTTGTAGGCGCCCAGCACAAAGAAGATCGCCGCCAGCGTCAGCGCGAAGATGACCAGCAACAAATCCGCCCCGGCAAAAAACAGACCGCCGGTAAAGACGGTGAACAGGAGGAAGAAGAAGATGTAGTAGTTCTGCGAGCGGCGCACGACGACGTTTTCCTTCTTCCACAGTTTCAGCACGTCGTAGAACGGTTGCAGGATGGGCGGCCCCTGGCGCGATTGCATCCGCGCCGTGATGCGGCGGTCCCAGCCCGCCAGCAGGCCGCCGAGAATCGGCGCAGCCACCAGATAGATCAACAGTCGGGTCCAGGGACTCATAACCGGAGCAGTGCCAGGAGGAACATGAGGCCCAGCAGCACGGCGCTGCCGGCCACGCCCCACCAGGCCAGTTTGGCTTCGTTTAACAGGTTGTGGAGATAGTAATTGCCGATGGCCACCTCCTGCACCGTGTCGGCCGAGGTGCGGAAGCGCGTGCTGCTTTGCACGTTCGCGCCGCCCAGGTAGGCGTCGGTCACCCGCACGCCGCGCCCGTAGTTGAGGAAGGTGATCGGGAACAACAGCACCAGCGCCATCATAATGATCATGATGATCACGTTGCCTTGTTCGAGTGAGGCGGACAGGCCGTAAACCCCCGCCACGAAAGGTTCAATATAATGCCGCGAGATCAGTGGAAACAACAAACACGCCAGGGCCGTGGCGGCGGACAGGCCGTAAAGCGCGACCGCTTCGCCGGTTTCCAGTTCCTTGCTCACGCGGGGCGGCGGCGTCACGACCTCGAGCAGTTTGCCCATCCATTTCACCCAGAAGAACAGCGTGGCGGCGCTGCCGAACACCACAAACACGGACAACACCGGGCTGGCGTCCACCACCGCCTTGAGCACCGCCCATTTGCTGATCAACATGCCGAACGGCGCCAGGAACATGCCCGCCATGCCGATTTGCATCATCACCGACACCCGGGGCATGCTCACCACCAGACCGGCCATGGATTCGATGTCGCGACTGTGCAGCTTGTGTTCAACCACGCCCACGCAGAGGAACAACAGACATTTCGCCACCGCATGGAAAATGATCAGGAGCACGCCGGCCCACACCGCCTCGTATGTGCCGATGCCCCCGCACAACACGATCAATCCCAGGTTGGCAACGGTGGACCACGCCAGCACCCGCTTGGCATCGCTCGCGGTGATGGCGGCCAGCGAACCGATGACGAAAGTCACCGCGCCGACCAACGCCACCAACAGACCCACCTTGGTCCCCTCCACCACCGGCGCCATGCGCAGCACCAGGTAAACGCCCGCCTTCACCATCGTGCTGGAGTGGAGCAGCGCGGACACCGGCGTGGGAGCGACCATCGCGCCGAGCAGCCAGCTTGAGAACGGCAATTGCGCCGCCTTGGTGATGCCCGCGAAACACAGCAGCGCCGCCGGCAGCAACGCCAGGGCCTTGTCCGACTTCAGCGCGGCTTGCAGTTCGATGGTGCCGGTTTTCTGGTGGAGAAACACGATGGCCAGCGCGAAGGCCAGTCCGCCCGCGAGATTCATCACCAGCGCCCGCAGGGCATTGCGCTTCGCCTCGTCGGTCTGCGTGTAGCCAATCAACAGGAACGAACAAAGCGTGGTGACTTCCCAGAACAAGAACAGCCAGGTCAGGTTGTTGGCGAAGATCAATCCGAACATCGCCCCCATGAACAGAAACAGCAGGCCGAAGAAAAACGGCCGCCGGTCGCGCACGTCCGCATGGGCTTTGCCGTGGTATTCCCGCATGTAGCCGAGCGCATAAAGACAGATACCGCCGCCGACCAGGCCGTTGATCAGCGCCATGATGACGCCGAAATTGTCCACGAACAGGTGTTGCTCCACCGCGACGTGCGCGCCCGGACCGGCCTTGAACCAGACCATCAAACCGCCCTGGGCCAGCGCCAGCAGCACCACCAGCGCGTTGCGGGCGCGGATGCCGACGTAGATAAGAAATAAACTGATCGCGATACCGACCGCCATTACCCCTTGACTGACGGTGTGAGCGTTGAAGGGCAACTCCGCCAGGTCCATCGGCGACGGGCGCATCGCCAGCGAACAGCTCAAAGCACCCACCACCACCACGGCGGTCACCACCAGGGCCGTGCGCAGTGCATCAGACCGCAGCAGACACAACAGCCCGCCCACTGCCAGCGGAATCAAGATCAGCCCCAGGACGGCGCTCATAGTTGGTAACCGGAATGTCCGGCTTTGTTGAACGACCTCCACACTGTTCGTTTCCTGAATGACGGTGTCGCGTTCACTTCTGGCGGGGAAGGTAAGCTGGGGAGGAGTCTTCGGGCCTTACATCGGTTGCGCAAAACAAGCCAGATTTTGTCAATCTACGGTGCTGTCCCGGCCATCATTGGCAATGTCACCAGCGTCTGGCCCGTTCACCTGAGTGACTTCGGAGGGGCACCTGCGTCGCTAACGGTCAGCGGTCGCATCCGGCGTGGCGATTTCCACCGAGGCAATTTCCAACTCTCGTCCCCGCCGCAATTCGCGGCTCAATTCGTGGCATTGGGGGCATTCGGTGAAGAGACCCGCGCAGTCAAACTCCAACCGGCACCGGGAGCACCAGGCCGCGGCCGGGACGGGCTCGATCTCCAGTGCTGCGCCTTCCGCCAGCGTGCCTTGCGTGACGATCTCCCACGCAAACTGCATCGCTTCCGGGACGGCGCCGCTCATCTGGCCAACACGCAAACGCAATCCGAGAACCCGCGTTGCGCCCGAGGCGTTGGCGGCCTCCACCGCCATCCGGACTGCTTCCTGCATGATCGAAACCTCGTGCATGTCGTTAAAATCAACGGAGGGTTACACTCCGCGCCGTTCAATGCCGGACACTTTTTGACAATTCCTGTGCCATGATTGGCCATGCGGCCCGATCTGCCAATCCGCGAATTGAAGCGGCGTCCGGCGCACGCTATGGCGTGTCACCTCTGGTGATTGCCGCGCTGCGGGGCAGCATGCTCGCGCTGCGAGGGTTGTGGAGTGCGGCGACGGGTCGCCGCTTATATGGCTTCGCCGACTCGTCGGCGAAGCCGGGCCGCGTGCAGCGGCTCGCCGAACAGCTCCAGCAGTCACTCCCGCTCGATGGCGACAAGTCGCCTGCCAGAAGCGCCGACAAGTCTGCGCACTCCAAAGCGGTTGCGCATCCGCCGGGCCGTGTGCGGCTTGGGCGGATTGTGTGCCGTAGCTGGGGATTCTGGAAGGATTGGGTTTGGGCGGCGCGGGTGGTTGCATTTGTTCTCCTCGCCGATATGCTCGGGCCATGCCAACCAAGCCCGAGAAGCCGCCTCCGGACCCTGAACTGCGCCGCCGCGTCCAGGAACTCATCGCCTTCAAAGGCGGCGGCCACAACGAGGAGGCGGTCGCCGATATCATCGAAAACGCGCTCAAGCTGCTCACCGACGTCAAGGACACAGGTGATGTGCGGGTCATCCAGACGGCGGTGCGGGAATTGCGCTACGCCTATCGCCTGTTCGCTCCGTACGCCGGCACGCGCAAGGTGACCATCTTTGGCTCGGCCCGCACCGCGCCCAACAAGATGGAGTATCAACACGCGCTCGAGTTCGGGAAGAAGATTGCCGCCGCCGGTTTCATGGTCATCACCGGGGCCGGCCCCGGGATCATGCAGGCGGGGCATGAGGGCGCCGGGCCGGAAATGAGTTTCGGAGTCAACATCCGGCTGCCTTGGGAGCAGACCGCCAATCCGGTCATCCGCGAGGACAAGAAGCTGGTCACGTTCAAATACTTCTTCACCCGGAAACTGATTTTCATCCGGCATTCCGACGCCATCGCACTTTTCCCGGGCGGCTTCGGGACGATGGATGAAGGTTACGAGGCGCTCACCCTCATGCAGACCGGCAAGAGCCAGCTCATGCCGTTGGTGCTGATTGACCGGCCCGGCGGCACGTACTGGAAGACGTGGGACAAGCACGTCCGCGAGCATTTGCTGCGCGATCAGTTGATTTCGCCGGACGATCTCAACCTCTACCGCATCACCGACGACACCGACGAAGCCGTCCGGATCATCACGCGCTTCTACCGCAACTTTCACTCGAGCCGTTTCGTCAAAGACCTCTTTGTCATCCGGTTGAAGCACGCGCCGACCGATACCGCCCTCGAGGCGATGAACGAGGACTTTGCCGACATCATCACCGGCCCGCCGATCCGGCGCATCGAAGCCACGCCCGAAGAACGGGAGGACACCGATTACATCGAAATGCCGCGCATTGGCTTCGGATTCAACCGGCGGGATTACGGCCGGCTACGGCAGTTGGTGGATGCCCTGAATGGGTTGTGAGAGACTCATTGTGATCTCGTCGCACGCGGGTTGCTTTGGGTTTGCGACCCACTTGGTCCGGACGGCGAGCCGCAGGGTGGGTACGGAATGCCGTAATCGCTTCCGGTGGGCGGCCTGAATGCGTCACGCTCTTGAACTGCAGGAAGTTCAAGTCCCGACAACGTTCGAGCTTTGGACCGTGGGCGAAAGAGATCACAGTGCGGAAAACCGGATCCTCTTTGGTAAGAAAAATCTTTCCGCGGAAACTTTCCATGAACCACCCCCTCACCCTGCCCTCTCCCCCGATGGGGGAGAGGGTGGCGTCCGCCGGAGGAGGGGGATTCGGTCCATAGCCGCGATGCATGCCCGACAGGGGGAAAGCAGGCTATCCACAACCTCAAATTCACTTCGATCGCCTCAACCCCATTTTTTGCATCCGGGAAAGCAGTGTGGTGGGCTTGACGCCCAGGAGTTCCGCGGCGCCGTGCGGGCCCTTGATTTTCCAGCCGGAGTGTTCGAGCACCGCGAGCAAATTGTCCCGCTCGCGTTGCCGCATTTCCACTTCAGTGAGGAATTTTGTCCCGGGCGGAATGGGGGCTTTGGCCTGGGCTGGCGTTCCGGTGGTCGCCGGAGCGAAACCGGGCAAATCAAACTGCAACGCGCCGCCGCGGGCGAGGATGACCGCGCGTTCGATGACGTTGCGCAGTTCGCGGACGTTGCCCGGCCAGTCGTAACTCTGAAGTTGCACCACCGCGGCGCGGGTCAGCCGCGGCTTTGGGCAGCGCAACTCCTTTGCCGATACCTCGACGAAGTGTTTTGCCAGTAGCGGAATGTCATCCCGCCGCTCGCGCAACGGCGCAACCTGGATGGGGAATACATGCAACCGGTAGTAGAGGTCTTCGCGAAATCGTCCCGCGGCCACCGCCTTTTTCAAGTCCCGATTCGTGGCGGCGATGATGCGCACATTGGCCTGGCGCGTTCGGTCGTCGCCCACGCGTTCGTACCGCTTTTCCTGCAAGACACGCAGGAGCTTGCTCTGCATTTCCAGTGGCACATCGCCAATTTCGTCCAAAAAGAGCGTGCCGCCCTCGGCGGTTTCAAACCGGCCCGCCCGGTCTTTGATCGCGCCGGTGAAGGAGCCTTTGACGTGACCGAAAAATTCGCTTTCAAAGAGTTCCTTGGGGATCGAAGCGCAATTAACGCGTACCAGCGGCCCGTCCTTGCGCTGGCTGCGCCGGTGAATCTCCCGTGCGACCAGCTCCTTGCCGGTGCCTGTCTCACCCAGGATGAGCACCGAAGCGTCGGTCGGTGCGACCAGATCAATCTGGCTGACGATCTGGCGCAGCGCCGCGCTCTGGCCGACGAGGTCGCCAAACGCGCGGGCTTCCACAACCTCTTCCTGGAGATATGCATTTTGCTGCTCGAGCTGCGCTTTGAGTCGCTGGATTTCCTCGAAAGCGCGCGCATTGGCAATCGCAGAACCGATGTGGTCGGCAAACACCCGCCCCCAAGGACGGCCTTCTTCGGGCAACCTCAGGCGGCTGAAGCCCGCGATGGCTCCGAGGATCTCGTCTCTGTAAATAATCGGCGTCGCGCCGCAACCTCGAATCTGCTCGCGCTCCAGCCAGTCGAACCCCGCCACTTCCGCTCGATGCTGGGTCAAGTCCCGCAGGATGACCTGCTCGCCAGTGACCGCGGCTTTGCCCAGAAAGCCCGCGCCCAGCGGATTTCGCGAAGTGGGATCGTCAAAGCGGGGAGCTTCGGCTGGCGTTTTGGCCAGCGACACTCCGCTGCCCGCGACCAAGTGGAGGCACCGGGTTTGGTCCGGACATTCCGGGCGGCGCGGGCAATGGGCGCAACGGTCGCCCGGTTCGATCAACCACACCTGCGCGCAAGACATGTAGGGTCGCTGTACGGCGTGGCTCACGATCTTCTGGAGCAGTTGCTCAAGGGAATGTTCGTGCGCGATGTCCAGCAGCAATTGGAGCGCAACGTTCGGATCAAACCGGCTGTCAGTATCCGATTCCATGGCAAGCACACTTTGTCGGACTTGGGCGAGATTGTCCATCCCGTTCGTACGATTTCTCGGACGTTCAATTAATCGGCCCGCCTGCTTCAAGGATTGGAATCGCAACGTATGTTGAGCAGCAGCGGTTTGGAAAACACGATGGGTGATGGCACGCCGGGTGCAAAAGCCGGTTCGGAACGAAATCGCAGTCGAGAATATGAACGCAAACCCAAACAAAGTCGGTGTCGTCGAGGCGGGCGAGGCATCTTTCGAGGCTGAGGTCCTGAAAGTGAAGCTGCCTGTCCTCGTAGAGTTCGCGGCGGCTTGGAGTCGTCCCTGTCAGGTTCTCGATTCGGTGTTGAATGAGGTGGCAACCGTCTGCGCGACCCGCGCCAAGGTTGTCCGCGTAAACGCCGACGACAATCCGGATCTTAGTTTGTGGTTCGGAATTCAGTCCATTCCCACTCTGCTTTATTTCCTTGGGGGAAAAGTGCGGGACCGAATCGTCGGAACGGCCAGCAAGGAAGCGATTCTCTCCAAGCTGCAAGCCATCGCCAGGGGCGGTGGTGTCCATTCTCCCACTGCTCTTCAGATCAACCAACACGAGAATTCTGGCTCTTAACATGAAGTCTAAACCCCAACTACTGATTTTGATCTCTGCCTCCGTGGCGTTGACAGCCTGCTCGCGATCCGCAGCACCACCGCCGGCCGCGCCGCCGCAGGTCGCCACGGTGACAGTTGCCCGGCAATCCCTCGCGTTGACCACCGAGCTGCCCGGGCGCACTGCGCCCTATCGCATCGCGGAAATCCGGCCACAGGTTAACGGGCTCATTCAAAAGCGCCTGTTCACCGAGGGCGCGGAGGTGCAGGAAGGCCAGGCGCTTTACCAGATTGACCCGGCACCGTTTCAGGCCGCGCTGGATAACGCGAAGGCCGCGCTTGGCCGGGCGGAGGCGAATCTTCCAGCCATCCAGTCCCGAGTGAATCGCTACCGGCAGGCGCTGGCTGAAAAGGCCGTGAGTCAGCAGGACTTCGATGATGCTGAGGCAGCGTTGAAGCAAGCCGAAGCCGATGTTCAGTATTACCGGGCGATGGTCGAGACGGCGCGCATCAATCTGAATTACGCCACCGTCGTTTCGCCCATCTCGGGTCGCATCGGCGCTTCGACGGTGACGGATGGTGCGATCGTAACCGCCTATCAACCCGTCTCGTTGGCGACGATCCAACAACTTGATCCCATTTATGTGGACGTGACGCAATCCAGCACCGATTTGCTGCGCCTGCAACGTCGTTTGCAGGAAGGGCAGCTCCGCCGCGGGGGCACCAACGCGAGTGACGTGGAACTCATCCTGCCGGACGGCACGAAGTATCCTTTGACCGGGAAGCTCCAGTTCCGCGACGTCTCCGTGGACCCCACGACCGCGTCGGTGACTCTCCGTATGGTGTTTCCCAATCCGGATGGCGTCTTGCTGCCGGGCATGTTTGTTCGCGCGGTGGTGAAAGAAGGCGAGAACGATGACGCGATTCTGATTCCCCAGCAAACCGTGGCTCGCGACCCGAAAGGAAACCCGTTTGTGCTGCTCGTGGACGCGAACGGCAAGGTGGAACAGCGAAAACTCACGCTGGATCGCGCCATCAAAGATCAATGGCTTGTAAGCTCAGGTCTCGCGCCCGGCGACCGCGTGATCGCGGAGG
Source organism: Verrucomicrobiia bacterium (assembly GCA_011525685.1). Lineage (GTDB taxonomy): Bacteria > Verrucomicrobiota > Verrucomicrobiia > Limisphaerales > JADLHS01 > WYBW01. The sequence goes on from WYBW01000079.1 coordinate 18,021, forward strand.
GAATGCAGAAGGTTCGCGCCGGTGTGGCGGTGAAGGAAGTGCCACTGGCGGGTGGTCAAAAACCGGTTGCCAGTGCCACCAGCTCAATCATCACCGCCAGATCATACTGAGGGAGCCGCTTCTATGTTGTCCCGATTCTTCCTCAAACGTCCGGTCTTTGCCTGGGTGATCGCCATCGTCCTGATGGTGGCGGGGCTGTTGGCGATTCACTTCCTGCCCATCTCGCAATATCCGCCCATCGCGCCGCCGTCCATCGCCATCCAGGCCTTCTATCCGGGCGCGTCGGCTGAGACGGTCGAGAACAGCGTTACTCAGATCATCGAGCAAAAGATGACCGGCTTCGACAAGATGCTCTACCTTTCGGCGACCAGCGATTCAGCCGGCGCCTCGCGCGTGGAACTGACTTTTGCTCCCGGCACGGATCCCGACCTCGCTTGGGCGCAGGTTCAAAACAAACTTCAACTCGCCATGGCAAGCCTGCCGGAAGTGGTCCAGCGCGCCGGCGTCAAGGTCAGCAAGAGCACGCGGAACTGGCTGATGATTGTGGGGCTGATCTCCGAGGACGGGAGCATGGATGGAGATGACTTGCGGGACTACGCCCAATCCAACCTGGAGAAAGTGTTGTCGCGGGTTCCGGGGGTTGGAGAGGTCGAAATCTTTGGCGGCCAGTACGCCATGCGCATCTGGGTTAATCCCGACAACCTGACGGATTACCAGATGACGATGCAGGATGTGGTCGCCGCGCTGCGCGCCTACAACGTGGAAGTGTCCGCCGGCCAGTTCGGCGGGGTGCCGGCGGTCGAAGGCCAGCGCCTGAATGCCGCCATCATCGTGCAGAGCCTGCTCAAGACGCCCGATGAGTTTGCCAACATTCCGCTGCGCACCAACCCCGACGGATCCATTGTTCGCATCAAGGATATTGGCCGCGCGGAAATAGGGACGGACACCTACGACATCGTCGCCTACTACAATCGCGAACCCGGCATCGGCAACGGCAAGCCTTCCGCGGCGCTGGCCATCCGGCAGGCGGCCGGCGCCAATGCGCTGGAGACCGCCGACAACGTTCGCGCGAAGCTCGAGGAGATGAGCCACTTCTTTCCGCCCGGGATGAAGGTGGTTTATCCTTATGACACCACGCCGTTCGTGAAAGTCGCCATCAACGAGGTCGTCAAGACGCTCGTCGAGGCGATCATCCTCGTCTTTCTGGTGATGTATCTGTTCATGGGCAACCTGCGCGCCACCTTGATCCCGACGATTGCCGTGCCGGTGGTGATTCTCGGAACATTCGCGGTGCTGGGCATCTTCGGTTTCTCGATCAACATGCTGACCATGTTCGCCATGGTGCTGGCGATCGGTTTGCTCGTGGATGATGCCATCGTGGTGGTGGAAAACGTCGAGCGCATCATGAGTGAGGAAGGGCTTTCGCCGTTTGAAGCCACGCGCAAATCCATGGATCAAATCACTCCTGCGTTGATCGGCATCGGCCTGGTGCTCTCGGCGGTGTTCGGGCCGATGGCGTTTTTCGCCGGTTCCACGGGCGTCATTTACCGGCAGTTCTCGGTGACCATCATTGCGGCGATGCTGCTTTCCGTGTTGGTGGCTTTGATTCTGACGCCGGTCCTGTGCGCCTCCTTCTTGAAGCCCGTGCCCAAGGGACATCAACCCGCAGAAGGCGGCATCTGGTTCTTGCGACCGTTCTTCCGCTGGTTTGACCGTCTTTTCTTTCAGGCGCGCGACCGATATCTGCAGTTGGTGGGGCATTCACTGGCCCGCAGGCTGAGATACGGCGTCATCTTCATCTTGATTGTGGGCGTCATGGCGTTCCTGTTCCACCGCATGCCCACGGCCTACCTGCCGGACGAGGACCAGGGAATCATGATGGTCATGACCCTGCTGCCCGCCAACGCGACCCTCGAACAAACCAAAGCTGTGATGGCGGATGTCAAAAACTACTTCCTGAGCGAGGAGAAGGACGCGGTCGAATCAATGATGACCGTTTCCGGCGTCAGCTTCTCGGGTCGGGGACAAAACACCGGCCTCGCCTTTGTCCGGCTCAAGGATTGGAACCTCCGGAACCGGTCCGACCTGAAGGTCGGCGCGATTGCCGCCCGGGCAACGATCAAGTTTTCGCAGATTCGCAACGCCATGGTGTTCGCTTTCGCGCCACCCGCGGTGGTGGAACTCGGCCAGGCGAAGGGTTTTGATTTTCAGTTACTCGACCGTGGCGGTCTGGGTCACGAACTGTTGATGGCCGCGCGCAATCAGCTTCTGGGCATGGCGGCAACCAACGCCGCGCTGACCAAGGTCCGGCCCAACGGATTGGAAGACGTGCCCGAATATCGCGTGGACGTGGATTGGGAAAAGGCGGGTGCGCTCGGCATCCCCATCACTTCGATTCACGATACCATCTCGGCGGCGTTCGGCAGCGCCTACGTCAATGACTTCATCCAAGGCGGTCGCGTCAAACGCGTCTATGCCCAAGCGGACGCCCCCTACCGCATGTTGCCGCACGACTTGGAACGGCTCTACGTGCGCAACAGCAAGGGCAAAATGGTGCCATTCTCCTCCTTCGCTTCCGGGCACTGGACGTCTGGTTCGCCCAAGCTCGAACGCTTCAATGGCTTTCCCTCGCTCAATATCCTCGGCGAGTCTGCGCCTGGGCGAAGTTCAGGCGAAGCGATGGCCGCGATGGAAAGTTTCGTTGCAAAGCTGCCGCAGGGAATTGGGTTCGACTGGCAGGGGCTTTCCTATCAGGAACGTCAGGCTGGCGCGCAAACCGCTCCACTCTACGCCTTCTCCATCCTGGTGATCTTCCTGTGTCTGGCGGCACTCTACGAGAGTTGGCCCATCCCGATCTCCATTCTCCTGACACTGCCGCTGGGTGCCATCGGCGGGGTGATCGCCTCCAGCTTGGTCGGCTTGCCCAACGACGTGTATTTTCAGATCGGGCTGCTGACCACGCTCGGGCTCACGACCAAGAACGCCATCCTCATCGTGCAATTTGCCAAAGCCCGCGTGGAAGATGGCATGGGCCTGATCGAAGCAACGTTGGAGGGCGCGAAACTGCGCCTGCGCCCGATCATCATGACTTCCTTGGCCTTCGGCTTCGGTGTCCTGCCGTTGGCGCTGGCCAGTGGCGCCGGCGCCGGCGCGCAACGAGCCATCGGCATCGCGGTCGTGGGCGGCGTGGTGACTTCGACATTCCTGGTGACCGTTTTTGCGCCGCTTTTCTTTGTGCTGATCGAAAGCGCTTTTCGCAAGCGCACCAAGCAACCTTCGGAAATGCCTGTGCTAACTCCATCGCCGGAGGCGACCTGAAATGAAGACGAAGATGACTGTTTCCTCGACTTTGCTGGTTGAGCTGAGAGTCGGCACTGCCTCAACGCCTCTCCCTCACCCCGACCCTCTCAAGCTGGGAAAGGGAGAATTGTCCTCAGGTGGTTGGAGCGATGTGAGTCGGCGTTGGCAGCACGATGCCACGAGTGACTCTGAGATCCGTTTGATGTCCCCTCTCCCAGCGGGAGAGGGTCAGGGTGAGGGAGAATTGGCTGGATTCAAGAACACGCTATTGCAACCCGCAGGCTCAACGCACCGATCCTTCATTCGGTTAATTCTCTCTTTGGTGAGTGTCGCTTTCATTGGAACTGGTTGCACCCTGGCGCCGAAATACACCCGGCCCGCGGCGCCTGTTCCCACCGCTTGGCCCACTGGCGTCGCGTACGGCGAAACACAAACCGCCACCAACGTTCCCATCGCATCCGACCTCGGATGGCAGGAGTTTTTCACGGACGAGAAGTTGCAGGAAGTCATCGGCCTGGCCCTGGCGAACAACCGCGACCTGCGGCTGGCCGCATTGAACGTCGAACGCGCCCGAGCGCTGTATGGCATTCAACGAGCCGAACTGTTTCCCGTCCTCAACGCCAACGGCACCGGCAACAAAGCCCGCGTGCCGGCCGACCTTTCAAGCAGTGGCAGCCGCCAGACGGTCGAACGTTACGACGCCAATCTTGGCGTGGCGGCGTGGGAAATTGATTTCTTTGGCCGCATCCGCAGTTTGAAGGACAGCGCCCTCGAAGCTTACCTCGGCACCGAGCAGGCTCGCCGCAGCGCGCAAATCCTGTTGGTGTCCTCGGTTGCCCAATCTTATCTGGCGCTGGCCGCCGACCGCGAGGCGCTGAACCTGGCTGAAACGACGCTGGCCGCCCAGCAATCCTCCTACGACCTGATCAAACGGCGCTTTGAACTTGGCCTCGTGGCGGAGTTGGACTTGCTCCGGGCCCAGACGCCACTCGAAGTGGCGCGAAGGGATGTCGCCATCTACCGGCAACGAGTGGCGCTGGACGAGAATGCGCTGAATCTTCTGGTGGGTGGGCCAGTGCCGCCTGAGCTTCTGCCTGACGCATTGGACAAGGTCAGTCCACCGCACGAAATGACCGCCGGGTTATCTTCCGAAGTCCTGTTGCGCCGACCGGATGTCCTGCAGGCCGAACATCAACTCAAAGCCGCCAATGCCGATATCGGCGCCGCGCGCGCGGCTTTCTTCCCGCGCATTTCGCTGACCGCGGCGATGGGCACCGCCAGCAGCGACCTGTCGGGGTTGTTCCAATCCGGCTCGGGAGCGTGGAACTACGCGCCGCAAATCGTCATGCCGATTTTTGACGCGCGCACCTGGTCCGCTCACACTGCCGCCAAAGTGCAGCGCGAAATCGCCGTGACCCAATACGAAAAAGCGATCCAGGCCGCTTTCCGCGATGTGGCTGACGCGCTGGCCGTGCGCGGCACGGTGGGCGCGCAAGTTGCGGCGCAGGAGTCTTTGGTGAACTCTTTCGCCGACACCTATCGCCTGGCGAATTCCCGTTTCGACAAGGGCATTGACAGCTACCTGGGTGTGCTCGATGCGCAACGCTCCCTGTTCGCGGCGCAACAGGCGCTGGTCTTCCTCCGCCTGCAAAAGCTGGCCAACGACGTGCAACTCTACGCGGTGCTGGGTGGGGGCTGAAGATTGGGCGGGAGACCCATCAAGCCGCAGCCCAATTCACCCGGGTCCGGAAATCCGCCACCGCCCTCGCCCTCGAACCATGGTCGAAGTGCATCCCGCCGTGCGGAGAAGCCGCGACGACCGGAAATCCCCTGCCTCACACTCTGACGAGGTGACTCATCTTCGAGGCCCGCCCTTCGGATCAAGGTTGGCGGCCATTTGCTCTGGTGTGACTGTTGATTGGACGCCGTCTTTCGGAATCTCAGCCTTCGCCACCCACAGAATCGCGTTGAGCACGAGCTTCCGGAATTCGTCGTTGGCCCAGTTCTTGTGGAAGTGCGCGCCGGTGAAGCCAAAGCCGCGTCCGCCGTTTGGCCGTTCCGCCGCCCAGGCCACATGCACTGGCTCGCCCCGGGCCACAATGCCGCGCACGGTAGGATTGCCGGAGTGGGGCCCGTCATTCCGATTGGTCGTGCTGCCATCCGGAACGGCGGAGAGAATCGGCGTCACGCCGTTCATGCCTTCGCGGAAGCGCATGTTGAAGTACCATTCGTCGCGGATCTTGAACGGGTTTACGCCCTGGGTAATCGGGTGCTTGGGCAACTTGTTGAAGTCGCCGTCCCAATGCGGGTTGACTGACCAATGGATCTCAAACGCGCCGCCAATCCAGTCAAGGAACTCCTTCTGCCCCTTCTCCTTGGTCGGCTCGCAGGCGTAATGAATCGCCGCCAGCCCGACGCCCTTGTCCATCAACGCGCCGATGGTCTGGAGCCGGTCACCTTGAAGAAACGGATGGCCGCCACCACCATCGGCGTAGATTACGACCGCCGCCGCCCCCTCAAAAGCGGCAGCCGGGTTGTCGGGCCAGCCGTTGCTGTAAACGACCGAGGTGACGCCTTTGACGTTGTCCAGGCAGGCTTTGAGCAGCAGGCAGCCCGCGCGATGTTCATGTTCGCCGGGACCGTGGCTGGGCCGGCCAGCGATGAAGACGATTTTCTTGTCGGCGGCGGTGGTGGTCACCGCACCCAACACCAGTAACAGGAGAATTGCCAGATTTGACTTTTTCATAATCTTGATTCGCCATGGCCGGATGGCTCACGGCTTCTTGCGCTTGTAATTGACGAGGATGTGTCCCGAGTCCGGCTCGGTTTTGAACGCCGCAGGCCGGGAACCGCCCTGCGTGGCGTAACACACCCGCATCGTATCGGCGCCGACCTCGTAGATGGCCAGGATGCTCCTTCCCGCATCACTGCCGTTGTCCGGCAGCACGTCCATTTGCTTGGGTTGCCGCGCCGGATCGAGCTTCAAAGTGCCGCGATCCACCTCATCGCCGCGGTCGGTTTCATACTTGTTGTCCCGCACCGTCACCTTGATGCCCGCAAGCGCGTCGCCCGGGATGGTCTGACCATTGGCTTCGGCGCTGGCGACCTCCCAGACACCCTGCATCTGGCGGAGGTCGTCCGCCGCGGACGAGCCGCCGGAAAGGGTTTTGAGCCGGATGTTCTTGAATGAAACCATCATGGGCGGACCGGCGTGCAGTTGCAGCGCCAGCACACCGGACTTTACCGCCTTGGCTTCGCACTCGTCGGTCACGTCCACCATTTGTCGGCCATTGATGAAGTGCTGGAAGTGATTGCCCCGGGCAATGATCACGTACTCGTTCCAGTCGCCCGGTTTGATCACCGTCTGAAGCTCCTCCGACTTGCCCAGCGTGCCGGTGACCTGTTTCTTGCAATCCTTGTCCCACACCACCTTCTCGCCACGGGCGGCCATGATCCCACGTCCGCCGGCGACGCCGCCTTCATCGTAAAGAATTCCCGAATAATTTTGTCCCGCCTCCATGTCCGCCTGATAACCGCCCACGGCCCAGGTCTTGTCGTTGAGCACTTTGCTGCGATACTGGATGCCGGTGTTGGCCCGGTCGTTGCCGGGCGCGATCATGTAGGAGAGCCGCAACTCGAAATCCGCCACCTCGCCGCCCGTCCAGATGATGAACGTGTTTCCCTTGGTCGGATTCTCGGCGGTGGTCTGACCCACAATCGCGCCGTCCTTCACGGACCAGAATTGCGGGTTGCCGTTCCATCCAGTGAGGTCTTTGCCGTTGAAGATGGATTTGAATCCTTCCTCGGATTCCGCGGCGGTCGCGGGCAGGCTGGCGGTAAACCAAGCCGCAGTCGCCGCCAGTGCCAGGAGGTAAAATCGTTTCATAGCCATGTCCTTGGACGTCATCAACGCAGGGTACGCTTCAAGAAATTCAGGCCTTTGACGGCGATTTCATCCCGGGTCGGCTCGATGCGCCGCCAGATGGCCGCCGCGCGGGCGATGACCTTCACGTCCGTGGTGAACGATTCAATCACCACGTCGCCCTGGTAACCAATGTCCTTGAGCGCCTTGGCGATATTCTTCCAGTCAATGTGGTCGTTGCCCGGGGTGCCGCGGTCGCTGCCGCACGCGTGGAAGTGACCGAGCAATTTGCCCGCCTTGCGGATGGCGGCCGCCTGGTTTTTCTCCTCGATGTTCATGTGAAACGTGTCGAGGTGGACCTTCAACGCCGGGCTTCCGACGGCTTTGACCATCTTGAGCGCTTGATCGCAGGTGTTGATGAAGTCCGTTTCAAAGCGATTGAGCGGTTCCAGGCAGACTTGTCTGCCGCGCTGCCGCGCATACTGACAGAGCTTCTTGAGGTTCTTGACGACCGTGGCCCACTGTTTCTTGTATTCGTCCGGCGGCACGGCGTCCGCGCGGCCCACGGCGGAATACACCGGGCCGATGAGCGACGGACAGTCCAGCACCACCATCTGGTCAAGGACCTTCATCATGTAGTCCAGTCCGGTTTTCTGCTGCTTGGGCGTGCCGCGCAAATCCCGGTCCGGCCCCATACAGGCGCAGACCGAGCCACAAACCAGGCCGTGCCGGTCCAGTTCGCGCTTCACGTGCGCGGGATCAATGTGCGACGGGTCCTCGACGGGAATCTCGATGGAATCGAAGCCCCACTTCTTGAAACGCGGGAACAGCTTCGTGCTTTGATTGGTGAACGGTGAGGTGAAGAGGAAAGTATTAATTCCAAGTCTCATGACAAGCAGGCTAGAGATGGGCGTGGGGCGGTGTCAAAAGCAAATTGTTCACCGACGCGAACGGAATCAACTCCCACTAAAATTGTGGCAACCCGCTCCGGAACACAAGCGGCTCGCGCCGCGCGCCCGTGTCGCGGACAAATCGTAGGACGAACGCAGCCTGGTTTCGGGGCAGGCATTGAGTGGGTGCTCCTTTCTGTCAGGCGGAAGTCCGGGCGACGCTCCCAACGCTGCTGCCTGTTCCCGCACGGAGTTGAAGCGAGGCAGCCCCGCTCCTCCATCCCATTCTCATGTCTGACCCGCTGTGCTGCTGTCTCCGAAGATTCCGGTTTCGCTTTGGCGTGCGATATGCGTATCATCCGGTTGAGTTGACGATGAGCCGTTTGATCTGGTTTCTGTTGTGCGCCATTCTCGGTCTGGCAATGGTCGGCTTGGGCTTGCTGTTGCCTGCGCACTTGCGGGCGGTGGAAACCAGTGTCCTCGAACAAGCGGGAAGAAACACCCCCACCGTGGTTGAGCACGGGTTGAAAATGGTCCGGGACAAGAACCTGGGCGCCGCCCGGTTGCTGCTGGAAACGGCCCAGTCCAAGGAACTGCCAGAGCGGGACACGCTGGCCAGCGCCGTGGACGAGTTGACCGCGCAACAACCGGACTTGATTCTATGGGGACATGACGAACCGGGCTTGAAGATTCTCTTTGGCCGCGACCGTCTTCCGCCGGCCTCGAAATCCGAGCCGTTCACGGCCTTCATCGTGCGTCAGGACAACCGGCGACGGGCACTCGATCTCTTGCGGGCCACCCCCAATCTGGTCGTTCAGGAATTGCTCCACTTTCATGCGCAGACCAACACCGTCCTGTTTTCGCCCGCGGAATCCGCCTCCGGCCAGGCACTGGACGCGGCCGTGGCCATTGGAGGGCTGCTGCTGGAACGTGGTCAACTGAGCGTCGGTTTGAGCAACGCGCTGCTCGTGCTCGCGGCCGAAGCCATCAGCCGGAGAGATTCTCAGCCGCTCGAACAAGTGCTGTTGGACCTGATGTCGCTGGGGCAACGGCTGGATTGGGGACAGTTGGTGGCGTTTATTGGGCGTATTGACGACCCGGAAACCTTGCGGCGGCTGGCGGGATTGGCGCGACAAGATCTGGATTTATCCGTGCTCTTTGCGGCGGTGCAGCTCTGCCAGCGGCCGTCGGCCGTGGCGGATTATCTCATGAATTTCAGCCAGACCGGCCCGCGTGACCTGGGCGAGAGTTTGAGATATAATGCAGGCGGTCTGAATGAGCTGTTGCGTCGCAACGCGCGGCTGCTCGATTCGGGACTGGGGCGGAGTCTGGCCAGCGACAGCATGCTCGGCAGAGGCTATGCCGCTGTGGCCGCCTACAGTTTACGCGCTCCGCGGCTTGCGCTGACGCTGAAATGGCTTTTATATCTGGGCGGTGGATTTTTGTTGGCGATGGCCGTGCGTGCGGTCCGGCGGGTCCCGGCTTTGGAACAGCCGCTCCAGGTGCGCGGGTTTCATTTCGTCCGCGCTCTTTTGTTTGCCCTGGGTTTTCTGCTGGTGGTGGTGCTCTTGAGCGAGCCGTTTCTCGCGCAGGACAGCCAGAAGGTGGAGTTTCCACTCCGATTGCGCCTGCCCACGGTGGGCAGCGCGGTCCCGGCAGAAACCTCGGTCGCCCATACATCGTTTATGAACCAACTGAGCCTTTTGACACTGCTGCTGTTCTTCGTGATCCAATCGCTGATTTACACCGCGTGCCTGATCAAGCTGGCGGAAATCCGCCGCCAGACCGTGCCGGCTCGCATCAAGCTCAAATTGCTGGAAAACGAGGACCACCTGTTCGACGCCGGCCTTTACCTCGGTTTCGTGGGGACGATCATTTCCCTCATTCTCGTCTCCCTGGGAGTCATCAAGCCAAGCCTCATGGCCGCCTATAGTTCGACGTCGTTCGGCATCATCTTTGTTTCCATTTTCCGCATCTTCAACCTGCGCCCACTGCGCCGGAAACTGGTGCTGGAGGCGGAGGCGATTTATCCCGACCCGGCCGTCGCGACCACGGCACCCATCCGCTTAAGCGGCCCCACCCTGTCATGAACCGCACCATTCTCATCGTCATTTGCGACTTTCTGCTGGTCAGTCTCGTGGCGTTTTCGACGGTGGACATCAACAAGGTGACCGACCAAAGCGGGCCGCGGCAGGTGACACTGGACATTGCCACCAACCAGGTTGACAGCAGCAAAGATCTGGCCGCGGTGATGCGGTTGGCGCTGGAGGATGAGCGCCAGAACCGCGACGCTTTGTTGGGGGAACTGACCAAGACCCGCGGAACCCTGACCGAGCGCGAGCGGGAGGCGCAGGCGTTGCAACAGGAACTCCAACAACGCGAGCAACGGGCGCAGAGCCTGCAACAGGAGTTGCAGCAGCGGGACCAGCAGGCCCAAACCTTGCAGCAGGAGTTGCAGCGACGGCAGCAACTGGCCCAAACCCTCGAGCAGGAACTGAAACAACGGGAACAGCGGGCGCGAACTCTCGAGCAGGAGCTGGCGGCGCGGCAGGAAGAAACCCGCCGCCTGCAACAGGAACAGGCCGCTCTCCTGGAAAAGGAGACGGCGCTGCGGCAGCAGCAGGCCAGCTTGCAGCAGCAATACATCGTCGCCCAGACCAATCTCCAGGCGCTCAGTCAGCGGTTGCAAAGCACGGCCAATGAAGCGGTGACATCAAAGGAACAGCTCGCCGCGATGGAGGCCGAGCTTCGCCGGCGCGCGGAAGCCGCGGCGGAGTTGCAGCAGCAAATCGCCCAGATGGCCTTGAGCAATCAGGTGGTGCTGGTCGAGAAACAAAGGCTGGCCGGCCAGCTTCAGGTGGCCGAAGTCGAAAAGCGCCACGCGACCGAACAGGTCGTCGCTCTGCGGGAGCAGGTCCAGGTGGAGCGCGAGGAAAAGGCCAAGCTGGTCGAGGGGGTCAGGACGCTGGCTTCCAGTTCGACCCAGATTGTGCAGGAGATCCGGGACAGCCGGCCCCTGACTCCGAACACCATCTTCAACGAATTCGTTTCCAACCGGGTTCAAGTGCAGTTTGCGGCGGCGCGGTCCGGTCTTCTCGGCGCGGATCGCACGCGCCAGACCCGCACCGAGATGGCCCTGGTCACCGACGGCACCAACACCTATGCCCTCTGCCACGTGGACGACACCCCATTGACTTTGAGCAATCCCGGCACTGATTGGGAGGAACTTGGCGGGATGTTGATCCGCGAGACAGCTCTTGTGCCGGCGCGAACCCTGTCCTTCCACCTGCAGGATCCGCGCATCGTCTTCATGCCCGTGACCGCAGCCGATGTTGAGAAGCTCGGGGCCAAGGTTTATCGGATTTCCACTGACCCGTTCAAGTTCCAGGACGCGGTGCTGGTCGGCGCGCGCGAGGGTTATTACGGCGAGTGCCGGTTCGAGATTGATCTGACCACGCCCAACTACGTCCGACTGGACCGCAGCGTCCTGCCGGGGCTTTTCGGAAAGTTCAATCCTTCGCGGGGCGATCTGGTGTTCAGCAAGCAGGGTGAACTGCTGGGCATGATGGCCAACAGCAGCTATTGCCTGATGCTGCCCAAGTTCGATGCCATCGCCACTTTTCGCCTCGGCGAAAGTCTCCGCGCCGAGCGAACCGGATGGACCCTCGCGGCGTTGTATGCCACCGTGCAACAATTCCCGACCAAGCTCCAATAAAGCGTCTTCTGGGCCGGGCCGCTAACTCTCCGCGGGCGGATACCCGGGTAACGTCTCGCTCAGGATGAGGGAAATTCGCGCCCGCTCCTCCGTGGCGAGGTGCGAATACCGCGGGTCTGGCTTCGTGGGATGCAACGCCTGAGCCAGCCGGGCATAAATCCGTTTCTTCAACTCCTTCGGCAAGGCTAGGAACGACTCCGAATGGACCAGGTAACTGCAGCGGTTCTTGAACAGGTGACCCTCGAGATGAAACTCCTTCAAGCAACTGCCGTCACTCGCACGGCGCGCCGTGGCGAGAAACGCCCTTTGAAATGCCGGTGAACCGGCAAGTCCCGTCGGCAGCGGCGCTTCGTCCTTGAACAGCAGATCGTCCACCACCTCCCGCGCCGCGCTGTCAAACACGCGTTTGACGCTCTCATAAACCAGTTCCTCGGTCTCGGGCTCTTTGAGATCGCGTTGCAGATTTCTCTGATAGGCCAGCATCCGACGACATTCCATGGATGCCCGTGTGAGTGTGTTCTGCATGGCCAGTTGATGTTCCAAAACCAGCAGCGCAATGAGGTCGCTGCCCTCCGTGAGGTAGGCTTTAGTGGCGAAGAAATCAGCCAGACGGGAAAGGTTTGCGCCTTGCTTCAGGTCCACCGCCAATTCCCCCTGCTTGTCGCTCGCGAACGTGTTGCCGCGGTGCAACACCGTACCGTGCTCGCCGGTCACATACCAGCCACCCCAGCGGTTGGTAAAAGGCGTCCGAAAGTCCACCACCTCCGTACCGAAGCGCAGCAGCGGCTCGCCCGTCCTGTCGGTAAACACCGACCGGACAAACACACCCGGAATCCCGCGGACAAACGTCCCGCCGTGGCAGCGCAGACAATCGCTGTCCCGCACGAACTTGGGATCGGTGTCGTCCGCATCGAAGCTGTAGAAGATCGGTCCCAGTTCCGGGTCCACGGCGGCAATCTCAATCAAACCGTTAGGCACCCAACCCACGTAACAGGTATCCGAGAAGTAGAGGGCCCGGGGTTGCTCCGGCCGGATGCGGGAGCGCTGGAAGCTCGTCTTGGAAAAGACCAGCGTCTGGCTTTCGACCGGAATGTTCAATTCCCGCAACAGGCTCTCGACGGCGGCTTTGCCGGTGCCCGCGAGCCGAAACGATCCGGCGGCCAAGCGTTCCTGCAAGCGGCTGACCGCATCACGCGGCTGGGTGGTGGAATAGTTGATGGGCGGTTGCTCGTAAGGGTCGCTGCTCTGGGCCAGGGTGAGATTCGCCGCCAGCGCCAGACCCGCGGCCATCACAGCCAGTCGCCGTCGCGGCGTCATGTCACCTGCAGTCTTGAATTGAAACAATCGTCGCATCCGTTCGCTTGCGGGATCAACCGCTCAAAGGCTAACAACCTCGGAGCTTGGCGCTTTGACTTCAATCAATAATTGCCGGCAGCCGGCCATCTCGCAACCCGCGCCCGCCGGGATTTGCAAACTTGAATTCACCCGCCGGCTCAACTACAACCTCGCGTGCTGTGAACGACAACAACGGGCTTGCTTTGGTGGCGCCGCGAGTGGTGCCGGTGCTCGATCCGGGTTTCCGTCCGGCGGTGCTGGCCAATCGCGCCTTTCGTGAGCAAGTGCGAAGCTCGGGCCAAACGCTGCCGGTCAGGATCGCCCTCGAACAAACGGACGGATCGGTCTATCACTTCCACACGGAAATTTTTTCGGAGGCTGCGCCGCAGTCGGCCGGCAATTACACCTGCCTCGAGCGCATCGTGAAGTTTCTGCTCTGGTCGCGCGGCGGCTGGCGGATTTATTTCGACGGACCGCCCTCGCTCGCCGCAAAGCTGTCCGCGCATTATCGCGATGACGCCACGGGCCGATTCGATTCCGACATGGTCGGGGCAAGGATGTTCGACCACCCGCTCGAAGTGGTGAACACCAAGAACATTCCATCCGAGCGCGCGCAGGCAAAACCGTTGGGCCGGCACCTCGACGGCTGCCGGATCGGTTTCGATCTCGGTGGCAGCGACCGCAAAGCCGCTGCCGTGATGGATGGCAAGGTGGTGTTCAGCGAGGAAACGGTTTGGGACCCGTATTTCCATCCCGACCCGCAATATCACTTCGACGGCATCATGGATTCGCTGAAGAAAGCGGCGGCGCATTTGCCGCGCGTGGATGCCATCGGCGGAAGCGCGGCCGGCGTTTACGTGAACAACCGCGTCAAGGTGGCGTCGCTGTTTCGCGGGGTGCCGCCCGACGTGTTCAAGCATCGGGTGCGGGACCTTTTCCTGGAGATCCGGAACGCCTGGAACAACGTGCCCTTCGAAGTGGTGAATGACGGCGAAGTCACGGCCCTGGCCGGCTCGATGTCCCTGGGCAAAAATGCCGTGCTCGGCATCGCACTCGGCACCAGCACCGCGGGCGGCTGGGTAAACGGCGAGGGAAACATTACCTCCTGGCTCAACGAACTGGCTTTCGTGCCGGTGGATTACAATCCGAAAGCAGCTCGCGACGAGTGGTCGGGCGATTACGGTGTGGGGTCGCAGTATTTCTCACAACAAGCCGTCGGCCGGCTGATGCCAGCGGCCGGCATCGAAGCGCCGAAAGACCTGCCGCTGCCCGAGAAACTCAAACTCGTACAATCGCTCATGGCGCAGGGTGACGACCGGGCGCGCAAGATTTACGAAACGATCGGTGTCTATCTCGGCTACCAGATTGCGCATTTCGCGGACTTCTATGACCTGCGGAATTTGTTGATCCTTGGTCGCGTCACCAGCGGCAAGGGCGGCGACCTGATTGTGGCCGGGGCGCGGGCGCTTCTGAAATCGGAGTTTCCCGAACTGGCCGGCAAGATTGAGCTTCACGTGCCGGACGAGAAGATGAAGCGGCATGGCCAGGCCATCGCGGCTGCAAGTCTGCCGGAGATTACAGGACAGTGAAGGAATGATTGTCGGCTTTACGGATTGGAAAAAGTCACCGATAGTTTGCCCATGAAGAACGGCCTGAAAATGCTCGAAGCAACGATTGATCAGGCAGGGTGGGTTCACTTGCTTTCGCCGTTGAAGCTTCGTCACCCCGCCAAGGCGGTGGTCACGATCATTCCAGACGACGCCGACGAAACCGCGTTGTTTAGCGAACCGAGCCTGGTCGAGGACTGGAATCGACCTGAGGAGGATGCGGCATGGTCATGAAATGGCGCGAACACATCGCAAGCGATCCGCTGATCTTGCGAGGCAAGCCGTGCATCAAGGGAACGCGTATTCCGGTTGCCTTGATTCTCGGCTATCTGGCCTCCGGGCGAAGTGCCGACACGATTCTGCAGGAGTTTCCCGACTTGAAGCCGGACGATGTCAAAGCTTGCCTTGATTACGCGCGCGAGTTGGCTGATTTCCACGCCGTTGCGGCATGAGTCTGCGCCTGTTCAGCGACCAGTGTGTTCCGCGCGAGATTACCGATATCCTGACGCAAGCGGGCCACGAAGTGATTCGCCTGCGGCACGTGCTGCCAATAGTCAGCGTTGATCCTGCAGTCATCGCGAAAGCTCAGGATCTTAATGCAGTACTCGTTTCATTGAACGGAGATTTCGCGGATATTGTTGCCTATCCACCCGATTCTTTCGGCGGGATTATCGCCATCCAGTTGCACAATCACCCGGAAATCATTCCAACCCTGATGCAGCGATTGGTGGCATTCTTGAAAGCCAATCCTGAACAGAGCTTCTATCGAGGCAAGCTGTTGGTCGTCGAAGCACACCGCATCCGCGTGCGCCAGTAAACGTCCCTGCCGATTCTATGAACCCGAACCCCTACTTGAAGTTCGTCAGCGATAGCGTTCAACTCATTAACGCAGCCAGATCCTTGCCCCTCGGCGGTTTTCCGCCGGCGCCCCGGCCCACGTTGTCGCCGGAGGCGCCCAAAGCGCTGTTCTTTGCACCACATCCTGACGATGAAACCATCGTCGGGGCGATGGCTTTGCGGATCTTCCGCGAGGCGAGGATGAACTTGGTCAACGTTGCCGTCACCCAGGGCAGCAAGAAGGAACGGCAGGCTGAGCGACTCGTAGAGTTAAGGAACGCCTGCAACTATCTCGGGTACGGTTTGCAGACGACCGTTCCCAATGGCTTGGAGAAAGTCGGTGTCAAGACCCGGCAAAATGAGCCGCAACGCTGGGCCGAAATGGTAAAGGTGATCGCGGACATTCTCGCGAAGCATACTCCGAAGGTGATTCTTTTTCCTCACGAGCGAGACTGGAACGGCACGCACATCGGCGTCCATTATCTCGTCACCGATGCGCTGAAACAAATGCCGGCGGACTTCGAGTGTTACACCGTCGAGACGGAATTCTGGGGTGCGATGGACGATCCGAATCTGATGGTCGAAGTCAGCGCCGAGGATCTGGCCGACCTGATCGCCGCCACGACATTTCATGTCGGCGAGGTCAACCGTAATCCGTATCACCTGTTGTTGCCGGCCTGGATGATGGACAACGTTCGGCGCGGGGCGGAACTGGTGGGCGGGCAAGGCGGAGCGGCGCCGGACTTCACGTTCGCGGCGCTCCATCGTCTGCGCAAGTGGTCGCAGGGTCAGCTCAACCAGGTGCTGACGGGTGGAAAGTTCCTTTCGAAATCCGAGAACCCGGCCTCGCTTTTCCCGTGAAGGCGGAGTTCATGCGCGAGGCCATCCGCATCTCGATCCGGAAAATGCGGAGCAACCATGGCGGTCCGTTTGGCGCGGTTGTTGTGCGTCGCGGAAAGATTGTCGGGCGCGGATGGAATCGTGTGACCTCCACGAATGATCCCACAGCTCACGCCGAAGTGATGGCCATTCGACAAGCGTGCCGGCGGCTGAAGACGTTTCAACTGGCGGACTGCGACATTTACGCCAGTTGCGAACCGTGCCCGATGTGTCTTGCGGCGATTTACTGGGCGCGGATTCGGCGGGTGTTCTACGCCAACGCGCAGAAGGACGCGGCGAGCATTGGTTTCGACGATGGTCTGATTTATCACGAACTTCTGCAGCCCGCTTCCCGTCGCAAGATTCCCATGAAACAATTCCTCCGAAACGAAGCCATCAAGGCCTTCACCGAGTGGAAGCGCAAAGCCGATAAAACACTCTATTGACCAGCGTTGGCGCAGACTTTCATTCTAGCAGCATCGCCCGGAATCGTCTGGATGCCGCGATGTAGCGGAGGTTTCCAACTTGCTGTGTCGCGGATTTCCAATCCGCCCGCCGTGGAAGACTGCGTCGCCCTCCGGCGGTCGGGCAGTCTGCCGCATGGAATTCGGCGATACGGCGGGCTGGAAACCTGCGCTACGAGCGTTCTCGCCGGGCAAAACTGAGGCACCACGAGATCCCTGAATTTTCCGGTTGCCGATTCTTCGGCTGCGGGACTAATGTCGCATTGGTGGTTCGGGTATTTCAAAACCAATGGGCAAAGTCATGAACACACAAATCTCAAGGCGTTGTTTCCTCACTTCCACGGCGGCGGGCATCGTCTCATGCGGTGTCATCGCTGGTTTCGCCCAACGACTGGCTGCGGCCACGTCCGCGCCGCAATTGGGTCCTAAATCCAAGGTCCGCGTCGGCAAAATCTATCTGGGCAACCAGCATCCGGGTTGGCCTGCGTTCAACGTGGACCTGCCGGGCGAAATGAAACGATACGAAGACAATCTGGCCAAACTTGCGCCAAAGCTTGGCGATGTGGAATTCGTGGACGTTGGTCTCATTGGCAACGCGCCGCAACTCGCGCAGGCCAAGGAACAGTTCAAGAACGTGGACGGCATTCTCGTCATGCATCTGACGATGGGCATCGGCGGACACCTGCAAAGCCTGATGGAGTTGGGCATCCCGATTGTGCTGTTCAGCCTGCCCTACACCGGCCACGAATGGCACACCATCGCGAGCTGGCAGCGGCAGGGCAAACTCATCGAGGTCTTTCCCACCAGCCGGTTCGAGGACGTGCTGGTGGCCATCCGACCCTTCCGCGCGCTGCATCGGCTCAAGGAAGCCCGCATCCTGCACGTGAATCAAAGTCCCGCCGATCCTGACTACTGCAACGCCATCAAGGAAAAGTTCGGGACCGACATCAAAAACATCAGCCTGCCCGAGTTGCAGAAAGCTTACGAAGCCGCGGATCAAAGCGAAGCCATGGCCGACTGCCGTCGCTGGATGGATGAGGCGGAAAAGATCGTTGAGCCGACGAGGGAGGAGATCCTCAAAAGCTCATTGATGTTCATTGCCATGCGAAACCTTCTGGCTGAACACGAGGCGGAGTTGGTGACGATGAACTGCCTCGGGATGAATCTGATTGGCCGCGGCATGGGCTATCCCTGCCTCGGGTTTGTGCGGTTGAACAACCTGGGCCTGGGCGGTGTGTGCGAGGCGGATTTGAAATCCAGCATGACGCATCTCATCTTCAGCCATCTCGTCGGGAAGCCCGGCTTTGTCACCGACCCGGTGTTCGATCTCTCGACGTCGAGCATCATCCACGCGCATTGCGTGGCGGCGACGCAGATGGAAGGGCCGGACTCGCCCGCCGCCGCTTACCATATCCGCAGTCATCTGGAGGACGGCAAGGGCGCGTCGCTGCAAGTTCGGATGCCGATCGGTCGCCCGCTCACGATGGCGCGGCTTATCGGGACCGACAAACTGCTGTTTGCGACCGGCGAGGCCACGGACAGCCCGTTCGTGGATTACGGCTGCCGCACCAAGCTGACCATGAAGGTGCAAAACATCGAGCGCATGCTGGAAAACTGGTCCTGCGGTCTGCACCGCGTCGTGTTCTACGGCGACCATACTCAAGATGTCCGCCGCTTCTGCCGCTTCGCACAAGTCCGCCTCCTGCACGAGGGCGTGGACGATTTGCAGAAGGTGGACGGACTGGAGTGGGAACCGCACGTTCACGCCTGAGCGAACCAACAGAACCCAAGCGCTCGTCGTCTGGCGGCCGTACGCTGAGAAGCGGTCGTTCCCGCAGCAGGAAGATTTCTGCCGCGGCCATTCCTGGTTTGACCTCAAACGCTCGGTTGTTAGCCTTGCCCGCGCATGACGGTCGCAGTTGCTTCACGCTGCCGGACTGGAGCGCAGTCCGAGGGCCGTTTCATCCCCGCATGAGAAACCATCTTCCAATGCCCCGCCACTTTGCGTCGGCGCTGGTGGTACTGAGCTTTGCCCTCATCCAGGAGAACGCGAATCCCGCCTCCTGGGCCACCAATGGCCCGATGTCCACCGAGCGATACTTTCACACGGCGACCTTGCTGCAAAACGGGCAGGTCTTGATCACGGGCGGCCTCAGCGACAGCGGCCACCTCGCCGGTGCCGATGTTTATGATCCGGCAACGGGCAAGTGTACGCCGACAGGTTCGATGGCGACCGCCCGCCGTTATCACACCGCCACGTTGTTGCCGAATGGCAAAGTGCTGGTGGCTGGAGGGCAGATGGCCGGCTCCGGCGTTACGGCCAGTGTCGAACTTTATGACCCGGCCAGCGGCACATGGGCTTCCACCGGTTCGCTGACCAATGCGCGCTATGTCCACACGGCGACATTGCTGCCGAATGGCAAGGTCCTGGTCACCGGCGGGCGCGGCAGTGGCGGCAGACTGGCCTCCGCGGAACTTTACGACCCGGCCACGGGTCGCTGGTCGCCAACCGGTTCATTGGCCAACGCGCGTTACGGACACACGACCACTTTGTTGGCTGACGGGCGTGCGCTGGCGGTTGGCGGCTACGATGATTTTGCCTCCAGCCCTCTGGCCAGTGCGGAGGTTTACAATCCGTCGAGCGGTGCGTGGACGGCCACCGGCTCCCTGGGAACGGCACGAGATTCCCATATCGCCACGTTGCTGCCGAATGGAAAAGTGGTGGTGGCAGGCGGCTTCGGCAGCGGCAGGCTTTCCAGCGCGGAACTCTACGATCCTACCAGCGGCGTCTGGACAGCGACCGGCGCGCTCGGCACGGCCCGCGAATTGCACTCGGCCACTTTACTGCCTGACGGCAAGGTGCTGGTCGCTGGAGGCAACGGCAACAGCGGCTCGCTTTCCACGGCGCAGCTCTACGATCCGAACGCCGGCACTTGGACAACGACGAGTGCCTTGACCACGAACCGGAGCGCGCACACCGCGACATTGCTGCCGAGCGGGCGCGTGCTGGTCACGGGAGGCGAGGACAATATCGGCAATCTGCTGGCTGGCACGGAGGTTTACGAATGGGCAAGCGCCACGTGGACCGGAACGGCCGCGTTGAGCGCCCCGCGTCGTAATCACACCGCGACCACGTTGCCGGACGGGCAGGTGTTGATCGCCGGCGGCTTCGGAAGCAACGGGGCCACCAACCGCGCGGACATTTTCAATCCTGTTACCGGCGTATGGACGCCAACCGGTTCGTTGATCACCGCGCGCGAATGGCACACGGCGACGTTGCTGGCCAATGGCAAGGTGCTTTTTTCCGGCGGCTCCAACAGTGCGAGCGGCTTTCTCGCCGATGCGGAACTTTACGATCCAGCCGCGGGAACGAACCAATCCACTGGCGCAATTTCTGTTGGCCGGCGCGAGCACACCGCCACGTTGCTGCCCGATGGCCGGGTGTTGGTGGCGGGCGGCCAGGCCAGCAGTGGCATCACCAACAGTGCCCAACTGTTTGATCCGACCAATGGCACGTGGACAACCACCGGCTCGCTCGGCACTCGTCGCAAGGGCCACACCGCCACCTTGCTGCCCAACGGAAAAGTGCTGGTGGCCGGAGGCACGAGCACCAGCGGCGTGACCAACCGGGCGGAACTTTACGATCCTGAATCTGGCACCTGGACACCGACCGGTTCCCTGGCGAATGCGCGCACGGCACACACGGCCACCTTGCTGCCCAATGGCAAGGTCCTCGTGGCGGGCGGCATCGGCATCAATGGTGTGACGAATCGGGCCGAGCTTTACGACATCACCAGTGGGATCTGGACCGTGACTGGATCAATGATCAACGCCCGCAGCGAACACACCGCCACGTTGCTGCCCAACGGGAGCGTTTTGATCACCGGTGGCGTTGGCAACAGCAGCATCACCAATCGGGCTGAGGTGTATGTGCCCGCGACCGGCACCTGGTCAACGACCAGCCCGCTGTCCACGGCGCGCGCGTATCACACCGCGACCTTGTTGCCCAACGGCAAAGTGATGGTCGCCGGCGGTGCGGGCACGAGTGGTCTGCTGTCCAGCACGGAACTCTATGACACCGGACTCAGTTTCAGCAATTCCTGGCAACCGCAGATAGCCACGGTGAATGCGCCACTCGCTCTGAACGCCAACCTTACCCTCACAGGCTCAAAGCTTCGTGGCGTTTCCGGTGCTTCGAGCGGACAGGGTCAGGATTCGGCAGCCGATTATCCCTTGGTGCAACTGCGGAGTTTGGAGAACGAGCGTTCGGCGTTTCTGCTTGCGGCGAACTGGTCCATAAATTCGTTCGCCTCAGTGCCAGCAACCAACTTCCCTGTTGGGCACTACCTGGTGACTGTGTTTGTCAATGGCATTCCGGGCACGTCCAGCGTGGTTCGGATTGACACGACGCCGCCCGCGACCGCGCCGCAGGCGACGACCCTGGCCGCTACCAGCATCGGGGCGAGCAATGCGACCTTGAATGCCACGGTGAATCCGGGCGGCGCGGCTACGACGGTTTACTTTCAGTACGGTTTGACGACCAATTACAACTCCGTGACCATGGCGAGCGATCTGCCGGCTGGCTCGACCAATGTGAGCGTCAGCACAAGCGTAAGCGGTCTTACGCCCGGCACGATTTATCACTTCCGCGTCGTCGCGACCAACGCGGTCGGCACCAATGCTGGAGGCAACCTCACATTTGTCACCGCACCA
>WYBW01000080.1 GCA_011525685.1 Verrucomicrobiia bacterium
CTCCGGTCGGCCTCCGCTCCGCTCCGGCCTCCCTGCGTCCCCCACCTCCAGACGCAGAGAAAATCAACAACCCAGGGGACATTTTCTCCTGAGTTCTTAAGGGGACATTTCTAAAGAGTTTTGACAGTCTTGTTTGCGGAGTGTTTGCGGGGCACGCCTTGCGGCAGCGCAGCTCATTTCCTCGCAAGGTCAACCAGCATGACCGGGTGGCACTCGTCGCGCTGCGGCGAGTAGCGGCGCTTCCACAGAGGCCATGGCCCACGCAGAGGAACCATTTCGGTCCACTGAACGCGGACGAGGTCGTTGCAGCGTGAAAACCCCCACCCGCGGGAAATTGAAATAAACCCGCCACAGTCGGCACGGATTCAGGTGGGAACGCTTCATCGTGTCCAGCCACCCGCGCGCAACCACTCGGCTGCCCGTTCCGGCCAGGTCGTCACCAAATCCTTTGTTCGGCGCAGCCCATATCCGTGACCGCCGGTGGGATAGAAGTGCAACGTCACCGGCACGCCCGCGCGCTTGAGCACCGCCGCGTAGGCCAGCGCCTCCTCGCCTCGATCCGCGTCGTCCTGCGTAATGACAATGATGGTTGGCGGCGATTGCTTGTCCGGCGCGACTTCGGGCGCGGCGCCCGTGGCGGGCGGTCTGGCCATGAGGGCCGCCGGATAAATCAACACCAGGAAATTGGGCCGGCCCGGTTCGTCATCGGCGGCGTCCACCGTGGAATACTTTCTGTCCGCGCCGCTGGCGCTCAACGTTGCCACCAGGTGCGCTCCCGCTGAGAAACCCAACGCCCCGATCTTGTTTCGGTCCAGATCCAATTCGCCGGCCCGCGCGCGCAACAACCGAAGGCCGCGTTGCGCGTCCTCCAGCGCGTCGCTGTGATTCGGCTGACCGCGTGGTCGGGGCACGCGATACTTGAGCAGGCCCGCCGTGATGCCCAGCGAGTTGAGCCACTCGCAAATCTCCGTGCCCTCCAGATCCCACGCCAGCACATGGTAGCCGCCGCCCGGACACACCATCACGGCAGCGGCGGTTGCGGGGACGGAGGTCGGGCGATAGATCGTCAGCGTGGGCGTGGAAACGTGACTCAGCCTGATCACGGGCCGGCCGGCGATCAACTGGTCCGTGGGTTTGGTCACGTCGCGCTCGCGTTCCGCGGAAGGTTCCTTGGGTTCAACCGGCGTTGGCCACAGCGGCACCACCAGTGGCTTGGGGTCGAGCGTCGAGAGGGCGGATGCGTCGGCGGCCTGCGGCTGCGACGGTTTTGTCGGGGAGTTTTCAACTGCCGCCGCAGCGAGCGGCAGCGTGGAAGCCGTAAGCGTGATGAATTGGCGGCGGTTCATAGAAGTGAGAATCTTGCCTGCGTGTGTTTCATCCGATGCGATTCATTTAGCCGCCGCACCAGGTCAAAGTCGAGGATGGGTTTTCCTGGCGCACATCGGTGTCCGCATCTCAGTTTCTTGAAGGTGGTGGTTGTCGCGCTGCGACAGCCCCATCCGCGTTCAGCGGACGGAATTGGCTTGCCGGCGTGGACCGTTGCGCGGCGCTGACCGCTGCGCTACTCGTCGCAGCGCGACGAGTTCCACCACGTCATTTCCATTGACCATGCCAGCAGGTGAGAGGAGCCGCACATTCATCTCCGCTTCAGTTTGCGCGAGGCGCGGAACAGTTTGCCACGACGCCGGAGCTGGTTTAAGCAAAGGAGGCATGAAAGGGATGTTGCTGCCGCTGCTTTTGGGAATCTGGCTCGGCTTGGAAGACATTGGGTCGGTCGCTGCGATTGCCGGCCCGCCCGCGCAAGGATCACCGCTGGTCACACTACAACCCAAGCCTCTCTCTGGATTGCTGCTCAATCCCGGCAAAGGCTGGTCGGGGATGGGTTTGCCGGAGCGGCATCCGCCAGAGGTGTTGGAACTGCTCGGCATGGGCGTCATGCGGCTTGACTGGGCCAGTGTCGAACCACGCGAGGGCGAATTCAACTGGACCGCGCTGGATCGTTTCCTCGAAAGCTGGGGCCGGCTGGGCAAGGTCTGCAACGTGGGGGTGATGTGCGCCAACACGCATGGCCGCGACCCGGAAGGTTACATCACGCCCAGATGGGTTTTCGACGCCGGCGCGAAGAAGATTGAAATCACGTTGAACCCGGATCAATCCACCACTGGCACGCCGGGCAAAAAGATTGCGCCGGTGTTTGACGATCCGATCTTCCTGGCGAAGTTCGCCAACTTTCTGCGCGCCTTTGCGCGGCGATACGATGGCGATCCGCGCATCGCCGTGCTCGACATTCGCTCCTACGGCAACTGGGGCGAGGCGCACATGCACCCGTTTGGCGTGCCGGACATCGCGCCGGAGAAATTCCGCGAGCACGTGCAGATGCACCTCGACGCGTTCAAGCGCACCCAGCTTTGCCTCTCCCGCAACGCGCACCTCGGCCGCTACGGTCCGTTGAAGCCGGTCTTCGATTGGGCTGTGTTGGAGCAGCGCATCGCGCCGCGCCGTGACGGCATTTGCGGGAACAGTGACGGTCGCGAGACGGCCATCGGCTTCGGGATTGCGCCGGGCGTGTTCGAGTTGTTCGACAATTACGACGGCGTAAAGCGGCGCGGCTGGTGGGATGGCCGGAAAGATAAGAGCGGCATGGGCTTCACGCTGGAGGAGTGCATCGAGAACGGCAAACCCACCTGGGTGGACCTTGGACGCGGCGGCCAGTCGGGTTTGCGCATGGTTCAGGAAAACCGCGCTCTGATCGAGAGGCTGTCGAACCGCATCGGTTACCATTTTCATCTGCAACGCGCCAACCATCCGGACCGCACCACGCGGGAGGGTTTCAATTTGGAACTCGCTTGGACCAACCAGGGAGTCGCGCCCATCTATCTCCCCTGCTCCGTCGCCGCGGCCTTGTTCGATGAGAACGATCAACGCGTCGCGACCGCATGGCTGGAAGGTTCTCAGCCCAGACTATGGATGCCAGGGCAGCTTGCCGTCGAGAAGACCCGCGTGAAACTCTCGCCAACCGCGCCCGGTGAATATCGGCTGGCCATCGCCATCACGCGCGCAAACTCTGATGCTGCACCCTACATCCGCATTGGCACCGACCTGCCGACCGTGGACGGCTGGCTTGTCCTGGGAAAGCTTCTGATCGAACGCTGAACCGGAGTCCATTCGCAGCCCGTGGAATTCAAGGCTCGGGCGCGGGTTGGCTCAACCCGAGGAGGACGGATTGAACGTGGCGAAACGGGCGCGCACCTCGGCACTTACGTCCGTGGGTTTGCCGGTGTGGCGGTCAATCGGACACCAGATCGTTCGCGCCCGGGCCAGAAGTTTCCGATCCGTGGCGCGCAGCAATTCGGTGTGTCGCTCGAACCGATGCCGCGCGGCCGTACCCACCCAGGTGCGCGCGAGGACTTGGTCGTGCAGGAAAGCCTGTCGCTTGTAGTCAATCTCATGGCGCACGACCACCCAGGCCAGTGCGGCCTGATCGGCGGCGGGCGCTGCGGCCCGCCAATGCGCCACGGCGATCTCTTGCACCCAGCGCAAGTAGGTCACGTTGTTCACGTGCCCCAGTTCGTCAATGTCGCCGGGCTGCACGGTGATCGGCATTTCAAAAACTTCAACGGTTTCAATCATTGGACGTTCCTTGGACATCGCTGCGCCGCTTCGCAAGTTCACGGCGCGTCTCTCATCTCCACCATAGAGGATTTTGCCGACCCCGCGTCAAGTTGAGTCGGAAGCTTCAACTCTGTTCCTTTCCCCTCGCCTTCCCCTTCGCGGCTTGAACTTCGCCGCTCCGCCGAGGAAAGAATCGTCCCGTCCGCCGCATGTAGCTTCGATAGTCGTCGCCGAATCTGGCAATCAAATTGGCCTCCTCCCGGTCGGTTCGCACCGCCAGCAATCCGAACACCGCGCTGCCAAAGGCCAGGAACAGCCAGTTGGCTGTCAGCAACGTCGTGGCGGGGATCATCAGTGCTGCCGAAGTGTAAAACGGGTGGCGAATCCAACGATATGGCCCCGTCGTCACCAGGGTGTGCTGTTGCCGGGTGACCACGGTGTCGGTGAGGTTCTGACCAAGGCTGCGAAAGGTCCAGACCAGCAGCGCACCCGTCGGCAGCAGCAGCCCCGCGCCGACCCACCGCAGCCACACCGGTATCGGCAACGCGGCCCAGGCGATCCAGGTCGGCTTGATCAGCCAGACCAAAAGGACCAGCCATCCGGCAAAGCCAGTCAGGCGCAGGGTCACGAGCATGAACCAACCCTCCTGACGGCGATCCAGCTTTTCGCGCGTGCGCGACTTCAGCCGGTGATAAACGCCCACCGGCAGCAAGACCACGAGCACAGCCAGAAGGGCGATTTGGAATGGCCGGTCAGCAGACATCGGAATGGGGTGCTGGCATCGTTTCCATTCCCATGCCAGAAACCCACCCGGGGCGGCAAGCAAACAGCGATTCTCATTTTGGACCCGAGAGCGGCTCTTCAGAGTCCAAAGTTCTGGGTTCGAGGTTCAGAGTTCGGTGTTCGGTGTTCGATGTTTGACAACAGCACGGCTGCTCCTGGTGGCCGTGACGCCTTCGTCGCGCGAAAGTGGTAGCAGTTCTCGCGCTGCGAGAACTCCGCCTACGTTCCAGCAGGCGGTCCGTTGTCCGCAGCATGCCCCCCCTCATGCAGTCGAAATGGGGAGCATACGCTTCCGGCGTGTGCTTTGCGGCGTCGCGCCGCAATGTTCGTTACACCAACTCATCCCAAGTGACTTTGCTCAAGATGGTGTCACGCTGCCGTCCGCGTGACGCGGACGGCGGCACGCGGGACGCGCGCGCTCCCGGTTCAGCCGCATGGTTACGAGTTGGCAGTTCAGCCGCTCAATCGGGCAGACTCAAGCCGCCGATCCGAAAGCGCCCAGATTCTGGCCAACTCCGCCACAAGCTCGGAAAGCCAGGCTTGTCGGCAACTCAGACCCGGCCTATCATCCAGAGCATGTTGGACCAGGAACAATGTTGTCCTCTGCACTTGGCTTCGTCCCATGAACAGTGTTGGCCATTGATCCCAGCCGCCTGACATGACAGCAAAACATCGAATCTTTACGACGAGCTTTGCCAGCGTCTATCCCTACTATGTCGCCAAGGCAGAGAAGAAGGGGCGTAAGAAGTCGGAGGTTGATTCCATAGTCCGCTGGTTGACCGGCTACAGTCAGCAAGAGTTGGGGAGGCAATTGAAGCAGCAGACAGACTTTGAAACCTTTTTCAAGGAAGCCCCCAAGCCGAACCCCTCGCGCTTCCTGATCAAAGGTGTGGTTTGCGGCATCCGAGTGGAAGACATACAAGACCCAACGATGCGGGAAATACGCTATCTGGACAAGTTGGTGGATGAGTTGGCAAAGGGGAAGGCGCTGGAAAAGATTTTGCGGGCCTCAGTGTGAGCACGGTCCGGCGCCGTCCGTCCACCTGCCCTCAACTGCTACGGCGGGACAGGCTGGGCAGTCTGCCTTCGCTGCGCAATGGCGTGACGAGTCGGGTGGTTCAGATGATTGGCGTTCCCAGCGCGGCTACGACATGGTTGCCCCAAGTGATGATTTGTGTAATCTGCCATCTAGATGTCAGCGATTGTTACAGCCGACCGGGCAGTTCCCGCGGCAGTCGCTGAATTCGTTCGTCTCCTTCATCGCTAGACCGGTTATGAAACACACGCTCGTTGGGCTTGGAATTCTATTGGCTGCCATCCTGTTAACTGCCTGTAGCCGGGGTGGGTATCCCAGTTCGGGGCTGCCGGACACCTTGCTGGCTGAGTCACTGCTGGAACGAGTCGGCGCCTCGCAGGGAGTCAAGGTCTTGGTTCTCGACGGTGGCGGCGGTAAGGACCTGCGCAGCCACGAGGTCCATTCGCAATACTCAGTTGCGATTACTTCCGGAACGGCCGGACAGTTGTTGACGAGTCTTCGAGCAGAAATGGAGCGGCTTATCCTTGCGTCCGGTGAAACACTCATCGGTGGTGAGACGGTGGTTCCCGCCGGACTCAGGGACTTTGCGTTTCGTTATGCCAACGACCACCACAAGGGATTCATCCGTATCTACACAGCGGAGACTTCAACCAATACATTCAGATTGATCATGTTTTGCTACGAACACCAAAAATGATGGCCCGCCTTACAAGCGCCAGGCCGAGCGAAGTTCGCTTCCTGATCTGCTCACACTGGAGCACAACGGCAAAACACTACAGATCATCAAGAATGCGCGAGGACGCCCAACCCGTGCGTTGCGGCGGCTGCAGGATTGTCGCGCGTGAGGTATGAATTTTCCGCCAGGCTTTTTTCTTCGTGCGAACTTTCCCGTCCGGATGCAGCAGCGCCAGACGTCTGTTACCAGCTCCTATTTCAACACCAGATCATCCGCGGTCCACATCTTCCGGTCAGGACCGGCGGAGTGGATCTCGATCTCGGTGCGCGAGAGTTGGTGAAAGAAGAAGGGTGTGCCCCAGTTGTCCACCAGTTCCCCACGGTCGTTGACCCGAAGTCCGTCTTCAGGTTGGAGTAAGGTCGCGTTGCCCGGGTTGTTGCCGTTGAGCATCCGGGTGATTTCCTGATTGGTGCCGACCGGGTTTCCACCGAAACGGGAGCTGTAATTGCGAAAAGCCGAACGCACGTTCTCCAGCAGCGTGACGGGCGTAATGCCGGGGACCGGCTCGGGCCCTTCGGGCGGTTCAGCCAGCGCCGCCAGCGCGACGCGCGGCGGCGCGACGGGAACGGCTCCAACGGAGGAAACCGATTCAGCCGTCTCCACTTCGTTCTCCATTGGAGTTTCGATTTCCGCCGAAGATGAAGGAACACCCGCCCTCCAAGGCGAGGCTTTGGTCGAGGGCGGTTCGGGCAGTGGTTCAACCGCCGTCACCGGTTTGCGCGGTGTGACGAGCCACAGGACGCCGCCGGCCAGCGCCCCGAGCAAAAGCACCGCCAGCCAACGCTTCATAGGAATCCCAGATTGGGTGTCGAGAACCGGCCCAGGTTGGGGAACACGGTGGAAAGGTTGTTGTTGTCCACGCCGAACCACGTGGCCAGGGTCGCGAAGTACTGATCAATCGCCGTCGTGGGAATCCAGCGTCCCGTGCTGGTGTCATCGGGGCCGTTGATGGCCAGCGTGGGAAAGCGGCCATAGGTGCGCCGGCCGCGGACCGCGCCGCCCATGATGAGATGATGCGCGCCCCAGCCGTGGTCGCTGCCCACGCCGTTGCAGGGGAACGTGCGGCCAAAATCGCTCGAGGTGAACGTGGTCACGTTGTTGGAGAGTCCGAGTTGTTCCATGGCACGCTGGAAGGCGAACATGCCCTGGCTGACTTCCGCCAGCAGGTTGGCGTGCGCGCCGATCGTGGCCTGACCCGGCCCGGGCGTCTGGCCAGAGTGGGTGTCGTAGCCGCCCACCTGGCAGAAGAAGATCTGGCGCTTCATGCCGAAACCGCCGCTGGCCGCGCTGCGCTGGCCGGCTTCGATGAGCCGGGCGATCATGCGCAACTGGCTGGCGAGGTTCGAGCCGAAGGTGGCCCCGCTGGTCGGCGTGACCACGGTGGTCGGGAAGGGCGTCGTCCAGAAGGTCGGCGCGGCCGTGCTGGCGATGGCGGCATTGAGCAGGCCGCCGGTTTGGATGGCGTGTTCACCCACGTCGGCGTAGGCCCGGACCTGGAGATTGGGTGATGGCAATGCAAGGATGTTGGTCAGCGCCTGCAAGCGCGCCCCGGTTACGCTCGACAGGTTGATGGCGCCGGAAGTGGTGACGGAGTACTGCGAAACGATGTTGCCCACCTCAAAGGTGTTGGCGCCGGCCAGGGTCACACAAAGCGAAATGGGCGCGCCCGGCTGAACCGCGGCCAGCAGGTCGGCGCAGCGTCCGCCCCAGCCCGTCAGCGGCGGGCGGTCGGGAATCGAGGTCTGCCATTGGGTGACCTGATCCGAGTGCGAAAACAATTGCGGGGGTCGCTGCAAGCGCCCGCTCTGATACTGCGCGCGGGTCATGGGATAAACCAGCGTGCCGGTGTTGAACAGCACGGCCAGTTTGTTTTCGTGAAAGAGGGTCGCCAGTTCCGGGCAGGCCGGATGGAAGCCGTACTCATGACCATCGCTGTTCAAGGGCGAGAGCGGGATGGCCACGTTCGGCGCGCCGGAGATGGGTATGGAGAGAACATCGGTGCGGATCGCGGCGTAATCGGCGTGCTCCGAAGGGATTGTGGGAATGATCAGGTTGTTGGAGTCGTTGCCGCCCGCCAGAAAGATGCAGACCAGCGCTTTGTAATCGCTGACGGCGCTTTGGGCCATGGCCGCGTTCACGAAACGCAGGTCCTTGATGACAGAACTGAGCGCGCCGGCGCCGAGGGCGGCGCAGGCGGCCTGCCGGATGAAACGGCGGCGGCTCAACACATTGACGGATTTGTCTTTCATAAGCTCAACGCTGAATGGTGAAGTCCGGCGAGGTGACGATCAAATGCACCACCGCCCGGACGCGATCCCGCATCTGGGCATGGGTCGGCGTGGGACTGGCGTACGGGAAGCGCGGATTGGCGACGTAGTTGACGATGATGGTTTTGGCGGCCGGCGAAAGCTGCCCGGCGCAGAGCAACGAGTTCAGCGCGTCCACCAGCGTGGGAATGCCCGCGTCCGCGGTCAGGGCGGGCGTCATCCACGGACCGAAGTCCAGCATGATGGCGCCGTTGCCGCTGGCGAAACTGCTCAAGCCATTGGTGTTGCTGCCGTTGTTGAAGATGCCGTTGGCCAGGTAGTTCATCTGGAGCACGGCGCTGGTGTCCGAGGTCAATTGGAACTCAGGGGTCGTTAGTCCGGCAGCCGCCAAGAGACCCGGGAACTTGTAGTCCGGGAAAAAGAAGTTGAAGACCGTGGGCGAGTTGAGCGGCGTTTGCAGCAGGGACGAACTTGTGCCCGTATCCGTGTAGTTCATGCTCCAGGTGCTGTAACGCACGGTCACACCGCCCGAGCGCACCACCGGTGCGCCCACCAGAGGCAGGACGGTGGCGCTGTTCTCGGTGTTGGCTGAAACCGCGCTGCCCACCTGAAAGCGGTTGACCGACGGCACCTTGAGGATGCGATAGACGCCGTTGGTGGCCGCGCTGCCCGAGGGAAACACCAGATACGCCGTGCCGCCAACGGGTATCCCGTGCGGCGAGCTGGTGGTGAAGGTAATGTTCGTGCCGGAGTGCGAGTAACTGCTGCCGCTCCATTTCGGAAACACGCAAGTGCCCGTTCGCGTGGCTGACAGGGTGCTGTTGACCGTGAACACGGAGGCGCTCACCACCGATTCCACGGTGTAGATGCCGCGGGTGGCGCCGCCCGAGGTGAACGTCAGATAAATGCGGTGCCCGACCGACAAGCCGTGCCCGGAGTTGGTCACGGTGATGAGGTTGCCGGATTGGCCGTAGGTCCCCACCGCGATTCCCTGCGCGTTCACCGTGAAGGTGGTGGGACTCGTCACCGCCACGTTGTTGTAAATCTGGGAACGCGGCGCCGGATTGCCGGTGAACGTCAGATGCACATCGTCACTGGAACTGAGCCGGTGCGGCCGGCTGGTGGTGATGGTGATGGTTTGATTGCCATTCTGGCGATAAGACCCGGTCACATTCGCGGGCGCGGGGAAAGCCCGGGCGATGGCGGTGGCGCGCAACACCGGCTCGCGTTGTTTCCCGTAGGTGGGGGACAAGAGCATCGCCGGACTGCGCGCTTCATAATCGAGCAGAATGGCCTTGATCACCGCCTTCATGTCGCCCCGCACTCCGCGGCCGTTGTCGTTGAACTTCTGGACCACGCGATAGACGTAATCGCGGCTGGGATGGCTG
Organism: Verrucomicrobiia bacterium; assembly: GCA_011525685.1. Classification (GTDB taxonomy): domain Bacteria; phylum Verrucomicrobiota; class Verrucomicrobiia; order Limisphaerales; family JADLHS01; genus WYBW01. The sequence goes on from WYBW01000080.1 coordinate 9,823, forward strand.
GTCACCAGGCGTTGAATGAGCTGGCGGCAGATGAACGGCCCGACGTTCTCGTTGTAGAAGATCGAGTCCAGCGCCAGTTCGAGGTCCTGCTGGCAATACAGATCGAAGGCGTTGCTGTTGACGTTGACCTGCGCGCCGTGCGCGGCGGGCAGCACCACGTTGTCGAGCACGCGTTTGGTGCCGAGTTCGTGCCGCGTGGGCACGAGCACCATGGCGTTGGTGTAGTTCGCGGGTGGATTCCAGTTCGTTGGCAGGCGCTTGTCGGCCTGGAGCGGCTGCCAGTAGTTCCAACCGGTGAACACTCGGGAGAATCCGATGATCTCATCCTGATCGTAGGTGGGGACGAGGTCGCCGCGCGAATTCAGGACCAGCGTTCCGTCCGGCCACATGCGGTTCACCCCGACCGAGAACAACTGCAGGATCTCGCGGGCGTAGTTCTCGTTGGGATGCGTGCCCAATATGGGGTTGCCCTTTTCGTTGCGCCGCATGTCCAGGTATATGCCCATCGCCGGGTGCAGCGTCACGGCCTTGAGCAAACCGCGGAAGTTGCCGAAGGAATTGGTCAACAGGGTGTCGTAGTAGGAGGAAAGCGCGCGCGCGTTCCCGCCCAGCACACCGTCCTCGGAAACCACCAGAATCTCGCTCAACGCAAACGCGACCCGCTGCCGCAATTGATCCGGCGCCGTGACCGACCGTTGCCACCAGGTGTTGAACGTCAGTGTGCCGGGATACTCGGAAACCGGCGGCGTCCCGGCCGTGGCATAGACGTTGGGCAGATGACTGTGAACCGGCAGGGTGAACTGCCGGTTGATCCAGCCTTCGTAGCCGAGCGAGCGGACAAGTTTCACGTCCGCCGGGCTGGGCCCGAAGGTGGCCTGCAGGAGAAAACGCGCCGCGGCGTTTGAACTGGAATGATCCTTGGTCCACGCCGGCGGCGGGGGCGGCGGGCGGAAGGTGGGCGAACCATCCGCCACCGAAAAGTGGCCGTTGATTTCGCCGGCGGGATACTCCGCCGTGTGGACGTTGATGTAGGACTTGCCTTGCTTGATGATTTCCACGATGTCCGCCGCGGACAACGGCCCGGACTCCGTGATCTCCCAGATGTAACTTCCGTCGGGCTCGGGTGTGGCGGTGTCTATGTCAAAGATGATCTGTCCCTGGGCGTTCTTGCCGAGATAAGTGTCGGCGTGGATGTGCTTGGCGGTGACGGGGCTGGAGAGGGCGCTGTGGCTGTAACGCAGCACCGCGCGCGTTCCGTCGGCGCTCAACCGCAGCGTGGCCGTGCCCACACCGGAACTCAGCGCGCCAGCCTGGGCCACCATGTTCGCCGAGTACAACGTCCCCGGAATTTCCGTGGGCGGCGTCTGCACATACGGCGAAAGGACGTAACCCGGGACCACGCTTTCAGGGACGGTGTTCGTGCCAGTCGGATCAAACCGCCAGGCGACCGACCAATGATCGTTGAGGCCGCGACCGGCTTTGTGAAGGATTTCAATGTAGTAGCGTTTGCCCGCCTCAAGCGCCAGCCAGCCGGAACGTTGGTTCGGTTGCAGCGTCCATTGGCGCGGCGTGGTGATGCGCGGATTGATGACGTAAGCGCGCTTCACCTTGTTGGCCGGCTCGTCGTCGTTGGAAATCCACAGCTCGGCGGCGTTGTTGCCGGCGATCCAGAAACGGTAGTTGCCCGTGGTGGGCGCGGTGAGATAGCCCCGGATGCGTTCGCCGTAGTTGTCGCCGTGATTCGTGATGCCTTCCAGCGCGCCAAGCGTGCCGGTGTGAGTGGCGGCGAGGTGCAACGGGATGTTGGTTACGCTGAGACCCGGCGCGTTGGTCCAAATTTCCCGGGAGACGGAACTGCCGGTGTCAATCACGTCCAACTCCAGGAGGGACTCGGCGTTGCCGATGGCGTTGCTGACGGTCAATGAAACCGCGAACCGTCCCGCCAGCGTGGGAATGCCGCTCAACACGCCGCTTGCCGGGTCAAACGCCAGGCCGGGCGGCACGTTGGTCGCAATGTAGCCGAGGGGTGTGTTGGCGCCCGTGACGGTGTAGGTGAACGGCTGGCCCAGGAAGGCAATCGCCGACAGCGGACTGGTCACGCCTCCGGGATGCAACCCGCCCGAAGCTGGATAGAGCCGGACCGCCGGAATGACCTGTCGCGGCTGGCTCGGGCTGAACCACGAGAGTTGCGCACGGGCGCTGCCCCCGCGGTTGAAGTATTCCATTCGCAGGTTGTAGCGTACTCCCGCGGCCAACGTGATGGAGTTGGTCCAGGTGGTGTTCTGCGCCTGCCAGCGATCTATCAGCAACTGATCGTTCACCCACAGCTTTACGCCGTCATCAGTGCGTGTCTGGAACGTGTAAGTTTCGGAGTACTGCGGCTCGACCTGACCCGTCCAACGCACGGTGTAAAATCCGTTGCTAAGATTCGGCGTGCTGGCCGGCCCCCAGACAAAGTCTATGACCGAGTCGTTGGTGGTGAGGAACAGGTTGGTGGGATTGAAATTCAACGCGCTCGTGTAGGTGGTGCTGGCATTGGTGTAGTATTCGGCCGTCAGCCCGCTGCCGCCCGGTGTCCCGGAAAGGTAGATGGCGAAACTGGCGGCGGTGTTCGTGGCCATCGGACGGAGAAGTTGGTGGGGTGACGCTTCCAGCCACTTCACCGCATAAGCGTAGTCGCCCAGCGGTTTGCCTTCGGCGTCCAGGTTGGCGGTGCTGGCGGCAGAGAACGGGTCCAACCCCAGTTGGTATTCCTCCCAGTCGTTCAGTCCGTCGCCGTCCGTGTCCACGTCCGACACCACCATGCGGAAGAAACGGGAGGGCTGGTCGCCGGCCGCGCCGAGCGTGACCATGGTGTTGGTGCGGGCGACCATGCTGGCCACGGTGTACCAGTTGGTCGCGGCGCTGCCGCACAATTGCTCCGTGGCCTGCAAATCGTATCGCTTGCCCAACGCGCCCGCCATGCTCGCCAACACCCCGTTCGTCGTGAGCAGGAACTGTGTGATGCGGGGAACCGACCGCGAATCGAATGGATTCGTGCCCGCGACCGCCTCGATTCGGCTTGCCAGTCCGTCCTCATCCACGTCGGCATCCGGATTGAGGTTCGCGGTGGCGTAGTTCAACTCCCAGATGTCGCTGATGCCGTTGCCATTCAGATCGAGGCGTTGCGCTCCGGCATGATGAACGGCAAAAGCCAGCAGGCAGGAAAGGAGGACTTGAGCGCGCGACGGGGGGCGTTTGAGCGGGCGGTACGACATAATTTTTTTGGGCGCTGCCATGAGACCGGACGTTCCGAATGTTTCGGCCTTTGTCGTGATGCGCCGCCCGTTTGCGTGCAGCCTCGCCGCACCTCCCATGCGCATCCAACTCCGAACACTCCCTGGCTTATGGCATTTTATGCCCGACCCGACCCAGCACGCCGCTTGCCAAGCACGCCCCGCGGTGGACGGCGCAGCGTTTCACTTCGATTGGTCCATTCTCCTTATGAATATGATTCTCGCGCCTGTCCTGACTCGGCACATTTCCTGTCCCGGCGTTGTCAAAGGATGTTCAAACCCCGGGCGCATCCCGGGTTCAAGCCTTCACGTCATCCCGCCAACACCCGCTGCAACCGCCCGAGGAATTCGAGTTCCTTTTCCTTCGCGCTGATACGATCGAGGTCCTGCCGCCGTTGATCGCGTCCGCCCCCGTGCAGTTCCTCGACGCGTTCGTTGAAGAACGGCCTCGGGCCGGCGGCATCGTGGAGGGCCTGACGCAGCACTTGTTGCCAGTGGGGAATCCGACCCAGCAAATCCTGCCGGTCCATCGGTTCGTAGGTCTCGACCAACTTCAGCAGTTGCAGCGCGTCATCGAACCGGAAGTCCTCCCGCCCGGCCGTGGCAGAGAGGTAATGAAGCAGGAGTTTGCAGCGGGCCTCGCTCTGCCACACCGCGCGGCGGGCGACGGCCTTGAGCATTGGCCGGTCCGAAGCCGGCGGGAGGTGTTGGATCAGTTCAAAGAGCGGTTCTGGAATGGTGGCGTCGAGCCGCAACCGATGCACGTAGCGTTCGAGGGTGACTTCACGCAACGGCACGCTGTACGTCTGGCCATCAGCGCCCGTGAGCCGGGCGCGCGTGGGACGTTCGGCCAGTTGCTGGATCAAAGCCGGCCATTGCCCGGCGGGAAAGGACTCCCGGCCCAGCAACTCCGCGAACACAGCCTGGTCGCGAAGGGTGGGCGTGAACAGAGGTGAGAGGATCAAATCAATCTCGTAATCCTCCAGCCCGGGCAGCTCCGTGATCAGGAACGGGCCGAGCTGGTCGCGCGTGAGACCGTAAATGCCGGCGAGATGATTGATCACCTGCGCGGTCAGTTCACGCGGGCGTTCCAGTTCGGTGGCGAGGGCTTCCAGCAGCGGTGGCACGCCGGGAGTATTCCTCGGGCAAGCAGACGGGCCAAGCGAATTGCGCGGCGGCGCGATGGAGGGTTGGCTTACCAGCCGCCCACTGGGCCGGTTGGCTCGTAGGCCGCACCTCCGGCAGAAGGGCCGACCCGCAAAGGACCAGGAGGCGCCAGACACGGAAACGACCAGTTACCCCTCGCCAAAATTCAGTTCATCCTTTCGGGCGCGATTGAAAGTGGCGCTCAATTTGAGTGGTGGCAGTGCTCGCGCAGCGAGCACTCCGCCCGCTCAGAGCGGCCGGAACGTTGCGGTGATGATTTGCGCCGCTGCGCGCCGCGCTACGGCTCGCAACGCGAGCCGTTCCACCCCACAGACCGCCACTCTCAATCGCAACCCAATAGTTCCAATGGTTTGCATTGGCATCGGGACTCTGTCTTAATCGGCGCAATCGAAGCCTGATGAATTTTATGAAATTACTCGCACTCACAATTTTCCTGGCGGTGACCGTCCTGGAAGCCTGCGCCCAGTTCCGCGCCGGCATCGCCGTCCGCCTCGTGAACCCGGACCCGTTACTGCCGGTGTCCGGCGGCGTAGGACCTTCCAAGCCGGTCACTCGCCAGGAGGGTGACTTGACCGTGCGCGCGTTGGTTTTCGAGGAGGGAACAAACCGCGTCGCGATTGTCAGCGCCGACTTCCTCGGCTTCCCGGCGGCGTTGGGCGACCAGGTGCGCGCCGGGGTGAAGGGAATTCCCGCGCCGAACATCCTCATCGGGGCCACGCACACGCACAGCGCGCCGGATTGCTACGGCTTCCCCGACGGCAAGGGCGGCACCGCCAGCGACCCCAAATATCTGGCCACCGTGATTTCTCGAATGACCGAGGCCATCAACGAAGCGGTGACGAAGTTGCAACCGGCGCAACTCAGAATCGCCACCGGCGAGGCCCGGGGGAAAATTGCTTACAACTACTACGCCGAACAACTGTTCGATCCGCGCTGCAACATCATCCAGGCTCTGGATGCTTCCGGTCGTCCGTTTGCCACACTCGTCAATTACGCGGTGCATCCCGAGGTGCTGGGCAATGACGCCGGCATCAGCAGCCCGGACCTGGTCGGCCCGCTTTGCGACCGCCTGGCGGAGCTGGGTGGCGGCACGGGCATCTTCATGAACGGCGCCCTGGGCGGCATGGTGACGGCAGACAACCGGCTGCCCGGCGGGCGCGAGGCCCGCACCTGGGAGGAATGTCAGCGCATCGGCCGGTTGCTGGCCGAGGAAGCCCTGCGCATCGTCCAGGACGCGGCGGTGCAGACCGCGCCAAAACTCTTCTGCGCCGCGCGCCAGGTGTCGTTGCCGGTGGACGCGCCGCTGATGCGTGCGCTGATGAAGGAACTGCCCGGTACCGCCGGGCGTGACGCCGCCAGCGTGACCACCCAACTGAACGTGGTCAACGTCGGCAACGCGCAGATCCTGACCATCCCCGGCGAAGCGCTGCCGAACATCGGCTACTACCTCAAGCGCAAGATGCACGGCCAGCACAACCTGCTTTTCGGCCTCACCAACGACGCCTTCGGTTACATCCTGACCAAGGAAGACTTCGACAGCTTCAAACGCTACGCCTACATCTCGCGCACCAGTCTGGGCGAACGCACGGGCGAGATTTTTGTGAACGAGGCCCTCAGGCTGGTCAACGATTCCCCTCGCCCCACCGCCCTGCCGCTGCGCTGAAGGGGACCAAGCAGCGAGGGTCAACGCAGCTTGATCCGCCCGTAGCTGATCGTTTGCGAAGCGCCCTCTCGGTGACCGAGCAGGTCCAGCGTGTTCGACGGCGGCGAGCCGGCCCGGACTGTGGCGGTGAAGTAGCTGGTGAACGGCTTCGTGAAGTTTACTTTTACCGACGGGCTGGTCGCGCCACCCGGAAGAATTTCCAACAGCCGGTTCTCTGACACCCGCTTTCCCGCCACGTCCGAGCCTTGCACGTAGAAGATCAGAAAGAGCCGGTTGTCCGGCGTCACTTGAAACCGCGGCGACGAGGGCAACTCCCTTGACCTGCCTTCCTCGGCGAGGAGCAAGGTCCATCGCTCCGTCACCTTGCCCTCGCGCACGATGGCGTAGTTCATGGAATGGCTCTGTCTGGCTTCCGGGAAAAACTTCTCGCGCAAGCGTTCATCAATCGCCCGCTCGGTCCACACGATATGCACCATGCCGTCCGGGCCGACCCAAAGATCACCGGGTGAAATCCCGCCGGCAGTCTTGTCCCGGCTCGCGATCTCGATCCATTCCTGAAACTTCCCGCTCGTGATGTCAGGACACCACGTGAAGAACAGCCGGCGGAAATCGTAATCCCACTCGCGGCCGGTCAGTTCCCTCTTGAAAGCGCGCCATTCCGGATACGGTTCGACAATGTCGCTCACGCCGCAGAAATACACCGCTCGATCCTTGAGCATCACGTTCGGATAACAAACCCGGATGGGCTGCGGCTTGGGATAATCCCTGCCATCGGGCCAGCGCAACTTGCCGTTGAACCAGTGCCCCGCGCGGTCGCGAAACGTCCATTCGGCATGCGTGTAGTCAATGTTCTGAAACAGGATGAACTCGCGCGTCGGTCCGTCCGCGGCAAAGCTGCGGTAGGAATGTTCGGTGAAACGCGGCTCGCCATCCCACTGCGGCAGGAGGAGTTCAGGCGCGCGCCCCAAATCTTCCGCGCGAAACTGGAAAATCTCCGGTCGCGCCGGCCCGCTGTAGGCATCGCGATTCGCCACCAGCGTCGGGTTCGCGGAAAGCAGGAGCCGTCCATCGGGAAACGCCGCGAGCGGAGAGGGTTCGCGCGTCCGACCGGCCTCATCGGCCTTCACCAGTTTCCAGCCTTCGCTCTCGCGCTTGAAGAGCGTCCAGCGACAGTTGTTCAGCGGCTTGCAATCTTTGAGCGTTTCGAGGCCGCTGGCGAACACGTCGTCGCCGAGGCGCACGAGGCAGGTTGAACCGTGACACCACATCGGTCCCGCGCCGTTGTTGGCCGGCTCAAAGGTGTAAACGTCCTCCTCGATCTCGACTGCCGGACGCAGAGCAGCGGAAGCACCTTGTCCGCCGGCTACCTGACCGACTGCTGCCAATCCAGTGCCAAGCAGCACCAGCGCGGACAGCCCCGTCCGCAGGTGAAGTGTGCTGCCGAGCAACCCACTGAGCCTGTGGGACGCCGAAACACGCGGACTCAGCGGTCCGCGCTCCGGGTTTGTGCGTGGCTCGCCAACAATGTGCGTGAACGTTCTCGCTCTCATGATTCTGGTTCGAGCGATTCAAACGCTTGCCTCCCGAGAAGGCAAGCCCGCGCGATGCGCGGAATAGCGTGCTGGATTATGGCCTGTGCGTCCGCGCGTACTCACACAAGGCGCGCAGGTTTTCCGGCGGCGTGTCGCGCGGCACTTCGCAACCCGCGCCCACGATGTAGCGCGCGCCGGCCTGGCGATGACATTCCGCGATGGCGGCGGTGATGGCTTCTGGAGAGCCATTGCGCAGCACGGTCACGGGATTGATGTTGCCGAGCAACACCTGGTCCGCGCCCATCTGCTGACGCGCCTCGTTCAACGGGGCGAGCGAGTCGAGGTCAACGATGTCGCAACCGAGCCGTCCCATCCCAGCGAGAATCTTTCGCGTGTTGCCGCAGATATGCAGGCGAACTTTGCCGCCGGCCGCCTGGATGCCGTCCACGAGTCTCTTCTCGTACGGAAGCACAAACTCCTCGTAAAGTTGCGGCCCCACCAGCGAAGCGGCCGCGTCGCCCACCCCGATGATGTCCGCGCCGGCCTTGATTTGCTCGCGGGCAAATCGCAGCTCCATTTCAATGACGAACTCGAACAGGTCGCGCACGAAAGCCGGGTCGTCGAAGAAGTCCGTCATCACCGTGTTGATGCCGCGCAGGTCGGCCGCCTCGGCGATCGGTCCCTCCACCCAGCCTTCGATGATTTTCTCTTTGCCGATCTTTTCGCGATACAGATCGAGGGCTTTGATGCCGTTGGTCATGCGGCCACCGCCGAGCGGGTCAGGGACTTTCAGCGAAGCGAGCTTGGTTTTGTCCGCGAGCAGCGCCTCCTCCTCGACGATGGCCACGGGTTGTTGATCGAAATACTCGACCTTCGCGCCGCAATCCGCCGCTTCGCGCGCGGGATCGGACATCGTGTTGACGTAATCGAACCCGAACTTCTCCGCCGTGCGAATCTGTCCCTCGACCAGCACGCGGTAGTCGGTGCAGTAGTCACGATACGTCGCGCCGATCTGGTCGCACGCGAACATCATGGTGATGGGCATGAGCGGCAGGCGATCCACCGGCTGGCCGGCGAGATGGGCAAGCACACGTTCACGGCTGGTCATGGAGGGGATGGTCATGGTTGTGGCAAGGTTGATGGGTGGAAGGCTGGCAAGGAGGGAGCAAGGGTGCGATGTGGGTAGTCATTTGTTGCCCTTGCCCTCTCCCCAAGGGAGAGGGAACAACGAGTGGCTGTGCCAAAGTTTGCCGAAGGTCTGCCTGCCGCGACCGACTCACAACCCTCCAAAAGTCGGCGGAGGATTCCCCGTCTCCCGGCGGGAGAGGGCCGGGGTGAGGGGGTATCGTACAAAGGCACTTCGCCCGTAACCCACGAAGCTCGCGATTCGCATCTATCCTTCATCGCCATCATCACTTCACTCTTCAAGCATTGCGGGGCATGGCTGGCAGAATCAAGCCCCCTACCCACCACGCACCACACGCGCCACTGCGCGGATGAACTCCGGGTTCGTCCCGCAACAACCACCAAGGAAGCTCGCGCCCAGTTGGACAAGCTCGGGCACACGACTGGCAAATTCATCCGGCTGGGTCTCATAGACGGCGCGGCCGTCCACCAGTTTGGGCAAACCCGCGTTGGCCTTGATCCAAATGGCTCGGTCAGTGGCGGCACGAAGCCGCTTGCAGATCGCTGCAAAGCCCGCGATGCCCTGCCCGCAGTTCGCGCCGATGACATCCGCGCCGGCGGCGGTAAAGGCGGCGGCGACCTGTTCCGGCGTGTTGCCCATCATCGTGCGGTCCTTTTCCCGGCCGGAATCGAACACCGCGCTGGCCACAACCGGCAGGCCGGTCCGGCAGGCAGCGGCGATCGCAAGGCGTCCCTCTTCCAAATCCGAAATGGTCTCCACCACAATGGCATCCGCACCGGCTTCGGCCAGGGCGTGCGCTTGTTCCGCAAACGCTGCCCCCAATTCCTCGGTGGTGACTTCACCGCTCATCAGGAGCTTCCCGCTCGGCCCCATGGAGGCAAAAACCAAAGACTGGGGGCCGGCGGCTTCGCGGGAAATCTCCACACCGCGCCGATTGATCTCAGTCACGCGGTCGGCAAGTCCGTTCTCGGCGAGGCGAATCCGGTTCGCACCGAAGGTGTTGGTCAGGATCACCTGGCTGCCGGCCGCGACGTAAGCGCGCGCGACCTCGGCAACCTTTACTGGGTTGGTCAGATTCCAGGCATCCGGGAATTCGCCGATGGGCAGTCCGCGCGCCTGCAATTCGGTTCCCCAGGCGCCGTCGGTTACCACCGGTCCGCCCGCCAGGAGCTGCTGAATGGCCGGACTCATGGGTGACAATTCGACAGCCGGCCGGAACTCCGGCACTACTTGGTCACGCCGAGCGATTGTTTCGCCGCGGACACCGCGCCGACGGCGTTCTCGCTGTAGCCGTCCGCGCCGATTTCGTCCGCGTATTTCTGCGTGATGGGCGCGCCACCGATGAGGACCTTGACCTTTTGCCGCACCCCGGCCTGCTTGAGCGCGTCAATGGTGGTCTTCATGGCCGGCATGGTGGTGGTAAGCAGCGCGGACATGGCGACAATCTGCGCGCCCTTCTCGTTGACAGCGGCGATGAACTTCTCGGGCGGCACGTTCACACCGAGGTCAATCACCTCGAACCCGCCGCCTTCCAGCATCGCGGCGACGAGATTCTTGCCGATGTCATGCAGGTCGCCCTTGACCGTGCCGACGGCCACCGTGCCCAGCGGTTTGGCGCCGCGCGCGACGAGCAGGGGTCGGACGAGATCGAGCGCCGATTTCATGGCCCGCGCCGAGATGAGCAGTTCAGGCACGAAGTACTCGTTGGTTTCGAACCGCCGCCCAACCTCGTTCATGGCGGGGATCATGAATTCATCCACCAGCTTGATCGGATCGGCGCCGTCTTTGATGGCCTGTTCAGTGAGGTCGTGGGCGACTTTGGCATCGCCGTTGAGGATCGCGTCGTAGAGAAGTTTCAAGTCAGCCATAAGTTTTCCCAAGCCCAGTTTAACCACAGGTTGGGGCGGGCTGGCAATACAGGCGTTGACCTGGGTCAAAGCGCACCGTCAGGCGGCGGTTGAGAACCGGCTCAGGTGTGTGGCTCTACGCGGCTGGAAATCTCGCCGGCCTTCAACTTGGTGCGAAGGAGCTGGCCGGGTCTGGTTGTTTCGGCGTCGCGCAACACTTTGCCCGACTTCGCATCCAGCGTGATGGAATAGCCGCGGGCCAGGACTTGTTCCGGCCCGAGGAGGCGCAACCGGGACATCACCGCGTCCAGCGCCTGCCACCGTTCGTGCCATTGCTGTCGTCCCTGCTCCAGCAACCGCTTGTGGATCATCGTCAGCGTCTCGCGTCGCTCCTTGAGACGCTGGACGGGGCGCGCCCGCCAGAGCCGGCCGGCCAGATGTTGCCAGCGCACGCTGCCCTCGCGCACACCCTGCCGGACGCAGCGCAACGCGTCGGCCTGAAGGTCATCCAACCGCTGCGCCCATTCGTTCAACTGCCGCCGCGGGTGCGCTCGCTCGAGCCGTTGAGCCAGAGCGTCGAAGGACTCAAGGCCGCGATCAAGCTGCCGGCGCGCGCGCTGCCGCATCAGGCCGGGCGCCTCCGCCACGAATTCGCGGCTGGCGTAAACCGACTCGGTGAGAATCTCCGCCGCGGCGCTGGGGGTGGCAGCGCGCACGTCGGCCACGAAGTCGCTGATCGTGAAATCAATCTCGTGCCCGACCGCCGATACCACGGGCACGACCGACTCGAAAATCGCCCGGGCCACGACTTCCTCGTTGAACGCCCACAAGTCCTCGAGGCTGCCCCCGCCGCGGGTGACCAAGATTACATCCAGACCACCGCGCGACGTTGGGGAATCGGCCCAGGTATTCAGCAGGCGAATGGCCTCGGCCACCTCTGCCGCCGCGCCCTCTCCTTGGACGCGACAAGGCGCGAGGAGGATTTCCAGACCCGGATTGCGCCGCCGCACGACGTGGAGCACGTCCCGAATGGCCGCGCCCGTCGGGGAAGTCACCAAGCCGATGCGCCGCGGAAATTCCGGCAGCGGGCGTTTCCTTTCGGTTGCGAACAATCCTTCCGCGGCGAGTTTTTGTTTGAGCTTCTCGAACGCGACCTGCAACGCGCCGACGCCCTGCAGCTCCACGGCCCGCACGATGAGTTGATACTGCCCGCGCGCCTCATAGACCGTGATCTCGCCCTGCAACAGGACCTTCTGCCCGTCGGCCAGCAGTTCGCGATGGGACACCGCCGCGCCGCGGAACAGCACGCAGCTCAACTGCGCCCCGGCGTCCTTGAGGGTGAAATAGATGTGCCCGGAACTCTGGGCGCGCAGGTTGGTGACCTCGCCGGTCACCCAGAGCTGCCCCACCTGCTTTTCCAGCACCCGCCGGACCTGCTCGGTCAGTTCGCTGACCGACCAGACCCGCCGCGTCTGCTCCGGCGGGAACAGTTCACCAAAGTCCCATTGCGATTTGGATTCGCGAGGCATGAAGCACCAATATGTTCTGATGTCCGGACAGCCTGCCAACAGGGGTTGCGGGTCGCAAACACCAAACCACTCAGGGGTGCGATTGAAAACGGTGGTCAATCTGGGTGGTGGCAGTGCTCGCGCCGTGAGCACCCCGCCCGCGCGGTGCGCCCGGACGCGCGGTGAAGGGTTGCGCCGCTCCACGCGGCGCTACGGCGCGCAGCGCGAGCCATTCCATCCCACAGACCGCCTCTTTCAATCGCAACCACCCATCAGGGCGCCAAGCGCACGCGATAGAAACTTCCCGTGGTGGTGAGGGTGGCAGGACCGGTCCAGAGGAATGGCAGCGTGGGCGAGAGGTTGGTAACCAGCGGCACCCAACTTGTCGTGCCCGCGCCGTCCGAGCGCTCAATCACGTAGTCCGGGCCTTCGTCACCGTGGACCACGATGCGGAAATTGCCATTGCTGACCGCGGGAAAGACCAACACCGGCGCCGCGGGCGTCAACACAGCCACACTAAACGATTGCGTATCGGCCAGGCTGGGCGTGCCATTGTCAGCGACGCGAAGCACCACCAGGTTCGTTGTCCCGGCCTGGGCAATGGGCGGACGCCAGGTGAGCAGGCCGGTGGCGGGCTGAAGCGTCATTCCCGTCGGGGCGCTTAGGAGTTGGAAGGTCAGTGTCTGGGGCGGCACGTCGGGATCGGTGGCGGTGTTTGTCACACTCAACGTGCGGCCGGCCAGCAACGCCACATTCGAAACCGGCGCGAGTTGCGGCGGCTGGTTGGGCTGGCTGACTTCGTTCACGGTGATGGAAATGGTTTCCGCCGCGTTGAGGGGCGGCACGCCGTTGTCCGTAACCACGATGGTCACGGAATAAACGCCCGGACCTTGTTGCTCGGTGGGTGTCCAGGTAAACACGCCGCTCGACGGATGAATCGCCGCTCCGGGAGGCGCGCCTTCATCGAGGCTGAAGGTCAGCGCGTTGGGGGGCACATCGGCGTCGGAGGCCAGCGCCGTAAAGGTCAGCAACGTCTCCTCGTCCACGGTGCGATGGCCGATGGGATACAACACCGGCGCGGTGTTCACCTCGTTGACCGTCACGGAGATGGTTTCCGAGTCGCTCAAGTTGGGGAGGCCGTTGTCGGTCACCCGGATCGTGATGCCATACACGCCGGGGCCTTGCCCCTCGGTGGGCGTCCAGGTGAAGAGGCCGCTTTCCGAATTGATGGCCGCGCCTTCCGGGGCGCCTTCCTCGAGACTGAAGGTGAGCGTCTGGCCGGCGTTGGGGTCGCTGGCGGTGACCAGAAAACTCAGCAGCGATAGTTCGTTGATGGATTTGTTGCCCACCGCGTTGAGGGTCGGCGGCTGGTTGGTCTGACCGGGAATCTGGTTCGGAGCGCCAGGCGTGGGCGTGGGCATGAAATGGCGGTCGCCGAAGCCGTCGGGCCAGCGGCCCTCGCTGATGTTGTTGGTTTGGGGGCCGAAAGTGACCGTGTTGACGGCCGAGCCGTTGGGCGCGAACAGACCGATGGCCTCGCCGTTCACGCTCAGGCTGAAGTCGGCATGGAGGTGTTCGCCTTGTCCGTTCTGGTAAGGATGACCGTCGGCCCAAACCAGCAGGAACCCGCCCGGCTGAATCGAGAAGCCCACGGGGATGGTCCACTTGGTCGGATTGGTCAAATTATCGGTGAGGGTAAATCCTGACAGGTCCACCGGCACGTCACCAGGGTTGTAAAGTTCGAACCAGTCGTCGTATTGACCGTCGAGCGGATCGAGGATGGTGCTGGTGTTGCCGGCCATCCATTCGTTGATGACGACCGTCACCTCGGGGTAGCCTGTGGTGTTGGCCGTGCCCGGCGTGGCGATGTAAAAACGGGTGCGTTTGGCGGGAGTGCCGTCCGGGAAGGCACCGTAGGAACGGTCCGCCACCGGCAGGTTGTAGTTGAGATAATCCACGATCGAAGTGCGGTTGGCGGCCACGCGCACCAGCGCCACGGAGCCGGTGGGGGATTGGAGGCGGAAACTGCCGTGCAACTCGCCCGCGCCGGTCTGCGCCGGTTGACCGTCCAGCCAGACCAGTTTGAACTCACCGGGATTGACGGTCGTGCCGGCCGGGAACGCCCAGCGAGTGAGGTTTGTGTAACTGTCGGTGAGATAGAAGCCATTCAGAGTGACCGGCGAGGCGCCGGAGTTGTGAATCTCCACCCAAGGATCGCGCTCACCAAAACGGTCCTGCGGCCCGGTGACATTCTGAACCTGGACTTCGTTGAGCCAGAGCGGTGGCAGCGGATCGAGAACCTGGGCCGTGCGATTGGACGCGCCCGGCGTGAACGGCAATCCGGCGTCCGAAACCGCCTCAAGCGTCATTCCGAAGACGACGTCGCTGCTGGAAGTATTGACTTGATGAACCTCGACCGCCAGCACGTTGACGCCCTGGACCAGCGCGGTGGTCGGGATGGCGAACGGCCCCTCATACACGGCGTTGTCCACCGTTCGGTTGGCTGGGGTGGCGTAGGTGATCGGTCCTTCCGGCATCCCCAGGCGCAGGACTTCGACGCCGTTGAGATAAACCACCGCGCCATCGTCAATCACCATTTGAGCGGAGAGCGAGGTCGTGGCAGGGTTGCCGCTGAAGTTGAAGGCCTTGCGGAAATAGAACGTGGCCTGCTGCGGGGAGGTGTAAGTCAAGGGCGTGTTCTTGGGCGCCGGGAGATCAGAGGTTTCCACATACAACAAAGCCGCGCCGGACGGCCAGGCGGCGTCGTTGTAGCCCGATTGCCGCCAGTTGGTGCCAAGGTCCGTGCCGGACTGTTCATACTTCCAGACGTCGGTGATGCCAGCCAGCGTGCCGCTCGAACCGCCGCTGCCGTTCACCGCCGCCCAGTTCGCGACGCGATTGTTGTCCTGCGCGCTTTCAATGAGTTGAAGCGACGGGCCGAAGCCATCGGCCACCGCCGGCCAGGGCGCGTCGTCGTCGTAAGTCACCTCATCAATGACCAGGTCCAGTTCAGGCGAACTGCCGGGCCGGATGAGCTTAAGGGTCTCGCCACCTTTGTCCAGCGACCCGGAATAAACCCCGCCGACGGGCAGTCCGGCTCCGTAAGTGGAGAGGAAGGTGGCGTAATTCTCCACGGCCAACACATAGCCGTTGGGCGCGATGATGGTGCCCTCGGGAAAACTGAAGCTCGCGCCGTTGAGGCGGTAATTCGAGAGGTCGAAGGCGTTGTTCGTGGACCGGTTGTGAATCTCGATGAACTCCGCGCCGGGCACGGCGGGGTTGTACATGATTTCGTTGATGACCAGGTGATCCTGCGGCAGTTGGGCCACACCAGTGTAGGTGATGGCGAGGCTGTCGGACAGACCGGCGATCAGGTTGCCGTAGGAATCGTAAGCCTGAAGGTTGAGGGTGTTGACCCCGGGGCCGAGTGCGTATTGCAGCGTCCACTGGGTGAGGCCGATCCACTTCACCGGATAGGCCACCCCGTTGATCTTGATGGTCTTGACCTGCACCGGCGCCGTGCCGCTGAGGGTGAGAAAGTTCTGGTTGGTGCTGAAGTTGTTGCCGCCGTTGATCGTGAACTCGAAGTTGGCGGCGACCGCGGCCAGTTGCGTGTTGATGTAGCTCCGGCGCGCGGCAATCCACGTCTTGATCTCCGCGGGCGACGAGGCGCCGATGCCGTTGGCCTGGAGCGCGGCATACGTGGCATCCATGACCGGGTCAGAGCGGCTGCTCAACAGCGGCCCATTAACGGCGTCGTAGAACGCGCGCAGATACACCCGGCGGAAGGGCGGGTGCTGATACATCCGGTCAATCGTCGGGTCGCTGACGTTGAACAAACTGGAGGTCTCGCTGTCGCTTCCGCCGCCCAACGAAAAATCCAGATCCCACAGCAACATCTTCCAGCGGTCGGCTTCGGGCTTGTAGGTGAACTGGTTCTTGCCGCGGTTGTAACCGTAACCGTCCCAGTCGGCGACGATGCGGCGCGTCGCGAACACGCGCAACCATTGCTCGACGTCCACGAGCGCCTCCACCGCCTCGGTGTAGGGATCGGTGCCGGGTGTGTTCATGGCGTCCACCAGCGCAAACAAGCGCGCGTAGTCGTCGTCCAGACCGCGATTGGATTTCTTCTCCCAGTTCCAGCGGTAACGCGCCTGCTTCTTGAGGCCGCCGGTGGTGGTGTAGTTTTCCAGTCGGGCGTCTATGTTGAATTCCATGGTGACGCTGTCGTTGAACTCGAACCAGTCATCAATCTTGAACAACTCGCCCCGGTCGTCATTGGAGAACCAACTGCGGATGTAATCGGAGTTGGGTTGCTGGGAATCGGTGTAAACATCGCCACGTTTGACGCCGTTGACGTAGATGTGGACATAGCGTTGGTAGCTGAACGGCACGCCCAATTGTTCGCCGATCCAGAAGGATATTTTCTCGCGCTGGCGCGTGCCGTCCTTCCAGGGTTCCAAGGTGTCGAGGTTGAACTCGTCCGACCCGAGCAGTTGGTCGTCCTTGGGCGTCGTCCAGACATAGGCGCACAGGTTGCCCGTCGGTCCACTGTAACCGGGCCGGATGAATGGACTGCCGCGGTAGCGTCCGCCGGCATTGTACACGACGCGGAAGTTGCCATAAACGAAGGTGCCGTCCAGGGCCTCATTGCTCAGTTTTTCCCTTGCCGTCCATTCGGCCACGTTGGCCTGCGTCATCCACAGGCGATACGCGCCGAACGTGCCGCTCGGAGTGGCGTCGCCGAAACGGATCAGCGCTTCGCGGGCAGGGGCGTCCTCGGGAAACTGGCTGCTCGCGGGAATGGTCGGGTGGGCATCCGTGGCCCGTATGCGGAAGGCGACCAATGTTCCGGAGGATTGGGCGGGAATCGTGGCACTGTAGAAGCCCGCGCCGTTGTACACCATGCTGACGGTGTTGAGGTTGGTGGAGGGATCGAGCCGGTAGAGCACTTGGAGGTTCGCCAAACCATCCGGATCGTGAACCTGGGCGACGACAGTGACCACCTGACCGGCGGCAGGTAGAACCGGCGAATGGGTTACACTATGAATCGCCGGGCCGGCATTGGCGACGTTGCGACTGTTCACAGCCCCGGGCGTGCCGCCGTTGGGTGGCGGAGAGATCACACCCACGGCTTCGAGATAGTTGCCCTTCAGGCGGAGGAGCAGATTCGTGTGGCCGGCCAGCCAGCGGGCACGGGCGCGCAGCGTCACGGTCTGGCCGCTGGAGAAGCCGCTGGTGAGCTTGATCTTGACGCGGTTGGCGCCGTTGTCGCCGCCGGCACTGGCGCGCAGGTGCAGACTGCGGCTGCTCGCAAAGCCCTCGTTGGTGTTCCAGCCGGAAGCCACGTGATTTCCCTGAATCACCCAGCCGGCGAGGCCGGATTCGAACGTGCCGTTGGAGACGCGATTCGGTCCGCCGGCCTGGAATACCTCCACGTTGTCAATCAAACATTCTCCCCCGCCGAGCAGCATGATGTGCAATTCGTCACTCGCGCCGTTGCCATGATCCAGCACGCCGGTGTGTTCCACCAAGGTCCAGCCCGCCTTGCTGGTTTCGTCGCTGTCCGCCCAATTGGGCGCGAGCCGGTTGTCGCTCCGGGGATCGCGCAATTCGAGACTGCTGCCGCCGCGGTCCGCCCAGCGGCCCCAACGGCCGCCGTCCCGGTAGCGCACCTCGTCCACGTCCACGTAAATGGCATTGGTGATGACCACGTTGTTGTTGGTGGTGAGTGTGAAATCCAGTTTGGAGAGCGCAATGCGTTCGCCGCTGTTGGCCAGGTTGCCGCTGAAGTTGCCGACGCAGTTGGCGGAATTCAGAGTGGGATAGTTGGTCAGCAACCGGTTCGCGTTCCGCGCCACCACGAGATAACCGCCCGCCGCGATGGTGGTGTTGGTCGGAAAGGTGAAGTTGATGCCATCAGTGAGTCGCCAGCCGCTGACATTCACCGGGGCGCCGCTGAGGTTGCGCAACTCGACATACTCATCGAGATCGTTGTCGGACATCGGGCTGAACATGATTTCATTGATCACCACACTGCGATTGGCGGTCAGGTGTTTGGCGTTGGCCGCGGCGGGCGTCGGTGTGGCCAGTTCCTGGAAGCCGGGCGCGCCGTCGGGATAACGCCCCACCGCCACGCCGTTTTCTTGCGCTCCGAATCGCAGCGCGTCAATCACCCGCGTGCCGGCCGGAGTCCGGAGATAAATCTCCTCGCCCAGCGTGCTCAGGGCAAAGCCCAGTTGCGTCTCGGTGAACGAGACAAACCCGCCCGCCGGAATCACCGTTGGCGTCGGGATCGTGAACTTGTTCGTGTCCGGCCGGTCGCTCAAGGTGCAACCGGAGACATCCACCGCCACGCTGCTGTAATTGTACAGCTCGATGAAATCCAACTGGGGCAGATCGGTGTGCGCGAGGAACTCGTTGATGACAACGCTGCGGTGCGGGTCCGCGGTGGCCGTCTCGGCCCGGCCCGGTGAACCGCCCACCAGATCGCTCGCGGCCCAGGCGCGCACGTCGCCCTCGCCGTAGGAGGGCCGGGCCAGCACCAGCGAATGTCCCGCGCCGTCCGCCGCCAACGGCCAGGGCGGCGCATCCGAGTACTCGACCTCCAACAGCACGGCGTTGAGCGAATTGCGCAGCCGGACGACCCCGGAGCTGTTGGGCAGGTTGTTGGTGAACGGCCCGGTCACGTTGCTGATGCCATACACGGTTTGCACGTCCGCCGGGACCGCCGCCACCACCAGATAACTTCGCGCGGCCAGCGTCGTGCCGGGCGGGAAGGTGTAATCCACCGAACCGGACAACCGATACCCGGCCAGGTTCTGCGGCTCGGCCTCGGAGTTGAAGATTTCGACGAACTCGAGATTGCGACCGTCGGTCCGGTTCGTGGGATGATACATGATCTCGGTGATCGCCAGGCCTGTGCGACGGCTCGAAGGCCCGACGGGTTCCGTCGTACCCTTCACGAAGTTCATGTTCACCGGCGTAAACACCAGCGAAAACGTGCGCTGGCTGTTGGGCAGAATGGTGTTCGGGGTGGTGGCGCGGTCGCGGACGTTGTTCACGGTCAGCGTGTAAGTCGGCCCCACCGCCAGGGCCGAGGTGGTGAGCACGATGGTCCGGTCGTCGCCGCCAAAGCGGGCGGCGCTGACGCTCGCGCCCTGATTGAGCGCGTAATTGGCCGCGTTGGTCGCGGTCGCCGCCTCCACCGGTTCGGAATACAGCACCGTCACCCGGGTGTTGTCGCCGAGGTTGACCACCGAAACGATTGTGGGCCGATTGGTGTCCGACAGCACCGTCAGCGTGGCGGCAGCGCTGTTCGTCCAGCCAAACGCGTTGGTGATGCCGCAGGAAAACGTGCTGCCGTGGTCACTCAACGCCACCGGCGAGAGCGCATAGGCGCTGCCGGTCGCGCCCGCGATGTTCACTCCGTTGCGCTTCCACTGAAAGGTGGCTCCCACCATGCGGGAGAGCGACACACTGAACGTTGCCGTGCCGCCCTCGACCACCGCGGTATTGGTCGGCTGACTGATGATCTGCGGCGGCCCCAAGCCGTAAGGCACACAGCGGGACGCGGGGATCGGCTCTTCAATCGTGCCGCTGGGCAACCGCCAGCGCACGGCCAGATTGTCGCCGCCTCCGCCTTCTTTCATCAAGGCTTCGATGTAATAGCGCTGCCCGCCCGTGAGAGGTATGAGCGCCGATTGCTGGTTGGCCTCCCATCCCCACTGCCGCGGCGGGGTCCAACCGGTAACCCACGCGATCAGTTGCCGCTGGGCGGGGCTGTCGGTGGTGCTGAGAAAGAGTTGCCCGCCGTCGTCGGTGGCGATCCAGAACTGGTAATTCCCGGTCGTCGGCGCGGTGATCAACGCCCGCATCCGCTGGCCATAGCCTTCATAGACGTCCGTCGGCGACTCGAAGACATCCGTCACCACATTCTCGAAGGACGGTGAATTGGGAAAAGCGGGATTGTTGGTCAGATCCGCCACGGCAACGCCACCGCCGATGTTCAACCAGACTTCGCGCAAGATGCCGTTGGTGGATTGGGCGGTCGCGTTCCACGCGAGCAACCAGCAGGAAGTTGCCAATGTCAGCGTGAGAACCACGCTCCGAAGGTTAGTCTTAGATAATTCAATCATGTTGCTTGAGAATATGAACTGGCGCGCTCACAGTGACCATCCCGGTGTAGGCCGACCAGCCGGCCAACCGCTCGCGGCTTTCGCGGAGAGCTGCTTGTTCCTCTCGGACCAACTCACGGCCAAGAAACCGCCGGCGCGTAACGCCGGTTTTCCAACCGGCAAAACTGCCCTGTGGGGTAAAACCCGCGCCTCGCGTTCCGAGCACTCGCTGGAATACTCCACAAGGCGAGCCGACTGGATAGTCGGCGTTACGGTCAGGCGGTTTCTGAATGCATAACCCGACCTCCAACACTGTCCGGCAAAGTCCTTTGTTCACATCGTCCCGTTCACATTTTGTAACACCCGCGTGACAACCTACACGATTCCTGCCGCGTTGGCTCGCAAAAAGTTAGCCAAAACCGTGCCCGAAAAAAATCGAATGGCGGACCTCACTTCCATCCGTGGCGCAGGGCATGGCATGGTGGAACTCGTCGCACCGCGACGAGTAGCGCCGCGTTCAGCGGAGCAAGGGCGCACATCCGTGAGCCAGTTCCGTCCGCCGGACGCGGACGGGGTGGTCGCAGCGCGATCCCCACTACCTGCCAGCAACTGAGATGCGATCTGGTTGCTGGGTTGCTTTTTTCACAAACTAATCCCTTGACAGCGAGGCCCTGATTTTGTTACGAAATCCTAACATTGCGGTAACGGTGTTGTTGTCATGGGACAAAAAAGGCTGAACCTGAATTACTCGCTTGCGTGGCTCGTGGCGCAAGTTCCATGTCCAGGCCCAGCGGTCCTCCTTTGCACCCCTTTCACACACCAACTCCTCCCGTTCAAACCAAAGCACCATGCCGGCGCGCTCGTTTCGCTGGCCACACAGCCATGAAAAGAACCAAACCCATACTCCTTAGTCTCTCCTCACTCTTCCTGGCGGTCTCCGTCGGGGCGCAGACGTTCGTCGGCGCAGATGTTGGCGCTCCTGCCTTGGCCGGTTCAGTAACCGGCACCGCTCCCGGCATCCAAACCATCGTCGGCGGCGGTGACGACATCTGGAATCAAGCCGATAACTTCTATTACGTTTACACCTCGGTCACCGGCCAGGTCTGGGACGCCAGAGTCCGGGTCCATGACCTCCAAGGACCGGATCACTGGTCCAAATGCGAACTCATGGTTCGCGTGCCGGATGCCACCGGCATCCCGAAAGGTCCCGATCCTTTCTTTGCGGCCATGACCACCCGTGCGGCTGGCCAAAACCAGGTCGCCCCGCAGTGGCGACCCACCCGAGGCGGAGATGCCAACTGGGATGCCATGGGTCTGGCGATCGCACCCACGTACCCTAACACTTGGATGCGCATCACCCGCATGGGCAGCATGCTCACCATGTATTACGGTACGGATGGAGTGAACTGGACCAAGTACGGCGACCTCAATACCGCGAGCACGACCTATGGCTTCGGCAATCCTTTCCCCGACCCGGTCCTCGTCGGCGTCGCCGTCACCGCGCACAACAATGGTGATCTCACCGGTGGGGTGGCCACGATTTCCGACCTCAGCGTCACAGTGACCCCCACTGCTCCGATTTTGACGCCCGTGACGCAGGTGCAAAACGCCACCACCTACGTGGGCAGCGATGCCTTCTTCAGTTTTGTGGTGACCAACAGCGCTATCGCCAATGGCTCGGCTGCCAATTACCAGTGGTACAAGAATGGCCAGGCGATCGCCAATGCAACCGGTCGAAACTACGCGCTGTTCGCCGCACCGGAGGACAACGGGGCATTGATTCATTGCGTGGCTTCGTTGCCTGGCGCATCGGTCAACAGCGCCACCGGCACGGTCACGGTGCTGACCCCCATCGAAGTGTCCGGCTCTGTGAAGTATCAGGTTTATTCCGGTCGTTCGCGCGCCGACTTGAACACGGGTAATTACGGTCCGGCCAGCCGCGTTTCCGCGATGTCTGCCTTTGAAGCCCCGGTGAACTGGTCCGACAACTTTGGCAGCCGTCTGAGCGGCTACTTCATCCCGCCGACCACCGGCGACTATACTTTCTTCATTTCCGCCGATGACGACGCGGACCTCTGGCTCGGCACGAATAGTAGTCCCGCCAGCGTGCGCCTGATCGCTCAACAAGAAGGCTGGGCCGGCAACCGTCAGTGGGTCACCCACGGCGGCGGCGGCAGCGCCCTCGCTTCATTCCAACGGCGTTCCGACAACTGGACGCCCGACGGCGGTCTGAGCTATCCTTATGTCATGGGCATTCCCCTCGTCCAAGGGCAGAAGTATTTCATCATGGCCACCCATCGTGAAGGTGGCGGCGGCGACAACCTCGGGGTTTACGCCAAACTCCATACGGCTCCCGATCCTTTGGATGGCGACCCATCCAACCTGACGGGCCCGGCGGTCAGCATGTTGACTTGGACATCCACAACTCTCACGGTCACCGACCCCGTTGATCTTGAAGTCTTTGAAGGTTTGAACGCCGTGATGTCCGTCACCGCGACCACGGACTCCGAGTTGACCCCGCAGTACCAATGGCAGCGCAACGGCGTGGACATGGCCGGTCGCACCGCTCGAACCTTGAACCTGTCTCCGGCCAATCTGGCGGATAACGGCGCACAATTTCGCTGCATCGTTTCGATCCCGGGCACCGGTCTGAGCGTCACCAGCGCCCCGGCGACGCTGACCGTGCAGGCCTCGGTGTTCATCACCGGTATCGTCCGACAAGAAATCTGGGGTCCCAACAACAACAGCGTCACGCGCGACCAGGTCAACAACGGCACGGCCGGTGAACCCAACAGCACCGGCTTCCTGACGATGTTCGACACTCCGGACTTCGCGGATAACTACGTCCAGAAACTCAGCACCTGGTTCGTTCCGGCGGTGAGCGGGAACTATGTCTTCCTGCTCTCCTCGGATGATGACAGCGACCTGTTCCTGAGCACCAATGACGACCCCGCCAACAAACGGCTGATTGCCCAGCAGGGCAGTTGGAACGGCAACCGGAACTGGTCCGGCGCGTCCGGCCAGCGCCGATCCGACTCCTTCTCTCCTGACGGCGGCCTCACTTATCCATTCCAGGCCGGCATCCCCCTCACGGCTGGACAACAGTATTACATCGAAGCGGTCCATCACGAAGGCGGTGGTGGTGACAACCTGGCTGTTTATGCCCTGCTCACGACCGATGCCGTTCCTTTGGACGGCACGCCGTCCAACCTGACCGGTCCGCGCGTGGGCGTGAAATTGCCGCGCCCCAGCTCCCTGAGCATCAGCACGCAACCGCAGCCCGCCACCACCCATGGCTATGATCCGGCGGTCTTCACCATCGGTGTGACCACGGATGCTCTGTATCCGCCCACTTATCAATGGCGTCGTAACGGTGCGAACATTGCCAATGCCACCGGTCAGACGTATTCATTCGTCACCGGGACGAACGACCATGGCGTCGTTATTGACTGCGTGGTCAGTCTCTCGCAGTATGGTTCGGTCACAAGTTCACCCGCCGCGGTTACTGTTCTCGGGGATGCCGTTTTCCAGGCAGGCACCCTGAAAGAGGAGTACTTCGCGGGCGTGAACTTCCAGAACCTCCTCGATGGCAATGTGGGTTTCCCCACCCAGGTAGATACCTGGACGATCCTCCAGTCGCGCACGAACATCGCGGATAATTTTGCCCGCCGCGTGAGCGGGTTCTTCATACCGGCGGTGTCGGGCGATTACGTGATCTTCACGAGCTCGGATGACCAGAGCAACTTCTACATCAGCACCGACCATCAGCCCCACACCAAACGATTGGTGGCACAACAACCCAATTGGAATGCCGCCAATTTGTGGGTGACCGGGGATTTCGCCAACCAGCGCCGGTCTGACCAATGGTCACCGGATGGCGGTACGACCGTTCCGTATGGAACTGGAATCCCGCTGGTCGCGGGCAACCGGTACTACATCGAGGTGTTGTTCCGTGAAGGCAGCGGTGGCGATAATCTGGCCTGCACGTTCAAGCTGTTCACCGATCTCGATCCGGTGGATGGCGACGCCTCGCTGTTCACGGGCGGCGTGATTGGTCACATGGCAGCCCCGGCGCCGTCCGTACGGCCTGAGTTGTCCATCCGGGTGGTCGGAGGTAACGTCGAGGTCTCCTGGTCGCCCGCAGGCGGTCAGTTGCAATCGAAACCGGCGTTGGATGCGGCCAGTTGGTCGCCGGCAGGCTCGGCCAATCCGACCATCCTGCCCATCTCCGCCGCCGCTCAGATGTATTTCCGGGTGGTCGTGCCATAACCGGAAGGCGGCTTGAGCCGCCGTCAGATCCAAAGCGCGGGGCCGCGCCCGTCACGGGCCGGCCCCGCGCCGCTTTTTCGACGCTTGCGTCCGAGACCAGAATTCGGTTCTTCTTTGTTTACGAAGGGAGCGAAAAGCCAAATCCGAAGTCAGAGACCTGAAACCCGAAAGAAGTCCGAACTCCGAATCCCGAAGCAGCGCGGGGCTGACCGCAGGCGACAGGTCGAATAAATGGAGGTTGAACAGACCAGGGTTCATGCCGGGATACTTTGGTCTGCGGCAACCCTCTGCCGCTTTGGAGGGTGGGCCGGCGGGCGAGAGCGGCAGAGGGCTGCCGCAGACCAAAACCTGGCGGATTCCCGAGCGGTTCGTGGAGAAAGCAATTCGCCGCGTTCATCTGGATTGATCCGCAGGTTGCCGGTTCAAACAACGAGCCGTCGCGGCTACCGGTTCTGTTCCACTGTCTGCCGCAGCAACTGCTGGGCGCGGACATTCCCGGGTTCGAGCCGGAGGACCTCCCGCAGATGCGGGACGGCTTCCGTTGGGCGGTCTTCCGCCAGGAGGGCGAGCGCGAGGTTCAAGTGCAATGCCGGAACCCCGGGTCTGAGTCGCAAAGCCTGCTCGAACTGGCGGCGCGCCTCCGCCGTCTTTCCCTGTCCCGCCAGCAGCGACCCGTAGTTGGCGCGCGCCTCGAACGAAGCCGGATCGAGCTGGACGGCAAGGGCAAACTGTTCCGCCGCCTCCGCCAGGCGCTGCGCCCGGATCAAGGCGTTGCCCAGCGCGGCGCGCGCCTCGAAATCATCCGGCTGCAACCGCACCGCCTCGAGGTACTGGCCGAGAGCCTCTTCGTGGCGACCCTGTTGCGCGAAGGTCTTGCCCAGTTTGATGCGCGCCGCGGTGTTGGAAGGATCGAGGCGGAGCAAATCCTCGTAGCCCGCAATGGCTTCGTCCGCCCGGCCCAGCGCCACGAGCGCGCTGCCGAGGTTCATGCGAGCCGCTAAAAAGTCCGGCTCGACCTGCAATGCGCGGCGAAAGGCGGCTTCCGCCTCGGCGGCACGATTCAGTTGCAGCAGCGCCACGCCCAAATGGTTGTGCGTCCGTCCGGAACGCGGCTGCAATTCCACTGCGCGCCGGAAATACTCAATCGCCTCCTCTCCCCGGTTTTGTGCAAGGCGGACACGACCCAAGCCAATCCAGCTTTCCAGGTAATCCCGCTGAACACGCCGCGCCTGCTGGTAACAGGCCTCAGCCTCGCTCCAACGCGCCTGGTCCAAAAGGACGCTCCCCAGCAGATTGTAAGTCTGAAGGTGGTGCGGCAGAAGCCGGGACACCTCGCGCAGGTGGAGGACGGCGTTCGAGTAATCGCCGTGTAACACCAGGGCGCCGGCGAAATTGTCGTGCAACTGCCAGTCCTCTCCGGTTCGTGCCAGGGCCTCCCGATACAATGCGGCGGAGGCCAGAAAGTTCGTCCGGTCCCGCTCCCGTGCCTCGGCCAGCCGCGCGGTTCGGCGGGCGGCATCGGCCGCGTGATCCAGTTGATGCGTGAACGGAGGCGCTCCGGTCCGCCGCCACATCTCCTCCTCCATTCGCAATCGCTCGCAGTCCGTCAATCCCAGCCGCCGCTCACATTCCTCAATTGCCAGCCAACCGCGGCCCGATTCTCCCGCCCCGGCAGACAGGTTCCCCGACAAGGCGAAAGCAACTTGCGCCGCCATCTCCCGCGCCACCTGGTAATTCCCCTTGAAGGTCAGATGGACGTGTTCAAAAAAAGACTCCGCGCCGATGATGCCGTCCGAGGCGGCTGCCGCCAGCGCAGCCTCGGCATCCGCCAGTCGAACACCGCGCGACTCCCAACCTTTGGCCACCTGGCGGATGATGTCGTTGATGCGGCTGTCGGCGCGAAAGCGGAGGGTGTCCAGATCACGGGCCTTGGTGAAATGTTGACGGGCCGCGTCGGCCCGCCCCAGCGCCGCCTCGCACCGTCCCATCCGATACTGGAGATCGGCAAACCCGTCGTCCACCTCAGCCGCCCGTTGATACTGCGCTTGGGCGGCGGCGTATTCGCCCTGTTGTTCCAAAGCGACGCCGGCCTCGTAGGCTTCCTTCCACTCGGCGAGTTTCTCCGTCGGAAGATTCGCCCGATGCAACGACGCGAAGGGCGGACAATCGCGCAGGTTGCTCCCCACGGTGCTGACCACAACCTTGGCTCCGCCACCCACTCCAGAGCGAACCATGTCGTTGAGGTTGCGCTCGAAGTGGGCATAAACGCGGGTCATCCGGGGATCATCGTGACGCACCTGTTGTTTGAGGAACATTTCCATGCCGCCCCATTCCTCCGGACCGGCGCGGCGTCCAACCCGCAGCAGCACATCATCCAGCAGTTGCCCCGTCCGGGTGGCTTTGACCGAAACGCTGGCGCGAATCAGCGGTAGCGGGAGGACCTGGGCGCCGAAGACCGTGCCCGCGCCAAAGGGACCGACCACCTCGTTGTTGCCCATGTAAATCACCCATACGTCGCCGTCCCGCCTCGCGGCCTCGCGGGCGATGGGCCGGAGGACGTGCGAATTGATGGCGGTCACGGCGGTGTTGATGACCTCAATGCGCCGCTCGGGATAGCGGTCGCTCAACAGCACTTGAAGAATCCGGGCGAATCCAAACGGGGACGCCGGATCACCTTCCGCCGCCGACTCGCCGAAAACAAACACTCGCAAAGTTCCCTTCGGCTTGACCGTTGAGAAGGCAACCGGCTTGGGAATGCGCATCAACTCCGGCGCGAAATAGCGCCGGCTGAACTGCCGGTTCTCCACCAGCGTCGTTTCCTCCGGCAGGGGATTTCTGACGAAGAAGGACGTGGGATAGCCGTAGCCCAGCACGCGCAACGCGAGCTCCAATCCACCGAACAGCAACAGCGGCACGCCCACCAGGGCGGTGAAGCGAAACAGCCAGAGTCGCCCGGGCGTGAGTGGGTTGGCTTTGGTATCATCCTTGGCATTTCGTTTTGGCGGAACGAGACTTCCTTCAATCTTGGCCGAAAGAGTGGAGGCATTGCCAACCTCCGGGGATGGCTTGGCGGCAGAGGGCGCCAGCCCTTCGCCACCTCGTTTCTTTTTCCGCTTCACAACACCGAGCGTAGTCAAGCTTCTGCCGGAAAGGCGAGTTTGCAGTTGATTTTGAGCGCGGTCCCCGCATTCGCTTTGCCAGCCGGATTCATGGCCGGAAAGACAGGGTTCGCATGGGAGGCGCGCATGTCTCGCGTTGTGCCGTCAGCGTCGCGCTGACAGCATCCTGACACCAGCTTGAACACGCCTGATGGGGCGTGGGCTTGTTCGACGAACTTTGCGGCGTGACGCCGCAACACACACACCGGAGGCGTATGCTCTCCAACTCGACCACGCCGTTCCGGCTCAGAGCCGCTCGCGGCCGCTGTAACCGCTGTCGAGGTCGTGCCAGAATTCGATGTCCTCCTCGTGCTGCTCCCAGCACAGGAAAACCTCCCGGCCGCCGATGATGGCGGGAAAATCAATCAGGCCGCGTTCGAGGTCCTTGATCTGGATCTCGCGGCGCTGAAACTCGCCGAGCACCGCGTGCATCTCGGCCAGCGTGCGAATCCATTGGTTTACGATGTCCCCTCCAACGTCGTGTCCCGGGTTCATGAGGCTGCGCAAACGCTTGTCGCAACGCTCCAGGTCGTGGCGCAAGGTGTTGAGGCGTTTCAACCAGACCCGCACCTGCGGCAGCAACGCACGCGCTTCCTCCAGCGTGTAATGCTTCTCAAACCGGTTTACCATGGTGTTCGCGGATCAGTCGGTCCTGCCCGCCTCGAGCTTCTTGCGCACCTCGTCGTTGGCCTCGACCTCCAATGACTTGCGCCAGGCCTCCCGCGCCTTGTCCGGTTCGCCGAGCTCGGCGTGAACATCCCCAAGATGGTCGTAGATCGTTGCGTCCGGCTCTTCCGACTTGGCCACGGCTTTGAGCAGGTATTCCAAGGCCTCGCGCGGCTGGCTCAACTTGAACAACACCCAGCCCATGCTGTCGAGATAGGCGGCGTTGTCCGGCTCGGCCTTGAGCGCCCGCGCGATCAGCTCGCGCGCCTCCTCGAGGTTCTCGCCGTGCTCGGCCCACATGTAGCCGAGATAATTGAGCGCCTCGGCGAAGTCGGGCGACAACGCCAGGCACTTCCGGAAATACGTGGCCGCCGCCGCGCGGTCGCCCTTGCGTTCGAGCGCCGCGCCGAGCTGGAAGTAGAAGATGTGGTTGAGCCGGTTGGTGTCGGTGGCCTGCGCGATGATCTCCGCCGCCGTGAACCGGTTGACGGCCTCGGCGTAGTTCTTTTCCCGCATGTACGCCGTGGCAAGCAGGTACTCGTTCACGAAGTTGGAGGGGAACTTGGCGCGCGCGCGGTTCAACGTGGCCAGCGCGTCGCCGGTGTTGCCCAGCGCAATCTGGGCCGCCGCCAGGTCGTAGTGGGCCTGTTCGAAATCGGGGTTGAACAGCAACACTTTTTGCAGGTTTTCGATGGCCTCGGCCCAGCGGTCCTCCTCGTAGGCCAGCCGACCCAGTTGATAGTAGGCCTGAACATTGGCGGGGTCCTCCCGCACGATATCCTCGAGTTGAGCGATGGCGCGCGGACGATCATTGGTCCGCAGGTAGATGTCCGCCAGCTTGACACGCACGGCATGCCGCAGAACGGGCTGGTCGGCGGCCATCCGGATCACATCGAGGTAAACCTCCGCCGCTCGCTCGAAATCTCCGAACAAGTTGAAGCCGTCGCCCAGCTTGAGGCGTTCCGGGGCGGTGCGCAGTTGAAAGTCCTTGATCTGTTTGAGCACCTTCAGCGCCTTCGCGTGAAGCGCCTCCCGCTGGCTGGGAAACTGGAGCGCGAAACTCGCGTAGAGTTCCGTGACTCCCATGAGAAACTCGGGGCTGGCGCGGGTTTGCCGCGCGGCCTCGTCCAGGACTTTCAGCGCTTCCTCGGGCTTGTTGGCCTGGATGTGGTTGAGAAAGAGGTGCTGGTAACCGCTGAGTTCGAGGGGTGACTTCTTGATCGCCATGCGATTGGCTTCGATGGCCTTGTCCACCTGCCCCAGTTGCGCGTAAACCAGACCCAACCGGGCGAAAACCAGACCGGAAGCCTCGGGCCGGGCGGTGGATGCCAGCAACAACTCCAGCGCGAGATCGGACTTCTTGTTCGGCAAGAGGCGGCGCGTCACCTCCAGCGTGAGCGCTTCATCGTCAGGATTTGCGCGGGCGGCGCGGGCGAACTCCTCGAGCGCCAGTTCCCGTTGCTCGTTCAGCTCGTAAATGACCGCCGTCGCGTAATGCGCCTGGGCTTTGGCACGACGTTCCAATTCCCGCTCCCCGGCGCGGGCGCTTGCATTGGACTGGCTCGACCCGGCCCCGGATTGGGCATCCGACGGATTGCGCCCCGAGGGCGCGGTACGGCAACTGGCCAGCAGCAAGGTCATCGCTCCCGCCAACAGCGCCGGGACCAAAGTGCGTTGGTTCATGCGGTACAATAAGCCACGCGCGGCGGCGCTCCCGAATCGCCGCCGGCGTGGCCGGGAATGGAACGGGCTGGCGATTACTTCTGCCAGGTGCGCTTCTTGTGACGATGCAGACGCAGCTTCTTGCGCCGTTTGTGTTTGTTGATTTTCGCTTTGCGGCGTTTTTTCAGTGAACCCATAGGCTTCGCGGTCAATATACGACTTTGTTCAACGGATATTCAATGATTCCCTCGGCCCCGGCGGCCTTCAGCTTCGGAATGAACTCCCGGACGACGTGCTCGTCAATGATGGTTTCGACGGCCACCCAGCCCTGCTGGCTCAGGCTGGAGATCGTCGGGTTGCGCAGCGCTGGCAGGGCCGCCAGCAATTTCGGCAGATGCTTCTCGGCGATGTTCATTTTCAGCCCGACCTTGGCCTCCGCTTCCAGCGCGCCTTTGAGCAGCAACGCCAGTGTTTCGATCTTCCGGCGCTTCCAGCGGTCCTTCCACGCATTCTGATTGGCGATCAACCGCGGCGTCGAAGCCAGCAACGTGTCCACGATGCGCAGCTTGTTGGCGCGCAGCGACGAGCCGGTTTCAGTCAGTTCCACGATCGCATCCACCAGCTCGTGCGCTTTCATTTCCGTGGCGCCCCAGGAAAACTCCACCTCCGCCTTCACCCCATGCCGCCGAAGATACTTTTTCGTCAGGTTCACGACCTCGGTGGCGATGCGTTTGCCCTGGAGGTCCTTGACCGATTTAATGCGTGAATTCTCCGGCACGGCCAGCACCCATCGCGCCGGCTGACGGGTCGCCTTGCTGAACAGAAACTCCCCCACCTCGTGAACCTTCGAGCCGTTCTCCACGATCCAGTCGTGACCGGTGATCCCGCAATCGAGATAGCCATGCTCGACGTAACGGCTGATCTCCTGCGCGCGAATCAAGCGGATGACCAGTTCGTCATCGTCCACATAGGGCACGTAGGAACGGCTGCTGACCTGGATGTTGAATCCGGCCTTGGCCATCTTTTGAATGGTCGCCTCCTGCAAGCTGCCCTTGGGCAACCCAAACTTCAGCACTTTCTTGCTCGTCATGTTGTCTGCACTCTGCCAGTCCGGCGCGGGGACGGGACACTCCCTGGTCCGCTGGTTGCTCCCGCGCGGACGCAATGGTGTGCCAAGACTGGCCCTCCAAAGACAGCTTTTTCTTTTGCGTTCTCAGGCCGTGGGGGCGTCCCAGTTCCATGCCGGTGGGGGTGGTCGCGCTGCGACCACCGCGTGCGCGTTCAGCGGACGGCCGTGCGGAGGGCCACTCGTTGCGCCGCTTTACTCGGCGCTACGGCTCGCAGCGCGAGCCGTTCCACCAAATTCGGCCTTTGCCGCTTCACTTCATCGCGCGCAACGCCAGCGTCCGCCACAACAACCCGGTGTTGTTCGTGATGATGCCGTCCACGCCCATGTCGAGAAGCTTGTTGGCCGCCGCGGGATCGTTGATGGTGTAAATCCAGACCTTGAGCTTGCGCTTGTGCGCCTGTCTGACCGCGTCTTTGTTGACCTGATCGTTCCAAACCACCACCTTCGCGCCGCTCTTCTCCAGATCATCCAACCAAGCCGCATCCAACAGTTTGGGCCGTTCGCCGGGCTTGCTGCCATCCGCGAGCCTGCCCGGCGGACCAAGCGCCCCGAGCACCTGGGTTGGCTCCAGTTCATGGAACTTTTTCAAGTACTCCCAGTCGAAGGACTGCAGCACCAATCGGTTGATCAGGTTCTTGTCGCGCAGCAGTTGCGCGCAGGTTGCGGCGTCGCCTTCCTTGCGTTCAATGAGCGTGACCCCGCCGTTGCCCTGGATGAAGTCCAGCGCCTCGCCGAGCAGGAGCACTTTGGTGCCGGCGAATCCCGGGCTGAACCACGCGCCGGCATCAAGCGTCTGCAATTCGGCGGCGGTTTTCTGGTCCACGCGGATTTTCGCGCCGCCCCAACGCTTCACCGCGTCGGTGGTCCGGTCCAGGGTGTAATCGTGCATGAGCACCGGCACGCCGTCCCGGCTATGGTGGTAATCCAGCTCCACGAGGTCGGCGCCAGCTTCGATGGCGAGCTTGAACGCGGGCTGTGTGTTTTCCGGCGCAAATTGCATGTAGCCGCGATGCGCGATGATGAGCGGGCGTTTGGCCTGAATCAACTTGAGCACAGGAGCGTCGGGTTCGGCAGCTTTCATCATCGTGGGGGTTGGGCCGGCCAGACAGAAGGCCAACAAGGCCGGCCCGGAACAAACAGGGTGCAACCAGAATCGTTTCACGCACAAAACGTTGTGCCATGCCAGTGTCGCGGGCAAGGGCAAAACCCGTCCGCCCGTCTTTTTCGCTTGGCGAGGCACCGCGGTGGTCCTACCTTCCGGCGCATGAGAAGCAAACTGCTTTGCGCCTTGATCACTACTGTCACAGTCACCGCCGCGACCGCGGTTCGGGCCGAAGTTGAGCCGGGATTCACCGCGCTCATGGACGGCAAAACGTTCAACGGCTGGAAGTCCGCCGAGGAAAACAAGAGCACCTGGAAAATCGAAGACGGCGCGTTCGTCGCCAAGGGCGAGCGTTGTCACCTTTTCTACGAGGGCGACGGCAAGCCGTTCAAGAATTTCCATCTCAAGGTCGAGGTGATGACGGAGCCGAAGTCCAACGGCGGAATCTATTTTCACACCAAGTACCAGGCCAGCGACTGGCCACGCGCGGGCTTCGAGTCGCAGGTGAACAACACGCACGGCGACTGGAAGAAAACCGGCAGCCTGTACGACGTCGTCAATGTCGGCATCCCGGCCGCCGAAGACCGCAAATGGTGGACGCAGGAAATCATCGTCGAGGGCAACAAGGTCACGGTCAAGGTGGATGGCAAAACGGTGCTCCAATACATCGAACCGCCCGGGGCGCAGGCGGCCAAGCCTTTCGAGCGCAAGCTGGGTGAGGGGACCTTCGCGCTCCAAGGGCACGATCCGGGCAGTACGATCCGCTACAAGAACATCCGGGTAAAGCGGCTGGATTGAGCCCCTGGTCAACGCCTTTGCACAGACGGCGCACGCGAACAGGGTGCGCCGTTTTTCTTTGGAACTGGCAAAGGCTGCCTACTTCACCAGCGCCAGCACCTGTTTGAATTCCTCGGTCCCCGCGCGCTCCAGCAACTCGAACAGGATCATCTCGGTCGAGACCATGATCGCGCCCGCGTCCCGCATCCGGCTGACTCCCAGCTCATGATTCCCGGCCGCGCGCGATGAGATGGCGTCGGCCACGACAAAAGGTCGAAAGCCGCGCTCCAGAAGATCGAAGCAGGTTTGCAGCACGCAGACATGCGCTTCGATGCCGCAGAGCACGACATCGCTCACCTGCCTGGCGAGCAGGGCTTCCTCGAACCCGGTGGCCCCAAAGCAACTGAAGGCCATCTTCTCCATCGGCGCAAAGTCCGGGATTGCTGCCGCCACCGCCGGCACAGTCGCACCGACCCCTTTGCGATACTGTTCGGTGAGCAGGACCGGCAACCGGAGGATCACTGCGGCTTTGATCAGGCGGACCACATTTTGCAGCAGCGGTTCGCCGTCAAAAATCGCCGGCAGCAACCGCTCCTGAACGTCCACGACCACCAACCCGGTTTTGGCTCTGACGATGCGACCGGTTTTCCCAACCGACGAGGTGACTTGCATGAGCGGTGAAGTTGAGGGGATTCAAACCAACCGTCAAGACACGCGAGCGACACGCGAGCGAACGGTTTGCCCACTGGAATCAAGGGACTTCACGGCGAACGGAGGTCGCTGGTGAAATGATACCGTCCAGAGCCCGCCGCCAGCACCACACCGTCAGACTCCACTCGCAGCAACTTCAGTCCGCGCAAGCCTGTTGCCGGAGCCAGACCGACCTCTCCACCGATCGGCGACACAGGGTTGGCACGATGGGCTTCGCGTTGCAACAGCAACGGCCGACCATTCTCGCGCACCGACGCGGGTGTAGTCGTCGGCATAAGAATGGTCGCCGTGGTATTCGGCGGAATTTCCACCTCAAGCGTGAACCGGCTCTCATCCCGCTTCCACGCACTGGCGATGCGGCCATAGGGTGAATCATGATGCGCCTTCACCCACGTCAAATCGCCGACGACCGCCGGCCGGATGATGCTTCTTTTGAACCCAGGGGCGGACGGATCAGGACGAATGCCGGCCAGGCCGCTGTAAAACCATTCCTCGGCATGGCCCAGCATGCAGTGGTTGTGGGACGAGTTCGGATTCGCGTCCCACGCCTCGGTGAGCGTCGTCGCTCCTTTGCGCAGTTGGTCGGCGTAGCCCGGCCCGTCCGTTTGGGTGACGAGGTCGTACAGCACATCACTGCGACCGGCATCGGTCAATGCACGGACGACATACATGAAGCCCACGTCGCCGGCTGTGACGCGGTTGCCGTTGGACTCAATCGAGCGAACCAGGGAAGCCAGAACGGTGTCACGATGAGCATGTTCCACCAAACCCAAAACCAACGGCATGGCTTGCGCCGTCTGACTGCCCGTGTCGTATTGACCGGTGTCAGAATTGAAGAACCGCGCATTGAAGGCAGCGCGAGCTGCGGCGGCCAGTTTCTCATACCGAGTTGCTTCCTCCAGTTTGCCCAACCGGCGCGCCATTTCGGCCACGATGACCAGATCACCGTAATAGACCGCGGTGGCAGTCAGGCCGAAAGAGGTCAGTTGCGACGGGCCGGGATCACGCGGGCCGATGTCGTACCAATCGCCCAAGCCATGCGCAACAATGTGATTGGTCGCCCGGCGGCCCAGATATTCCACATACCGAGCCATGACGTCGTAGTGACGTTCGAGCAGGCTCGCGTCGCCGTAAAACTGTTCGACCTGCCAGGGATTGAACGCTACGGCACTGCCCCACTCGGGTGAGTCCCGGAATCCGCCGCTGAACACGGTGTATTCGGGGGCAATGTCCGGCACCAAACCATTCTCCAACTGGGACTCGCGCATGTCCTGCGAGACTTTCGCGTAGAAAGTTGGCGTCCGGAAATTGAACATGATGCCGCGTCCGAGCAGATGCGACACCTCCAGCCAGCCGAGCTTCTCGCGATGCGGACAATCCGTGAGCACGCTCTGCAGATTGCAGCGGATGGCCGCGAGGATGAGCTTGTGAATCTGGTTGATCAGCGGATTCGAGCACTCGAAATCGCCGACGACTTCGGCGGAACTGTGCAGCCACTGGCTTTTCAATTCGAGAGCCCGTGGGGTTTGCGTCGCCGGAGGCTTTGCCAGCGCATTGCGTGGACCTGGGCGTTGGACCTCGCCGGCAGGGAAGCTGACACCGACAGCTTGCGCCCCCTCTACCTGCACATAGCGAAAACCGTAGTAAGAAAACCGCGGCGACCAGGTCTCGACGCCGTTGCCGCGCAGCGTATAGGAAAACGACACTGGCCCGCCGGAACTGCGTTGCGAAACCAACCCCGTGTCGGCCAACAATTCGCCCGGGATCATTTTGACCGTCGCCCCTGCCAGTCCCCGTACGGCAAGCTCGGGCCAGCCGGAAACGTTTTGTCCCAGATCATAAACGAACAAACCGGCCTTCGGCTCCGTGATCTTCACCGGTGTAAACTCCTCGATGACTTTGATCGGCGGCGCAGTTTGAGCGCGCAACGTTCCACCCGGCCCCGCGGCGATGTGTGCCGGTTTCCAGGCGCGATGGTTGAATCCCGGACGATCCCAACCCGGCATTTCCCGTCGCGCGTCGTAATCCTCACCGCCATAAACGCACGAAAACGTGATCGGCCCGGATGCGGTCTTCCATTGGTCATCAGTGCCGATTAACGTGGTCGTTCCATCGGTGTGTTCGACGTGGAGTTGCAGAATCAGCTTTGGCGGGCCGAATGAACCGCGGAATTTCACGTAGCGTCCACCCACGACGTTGTACATGCCGTTGCCGAGCATGACGCCGAAAGCGTTTGCGCCACGCTGCAACTGCCGGGTCACGTCATAAGTGCTGTACAGGCAGGTATCGCGATAATCCGTCCAGCCCGGGTCAATCACATGGTCGCCCACGCGCTGGCTGTTCAACCGCAGTTCATAAT
Source organism: Verrucomicrobiia bacterium (assembly GCA_011525685.1). GTDB lineage: Bacteria > Verrucomicrobiota > Verrucomicrobiia > Limisphaerales > JADLHS01 > WYBW01. The sequence continues at coordinate 45,912 of WYBW01000080.1, forward strand.
GACCAAGGCCACAAACGTAAACTGTCGCGCGCCGGATGGGCTTCCCCAACTCGAACTCACGGCGGAACACCGGCGGTGGCAGCGATGCCTGACTGATTTCTCCCCACGGTTGCGCACCATATTGACCCAGCACGCGCACTGGCGGCCACGAAGCATCTTCAAACGCCGCGCTGTGCCAGCCTTCGGGTGCTTGGTCACTGGCCTTCCACGAACCGTCCACCGGCACAACCAGCGTTCGCCCATCGGCGAGCAGGATTTCCAGTTTCCCGATCAAACCCGCCTCGTTCGGTGTCGAACCGGCATTGCCCGCCTCCACGGCCAGCACGTTTTCGCCGGCCAAGAGCAGCGCTGTCACTTCGCCTTCGAACGCAGTCTCCCATCGGTCCCCCGTCAGTGCGGCTTTTCCGTTGATGAACAGAGTGAAGCTGTTGTCTGCCGTCATGACCACACGCGCCCGGGCGACTTTCGCGTCCGAGGGAACTGAGAAGCGCCTTCTGAAGAAACGCCTGCCGGGAGGGAATTTCCCGTTCGTGTCCGGTTCGCTGGTCCAGACCCAGACACAATCACCCAACCCTGACTGAGCTTCGCTTGCACCGCCAATCCAACGCGCGGGCAACCAATCCTCGGTAGTGAGCAATCCCATGGTCCACGTCGCTGTGGCGCTCCAGGCCGAAGTCCTGCCGTTCACGTCCCAGACGCGGACCTTCCAAAAACAGCGTTGCCGCCCAGCGAGTGGCTTCCCGGCGTAAGGGACAAGGATGCTTTGATCGGACTCAACCCTGCCACTGTCCCACAGGTCAGCTTTGCCCGGCTTCAAGAGCCGTTCGCTGGAAGCGACGAGTATATGATAAGCCGTCTGCCGCTGGCCGCGCTCGGCTTTGCGGTCGCTTTGAAGCACCCAACTGAGTCGCGGTGTCTGGGTGTCAATCCCCAGCGGATTCGCTTGGTATTCGCACTCCAGTTGCCTTGGCTGCAATGCGCCCCAAGCCGCGCAAGTCGTGAGTGTGATGATGGCAACCCATCCCGATACCCGATTCATCCCGTTCATAGTCCTCTTCGACCTTGCCTGATGGTTGTCCGAGGATGCAAGGCACAACTCGGGGCAAGGTTATTGGACCGATCTCCCTCACCCTTACCCTCTCCCGCTGGGAGAGGGAACAGCACTCGCACGTTTCAACTCTGGCGGACGAGCGTTCAATGGATTCCGTGTTCCGATGGTCGAGAGGTCGGAGAACCATTCTCCCTCTCCCAGCGGGAGAGGGCCGGGGTGAGGGCGAACCGCACGAGTACAAGCTGCCACGAACCCTCACGTCCTCCCCTGCACATCGCCATCAGCACACCCGTTTCACTTCCAACTCCAGCAGCGCCCCCAGCTTCTCGATCTTGCTCGCGATATGCCCCACGCCGATGGCGCAATGATGCGCCGGTCCGGCCTGCGACCACTCGTTCATGAACCGCTTCGCGCCGATGCTGAAACGGTATCGGCTGTTTGTGTTCCCGATTTGCAGCACCGGCCCGGCCACGGATTCACCCTCCGCCACCAGCAACGACAGTTTTCCTCCCGCGCCTTGCACCACCGACAGCAAGGTTACCGGCCCGTGCTTCACGGTCATTTGAATCGAAAGACCTTTACCCGGCTTGCCGTGGTACACCGGCAACGGCACGAGACCCACGCGCCCCTCCGCGATCGCAAAATGCGCCGGACCATCGTGACCGAGCAACACCACGTCGTCATTGAAGTCGGCCAGATAAAACTCCGAGAACGATCCGCCCGCGCCGAACAAATCCATGATCTTCATCGCCTGGACGTTCTTGATCTCGCACTCGCCCGCCACCGGCACGTTGTGGCCAGTGAGCAACGTGTTGCCCGCGATCACCGACGTGACGATGTCGCGATACGCCAGGCCATCCTCGCTCTCGTAGTAGTAAGCCAGCGCGCCGAGATCGTGCTGCTTTACCAGCGCATCCAGCGCGCAGGAAGTTTTCGCCGCGCGGATGAGTTCGCCTTTCTCGCACTCGGGCGACACGTCGAACTCGCGGCGGAATTGTTTCAACTTTGTCGCGACCTGCCGGGCCGTCACCGCCTCGCGCAACTTGTGCAACGCGCACATCTCGATCAGCTCGAAATGATTTCCGAACGCGGCGGATTGCTGCGTCAGGTCGCTGTAAACGTCCAACATTCCGCAGTAATAATGACCGAGCACGCCCACGCGATTCCGGCGCATCGCGCTCGCGACCTTCGCCGCGTCCACCCAATCCTGAATCTCCCGCCACGCCTCCTCGTCCGCGAGATGGCCCGTCACGAGATGATACGGAATGTTGGCGCGATTGAACACGCACGCGATCTCCGGCGCGGAACACGCCTGGCAATGCTCCAGCCAGAGGCCCGTCATCAAACCGCGGTCGCCGAGCGCGTTGAACTGCGCGTAATCCAGTTGCGGCACGGGCTGAAGATTCAGCACCACCACCGGCACGCGCGCGGCCTGCACCACCGGCAGCACCGTGGACGACAACGCGTAAGTGGAGACGTAGAGGAAAATCAAATCCACCTCCTCACGCCGGAACAACGACGCGGCGACGCGGGCCTTGGCCGGACTGTCCACCAACCCGGCGTCAATCAGTTGAATAGTAGGGTCGTCGCGCTGCGACGACTGGACGGCGCGGCGCGCCGTCCCCACCACAGAACCGGCTCGCGAAGACGCTCGCCCCACCAATATCCTCTGCGCGATTTGCTTCTGATAACCAACGAGCCGGTTTTTCAAACCCTTGAACTGCGGCCAATACGTGTCGAGGCCGATACCGAAGAGGCCGAGGCGGGTGGGGGTTGAGGAATTCATCGGGTTAACGTGAACGTGCGCGAAGGGCGTTAGTCACCGACGACGTTCGATTTGTCTCTGCATGACCGTCTTGTTGAGTCATTGCTTTCTGTTGATCGGATGCTCTGATCAGTTTGTACACCGGCCGTATCTCCCACACGGCTCCCCTTCTGAGATCGAACCACTCGTAACTCGCCTCATACTTGTTCTTGAGTGTCAGTGTGTGTAACCATTGATCGCCTTCCTTGAACGTCAGGACGCGGAAGTCCGACGAAACGGAGACGGCATGCACCATGGAGCGAGGCTGTCCAGACTGTACGATGTCGTATGGTCGGCCAACGTCGTTGATCACGATCCAATAGCCGTTGCCATCCTCCCAATGCCCCACCCAAGTGTCTGACCGGAACGCCGAAGCATCCCAAGGTGATCCCGCTTCAATTGGGACATCCCCACGCATGCGCAGCGTCGCTTCCTCCACCAGCCCCTTGTAGTTGGCGTGGTTGTCGCAGGTCGGTTGATATTGTTGGTCGAGCCCACGCCAAACTCTAAGCACACGGTCAAGATGGCCATCTTCGATTTGAGCCAGAGATGTTCGAAGCAAGTCACCTGTCGCGCCGCCATGCCAAGCGTTGTAGTTGAACCGAGTGAGGACATTGCTTAACGCCCAAATGCACGTGGCGGTTGCTCCGATTGCCAGAATACCCAAGGTGATTCGCAAGGTCCGGCTACCTCGAAACTCAGAAATCAACCATGCTATTGGCAGAGCGATTATGATCGCGATCAAGAGTAAGGCCAGAGGTGACATGATTTCCTAGTTGCGGTAGTTCTGATTGGCGCGTTCAACCTTCAAGCTCAGCCCAAGCGAGTCGAGCGGAGCTGGGAGACCTGACCCTCAGCCCGTGAGAGAACTTGAGCGACCTCGCACTTGTCTGCCTCGCCCCGTGGAGTAAGCGCAGAGGCATCGCCAACCTCCAGCCCTGGTCCTACTCCACGGGGCGAGCCGCCTCTCTCGTGGGCCGAGCCCCGGCCGCCGCGATTCGTAAAGGGCTTCTACACCCGCGCCCGCGTCCCCGTCAATCCCCGCGTTTCAACAATTTTTGAATTGCTCATCTGCGCTCAACCGCGCTGATTTGAAAGGGCATGGCTTGTCGCGCGATTCTCCCTCACCCTTGATCCCTCTCCCGCTGGGAGAGGTAGATAGCAGCCGTTCGCTCAATCTTATCCGACCACCTTCCGGCATTTTCGGTCGCACCATCTTTCGCGAAACCGGCGGAAGACTCTCCCTCTCCCAATGCCGGGTCTTCGCCTCAGGCTTCGACGCGGCTGACTGGGTCGCGCCATAGCGCAGCGAAGTTGGACGGACGTGGGCCAGAGTGAGGGAGAGTCGTCCGAGAATCGAAGGCGATAAATTGCTCTTCAAGCCTCCGGCTCTACTCGGGGTCGCTGACGCCAAACTGGACGGGGCTTAAGCCCTCGTAGGCCGATAGTCCGATTCATCGCCAGCAACGATACACGTAGGCCGGGGGCAGGTTGCGCCAGATGATGGGCGAGGTTTCCACGCGAGCGAACTCCCGGAACATCAGTTTCCGGAAGCGCAAGGTCGTCGGATAGTACCGCGCGTGAGCATAGGCAAACGCGACGAACTGGCCGCCGGGCGAAAGGGCGCGCACGATGGCGTTCATGATGCGGTCCTGGGTTGCGGGGAGCATGTTGCCCCAAGCCAGACCGCTGACGACACAGTCCGCCCGGCCGCGACCCACGTAACGGTCCAGGTTTTCCGCCGAATCATGGATGGCGGCGCAACGCGGCAACCGGAGGCGCAGCACCGCCAGATTGGTGGGGTTGATCTCCAAGGCCAGCAAACGTCCCCGGTCTTCCAGGCGTTCGAGCAGCAAGCTGGTGAAGGAGCCGGTTCCCGGCCCGAGCTCGACCACGATACCCCAAGGGGGAAACACGCAACTGTCAACGACGGCGCGAGAGAGTTCCTCGGAACTCGGCCAGAACGCCCCTACGGTGAGGGGTTCCTCCAGAAATGCCCCGACAAACCGAAGCGCCGAAGCCACACCACCCGCCCGGTTGATTCTTCCCGCACCGACACCTTCTGATTTCATAAGTGATCCGCACTCGCTTCCAATCTGACCGCCGTCGGGCGTTGCCGCGCGCCAGAAATGTTCCTCGCCACCAAACGTCCAGGCCAGTCTGCCTTACCGCCGGAATGAACTGGTAAAATCCGTCGCCTCCACCTGCACGACCTTCTTCTGCACCTTCGATTCGGCAATGAGCTGGTTTAACCGCTTCTCCCAGCCGGCGCCGTCCATCGGCAGCTCAACCGTTTCGTTCAACAATGAGGAATAAACCATCACGTTCGCCAGTTCGACCGAGTGGATGCCTTCCGCGCCCGGGGCGATCAGCGGCTCGCCGTCGAGGATGGCGTTCACAAAATTCTGGACCATGATGGCGTGCGGGATGACGGCGTTCTCGAAGGGAATTTCGATGTTCCACACGTCCGGCTTCACGAAACCTTGTTTGGCCGTCTGGCTGAACTGAATCATGTCGGCTTCATTCCGCGTGAAAGCGATGCGGTTGTTCTCCATGACCAACCGGCCCAGCGTGCCCACGATCTCGAAACGGTTTGTGCCCGGCGCTTCTCCGGTGGAACTGACAAACACGCCGGTCGCGCCGTTACCCCACTCCAGGTAGGCTGTGACGTTGTCCTCGACCTCGATCTGATGAAACCGGCCAAGCTGACAAAACCCGCGCACGCGTTTGGGCATGCCGACCAGCCACTGCAGCGTGTCGAGATTGTGCAGGCACTGGTTGAGCAGCACGCCGCCACCCTCGCCCTTCCACGTCGCGCGCCAGCCGCCGCTCGCGTAATACGCCTCGGTCCGATACCAGTCGGTGTTGATCCAGTTGACACGGACAATCTGGCCGAGGTCGCCGTCCTGAATCAGCTTGAGGACCTTCTTGTAGCGCGGTTCGGTGCGCAGTTGAAACATGCCGCCGAAAACCACCTTGGGATGCTCCCGGCTGACGGCAATGAGCCGCTCCGCGTCCGCCTTGTGCGAGGAAATCGGTTTCTCGACCATCGCGTGAACACCGGCCTTCAGTGCCGCTATCCCCAGGGTCGTGTGCTGAAAATGCGGCGTGGCAATGATGACCGCGTCCACCTCGCCAGATTGGATCAGCGCCTCGCCGTCCGTGAACGTCTTGAGCGGCTGGTAGCGGTCCAATGGCGCGACCGCATCGCACACCGCAACGAGTTCGCAACGGGTGACTTTCTGGTTCTGAAGATAATCGGCGTGGTATTTGCCGATGTTGCCCATCCCGATGATGCCAAGTCGCACTTTTTCCATGCGCCGGAAGTGTAGCGACAGGATTCCGCGTGCCCAGACGAATTTTAGCGGTGCGTGATCACCGTTCGGGGGAAAGCCTTTAACCGGTCGGCTGGGGCAGTCTCACGATGAAGTTCGACCCTGCCTCCGGCGCGCTTTGCGCTTCAATGGTGCCGCCGTGGGCGTCCACGATGGCTTTGCAGATGGCCAGGCCCAAGCCGGTGCGACCGTGCGCGGTGGTGCGCGATTTGTCCGCGCGATAAAATCGTTCGAAGATGTGCGGCAGGTCTTCCGGCGCGATGCCGGGACCGGTGTCTGTCACCGTCAGTACGGCAGTGTTGGCGTCCAAGCGGGTTTGCACTCGCACCTCGCCGGCCGGTTTGTTGTAGCGGATCGCGTTCGTCACCAGATTGGTGATGATCTGGCCAAGGCGGACTTCGTCGCCCAAGACTTGGACTGGTGCCAGGTCGCAATGAATCTTGATGTCCTTCTCCGCCGCCAGCGGTTGCACCAGTTCGACCGATGTGCGGACAATCTCGGCCAGGTCCACCGGTTCGTGGCGCAGTTTCTCCTGGCCGGCGTCGAATCGCGCCAGTTCGAGCAGTGATTCGGTTAACCGGCGCATTTGCTGGGCGGTTTCCAGGCAGGCTTCGAGCGTCTCGCGATACTCCTCCGCCGTGCGGGGCCGGGCGAGGGTGGTTTGCGCCTCAGACAACAACACCGCGATGGGCGTGCGCAATTCATGTGAGGCATCGGCGGTGAATTGTTTCTGCTGGGCAAAGGCGGCTTCGAGGCGGGCAAACGTGGAGTTCAGCACGCCGGCGAGCTGGCCCAATTCATTTTCCGTGTCGGCCACGTTGATGCGTTCGGCCAGATGGCCGCCCGAGATGCGACTGGCGGTGGCACTGATGTCCTGCAACGGGCGCAAGGCGCGACTGGCGATGAACCAGCCTCCACCCAGCCCAAGAGCCAGCACGCTCAGACCGGCCCCGACGAGCATCAGCGCAAACCCGCGCCGGGCCTCCAAATCGGTTGCGATGGAGGTGCCCACCAGCACCGCCCGGCCTTCGCGATTGAATTCATAAGCCTCCCGATGGCCGTCGCGCGTACGGAAGTGCGGGCCAGAGTCCGGAGGCATCGCCGGAGGACGCGGCAAATCCGCCGGGGCGTTGGTGGAGGCGTCGAGCCGCGTCCCGTCGCCGTTCCAAATCAGAAAGTAAATTCCGGTTTCCAGATCCTCGCGCAGCGTCCGCTCCAAATCGGGCGGCAGAGGCAGACTTGGTCCGCCGACCGATTCGAGGAGGTCGCGCGGTGGGATCGCGGGCAGTCGCCGATCCTCGGAGCCGGGAGGCGGGAAACTGTCGAACTGTCCCGGCGGTCTGCCACCCCGGCGGTCGCGGCCCGGCTCGAAGGGTGGCCGGCCCCCTCGGAAGAACTGAGGGCCGCGCACAATCCGGCTCAACGCTTCCACCCGCGGACCGAGCCGCTCGTCCACCTGCTTGAGTTGCCGCGTGCGATACACCTCGAAGCTCGCGATGCCAAAGCCGCTCAACGTGCAGATCAGCAGAAACGCGAACCACAATTGCAACCGCCAGCGAATGGACTTGGTGAACATGGCTCAAGACAACATCCAACTCCCAACGCGCCACCGTCCACGGCATCGGAGGTTGGGCTTTGAAGGTTGGTTGTTGGATGTTTTCATCTTCTACTCAATGCAATAACCCTGGCCGCGACGGGTCGTCACAAGATCGCGCCCGAGTTTCTTGCGAATGCCAAACACATGTACGTCGAGCAGGTTCGAGAGCGTGTCGTCGCTTTCGTCGAACAGGTGTTCGTAAAGTTCGGTGCGGCTGACCACTTTCCCGCGGTGTAACGCAAGGTATTCGAGGATGGCGTATTCGCGCGCGGTCAGCACGATCGGTTCGCCGGCGCGGGTGACGGAGCGGGCGCGGGTGTCAATCAGCACGTCGCCCACTTTCAGCGAGGGTTGGACCTGCCCGGCCGAACGGCGGATCAACGCGCGCAAGCGGGCGAGCAGTTCCTCCAGATCGAACGGTTTGACGAGATAATCGTCCGCGCCGGTGTCCAGGCCGCGCACCCGATCCTTGGGCGCGTCGCGGGCGGTGAGCATGAGGACAGGCGTGCGCTTCCGCTTGCGCAGCCGGTCGAGTACCTGCCAGCCATCGAGGCCGGGCAGCATCACGTCCAAGACAACGGCGTCGTAGTCGTAAGTCTCGGCCTTGAACAGGCCGTCATCGCCGGCTTCCGCCGTGTCCACGGCGTAACCCTCCTCGCGCAGGGCCTTGGCCAGGTTGCGCAGGAGGCGCGGTTCGTCTTCGACCACCAGAATTCTCATGGCGCAGATGCGGTGTCAGTGTGCCACCGGTTGGATTAAGGGGCGATTAAGATGTTTCCTCTGGAAAAAGTTGCGGCTTAACGGTGGCTTAATCGTGGCCGTGGCAACCTGTGGGCGTGAAACTGAGTGAACGATCCAACCGCCAGCCGCCGCCCGCGGCTCGCCAAGCCGAAGTGCCGATGACGGATTCTGGGCTGCATTTGCAACACGAAATCCGTCATTGCATCAGCAAGGGGTTGCGTCCTGAAACTCGAACCACTTGAGCCATGTCACCGTCCATTGATAGTCGGGAGAATCGCGAGTTTGCCTCGGAGATGAAGTTTCTCGTCAGCCCGGCGCTGGCTGATCAGATTCGTGGTTGGGCGCGGGCGCAGCTTTGCCCCGATCCTTACGCGGGCGGCGCGGCCGGGGACGGCTACCGGATCACCAGCCTCTATTTTGACACGGAGCGGTTCGACGTGTTTCATCGGCACGGCTCGTATGGACGCAGCAAGCTCCGCATCCGGCGCTACGGTCAGGGCGAGGTGGTCTTCTTGGAACGCAAACTCAAGACGCGGGGCCTGCTCACCAAGCGGCGCTCGATGGTGAAACTGGAAGAACTGGAGCGCCTGGCCGAATCCGAGGTTGACCGCGATTGGGCGGGTTATTGGTTTCATCGGCGGCGGCTGGCGCGCGGGCTGAATCCGGTCTGCCAGATTTCCTATTGCCGCACCGCGCGCGTGGCAATGACCACTTACGGGCCGATTCGCCTGACGTTGGATGAGAATCTGCGCGCGTTGCCGGCGGCGGGGATGTGGTTCAGCGAACGCGAGGCGGCGCCGGTGATGGATGACCAGGTCATCCTGGAACTGAAATTCCGCTACGGCATGCCGGCGCTGTTCAAGTACCTGGTCGAGGAATTTGCGCTGACGCCGCGACCGTTTTCCAAGTATCGGCAGGCGGCCGCAACCTTGGGGCTGGTCGCCGCGTCTCAAACCGTTGGCGAAACCGTTCGGAGTTGAAGTCATGCCAGATTTCTTACAAACCACGTTGCTAAATGGACCGGAGATTTCACCGGCAGTCGTGCTGACGCGCTTGTGCGTGGCGGCGATTCTGGGCGCGGTGGTGGCGTGGGTGTATCGGCGTACGCGGCGAGGCGCGGAGATCTCGTCGTCTTTTCCGGTCACGCTGGTGTTGCTGGCGATTCTCATCGCGATGGTCACGCAGGTCATTGGCGATAACGTCGCCCGCGCGTTCAGCCTGGTGGGCGCGCTCTCGATTGTGCGCTTTCGCACGGTGGTGCGCGACACGCAGGACACAGCGTATGTGATCTTCGCGGTCGTGGTCGGCATGGCGGTGGGGGCGAACGATTTTTGGGTCGGCATCATCGGCATCGGCGTCGTAGGCTTCGCGGCCTATCTGATGATGGTCCGGGCGAAGGTGTTCAGTGCGGCGCAACCGGCCTATCGTCTGAGCCTCCGCGTGGGGTTGGGCTACGACCTCGACCAGTTGCTCGGAACGACGCTCGACAGCCAGTTGCAGGAGCGCGAATTGATGTCCGTGGCGACCGCCAAGCAGGGCGTGCTGCTGGATGTCACCTACGAGACCCGGCTGCGGCAGGGCGGGTCGGCCGATGAACTGGTCAAGGCCCTGAACCGGATTGAAGGCGTGCAGAGTGTGCGATTTGAACGCCGGGATTTTAATGGGGATTGAACCGCACGAATCGTGTATGCAATCAAACTCACCTTCACACCAATTATGAAAACGAAACACAGTCTGATCCGCCGGCATTGTCAAGGCTGGGCGTGTGCAACAGTGGCGCAGGTTTCCAACCTGCCGTATCGCCGAATTCCATTCGGCAGGATCCTCCAAACGTTCTCACCGCTTCGTCAATTCAGCGGGTTGGAAACCCGCGATGCAGCAGACTGGAAGTCTGCGCTACGCCGGTGGACCTGGTCTGCTTATCGGTTAGGCGGGCTCAGGTGCGGTGTGGCGCTGGCTGCAGCGTTGGCCTTCACCTTTACCACACTGGCGCAACCACAACCCAATCAGCGTCCGGGCGACGGCGGTTTTCCGCCGGGCCGCGGGCCTGGGTTCGATGGGCCGCCGCCGTTTGGTCCGGGCGGAGGCTTCGGCCCCGGCGGACCGGGTGGTCCGGGCGGCATGTTTCAGGAGATCAAACTGGTCAAGCAGTTCGACAAAGATGGTGACAAGCGGCTGAACAACGAAGAGCGGAAGGCAGCGCGGGAATATCTGTCCAAGGAGCGCGCGAATCGCGGTCCGGGCGGTCCGGGCGGCCGGCGGGGTGGATTTGGTCCGCGCGGCGAGAACCAAGAACCGGCGCAGCCAGGACAGAAACTTTCGCCAGCGGACGTGCGGTCGTTTCCCGATGCGCCCGCGTACGACATGAAGACGCTGCGGACGTTCTTCCTCGAGTTCGAGAACGAAGATTGGGAGAAGGAGCTGGCCGATTTCAACAACACGGACGTGGAGGTGCCCGCCAAACTCACCGTGGACGGAAAGGTTTATCAGGATGTGGGCGTGCATTTTCGCGGCGCTTCGTCGTTGATGATGGTGCCGGAGGGGCGCAAGCGTTCGCTGAATCTGTCCCTGGATTGGGTTCACGAGAAACAGAACCTGGGCGGCTACCGCACATTCAACCTGCTGAATTCGCACGGCGACCCGACGATGCTGCGGGCGGTGTTGTCGCACCACATTTCCCGCGAATACATTCCCGCGCCCAAGGCGAACTTCGTGCGCGTGGTCATCAATGGCGAGGATTGGGGCGTGTATCCCAGCGTGCAGCAGTTCAACAAGGATTTCATCAACGACTGGTTCGGCACGACGAAGGGCGCGCGGTGGAAAGTGCCCGGCAGTCCGCAAGGCCGCGCCGGCCTCGAGTATCTCGGCGATGATCCCGCGCCGTACAAGCGGCTTTACGAAATCAAAACCAAAGACGATCCCGAAGTCTGGGCGGACCTCATCAAGCTCTGCAAGGTGTTGAATCAAACGCCGCCGGACCAGTTGGAGAAGGCGCTCGAACCGTTGCTCAACATAGACGGCGCGTTGAAGTTTCTCGCGCTCGAAAATGTGCTGGTGAACAACGATGGCTACTGGGTGCGGGCGAGCGACTACAGCCTTTACCAGGACACCAAGGGGCGCTTCCACCTTTTCCCGCATGACGCGAATGAGACGTTCAGTGTCGGCGGCGGTCCCGGCGGACCGGGCGGACCGGGTGGTCCGGGTGGATTTGGCGGTCCCGGCGGTGGCTTCGGCCCGGAGATGATCGTGACCCAGCAGATGCTGGAGCAGGGGGACCAGAACGATGATCGCAGGCTGACGAAATCCGAGTTCGGCGCGCTGGCGGAGACGTGGTTCGACAAACTGGACCCGGACAGGACCGGCAAGGTTTCGCAGGAGCAGTTTATCGCGAGGTTCGAGGAATTGCTGCCGCCACCCCAAGGTTTCGGCCCGCCCGGCGGTGGACCGCAAGGCGGCCAAAGACCCGGCGGCGGTCGCGGTGGCTTCGGGCCGGCGATGGTTCTCGGACCGGCATTGTTTGGCGCGACGGACACGGACAAGGATGGTTCGCTCACGCGCACGGAATTTAAGGACACGTTCGCGAAGTGGTTCAGCGATTGGGACAGGGGCAAACGCGGTGCGTTGAACGAGGACAATCTGCGAGCGGGACTGGCTGGCGTGTTGCCTCAGCCGAACTTTGCCGGTCCGGGCGGTCCGGGTGGTCCAGGCGGTGGGCGCGGACGCGGCGGCCCGGGTGGTAGTGGGCCGGGCGGCGGTGGCGGGGTGCAACTCGATCCGTTGGTGGCGGCTAATGATTCGAGCAAGCCCTTGCTTTCAAAATTGCTGGCCGTGCCCGCGTTGCGCATGCGTTACCTCGGCTACGTGCGCGAGATTGCCCAGACGTGGCTCGACTGGAACAAGCTCGGCCCGCTGGCGAAGGAGTATCAATCGGTAATTGCCGACGTGGTGAAAGTGGACACGCGGAAACTGGATTCCACAGAAGCCTTCTTTGCGGGATTGGACGGCGCGCCGCAGACTCAGGGCGGGTTCGGTCCGGGTCGGGGGCCGCGCGGCAGTTTGAAATCCTTTGCCGAGCAACGACGGGAGTTTCTGCTCAATCACCCCGAGGTGAAGAAGGCAGGGAAATAATTTCAGACCAGCAGGACACCGCAAAGCAACAAAGTTTGATGACGGTGGCGCGGGGCTTGGCAATACTCCGCGGCATGGACATCCAATCCACCAGGCACGGCGTGCGTCTCAGCCAGCATGGTGTGGTCATCAGCGAATTGCGCACGTCGCCCGGGCCGACGCACAGCGTGTTCGATGTGCTGGCGGCGGTGATTGCGGTGCTCGCTCCACGCGGACGGATCGGCATTCTGGGATTCGCCGGCGGCGGCATCATGGCGCCGTTGACGGCGCTGGGCGTGACGGAGCGTGTGACCACGGTGGATCTCGATCGGGCGAGCTACGACCTCTTCCGGCGGCATTGTCGAGCGTGGTCGCGCCGTGTGGCCTGGCAGCAAGCCGACGCGGCCAAGTGGTTGCGCCGGCAGCCACGCGCGTTTGACCTGTTGCTGGACGACCTGTCGGTGCCTCGCGAAGGCGACGTGGTGAAGCCGGACATTTCCTGGAACGGCCTGGGTAAGTTGATGCGGCAAAAGTTGAAACCGCAAGGCATCGCCGTCTTCAATCTACTGCCGCTCGCCAACGGCACCTGGCAACCGGTCCTGCCGCGATTGGCTGGGCTGTTCGATGCCACTTTGGTGCTTCACTTGGACGATTTCGATAACCGCATCCTGATCGGGACCCGCTGCCTGCCCACCGCCCGTGCGCTGGGCCGGCAACTGCGGCAGGCACTCCGAGCGATTCGCTCGCGCCAGGCCGGCCGGATTCGCCTGCGACGAATCTGAGGCGCTCACGGTGGGGATCTGACTCCTCTTGGCGGCCTCATCCGGTGGAGCACTTGTCTCGCGCGACCTTGAAGGCTATGCTGTGCCCCATGAACAATCATGGAGCGAGTTTCATCAAGGAGGACCCGTGGCGCATTTTCCGCATCATGGCGGAGTTTGTGGATTCGTTCGAGACGCTCTCGCGGGTCAGCCCGGCCGTCACGGTGTTCGGCTCGGCCCGGATGCCGCGCCGCAGTCCCTACTACCACGCGGCGGTGACATTGGGCAAGGAACTGGCCAAACAGAACCTCGCCGTCATCACCGGTGGCGGGCCAGGCATCATGGAGGCCGCGAACAAGGGAGCCGCGGCGGCGAACGGAAAATCCGTGGGCTTGAACATTGAACTGCCGCACGAACAGAAAGGCAATCCCTACGCCAACGTGCCGATCCACTTTCATTACTTCTTCGCCCGCAAGGTTTGCTTCGCCAAATACAGCGTCGCCTTCATTTTCATGCCTGGCGGTTTCGGCACGCTGGATGAGTTCTTCGAGATTTCCACATTGGTGCAGACGGAGCGGATCCCCAAGTTTCCGCTGATCCTCTTTGGCAAAAAGTTCTGGACGGGCATTTTGCGCTGGATGCAGAGCCAGATGCAGGAGCAGAACCGCTTTATCAGTCCCGACGATCTCAAACAGTACACGCTCACGGATGATCCGCAGGAGGCGCTGCGCGTCATCCTCGAATACTTGCGGCGCGTCGGGCCGCCCGAGCGCGTGGCCATGGCGTTCTCTTGAAACGTGCCTGGCGTCACGACGCGCGTTAGCATGTCCAACCCCCGACAATTTGCCGTGCTGCAGAAGGAGCTGCGCAGCCCCAGCGCCGACCAGTTGAAGCGCGCGTTCCGGTCGTTCAGCAATCTGACGGATGCCGACGCCGTCCGCCTGGCGGTGGGTGCGCACGGCATCCTGATGCGGCACGAAAGTCACGATGCCGCGCGGGCTTTCCAGCAGGCCTTGCAGGCCGAGGGCGTTCCCGCCGCGCTGGTCTCCGAGGACGACCTGCCGCAACTGCCCGAGCCCAAGATGCTCAACCGACTGGAGCTTTCCTCGGCCGGTCTGGGGGTGTTCGACGTGCTCGGGCGACCCACGCTGATCCCCTGGCCGGAAGTCAGCCTGCTGGCCGCCGGCGCGGTCGGCGATATCGAAGTAAACCGGACCCGCACGGAGCGCACCGAGCTGCGCTTCAGCCCGGTGTTTGGTGTCTGGCCCAAGCAGGTCACCGAGAGCCGGCGCAAAGTGAGCTCCGATTCCCACCTGCTGTTGGAAATGCTCGTGGGTGACGGGGCGACGCGATATCAAATCGAGGCCGCGCGATTCCCCTTCAAACTCCTGCTGGACCGGCCGGAACTTTCGACCACGGAGAAATTCATCTGGCTGGTCCGTGAGCTTTGCGCAAACGCGACCAGCGCCACACTCAACGGCGGCGTGCGCTGGCTGCGCGCGGGACACAACCGGGTGCCGGGTTATTTCAACCGCCAGGCGCTGACCGACGAAATCGTCTGGTTGCTCTGGTTTGAACAAACCCGCCCACGATCCGCCAAGGCCTGAAGGATGCGGCCGATCGTCCAGGAATGTTCGACGGCTCACACGCCGGAATCGCTGGTGGAGGAATTGCGCGCTCAACCCGGCGCGGCCCTGCTGCGCAGCGCATTGTTCGAATCGCCGCAGGCTCGTTACTCATTCGTGGCAACCAGCCCGTTCCTCACCTTCCGCTCGTGGGGATCGCGATGTGAAATCGCAACGCACTCCTCACCCACCACGCCCTGCATTCAGTTCGGCAACCCCTGGCATCTGCTCGACAGCCTGATGTCCCGCTACGAATTGCTCGACGAGATTGATTTTCCCTTCCCGCTCGGCGGCTGTTTCGGTTACTGGGGCTATGACTTGAAGAACTTCGTCGAGCCGAAGCTCCCGCGTCACGCCGCAAACGATCTTGAACTGCCGGATTGCCATGTCGGTCTCTACGACAGCCTCGTGGTGTTCGATCATCGCCTGGGAAGAACGTGTGTGGTTTCGACCGGGTTGAGCGCGGATGGTTCGCGCAGCGAGAAGCGGGCTAAAGAAACAGCCGAGGTCTGGCAGCAGCGGCTGGCCGGTGCAGCAAAACCCTCCCTCGCCCCGGCCTGCTTACATCCGATGGTAGAAGGAGAATCGCCGGAAGCACGATTGGAAATGAGAAGCGCGTACGCTGCCGATGGATTGATGGACATCAGGAAAGGCGCCGACGGCAGTTCCTCTCTCCCATCCGATGCGAGACGGGTCAGGGGTGAGGGTCTGGTATTTTCCAACCGCACACGCACGGAATTCCTTACGGCCGTTGCTCGCGCGCAGCGTTACATCCACGCCGGCGACATTTACCAGGTGAACCTGTCGCACCGGCTCGCCGCAAGCTGCAGCCTCTCCGGCTGGGAGTTGTTCGAGCGACTCCTGACCGTCTCGCCCGCGCCGTTCGCGGCGTATTTCGATTGTGGCGATTTCCAACTCGCCTCTTCGTCGCCCGAACAGTTTCTCCGTTTGAGCGGGCCGCACATCGCCACGCGCCCCATCAAGGGCACCCGCCCACGGTCAACGGATGCGACGCGCGATGCCCAACTCGCCTATGAACTGCAAACCAGCCCCAAGGAACTGGCCGAACTGGTGATGATCACGGACCTGCTGCGCAACGATCTTGGCAGGGTCTGCGAATACGGTTCGGTTCAAGTCCCGGAATTGGCGAAGCTCGAGCGGTTTCCGCAAGTGCAGCATCTCGTTTCAACGGTCGAGGGCCGGCTGCGTTCCGGGGTGACGCATTTCGCGGCGCTGGCAGCGTGCTTTCCCGGCGGCAGCATTACAGGTGCGCCCAAGTTCCGGGCGATGGAGATTATTGACGAACTGGAGCCGTTGGCGCGCGGGCCGTATTGCGGCTGCCACGGTTATCTCGGGTTCAATCGTGAAAGCCAGTTGAGCATCAGCATTCGCACCGCGATTCGCAAAGCGGACACGGCCTATTTCCACGTCGGCGCGGGCATCGTGGCCGATTCGGAGCCGGAGGCGGAATACGAGGAGACGCTTGCCAAGGCGGGCGGATTTCTGAGTGCACTCAAATTGTCATGGCGAGCGGAGCAGCGGATGGAGACAGCGGATTAGTGGCGGGCGCGGCCACCGGCGATGGTTGCCACAGGCCGGACTCAACCCCCCACCGCCGGCCAGCGAACTCCAAGGGGCAAGCACACACTTTGCAAAGCGTGCCCTGGGCCGCCACCGCATGGCGTGCGCCGTTGTCCGGTAAACGAATCTGAAACCCGCCAACGCGAGGCGGCCCTTGATGACCAATTATGGGCTTGAAACCCGCGCGTGACTGCGTCGTAATAAACCCGTAGCCCTTTGCCATGCGCCGCTCGAATTGCACATCGCGTTCGTGGATGAAACCTGGCCGGTTCGGTCGCCGGCTTGCATTCGGGCTGCTCGCGGTTTGTTCCGGCGCACTCACCGCCACCGATTTTGACCGCGACATCAAGCCCATCCTCGCCGATCGCTGCTACTCGTGTCATGGCCCGGAAAAGCACCGCGGCGGTTTGCGGCTCGACCGAAAGGCCGATGCGCTGAAAGGCGGCGATTCGGGCGCGGTCATCGTCCCGCACCAAAGCGCGGAGAGTTTGCTGTTCCAAAATGTTTCGGGAGCGGATCCAGACAGCATCATGCCACCGAAGGGTGAACCATTGACGTCCGCGCAGGTGGCGTTGATCAAGAGCTGGATTGACGAAGGCGCACCGTGGCCGGATGACGCTGCGGGCACCGCCACCGCGCGAAATTCTCACTGGGCCTTTCAACCTCCGCAGCGACCGGCTGTACCCGTCGTCAAAGACCAGCGCTGGCCGCGCAATCCGATTGACCATTTTGTTCTCGCCCGGCTCGAGCAGGAAAACATCAAACCCTCGCCCGAAGCGGATCGAACCACTTTGATCCGCCGTCTGAGCCTCGACCTGCTGGGACTACCACCCTCACCGGAGGAAGTCGGAGAGTTTCGCAAGGACAAGTCGCCGGATGCTTACGAGCGGCTGGTGGCTCGCTTGCTGGCGTCGCCACATTTCGGCGAGCGCTGGGGACGACATTGGCTGGACCTTGCGCGTTATGCCGACAGTGACGGTTACGAGAAGGATTCGCCCCGGCCCTACGCGTATCTATATCGTGATTGGGTCATCGAGGCCATCAACCGCGACCTGCCGTTCGACCAGTTCACCATCGAGCAACTGGCCGGCGACCTTTTGCCCGACGCCACGATGGAACAGAAGATCGCCACCGGTTTTCACCGTCAGACGCTCATCAACAAGGAAGGCGGTGTGGACCAGGAGGAATTCCGCAACAAGGCCGTGGTGGACCGCGTGGACACGACGGGCGCGGTCTGGCTGGGTCTGACGGTCGGTTGCGCGGAGTGTCATTCGCACAAATACGACCCGATCACCCAGCGGGAGTTTTACCAACTGTTCGCCTTCTTCAACAACGCCGAGGATGCGGACCTGCCAGCGCCCACGCCCGCGGAACTCGCCAGTTACCAGGCCGCGAAAGAGAAATGGGATGCCGAGCAGGAACGGTTGAAGAAACCCTACGATGATTACGTTCGCGATTCGCTGCCAGGGAAACAGGCAGAATGGGAAGCGTCTGGCAAATTGGAACTCGCGCTTTGGAATGTGCTTGAGCCGGCATCCGCGGCTTCCGCAAACGGCGCCACGCTTATTCCTCAATCCGATCGGAGCGTCCTCGCCTCCGGCATGAATCCTTTGACCGAAACCTACAAGGTTGAAACCACCGTCGCGCCCCCTGCCATTACCGGATTCAGAGTCGAAGTGTTGCCAGACGAAACTGGCAAACCGGGCCGCACGGGCCACGGCAATTTTGTCCTGAGTGAATTCAGCATCATCGTCCGGCCAGCCAGCGGTACGGCAGCAAGAAGGGTTGACTTGAAGAACGCAGCGGCAGACTTTTCGCAGAAGAATTACGACGTGGCGGGGGCCATTGATGGCGACCCCAAAAGCGGTTGGGCCATCAGCCCGCAAAACCGCCAACGTCATCTGGCCGTTTTCGAGTGCGTCGAACCGCTGCAACCCGCCGCCGGAGACACATTGGTCTTCACCCTCGACCAGCAATTCGGCAACCAGCACACCATCGCCCGGTTTCGCCTGTCAGCCACCGCGAGTCCCGCGCCCCTGAAAGCCACGCTGACGGACGACCTGGTGACCGCGGCATTCAACAGCTCCCCAGGGCAACGGACGACCGAACAACGAGCCGCACTGGCGAAGTACTTTCGTGACGAGGTGGACGAAGAAGCGAAGAAGCTCCGCCAACCGATCGAGGAACACGCGAAGAAAGAGCCGAGGTTTCCAGAAACCAAAGCCGCCGTCCTGGCCGAGCGCGCCAGCCCCCGCGACACCCACATCCACCTTCGCGGCGATTTCCTGCGTCCCGGTGACAAGGTCGAAGCCGCAACGCCCGCGGCGCTCCACGGTTTCAAGCCGCGTGCGCAGAAGCCCGACCGCCTCGACCTGGCGCGCTGGCTGATGGAGGAGGCGAATCCCTTGACGAGCCGGGTTACCGTGAATCACATCTGGAAGAATTTGTTTGGCCGCGGGCTCGTGGCCAGCGTGAACGATTTCGGCACGCGCGGTGAGATGCCGTCGCATCCGGAGTTGCTCGACTGGCTGGCGACCGAGTTTCCGCGCCTGGGTTGGAGCCGCAAAGCCCTGATCCGGCTGATCGTCAGTTCCGCCACTTATCGGCAGTCGTCCCGTTACCGACCCGACTTGGAGGACCGCGATTCGCTCAACACGTTGCTGGCGCGCCAAAGCCGTTTGCGCCTCGAAGCGGAGATCGTCCGCGACATGCACCTGGCAGCCAGTGGATTGTTGTCCAAAAAGATTGGCGGCCCCAGCGTGCGGCCACCGTTGCCGGCGGACATCGCCGCGCTGGGCTACGCCAATTCGGTCAAATGGAAGGAGAGCGAGGGTGAAGAGCGTTTCCGCCGCGGGATGTACATCTTTTTCCAGCGCACCGTCCCCTACCCCATGTTGATGACGTTTGACGCGCCGGACTCGAACGTCACCTGCACACGGCGCGAGCGCTCGAACACGCCGTTGCAGGCGCTGACGCTGTGGAACGACCCGGTCTTTTTCGATTGTGCCCGCGCTCTCGGCAAGCGTGTTGCCAGTGAACCCAGCCTGGATGCTCAACTCAAGCGGGCCTTCGAGCTGTGCCTGGCCCGCCCGCCGAGCCGCGCGGAATTGTCGCGGCTGCGTCAACTTTACGAGGACCAGGCCAGTCTCACGCGCGCAACGCCGGAGAGCGCACCCGCCATTCTCGGGCTTTATCAAAAATCCGAGCCTCCGCCGGACGCGGTGGAACTGGCCAGCCTGGTGGCCGCCGTCCGCGTCATCATGAACCTCGACGAATTCATCACGCGCGACTGATATGAGCCCCGAAGACATCATCAAACTGACGCGGCGGGATTTCCTCGCCACGAGCGCCAGCGGCATCGGCGGGCTGGCGCTGGCTTCGTTGTTCAAGGCGGACGGCTTGCTGGCCAAAGAGGCGGACCAGACTGCGGCCAGACCAGAATCGCCGCGCGGGCCGCATTTCCAGCCGCGCGCGAGGAATTGCATCTTCATCTACATGGAAGGCGCCCCAAGCCAGATGGATTTGTTCGATCCCAAGCCCAAGCTCAACGAGATGAACGGGCAGAAGCTGCCGGATTCGATGCTGGAGAAGGTTCGTTTCGCCTTCATCCAGAAGGAGGGCGCGCGGCTGATGGGTTCGCCCCGAAAGTTTTCCAAACACGGCCAGTGCGGCATGGAGTTGTCCGACCTGATTCCGCACATTGCCTCGTGCGCCGACGACATCGCGCTGATCCGCTCGATGCACACCGATCAGTTCAATCATCATCCCGGCCAGTTGATGATGCAGTGCGGCTCGCCGATGTTTGGCCGGCCCACGATGGGCGCGTGGCTCAATTACGGACTCGGCAGCGAATCGAAGAATCTGCCGGGCTATGTGGTGTTGACCGCCGGGCGCGGCACCAGCGGAGGAGCCTCTCTCTGGTCCAGCGGATTTCTTCCCTCCAACTATGCGGGCGTGTTGTTCCGCAACCAGGGCGATCCGGTGCTCAACCTGGGCAACCCGCCGGGCATCACGGAAAAGATGCAGCACTACGGGCTGGATGCCATCACCGATCTCAACCGGCTTCGTCACGAGCAGGTGCGCGACCCGGAAATCGCCAGCCGCATCAATGCGTACGAACTGGCGTTCCGGATGCAGACGGCCGCGCCGGAGTTGATTGACCTTTCCGGGGAAACCAAGGCCACGCTCGAAGCCTACGGTGTTGACCGCGAGGACGCGAACATCAAGGCGGATCGCGCCGGCGGCCCCGGCCAATACAAGACGTTTGCCACAAATTGTCTGCTCGCGCGGCGGCTGATCGAGCGCGGCGTGCGATTCGTCAACATCTTCCACGCCTCTTGGGATCATCACAGCAACCTCGACAATGAACTGGCGTTCAACAGCGGCATGGCCGACCAGCCGATTGCCGCGTTGCTCAAGGACCTCAAGCAACGCGGACTGCTGGATGAAACACTTGTCGTGTGGGGTTCGGAATTTGGCCGCACGCCGCTGGGTGAGAATCGAGTCGGCTACCAGTCTGTCACGGGGCGCGATCATCATCCGTTCGCGTTCAGCCTGTGGCTGGCCGGCGGCGGCGTGAAAGGCGGGCAGGTCATCGGGGAGACGGACGACATCGGCTGGAACATCGTCAAGGACCCGATTCACATCAACGATCTGCACGCGACGATTCTTCATCTTTTCGGTTTGGAGCACACCAGGTTGACCTACCGATTTCAGGGCCGTGATTTTCGGCTGACCGATGTGGCCGGCAAGGTCGTGGACAAACTGCTGGCCTGATCGCCCGGGCCATCCGCCGGGCCCCGCGGGCCGACGCTTTTGTGCTCGCCGAAACCCGGGCGGCTGTCGTAGAAAAGCGGCATGGAAGTCTTTCTGAACGGTCAGTTTCTGGCCGAGGGGCGGGCGGTTGTTCCGGTGCGGGACCGCGGGTTCATGTATGGGGACGGGTTGTTTGAAACCATGCGGGTCTTCAACGGGAAACCTTTTCGGATGGCGCAGCATCTGGAGCGCATGGTTCGCGGGGCCGACTTCCTCAAAATTCCCCTTCCCTACACCCCGAGGCAGCTCCAGCAATTCGCCGAGGAACTCATTGCGAAGAACCAGATGCCCGATGCGGTCCTGCGCGTCACGCTTACCCGCGGCCCGGGCGCGCGCGGCTACTCGCCAAAGAGCGATGGCGCACCAACGGTTACGATGACCCTGCACGAAGCGCCGCCGCTGGACCCGAAGCTCCCGCCCCAATGGAGCCTGGTCCGTTCGTCATTCCGGATCCCCGCAAGTGATCCCTTGTCGTCATTCAAGACCTTGAACAAGCTGGGGGCCATCATGGCGCGCGCCGAGGCGGAGGCTCAGGGCGCCGACGAGGCCCTGCTCACCAACACGAACGGCGAGGTCGCCGAAACGGCCGGCGCCAACCTGTTCTGGATTTATCACGACAAGATCTGCACCACGCCCACGGGCCGGGGTGTGTTGCCGGGCATCACACGCGCGGTGGTGCTGGAGATTTGCCAGGTGCTGGGCCTGCCCACGAACAAGCGCGTGATCAAACCCGAGGCGTTGCGGAACGCCGAGGGGATTTTCCTCACCCAAAGCGTGCTGGGCATCGTGACCATCTCCCTGCTGGACGGTGAGCCCGTTCCGCCTTCGCCACTGGTGGACAAGATCCATGCCGCGTATTGTGAGATGCTGGCCCGCGAATAAATCCGGCCCGGTGTTTTTCCGAATAAGGGTTTGACACTCCGGGACCGAAACTTATCTTGGACACGTAAACTTTATGGCCGAAAACATTCCCAATGTTCCCACTGGTGCCGTTCCGCCCAAAAAGGAAACCGGCAAGGTCCAGCCGAAGAAGGAAACCGTCCGCATCAATCTGCCGCCCAAACCCTCGGCCGCACCCACCATCAAACTGCCCACGCTGCCGCCCGGCGGCCCGACCGGCGCGTCGGCTGCCCCTGCAGCCGCTCCGGCGCCGGCCGGCGCACCAGCCGCTGCTGCGCCCTCGGCACCGCGGGCCACCGCCGCCCCGGTCGCCTCCCGCCCTGCCGCCGCTCCACCCACTGCTTCGCGACCCGCGCCTGCCAGGAGCGCCGCGCCCACCGTTAGTGGTCTCGACAAGGGCCTTTCCATCGCCGCCGCAGTGGTAGGGTTGGTGGCCGTCGCCAGCGTGGTTTACCTGCTGCTCATGGTATTTCCGCCCGAATAGTCGGCGACCGGGCCGCTCCCTGCCGTTTCCATTGCCTTTCGCTTATGGCTTCAACCAACATTGTCAATTTGACCCAGGAAAACTTCGCCACGGAAGTGCTGCAATCCAGTTCGCCCGTGCTGGTGGATTTCTGGGCTGAGTGGTGCGGTCCCTGCAAGATGATCGCTCCGGTGCTCGACGAATTGGCCGACGAATACCTCGGCCGCGCCAAGGTGGGCAAAGTAAACATTGATGAGCAGCAGGGACTGGCCGCCCAGTATGGCGTCCGGGCCATTCCCACCCTGCTGGTGTTCAAGCAGGGCCAGGTGGCGGATCAACTGGTGGGTGCGCGGAGCAAGCGCGACCTCAAGGCCAGCCTTGACCGCGTCGCAGGGTGAGCCACACTGCCGGCGGCCATCATGCCGCTGATCATCACCCCCGGCCAGCTCGCCCGCCGCTCCGAGTTATACCACCAACTCGGCCAGCTCACGGCGGCGGGTTTGGGCCTCACCCGCGCCATTGAACAACTTCAGCGCGCACCGCCGTCTCGCGCCTTCCGCCGCCCGCTCGGTCGTGTGCTGACGGAAATTGGCGCCGGTTTCACGTTTTCAGAGTCGGTCCGGCGCGCGGGCCGTTGGCTGCCGGAGTTCGACATCGCCTTGCTTGACGCCGGAGAGCGCAGCGGCCGGCTGGATGCGTGTTTCCAGGTGCTGGCCAATTACTATTCTGATCGCGCCCGGCTGGCCCGGCAGATGTTGGCTGAAATGGCGTATCCGGCGTTCCTGCTGCACTTCGCGGTGTTCATCCTGCCCTTCGCGCAATTCTTCACGACCGGCGACGGGTTCACCTATTTGACCAAGACGGTGGGCTTGTTGATTCCCCTCTACGCCGTTATCGGCCTGCTGGTATTCGCCGCTCAAAACCAGCACAGCGAATTCTGGCGTGGCTGGGTGGAGAGATTCGTCCGGCTGATCCCAGTCCTGGGCCGGGCGCGGCGCGATCTGGCGTTGTCCCGTCTGGCCATGGCGTTGGAAGCATTGATCAGCGCAGGGGTGTCCATCATTGAAGCTTGGGATTTGGCTGCGGGCGTGAGTGGCTCGCCGGCGCTGCGACGCACGGTGCAGGCCTGGCGGCCGGACGTGCTGGCGGGCCAGACCCCCTCCGAAGCTCTCAACGCTTCGGGGAAGTTCCCCGACTTGTTTGCCAATCAATATGCGACGGGAGAGATCAGCGGCAAATTGGATGAAGTGCTGGGCCGGTTGCATCGCTACTACGAGGAGGAGGGAACGCGCAGACTGCGCGCGGCCGCCCAATGGACACCCCGCATTGCTTATCTGGTCATCGCGCTGGCGATCGCCTGGCAAATCATCAAATTCTGGTCCGCCTACTTCCAGGAGATTCGCAACGTCATGGAGGGTTTTTGACCGACGAGGAAATCCCCTGCCCTGCGAGTTCGTGACAACCCGACGGGCAATAACTGTGGGCTGAATTGGGCCGGTTCTTCACCGCGTCTCCACGTTTTTCCTTTCAACCGACTCAGTCCGTTGCCAGTTTTATCCCGAAACAGAATGCAACAATTCTCCGCTCTCGACGGCGCACTACTAATTGACAAGCCGGCCGGGCCAACGTCGCACGATGTCGTTGCCGCCATCCGGCGCCAGTTCCGCATCGAAAAGGTCGGCCACTGCGGCACGCTCGATCCCAACGCGACCGGCCTGTTGATCATTGTGCTGGGCCGGGGCACCAAGCTGTCCGAAAAGCTGATGTCCGATGACAAGGTCTATGAAGGCACGATCCAGTTTGGCGAGACGACGGACAGCTATGATGCCGACGGCGAACTGGTCGCCTCGCTGCCCGTGCCCCCCCTGACCCTGGATCAGCTCAATGAAGCGGCAGCCGAATTCGTGGGTGATCTGATGCAGAAGCCGCCGATGGTGTCCGCCGTGAAGAAAGGCGGTGTGCCGCTTTACAAACTGGCGCGCAAAGGAGTGGAGGTGGAGCGCGAACCGCGGTTGATTCACATCTACAACTTTCGCTTCACCGATTACCGCGAGCCGTTGGGGACGTTCAGCATCGCCTGCACCAAGGGCACTTATGTCCGCAGCCTGGCGCACGAACTGGGGCAGAAACTTGGCTGTGGCGCGCATCTGGCAACGTTGCGCCGGACTGCCTCGGGGAAATTCGGCGTGACGGACGCCCGGCCGCTGGATGAAATCCTCCAGCTACCGGCTGTGGAATTGCAAAAGCGGGTGATTCCGTTCTTGAAACTGGCCGCGGCCTCATGATTCTGCCTGCGGATGAACGTGCTTGAAAACAGCTTGACGTACTTGGCTCCCAGTCCGTGTTGGTCTGCGTCCCTCCCTGGTTGATGAAGATCATTCACTCCGCCGCCGAACTCCACTCCGGGAGCAGGAAAGTCTGCCTCGCCATCGGCTTCTTCGACGGCGTGCATCTGGGTCACCAGCAAATCATCCGGCAAACCATCGCCGATGCCCGCCAGCATGCTGGCCTGGCGCTGGTGCTGACTTTCGATCAACACCCGAACACCGTGGTCGCTCCGGACCGCGTGCCGCTCCTGATCCAGTCGCTGCCGCAGCGAATCCGCGCGATCGAATCGCTCGGGGCGGACGCCTTGCTGGTGCTGCGATTCGACCGGCAGTTTAGTGAGCAGTCGGGCGAGAATTTCATTCGCCGCCTGGCGCAGGACCTGGGCCGGATTCAGAGCATCTGCGTCGGTGCGGACTTCGTTTTCGGCCACAGACGCAGCGGAAACGTGGCGCTCTTGAGGAAGCTGGGAGAGGAACTCCGATTCACCGTCCACGGCATTGCCGCCGTGTCACTCGACGGACAGGTGGTCAGCAGCACGCGCATCCGTGAGGCGATTCGCTTGGGTGACTTTGACGCCGCCGGCCAGATGCTGGGGCACTCTTACTCCCTCGCCGCTCGCGTGATTAAGGGTGATCAACTCGGCGCGCAACTCGGATTTCCCACGGCGAACCTCGACGTCACCAACCTGGTCCTGCCGCCGAACGGCGTTTACGCGGCTCTTGTCCGGCGCAACACAGACGCCGCTCCTGGAGGCGCTCAGGGGCCTGTCCACCTAGAGGGAAAAGCGGAGGAGCCGAGCGCCGCGCATTGTGCCCACCGGGCTGTGCTCAACATTGGCACGCGTCCGACGTTGAATGCTCGAAGCAGCGAAACGCGAGTCGAGGTTCACCTTCTGGAATTCTCCGGCGAGCTTTACGGCGAGGAACTGGAAGTCACCTTTGTCACCCGCCTGCGTGACGAGAGAAGGTTCTCTTCGTTGGAGGAATTGAAGGCACAGATTAACCGTGACATCCTGGCCGCGCGAGGACGCTTCTGAGCGGGCCGAAGGCTCGTGCGATTGGATTCCACGCTGCGACCTTGAATTTCCCGGGATTTCTCTGAACAATCACCCGCCTTTGGTTGTTAGTGGCAGCGAAACTCAATGAATCCATGAGCACAGGAATCAACGCGATCAACGAAGCGGTCAAGGAAGCGAGCGCCTTTACGCGTCCGCTGTTCAACGAACTGGGAAAAGTCGTCGTCGGCCAGCATTATCTGACCGAGCGGCTCGTCATCGGTCTGCTGGCCAATGGCCATGTGTTGCTGGAGGGCGTGCCCGGCCTGGCCAAGACCCTCGCCGTGAAATCGCTGGCCGCCTGCATCCACGTAAAGTTCTCCCGGCTTCAGTTCACCCCGGACATGCTGCCGGCCGACGTCATCGGCACGCAGATTTACAACCCGCAATCGGGTGGATTCTCCACGCGCAAAGGCCCCGTGTTCGCCAACCTGATCCTCGCGGACGAAATCAACCGCGCGCCGGCCAAGGTGCAAAGCGCGTTGCTCGAAGCCATGCAGGAAAAGCAGGTCACCATCGGCGACCAGACCTTCAAGCTCGAAGAGCCGTTTCTCGTGCTGGCCACGCAGAATCCGATTGAGCAGGAGGGAACTTATCCTCTGCCGGAGGCGCAGGTTGACCGTTTCATGCTGAAACTGAAGATCGGCTATCCCTCGCGCGGGGAGGAGCGCCAGATTCTGGACCTGATGGCCCGCACTTCCGGCACGCCCGCCGCCAACGCCGTCGTTGACCCCAGGGACATTCTCAAAGCCCGCGAAGTCATTAACGACATCTATATTGACGACAAGGTGAAGGAGTACATCGTGGACCTCGTCTGCGCCACGCGCGAACCGGAGCAGTACAAGATCGAGGTGAAGGACTTCATCCAACTCGGGGCCTCGCCGCGCGCGACGATCTGTCTGACGCTGGCCGCCAAAGCCTATGCGTTCCTCAAAGGCCGCGGCTACGTGACGCCGCAGGACGTGAAAAGCATCGGCATGGATGTGTTGCGCCACCGCGTGGCCATCACCTACGAAGCCGAGGCTGAGGAAAAGACGAGCGAAACCGTCATCCAGAAGATTTTTGATGAATTGCCGGTGCCGTGAAGAAGGCCCGCTCCCCGTGAGATCCTCAATTGAATGTTTCCAGCCGGGCTTGGCAGTAATTTCATTTACCTGCTGCCATGATCCCCCGCGACATTCTCCAAAGAGCAGGTCACATTGGAATCCGCACGATCTGCATTGTGACCGTTTCGCCAAGACGGCAATTCACATTACGCGCGCACTTCGAGTGGGAGGCGGCGCCGCTTCATGAGCGAGGACTCTTGGGCGCGGGGACGGTGGGCATTCACCGCAGAGTCACGAAGTGAGCGAATCAACACTCCAGAACCAATGGGATCAATCTGCTGCATGAGACGTGACCAACGCCAGGACCACTCGTTGTGTTTTGTTGTAGTTGCCTTGCTGTGGGCGATGCCGTCCTTGGCCTCGACCAACTTCACCGAACGCGAACTGATCCGCGACCCGCGCTTCCGAAGTGGTTTCCTGCTGCTCGAGCCGAAACCGGGCAAACGCGTCGTCTATGGCGAAGCCACTGACGATGCTGCGCCAGCGAAACCGGCGTGGGATCTTTGCCAATGGTCCAGCCGTTTTCCGTTGGAGGCCGTCCGGGCACAGCGTTTATCCGGCGATAGGCTGTGCTTCACGAACGAAGCCAAGCGGATCTGTCTCGGCGACACAGGAATTGGCGGCAGCGATCTATCGCTGGGCGTGAATGCCAGTGCGGAATATGCCGGCCGCGCCCGTAAAACGTCCGAAGAACCCTGGATTCACCTTCTGGTGCAGCAGGAATTCGAGCAACCACCGTCGCTGGCCGATTTGGCCTCGTGCGGATTCCGCGTCGAAGCAAGGCTCATCCAATCGAAGCGGTCCCGCACGGACGACTACTCGCCCGCGCGGCACGCGGCGCAGTTCCTGATTTTTCTCACGGTGGCCAACCGCAATCCAAAGTCGCCCGGTTACGGACAGTATTTCTGGTTTGGCATACCCATTTACGATGACCGCGAACGGATGGTGCCGGCCTATCAAGCGCCCGATTTCGGCGACACGAAAATGTTCATCTACACGGTGTCATCGGAAGAGTTCACAAAACAGAGCACGCACGACGGCCAGTGGGTCACTTTCTCCAAGGACCTGCTGCCACTTCTGCGCGAGGGGTTGGCGGCGGGTTGGCGGCGCGGTTTTATGGCCGGCTCACGCGAGTTGGCGGATTACCGGGCAACCGGGATTGTGGTCGGTTGGGAAGTGCCGGGCATTCTCGACGTGGAACTGGAACTGCGCAATCTGAGTTTGCGCGCCACCATGCCAAAGCCGGGCAAATAGCCCGAGCCGAAACTGGAGCACCGGCATGGTGATAAGCCGACACTCGCTTGGCTTGTTGGCGCGCGGCGGCAGGTTGCTCTGAGTCCTTCTCCGGCAGGCAGATCAGATTTGGAACGTGGGGACGCACTCCGTTGACTGCGACGCGGCCGGCTGAGTCACTGTGCGTTCGATCACCGACAACAGGTCGCCGTGGTCAATCGGTTTGTGGAAGAACGCCAGCGCGCCGGCGGCCAGAGACCGGTTCTTGTATTGCATCGGATCGCCGCCGGTGATGACGATAAAGGGGATGTTCCGTGCTTCTTCCAGACGTCGCAGCCAGGACATGACCAGCAGCCCGTCCCAAGCCGCGGTTTCGACGTGCTGAGGCAGACTGATGTCCAAAAGGATGAGGTCCGGCTTTTCCTTCCGAACCGCGCTGATGGCGCCCGGCCCGTCCATGGCGGTCACCACGTGATAGCCACGGGACTTCAGCTTCATGGACGTCGTCTTGAGGATGACCGGGTCGTCGTCAACGATGAGAATCTTCTTGGTCGGGTGGTTCGCGGCAGTTTCCGTCGAGGACGCAGTTCGAGCGCTCGATGGAGAATCCGGCAACCCGCGCTCTCGGGCGGTGGACTTCGAGGCGAAGAGCCGCATCAGGAAGCTGCGCGGCCTGCCGTTGTCATCGAGTGAACCTGTCCCGTTGGCGATCATTGCAGTATTCAGTTCCTCCACCTCACGCCGTCAAGGTAGTCCCAAACCACGAGCGATCAAACCGGGTGAGTGATGGTTTCGATCCCCGTCAGCCGCATAATTCCCACCCAAGGGATTCCCCGGGGTGAATGAATTAGAATGGCGGCAACTGGATCACTCATTGTTGTATCCAACGTTGTAAGCCAATCCCCAGCACGTGCATCGGTGAGATGACAGCGCAACCTCTGTGAATCAAAGGCCAACGCGGACGGGGAGGTCACGGGCAGGAGAGCGTTGGGATTTGTTCTTAGCAAGACCGTGGGATGGAAAGCGGATAGAATTCCAACAAGTCCTCGGGTCTGGAAAGAAAATGGTCGGGGCGGCGAGATTTGAACTCGCGACCTCTTGCACCCCAAGCAAGCGCGCTAGCCGGGCTACGCTACGCCCCGACCGAAGACCGGTACTCAGCCCGGCAAAATACTACCTGGACACATCGGCGATTCAATCACGAAGATTGCCAGACCACCATTCCGCAGTAGTCGTCGCGCCGACCTTCGCCCGTCACAAATCAAGCAAACTCCCCTCACCACCGAGAATCAGGCTCATGCCCGTTTCTTGGCCATCGTGTGCGTGGCAAATCCGTAGAAGGCTTCGGCACATTCCATCAACGTCTCGGACAGAGTTGGATGAGGGTGGACGGTAAGCGCGATATCCTCCGCCGTCGCGCCCATTTCGATGGCGAGAGTGGCCTCCGCAATCAATTCGCCCGCGCCCGCGCCACAGATGCCGACGCCCAACACGCGTTCGCTCTCGGGATCAATGATCATTTTTGTCACTCCGTCCGTGCGGTCGAAGGACAGCGCCCGCCCGGAGGCCGACCACGGAAACTTCGAGACTTCGTATTTGATGCCGCGCTCCTTCGCCTCGGCTTCGGTCAATCCGCACCACGCCAGTTCGGGATCGGTGAACACGACCGCGGGAATCACCACGCTCTCGAATGTGCTCGCCTCGCCGTTGATGACTTCGACCGCAATGCGTCCCTCCTTGTGTGCCTTGTGCGCCAGCAGGATTCCGCCGGCGATGTCACCGATGGCATAAATGTTCGGATCGTCCGTCTGCTGCTTCGCGTTGACCTTGATGAAGCCCTTGTCATCCAGCGCGACCTTCGTGTGTTCCAACCCGAGATCGCCGCTGTTCGGCGTGCGGCCCACGGCCACCAGCACGCGATCATAGAATTCTTCCAGCTTCTGCCCGTTGAATTCCATCTCCACCTTGATCTGCTTGCCCACCGTGGACATGTTCGTGACCCGGGCTTTGAGGCGGATTTCCTTGAAGGCTTTCTTCGCGTTGGCCACGACCGGTCGCGCGAGGTCGGGATCCGCCCCCGCGAGCACGTTGTCCAGCGCCTCGACCACGACGATTTTGCTGCCCAACGCGGCATACACCGTTCCCAATTCCATGCCAATGTAACCGCCGCCCACGACCAGCAAATTCTCGGGAATGTCCTCCACCTCGAGCGCCTCGCGCGAAGTCATGATGCGCGGATTGCCCAGGTCAAATGCCTTGGGCATCGCCGACTTCGAACCAACCGCGATGATGGCTTTGTCATACGCGATGAACTGCTGGCCCTGCTCGGTTTCAACGCGCAGGGTTTGGGAGTCCTCGAAGTAGCCGCGTCCCTGGATGATCTGGACGTTGCGCATTTTGGCCAGTTGCGCCACGCCGCCACCGAGCTTGGTCAGGATGGATTCCTTCCACGCCCGCAGCTTTGCCAGATCCACGCTCGGCTCGGTGAAGGTGATGCCGCGATGCGCCGACTCGCGCGCGGCGCTGATTTGGTGGGTGGCGTAGAGCAGCGCTTTCGACGGGATGCAGCCGCGGTTGAGGCAAACGCCGCCCAACCGCTTTTCGCGCTCGACCAGAATGACCTTCTTGCCCAGGTCGGCCGCGTAGAATGCCGCGGCGTAACCGCCCGGCCCGGCCCCAAGGACGACAATTTCAGTTTTGATCGGATCCATAAAATGCCCTTCAAAGCTTCACCAGTTCCTCACTGAACCCCTCCATCTCCTTGACCAAGTCCACGATGAAACGAGCCGCGGCGCCTCCATCAATCACCCGATGGTCGTAAGACAAACCCAGCGGCGTCATCAGGCGCAACTCCACCCTGCCGTCGCGCGCCACGGGCTTCATCGCTCCCCGGCCCAGACCCAGGATGGCCACTTCCGGCTTGTTGATGATGGGGGTGAAGTGCGCGCCGCCGATGGCGCCCTGGTTGGAAATCGTGAACGTGCCGCCCTTCAATTCGTCCGCGGTCACCTTGCGGTCGCGGGCTTTCTGCGCCAGTTGCTCCAGTTCCTTGGACAGCTCCAGCACGCTCTTCTGGTCCGCGTCGCGAATGACCGGCACGATCAACCCCTGTTCAGTGTCCACGGCGATGCCGATGTGAAAGTATTCCTTGAGGACGATTTCCTGGGTGGCTTCGTCCAGACTGGAGTTGAACAGCGGATGCTTTTTCAACGTCTCGACCAGGGCTTTCACCACCAGTGGAGTCAGCGTCAACCGCGTGCCCTTCGCTTCGTAGGCTTGGGCCTGCTGCTTCCGCAACTCGTTCAGCCGTGTGAAATCCGCCTCGTCGAATTGGGTGACGTGTGGAATGGCGTTCCAGTTCTCCAACATCCGGCGCGCAATGACCTGACGCAGTTGCGTGAGCGGCTTCTTGGAGACCTTGCCCCACTTGGAAAAATCAATGGACTCGGCGGCTGGTTTGGCCGGCGCGGGTTCACCCGGCTTGGGTTTCTCGGTGAGCTTCTGCAGCCGCTGGATGTAGGCGCGCAAATCGCCCATCACGATCCGCCCGCCCGCCTCGCTGCCCCGCACGCGCCCAAGGTCAATGCCCAGTTCGCGCGCCAGTTTGCGGATGGAGGGCGAGGTCACCGGCGCAGCCACCGGCGGAGGCAGTTCGTCCTCACCCTCGAGGGGCGCAGGCTCGACCGGTGTTCCACCTTGGGTCACCGGTTCAGTCGCAGCAGCCGCCTGCGAGGCGGGTGTTTCGGCCGCGTCACTCCCCTGCAACGAAAGGATTTTTTGCCCGACGCTTAACTTGTCGCCGGGTTTCACGAAGATCTTCTCCACCACGCCCCCGGTGGTGGCCGGAATGCTGGCGACCGCTTTTTCGTTTTCCAGTTCGATGATGGCCTGGTCCTTGGCGATGGCATCGCCTTCCTTCACGAAAATTGTCACCACCACACCCGAATCCGCGCCTTCACCCAGCTTGGGTAATTTGACATCCATAGTTTAGAGGCTGAGAGCTTGGGCAAAATGCGCGTCCGTTCCTAGAAAAAAACTCACGTGCGTGCCGGAGCTCGGCTGGCCCGGCGCAATATACAGTTTACCTCCGGCTCGCGAACCCGTATAAATCGAACCCATGGAACAACGGCGCCTACCGGAAGCCGCGGGCGGCCTTCGGGCGGCGGGGAGAGTCTCCCGCCAGCCGCGGTCGTTCGACTGATCCATAACGCAACACCCGGTTAACTCAACTCGTGCAAAGGCAAATGAAATCCCTCAAACTCAAAACCTACTCCTTGTCGCGTCGCGAATTCTTGCGGCGCACCTCGCTGGCCGCCGGAACGGCCGCGCTCGCTTTCCCGTACGTCGGCCGCGTCCTCGGTGCCAATGAGCGCATCAACGTGGCCTGCATCGGTGTGGGCGGCAAGGGCGACAGCGACTCCAACGACGCCGCGGCCAATGGCGGCAACATCGTGGCCATCTGCGACGTGGACCAGCGGACGCTCGACAAAAAGGGCCAGCGCTTTGCCCAGGCGAAGAAGTACCAGGACTTCCGCAAGCTGCTCGACGAAATGGGCAAGGACATTGATGCGGTGACCGTTTCCACCCCGGACCACACGCACGGCGTGGCGGCCATCCGGGCGATGAAGATGGGCAAACATTGTTTCGCGCAAAAGCCCCTGACACAGAACGTGGAGGAGGCGCGCATCGTGCGGAAACTGGCGGCGGAAAAGAAGCTGGCCACTCAGATGGGCAACCAGGGCAGCGCCGAGAGCGGACTGCGCCGCGCGGTGGAGGTCATCCAAGCCGGCGTGATTGGCAAGCCGGTTGAGTTGCATGTCTGGACCAACCGTCCGGTCTGGCCGCAGGCGTTGGACCGGCCACAGGGCGAGGACCCGGTGCCGGATTACCTGAATTGGGACGCGTGGCTGGGGCCGGCAGCGCTGCGGCCCTACAAGAACGGGGTCTATCACACCTTCAACTGGCGCGGCTGGTATGACTTCGGCACGGGCGCGCTGGGAGACATGGCCTGTCACACGGTCAACATGCCCTTCCGCGCGCTCAAGCTTGGCTACCCCACGGTGGTCGAATGTGAACTTGCGTCGCGGGTTTATCCTGAGACCTTTCCAAAGACCTCGCGCACCCGGTTCGAGTTTCCCGAACGCGATGGCCTGCCGCCGCTCAAGTTCTGGTGGTATGACGGCAACCCCGGTGACTCCATCAAACCGTTGCGGCCCGACGCGGAGGCGATCAAGGAAATCGTCAGCACGTTGGGCACGCTCCCACCCTCCGGCTGCCTGGTCATTGGTGACAAGGGCAAGTTGTTCTCGCCGGATGATTACGGCGCCCGCTTCTTCGTGGCCATGAAAGGCCAGGACGAAATGATCGCCGGCGACAAGCACGAAGCCTGCAAAGCCGTGCCGCAGACGATCCCGCGTTCGCCCGGCCACATGCAGGAATGGTTCCGCATGATGCGGGAAGGCACCCCGGCGTATTCGAACTTCGACATCGCCGCGTATCTCACCGAGATCATTTTGCTGGGCTGCATTGCCTTGCGCGTCGGCGAAGGCCGTCGCATGGACTGGGACGGCCCCAACATGAAGTCCACCAACCTCCCCGAGGCGGCGCAGTACGTCCGACGCATGAACCGCAAAGGCTGGGAAGCCTGAGCGCCAAGCAAGCTCAAACGACTCGCCCCCGGTGGAACGAACCGCCGGGGGCGTTGTTGTTTCAAATCGAAATGCCCATCCCTGAACTCTTCCACGGTCGTCTCACCCTGCCGGTCATCGGCGCGCCAATGTTCCTCGCCAGCGGGCCCGAACTGGTGATGGCGCAGTGCAAAGCCGGCGTACCGGGCGTGTTTCCGAGCGTCAACGCCCGCTCGCCCGGGATGCTGGAGGAATGGCTGGTGCGCATTGAGCGCGAGCTCGAGGCATTTCGCGCCGCGCATCCGGACGCAGGGGTTGCACCGTTCGGAGTGAATCTCATTGTTCACAGCACCAATCCCCGGCTGCCCGAGGACCTCGCGCTGGTGGTGAAGCATCGCGTGCCGTTCATGGTCACTTCCGTCGGCAAACCCGCTGAAGCGGTCAGAGCCGTTCATGCCTATGGCGGCATCGTCTTTCACGATGTAACGACCGTGAAGTACGCGCACAAGGCGATTGAAGCCGGCGTGGACGGGTTGATACTGGTCTGCGCGGGCGCGGGCGGACATGCGGGCACACTTTCACCTTTCGCGTTCGTGGCCGAAGTCCGGGAGTTTTGGTCCGGTCCGATTGCCCTGGCCGGGGCCATTTCGAGCGGGCGAGCAATCCGGGCAGCGGAGGTCCTTGGCGCGGACTTTGCCTACTTGGGCACGCGCTTTCTTGCCACCACCGAGGCGCACGTGCCGGACTCCTACAAACGCATGATCGTTGACCATGCCGCCGCTGACATTCTTTACACGTCAGCGTTCAGCGGCGTTCCGGGCAATTACCTGCGCCCGAGCATCGCCGCCAGCGGGATTGACGCCGAAACTCTGGTTGAAACTCCAGGCAAACCCGCGCTCAAGATGTTCGCGCCTGAGGCCAACCAGCCGAAAGCATGGAAAGACATCTGGTCGGCGGGCCATGGCATTGGGACCATTCATGAGATTCGTTCAGCGTCCGAAGTGATCACTGACCTGCGGAAGGAATACCAGGAAGCCTCCGGCGGGCAACCATCGGAGTTTATTCAACCATGAATTCGACCAAGTATTTGCGGGGACTTGTTCTTCCATCCTTCCTCTGCGCCGCGCTGGCGATGCCGGCGCACGGCGCAAAGCTTGACCGTGAATTTGCGGAGCCCCCCTTCAGCGCCCGGCCATGGACCTACTGGATGTGGATGGACGGCAACTTGAGTCGCGAAGGCATGACCGCCGATCTCGAAGCGATGCACCGTGCCGGCCTCGGCGGGGTCATCATCATGGAGGTGGACGTTGGCATTCCCCGAGGTCCGGTCAAGTTCATGAGCGACGAGTGGCGGCAACTTTTCAAACACGCGGTTGGAGAAGCGGAACGGCTGGGAATGAAGATCACCCTCAACGCCGGCCCGGGCTGGACCGGCAGCGGCGGCCCGTGGGTCAAGCCCGAGCAATCCATGCAACACCTTGTGGCAAGCGAGGTGGAAATCGTCGGGCCGAGCGACTTCAACGCCGTGTTGCCACAACCTGCCCCGCGCAAACCCTACTTCGGCACCGGCGGACTGCCGGCGGAATTGCTCCGGGCGCAGAACGAGTTCTATCGTGACGTCGCGGTGCTCGCCTTCCCCACCCCCGCGGGCAACGAGCGCATTTCCGACATTGATGAGAAGGCGCTATACCTCCGCCATCCGTTCACTTCAATGCCGGGCGTGAAGCCGTTCATCCCGATGTCGGCTGAAGACCCCGAACTGCCGCAGCCAGCCACCGTCACGCCGGAGAGGGTTCTCGATCTCAGTGACCGACTGGACGCGAGTGGCAGGCTGCGATGGACCGCGCCGCCGGGTCGCTGGACCGTCATGCGCTTCGGTCGCACCAGCACCGGCGCGAACACCCGCCCGGCTCCAGCGCCCGGGTTGGGGCTGGAATCCGACAAGTTCGACAAGGCCGCACTCGAAGCGCACTTCGATCAGTTCGTCGGCTCCTTGCTGCGCGAACTCGGCCCGCGTCGGCGCAAGGATGCGGGCTGGACATTTCTGCACATTGACAGTTGGGAGATGGGCGCGCAGAACTGGACCGCCGCGTGCCGGGAGGAATTTCAGAAACGCCGCGGCTACGATCCGCTTCGATACCTGCCCGCCTTCACTGGTCGCATCGTGGAGAGCCGTGAAATCACCGAGCGTTTTCTCTGGGATGTCCGGCAGACTTCCCAGGAACTGGTCATTGAAAACCACGCCGAGCATCTCAAGGCCCTGGGTCGCCGCCAGGGCTTTGGCCTTTCCATCGAGCCTTACGACATGAATCCCACCGCGGATTTGAATCTCGGCGCGGTGGCCGACGTGCCGATGTGCGAGTTCTGGGCCAACTGTTTCGAGTCCTGGTTCAGTTGCTTCGAGGCGGCGTCCATCGCGCACACGACCGGCAAACGCATCGTGGCCGCGGAAGCGTTCACCTCGGATGACAAGGAACGCTGGCAGTTTCACCCGGGCAATCTGAAGTCGCTGGGGGACTGGGCTTTCGCTTGCGGCGTAAACCGCGTCGTTTTTCATCGCTACGCCCATCAGCCGTGGCTGGATCGCTGGCCCGGCATGACCATGGGGCCTTACGGCGTCCATTGGGAACGCACGCAAACCTGGTGGGACATGATCGGCGAGTTCCATCGTTACCTGGCCCGCTGCCAGGTGATGCTGCGGCAGGGCGAAGCGGTGGCCGATATCCTCTACCTCACACCCGAGGGCGCGCCGCAGGTTTTTCGTCCGCCCAAGTCCGCCGTGCTCGGCAACCCTCCGGATCGCCGTGAGTACAACTTCGACGCCTGTTCGCCGGAGATGTTGATGTCGCGTGCGACGGTGAAGCGCGGACAGCTTGTGTTCCCCGGCGGCACCAGCTATCGCGTGCTCGCGTTACCCGAGGTGGAGATGATGACGCCGGACTTGCTGCGCAAGGTGAAAGCGCTGGCGCAAGCCGGCGCAACGGTGTATGGCACGCCGCCGCGCAAGTCGCCGAGCCTCGCGGGATATCCGCAATGCGACACGGAGGTGCAAAGGCTGGCCCGTGAGATTTGGGGCGACCTTTCAAACCGCGAGCATCGGCTCGGCAAAGGCCGCGTGTTTCGGAGCGCCGTGGCGGAACGTCGCGGCGCCAGTGAGCCCGTGGCCGAACCGCTGAAAGACGCAAAGTGGATTTGGTTCTCCGAAGGAAATCCGGCTTCCGCCGCGCCGGTCGGCAGGCGCTACTTCCATCGAACGGTGGAACTGCCGAGGAACGGGGTCGAGTCAGCCCGAATGGCGCTGACCGCCGACAATGCCTTTACTCTCTGGATCAACGGCAGGAGGGTCGGCACCGGGGACAATTTCACGCGAGCGCAGGAATTCGACGTGGCGTCGTCGCTCAAGCCGGGCGCAAACGTGCTGGCCATCATGGCCGAAAACGCTGGCGACCATCCCAATCCCGCCGGGTTGATCGCCTCGCTGCACATTCAATTCCCGGACGGCGCCAGCCTGGAAGTAAGTTCAGATGCGTCCTGGCGGGCTTCGACCACCGTGGATCGCGATTGGCAGGTGTCCGACGCGAGTGGCACGAATTGGAGCGCGGCGATGGAGCTTGGTCCTTTTGGCATGTCGCCTTGGGCGCGGCCGGGCGCGCCGGAAGCATTCCCAGAGGTCTATCCCGACTACGCCGAACTGGCGGCGCTGTTGCGCGCGGACGGCCTGCCGCCGGATTTCGAGTCGGACGGACCGCTTCGCTACACCCATCGGCGCGACGGCCAAAAGGACATCTACTTTGTGGCGAATCGCAGCGAGGAAACCTGCATGGCCACGGCCGCGTTTCGCGTGAAGGGCAAAGTGCCGGAATTGTGGAATCCACTCACTGGCGAGTGTCGCCCGGCCCAGGTCTGGGAAGAGCGCGAGGGGCGGACTTTTGCTCCCTTGCAGTTCGGGCCGCACGACTCGCTATTCGTGGTGTTCCGCAAGTCTGGCCAGGCTCCGGCCAGAAAGCTGGCCGGCCGAAACTGGGACGAGTTTGTGCCGGTGGCCGAAGTGGGCGGCCCGTGGACGGTTGGATTTCAACCTGGTCGCGGCGCCCCGGAGGCTTTGACGTCCAGCGAACTGACCGATTGGTCAAGGCACGACCATCCGGGTGTGAGGCATTTCAGTGGAATCGCAACATACCAAACCACCTTCGTGGTGACATCACGTTCTCAGTCCCGCCCTCCGAGACTGTATCTTGACCTTGGTCGCGTGGAGGTGATGGCGCGCGTCAGGCTGAATGGCCAAGAAGTTGGCGTGGCCTGGAAGTCCCCCTTCCGGCTGGAAGTCACCAAGGCCCTGAGAGCCGGCGTAAACCAGCTTGAGATCGAAGTGGCAAACCTCTGGCCCAACCGGCTCATCGGTGACGCCGGTCTGCCGGCCGAACAGCGCGTGGCTTGGACGACTTGGAACCCGTTCACCAAGGGCACACCATTGCTCGAGTCGGGCCTGCTAGGCCCGGTGAGGCTGGTCGAGGTTCGCAAGGTTGTGCCGTAGCAACACCCATTCACGGCCGGGGCGGCTCAGGGGAACTGGCGGCGCTTGCGGGCTTGCCACGAGCCGCTGGCGAGTCATACGTTGGACCGGTGAAGCGAGCGCGCTGGATATTGATGATCTCCATCGCAGGCTTTGCTTTTCCTGCCCCTGCTCAAACCAACGACTTCGTTGCGCAGGCTCAGGTCCGCTTCGATACGAACACCGGGCTTTGGCGAATCGTGGGCGCCAAGCACCAGCTCGAACTCAATCCCACCAACCTGGCTTGCCGCGTCAGAACGCCCACCGCGACCTGGGAGTTGGCCGATTCGCGAGACGGGGATTTGCTGATTCGTCACGGCGGCAGGAGCATTTCCCTTCGCCTGGCCGACGCGAATCGGAAGACGGTTTCGAGTCATGAGAACGGTTTCCTGACGGGGCTGAAGATCGAGTTGGCGGAATTCCGCGAGAGCACGAACGCGTTCGACGTCACCCTGCAACTCTTCCTGTGCTTCGAAGGAACAGAGGAGGAGGTCGTGGCCATCTTGATCGCTTCCGATGGCGAGGCACGGGTGCAACGTTGTGATTGGCCCGCCGGTCTCAAGGCGGACTCCTTCGACACCACGATGGTGCCCTACATGCAGGGCATGTTGCTGCCGAAAACGTGGCCAACCAGAACCAGGCTTTACGACACGATGTGTTTCGGGCGCGGGCTTTATCAGCCGTGGTGGGGACACGAGCGGGGACCAGCCGCCATGCTGGCGATCCTCGAAACGCCCGACGACGCCGGATGTCACTTCGAGCATCCGGCCGGCGGGCCGATCCAAATCGGCCCGCGGTGGGTTCATTCGCTCGGACGGTTTGCTTATCCGCGCCGGGCCAGGTTTTGCTTCCTGGACAAGGGCAATTACGTTGACCTGGCCAAACGATATCGCCGGCATGCCATCGCCACCGGGCGCTTCGTCTCATTGCGCGAGAAGATCGCGCGCAATCCCGCGGTGGCGCGGCTGATCGGCGCACCGGTGGTGCATACCAGCATCCTGTATCACATCCAGCCGGAGTCGAGTTACTATCACAAGGACGATCCGGCCAAGAACCACCAACTGGTGACTTTCGACGCCCGCGCCAGGGATTTGCGGGGATTGGCAGCTAAAGGGATCACGAATGCCTATGTCCACCTCGATGGCTGGGGACTTCGCGGCTACGACAACCTGCACCCGGACGTGCTGCCGCCTTGTCCGGAAGCGGGTGGCTGGGATGGCATGAGGCATTTCGCCGAGGTTTGCGACCAGTTGGGATTCCTGTTCGCGATTCATGATCAATACCGCGACTATTATCTCGATGCCCGCTCGTATCAGGACCGGCACACGCTGATCGAGGAAAACGGGAAGCGTCCGTCAGGCAGCACCTGGTATGGCGGACGACAATCCATTCTCTGTCCCAGTTTGGCGCCCGGCCACGTGCGCAAAAACCACACCGCCATTCTCGATCAGGGCGTGAAATTGCGCGGCGCTTACCTCGACGTGTTTTCCGTCGTGCCTCCCGAAGAATGTTACCATCCGGAGCATCCGGTCACGCGAACAGATTGTCTGCGCTTTCGCGGCGAATGCCTCGATTCGGTCCGTGCCTGGGGCGGCGTGGCAAGCTCGGAAGAACCCAGTGACTGGTCCATCCGCCATCTCGACCTCGTGCATCACGGGCCATTTGCGCTGGATCCCAATCCGGGCAAAGGTCCGGCCATGGGCATCCCGATACCGCTGTTCAATCTCGTCTATCACGACGCGCTGCTCATGCCCTGGTCGCTGGGTCGCGGCGAGTGGGGAATCCCGGAAAAAGAGCTGGGCTACTTGCATGCGCTGGCCAACGGCGGGATGCCGTATCTCGGCTTGAATCCAGGTCCGGAGCACTTGCGTCAGGTGCTCACGCTTTGCGCGCTGCACCGCCGCGTGGCTTTGCTGCCCATGACGAATCACGAGTTTCTCGACGACTCGCGCCAGCGGCAGCGCACCACCTTCGCCGATGGCACGCAGGTCACGATTGATCTGGAGAGTGACCGGTGGGAGGTGTCGCCGCCCGTGGAGGTTCCCGCCTCGGCCCAGTGAGCCAACGCCGCCTTAGTGATGACAACCGCACCCGTGACCGCATGAGCCGGATTCAAAATCTTCCGGCTCGGGCACGCGACCCAGCTCCAGCGCCTTTGAGACGTATTTGTGAACGGAGTCCTGGATTTGATGCATCGCTTCCTGGGCATCCAGGAAGCCCCGAGCCACCGGGTTCTTGAGCAACGCCTCTCGTTGCTGCTCGAAATCGCTGATTTCCTCGCCACTGAGCGGCAGCGACCGCTGCTGCTTTTCGTTCAGCATCTGGCCCTTGGTCATGACCGATTCGTATTGGCCGCGGGCCTGGTCATCCGCCAGGAACGCGTCAATGCGCTGGCGGATCGAGCCCATGTTGGGTTGCGCGAGGATGGTACCACACAGTTCCCGGGTCTTCTCGACCACGGCATTTTCTTCAGTTTCAGTGAGCATAAATTTCGGTCTTGCCGCACGCCTTCGCGCCGCGGCGGGTTTCATTGACGGCCTAATAGAACATAGGGCGAGCGCGGAGGCAACAGAAGTTTGGCCACTGTGCCGGTTGCCGGATGGGCAAAACAAGGGAGGAAGTCCTCCATGAAGCCCTGACCCAGTTGTGGATCAGGGCAGCTCGCGCAACCGGATGCGCCGGTATTCCATCTGACCGCGGTCGCCTTCCAGGCCAATCGGACCAGTCGCGGGAAGCTTCATCGCGGCCTCCAGCACTTCGCCGTTGCAAGTGGCGTGGGCTTCACCACCTTTCACGGTGACGACGATTTCGTTCCACTCCTGGGGCTTGTATTGCTTGAGCTGTTTGTAAGGGCCCGCCAGCAGATAATCGCGACACTGCAACTGGGGCTGGCGGATGAACACGCCGCTGTCGGCGTTCGGTGTGGCGCGAAACTCCAGCTTGAGGATGAAATCCTTCGGGAACTCGCGCGTGGTCCAGAGGGTTTGAATCCTCCGGCCCTCGGGTGGCGTGGTGACAATCAAGCGCCCGTTCTTCGCCACGTAACGGCCATCATCACTGGCCGTTTTGCCGTCGAAATTGACGGCGCGGGTCACGACCGGCCAGGCCGCGGCGTTCGGGTCGCGCGCCTGCCAGTTCTTTGCCGTCTGGATGTCCGACTCGGAAGTGGGCCGATACCCCCAGCCGGTCAGGTCGCGGCCATTGAACAGGCTCACAAAGCCCGGCTCGGGCGTGAAGTCTTCCGGTTCCGTTTCCAGAAAACCAAGTGTGGCGAGAATGGGTCGCAAGGCGGCCGCCCACTTCGCGTAACCGGCCTGATTCGGATGGAGCAGATCGGGAAACTCCTCCGGCCTGGCATCGCCCTGCGAATTGGCAAACAGCAGCCACGTTTCAATCAAGGTGACCTGCGCATCCCCCTTCACCGCGGCGGCGTAAAGCTGGTTGACCTTCTTGATCTGGTCCGCAGGACGCTGCTTCAATTCTGCGCTGGGAAAAACCTGACAAAGCACGACGGGCATTTTGGGATTGTGAGCTTTTAGTTTCGCAAGGATGAGTTTCAAGTTGGCCGCGATGGTTTCCGGCTCGGCGCCTTCTTCGAGATCGTTTGTGCCGATGAGAAGGACGACGCCGCTGGGCTGCAAAGCGAGAACGTCCTGCTCCAAACGAATCAGCACGCCACGCGTGGTGTCGCCGCTGATGCCGCGATTGGCGACCTTCACGCCGGGAAAACTGTTGCCCATGTCATCACCCCAGCCTTGAGTGATTGAATCGCCCAGGAACACCAGGGCGTGGCGGTCCTGTTCGACGCGTTGAGCCCAGGTCGAGCGGCGTTCGCTCCAAAGTTTGCGAAACCAATCGTAGCGGCGAATCGGTCCTGAGCCGGGCAGACCATCGTCGGTTTCGGGAATGGCAAGCGGTGAAGCCGCCGGTTGAGACAGCGTGGGTTGGGCGGGAACGGCGAGCAAGAGCAGTCCCAAAACCAGCGCGATTGGAAGGCGAGTGATGAGTTTCATCGTTGTGCGGAAAGAGTGCGCAGGCGGATGGCATGAAGCAAGAGCGGATCGGCGCTGGACGTACTCCGAGGGAACGCCAATGCTGGGGCGACCCATGAATGTTCCATTGCCGGCCCTGATCCGCAGCGGTGCGCTCCTCGCCATCAACTTGTTGTTCCTCATGGTCTGGGGCTTCACCGGCATCGGCAAACTCCTCAGCGGTGTCCCCTCATGGATGGGCGACAAGTTCGGCGAAACGTTCCTCGCGAGTTTCCCGGGGTTGACGGCGACGTTCTGGCTGCTCACGGCGTCCGAGGTGCTGGCGTTTTCGCTCGCCTTGGCGTCCCTCGCGCGCGGCGAGTTCCTGCCGCGGCGTCAACCGGTCTGCCTGTCCTTGATGCTCGTCTGGAGCTTGTTCGTGTTCGTGCAACTCGGGTTCGGCCAATGGCTGACCTCCGAGTTCACCGGCACGTTTCAGTTGTTTGCCTACTTCGG
Organism: Verrucomicrobiia bacterium; assembly: GCA_011525685.1. Taxonomy (GTDB): domain Bacteria; phylum Verrucomicrobiota; class Verrucomicrobiia; order Limisphaerales; family JADLHS01; genus WYBW01. Next base: position 89,079 of record WYBW01000080.1, read on the forward strand.
CATGACCCTCGTGGCATTGCAGTTTGTGTTTGGTCTTCAACGACCTCGCGGCGATCAAAGCGCCGGTCCATAAGCTTGAAGTGCGGTGAACTTGTTGAGCAATCCTCCGCGCTTCAAGCCGTTGGCGGCATCGTTGGAGGTTGGCGGCGGGCGCGGCGGAATTCCGCGTAGCGCGTTTGGAGTGCCTCAAGCAGAGCGTCGCGACTTGTAGCCGGCCGTCGAATCAGAGCCTCGTTCAACAAGCGTTAAAGGTGGCGGTGCGTTGCGGCTTTTCTCCGGGAGGCAGGTCCGCTTTTCATGATACGCCTCAAGCAGGCGCTGCAATTCAGGACTCATCGAAGCAGGCCCGCAGGATGGCGTTTCGCTGCTTCTAGTCCAGTGTGCTTCCGTGCCACAGAGCTCGGGTGTCGGCCAGGTCGCGAAGTGTGAGGGCTACCAATTCCGCTGTGGACTGGTCAGGAAAATCCGCGCTTTGCGTGGCCGAAGCCAGCCACTTCCCCACTCTTTCCAACTCATCAAGCAAACGCAAATGTGACTCCCGCCGGGCCGGTGTTGGACTGTCCACGAGATTCGCATCCTCCCACTCTGCCAAATAGCGACACTCGTCATACCAATCCTCGACTTGTGCCTTTAGGTGGCGTGCGGCGCGGTCTGCGAACCGACGAGGCGAGGGTGGGCGCTCAACCATGGACGCTGCTGAAGTGTCAGTAGTCGCGGCTGAACTATGCACCCGGCGCGACTTGCAGGCAAGCAGCCTTCCATTCACCGCTGCACCCGCGCCCCGCCGCCTTTCATCAATTTCTCCACCTCATCCTTGGTGGCCATCGAGGTATCGCCGGGGGTGGTCATGGCCAGCGCGCCGTGCGCCGCGCCGTAATCCACGGCCTTCTGTGGATCACCCGTGGTCATAAGCCCGTAGATGAAGCCGGAGGCAAAACTGTCGCCACCACCGACGCGGTCCAGGATTTCGAGGTCGGGATACTCTCTGGACTCGAAGAATCTCCCATTCATCCAGGCGATGGCGGCCCAGTCGTTGACGGTCGCGGTTTTCGCGGCCCGCAAGGTTGTGGCCGTGGCTTTGAAGTTGGGGAACGTTTGGATCGCCGTCTTGATCATCCGTTTGAAGGCGGTGACGTCAATGCGCAACAGGTGTTCGTCCGCGCCTTCGACCTGGAAACCGAGACAAGCCGTAAAATCCTCCTCGTTGCCGATCATCACATCCACATAGCTGGCGATCTGCCGGTTCACTTCCTGCGCCCGTTGCTGGCCGCCGATGGATTTCCACAGACTCGGGCGGTAGTTGAGATCGTAACTGACAATCGTGCCGTGCTTTCTGGCCGCCTGAACACATTCGAGCACGAGTTGCGGCGTGGTCTCGCTGAGTGCGGCGAATATGCCGCCCGTATGCAGCCAGCGCACGCCCAGCTTGCCGAAGATGTGGCCCCAGTCGAAATCGCCGGGCCGGAGCTGGCTGGCGGCGGAGTGGCCGCGATCGGACACTCCCACCGCGCCGCGCACGCCAAAACCGCGTTCGGTGAAATTCAATCCGTTCCGCACCGTTCGCCCGACACCATCGAATGGCAACCACTTGATGAACTCGGTGCTGACGCCACCTTGGAGAACGAAGTCCTCCAGCAACCGGCCCACGTCATTGTCCGCGAAGGCGGTCGCCACGGCCGTCCTCAGGCCAAAGCAGCGGCGCAGACCCCGCGCAACATTGTATTCACCGCCGCCCTCCCAGACCCTGAATTGCCGGGCCGTGCGGATGCGGCCCTCACCCGGATCGAGGCGAAGCATGATCTCTCCCAGGGCCAGCAGGTCGTAGGCGCACGAACCGGCCCGTTTGACGTTCAAAGCTGTCATGGTTGAATCTTAGAAACCCTGGCGGACGCGAAAGTAGTGCTGTGGCTGCGAGGCGGGCATGGCGAGGGTCCGCTCCGTAAGAGTCTCCGTGGCCGTGAATTGGTCAATGATCTCAGACCAACCTCCCAAGTTTGTCGAGCCGAGAATCGTGTAAGACTGGCCCGGGACGGTGGCGATGGAAAAGTAAAGCTGCCCGGCGTTTACGTGGAAGGAATGAATCTCCACCGGCGCGGGAGCAGCGGCAGTGGCAACAAGTTGACCTCGAAACCGGTATTGGACGTCGTTGAGACTGACCACGGTGAGGGCGCCGGAAATGTCCACAGGAATGGTCAATTCAGTTTCATCGCCTCGCACCTCCAAAGTCCCGTTTGTAGAAACAGCGTTCGGGGAAGTGCCGTACAACGCCTGGCTGGCGTTGCCCGACCCGCCCAAGGTGATGCTGTAAGTGTAATCAATCACCGAATCGCCACCGGGGATGAAGTTGAACAACAATTCTTGCGCCTCGTAATGCCCGTCGTTCAGCGGCAACACTCCGCTGGTCAAATCAAAGCGAACGTTCCGCAAGGCGGCCCGTCCGTTCACGAACAAGTTCACCACCTGTCCGCCGTAATTTGCCGGGGCGCTGCCGGCGACGCCGCCGGCCGCCGGCTGCCAGTTGCCGTTGGTGAGCGCGGCAATGACGGAACCGCCGAGGAAGACAATGTCTGACCCCGTCACTTCCGCCTCGATGGTGCCTTCGTAACTGGTAACCAGGCTGCCGGGCGCCTGGGGTTCGATGTTGAAACCGGCAAACGTGCCGGAAATCCGCAGCGAGGAGCGCGCAGGGTCAATGGTGAACGTCTTGAGTTCGGCTAGGCAGGTGACCGTCGCCAGACCAAGGGCCATCCCGCCGCACACGATGGACCTGCCACGATGACGTACGAGTTTCATGGATGTGAGTCGCGTAAACCAATTCGCCGCCCAAGGCAATCGAAAATCATCCTGGAACAATTTTTCCGAGCACGACCGGTCGCCTCGCACCGGTGGCGGAAGGGACATTGCCCGGTTTGCCCGCCAGGGTTTCGTGCGCCAGGATCGCAAACGCCAGCGGTTCCTTGGCGGAACTGTGGATGCCGAAATCCTCATGGGCGCACAACGTGCCCACGCCGATGCGCTCGAACAACATCCGCACCAGCGTCGGATTCTTGACACCGCCGCCGCCGAGGATGATCTGCAACCGGTTCAACTGCCGGGCAGTGAGTCGAGGAAGCAGGAAACGGCGGTACGCCCGGGCAATGCTGGCCGCCGTGAATTCCGTTGCAGTGGCCACCAGGTCCGCGTGGGACAAATGCAGTTGCCGGCCGCGTTTTATGAACCAGGCGACGAATGGTTCACCGAATTCCTCCCGGCCGGTGGTCTTCGGCAGGGCGCGTCGGATAAACGGGTGATGCAGACATTCGCGCAGCAGACGGTCGGAGGTCAGTCCGGACGCCGCCCAACGGCCGTCCTGGTCGTACGTCTTGCGCCCGCGGCTCAGGGCGGCAACGACGCCGTCAATCACCATGTTGCCCGGCCCGGTGTCAAAGGCGATCACCTCCGCCAGTTCCGCGCCCGGCGGCAGGAACGTCAAGTTGCCAATTCCGCCGAGATTCTGAATGATGCGCGGGCGGCGTTCATGGGTGAACAGCACCCAGTCGGCATAGGGGACCAGCGGCGCCCCTTGTCCTCCAGCGGCCATGTCGCGCACACGAAAATCCGCCACGGTCATAATCCCGGTGCGTTCGGCAATCACGCACGGCTCACCGATTTGCAGCGTCGAAGGTGTTTCTGCCTTGGGCAAGTGATGAACCGTCTGGCCGTGCGAACCGATGGCGGTGATCTGCGATGGTTTGAGGTTGGCGTCGTGGATGACCGCCAGTGCCGCCCGGGCAAACTGTTCTCCCAGGAGAAAATTCAACTCGCAAATCCCGGCGACCGTGCCGTGCAAGCACGCGTGCAGGATGCGCTTGCGCAAGGTTGAGCCGAACGCCTGATGGTGATGCGCCAGCAATCGCGTCCGCACGCCAGGTCCACGGCTCGAGATGCGAACGACCACGGCATCAATGCCGTCAGCCGAGGTGCCGGACATGAGGCCGACGTAGAGAGAATCTTTGCGTCGGGCTGGGGCAGATTTGCGCATCGGCCAACGCTAGAGGAGTTCGCCCGCGTGTAAAAGTGAATTGCAGGGTAACAATTTCCGGGGCGAGTTTCCCGAGAGTGTTCGACGATTGAGCCTTTGAACGGCAAGGCAAGCAGCAGGGCAGGCGACAAGCATAGGACCACGCCGCGTCGCCGCGCCCGACCCGGCGCGGCGCGGGTTGACCTCGCCCGGCGCGAGACCCAGCCCTGTTCAGTGCGGCTTGGCCGCGTGATGGGTGGGAACGCCAATGGCCGAATCGGGCGGAAATCCCAGGATGTCCAGTTTCGGTTGGACCGGTTTGTCTTTGGGCCAGGTGTAATGGCAATCCTCGCAATAATACTCGCGCGGGATCAGGTGCATGGCCATGAACACCGCCTCGAAGACCGGCAGCAGGAACTTGCGTGTGATCTGCGGAAACTCCACGCGCGAAGACCCACATTCGGGACAACGCACGGCGGCTTTCAGCAGCGGTGTGCTGGCTTCCCACTCGGTCATCAGTCGCCGGGCCTTGAGGAAATCCGGTTGGCGGACTTCGACATGGATGGCCGCAAGCGGCTCGGACATGAACCAGAAGCGTTCCAGCTTCGATTCATCGTGGATGGAGGCTTGAATCCCGGCGCGCGTGAATTGCTCGCGCAACGCCTGCGCCGGTTCAAGCTCGTTGAACGTCGCAACAGGCAAACCCTTCATGCCTTTAACCTACACCCGGGGCGGCCCGGGGCAAGCGTGGTCGTTTTTCTGTCGCGGTGACCGTCAGCAGGCGGGACGATGGGTGGCATTGCACACCCTGATTCAATTCTCGCCAGGAAACCGGCGGGCGGGTATTCCTTTCCCATGCTTCGCTGTGGCCTGCTTGTTGTCGCGCTATCGGTCGCGCCTTCCGCGTGGAGTGCCGCTCCCGGATCGCCGTCGGTGGAGGAGGTCAAGACGGCACTGCGGAGAGCCACGGACTATCTGTCCTCGATCTCGACCGAGGGCGGTTATCTCTGGCGTTACTCGCCGGACTTGAGCGAGCGCTTCGGCGAGAACAAAGCCACGTCCACTCAGATCTGGGTACAGCCGCCGGGCACACCCAGCGTCGGCATGGCCTTGCTTGAGGCCTATGCGGCAACGAAAGACGAACGCCATTGGCTTGCCGCCCAAGCCGCAGCCCTGGCCATGGTGCGCGGCCAGCTTGAATCCGGTGGTTGGGATTACCTGATCGAGTTTGATCCGCCCGCCCGCCGGAACTGGGCGTATCGCACTGACACTCGAGGCGACGCGGCTGCCACTCCGCGCCAAAGAAACGTGACCACGTTTGACGACGACAACACGCAAAGCGCACTGCGTTTTCTGCTGGCGTTCGTGAGCTCGGCAACGAACCGGCCATCTGCGGAGTTGAAGCGAATCCGCGAGGCCCTGGATTACGGCCTTGCGAAAATGATCGAAGCACAATACCCGAACGGCGCATGGCCGCAGCGTTTCAGCGGACAGGCGCACGATCCAAACAATTTTCCCGTGCGCCCGGCCCGGGTGCCAAAGGATTGGCCGCGCATCTGGCCCAGGGCCGATTACAGCGGCTTTTACACCTTGAACGACAACACCCAGCAAGACTGCATCCGCACGATGCTCGAGGCCGGCAGGCGGCTCGGCGACAGCCGGTATGTCGCATCCGCGCTGAAGGGGGGAGAGTTCCTGATCCTCGCCCGCCTGCCGGAGCCGCAACCCGGCTGGGCGCAACAATACAATTTCGACATGGAACCGGCGTGGGCACGCGCGTTCGAGCCGCCCGCGGTTTGCTCCAATGAAAGTGCCGATGCCATGCGCATGTTGGTGGACTTGTTCCTGGAAACCGGAGAGCCAAAGTTCCTGGAGCCGATTCCGCCGTTCGTCGCGTGGCTGAAGCGGTCGCAGATCGGCACGGATCGCTGGGCGCGTTATTACGAACTGGAAACCAACAAGCCGATCTATGGCGACCGCGATGGGAAGATTCATTACACGCTGGCGGAAGTCAGCGACGAGCGTCAACGCGGCTACGCGTGGGAGGGCAGCTTTGGCATTCCCGGGGCCATCGCCCGCTACGAAGCAGTGCGCGCTGAAGGGCGTGAGGCGTTTCTTGCAAAGCAGAGTCAACGGAGCGCCCGCTCAACACCCGCACCGCGAACTGTGGCCAACATTCTGACCGCGCAAGATGGCCAAGGCCGCTGGGTCACGAGCGACTGGATCGAGATGCGCCGGTTCGTGGCGAATCTTCGCGTGCTGACTGATTATCTTCGGGCCGAGTCCGAAAGGACCTCAGCCCAATCCCCGCGCTAAGGGGCGACTCTTGACGGCACCACATTGAGCAGGTGCCGGCTCACCGTAGCGCAGGTTCCCCAACCTGCTGGATCGCCGATTTCCAATCGGCTGGCTGTGCGAAGTAGCGCGGTCTGCGGGTTGGAAACCCGCGACACAGCAGACTGGAAGTCTGCGCTACGGTGGTTCCAACAAGATGCGCCCCGCGCTAAGTCCAGTCACCGCTTCCCTCGACAGGGCAGCGTAGGCTGACTAGGCTGAAGTCCATGTTGCGCTTCATTTTGTGCTTCGGGATGTTGCTCTGGGTATCGCCGGCGCGGGCGGCATCCAGTCCATCCTCGCCCCGCCCACCGAACCTCCTGCTGATCTGCGTGGACGATCTCAAACCCACGCTGGGTTGTTACGGCGACCCATTGGCCCGCTCCCCCAACGTTGACAGGCTGGCCGCGCGGGGGATGCGGTTTGACCGCGCCTACGTCAACCAGGCCGTGTGCGCGCCATCCCGCAACGCGTTGCTCACCGGCATGCGCCCGACTTCGATGGGAATTTACGACCTCGGCACGAACTTTCGCAATGCCGTGCCTGATGCAGTGACGCTCCCGCAATACTTCAAACAACACGGCTACCGCTCCGAGGGATTGGGGAAGATTTTCCACGTCGGCCACGGCAATGTCGAAGACCCCGCCTCGTGGAGCGTGCCGTTCTGGAAGGAGCGGGTCGTGTTCTACGCCCTGCCGGAAAGCGGCGCGACCAACACGTTGACGCGCGAGGAGGCCTATTTCGCCAACGATCGGCGGCCCAACGCCGCCCTGCCACGCGGTGCAGCCTACGAAGCCGCCGAAGTTCCCGATGACGCCTATCCCGACGGCAAGATTGCGGACGAAGCCATCCGCCGCCTCCGGGCCGCCCGCGAGAAACCGGAAACGCCATTCTTCCTCGCGGTGGGTTTCGTGAAGCCGCATCTGCCCTTTTGCGCGCCAAAAAAATACTGGGATCTTTACGACCGTTCGGCCTTTCAACTTGCCGAAAGGCAGTCTCCGCCCGAAGGCGCGCCCCCGTATGCGCCGCAGTTCGGCGGAGAACTGCGGCAATATCGCGGCATCCCCGAGCGGGGGCCGTTGGATGAAGAACTCCAGCGCACGCTCATCCACGGGTACTATGCTTCGATGAGTTACATGGACGCGCAATTGGGCCGCGTGCTCGATGAACTGGATCGCCTGGGATTGGCGGACGACACGGTGATTGTGCTGTGGGGCGACCACGGCTACCACCTGGGCGATCACGGCATCTGGTGCAAGCACACCAATTATGAGCACGCGAATCGCATCCCGTTGCTCATCATTGCCCCCGGCGTCACCCAGGCCGGTACGCGCAGTGATGCGCTGGTCGAGTCCGTGGACCTTTATCCGACTTTGTGCCGGCTGGCGGGTTTGCCGGCGCCGAACGTGCCGCAGCAGCTTGATGGGGTCAGTCTGCTGCCGATCTTGCAGAGGCGTTTGTTTGCAAGGGAGAAGGAGGCGGTGTTCCACGCCTACCCGCGCAGTCCGAGAGAAAAGGGAGATCTGATTGGCCGCGCGGTGCGCACCCAGCGCTACCGGTTGGTGGAATGGAAACGCCCGGGCGCCACCCCCGACACCGCGGAACTGGAGCTTTACGATTACCGGGACGATCCGGACGAAACGAAGAATCTCGCGAACGAGAGACCGAAGATCGTTGCCCGACTGCGTGCCATCCTCGCAAAACAGCCCGAGGCGAAATCCCAGTTTCGTTCACCAGCACGATAGGAAGCAGGGCATCACTGCGCCAACACTGCCGACCGAAGGGCTATTTCTCCGTGACCAGTTGCGGTGACATGGCGTTCGCCAGCGCCCGCATGTCCGCGGCCAGCTTGTTGGCGGAATCGTTGAGCGGCGCGGCGAGACGGTTGATCCGGGTGATCGTGTCTTTCAAGGCGGCAATTCCATGGGGCGTAAGGTCGGATTTGAGGAAGCGATGGACATCTTTCAAGTCCGACTGCACGGGGCCGGCCTCGCGTTGAAGCTCGGCGCAGGCGGCTCGCACCGCGTCGTATTGCGCGACCACCTCGCCCTTCCGGGCCTGACCGCGAGTGCGGATGGACTCGTTCTGGATGGCCGCCAGTTCCTTGTCCCAGTTGTCAAACTGTGCGATGCCCCGCGACTGCAAATCGCGGTCGGCCTGGCGGACAGTGGTGGTCAGTGCCGGAGCCTTGCCCATGGCGTCGGAGAACTTCTTGAACTGCGGACGCAGGTCTGGCTGCGGATTGCTGACGAGGTCATTGAGCGTCACCACTGCCAGATGCAGTTGCGAGCCCGCGCGCTCGATGCGGTCGGCCGAGGACTGGAGGGTGGCGGCGGTTCTCTCGCTCTTTTGATAACCCGCGGACGCGCAGCCGGCCAGCAAGACCATGAGAACAACGCAGAATCCGCCCCGGCCAAGTTGATGAATGTCGGGAGTTTTCATGATTTCTCAGAGTTCAAGCTTTGGGTTGCCCGATTCAAGTTCACGCAGATGTTAGCAATTGACGTTCAGCCCTTCAAGGCCCTTGAAGCGCTCTTCGAGCGCGGGGCGCAGCTCGGCGTTGGCAAGTCCTCAAGTCAACCGCAGGGGCGGCTTACCAACCTCCCCACAGGCCAGGCGGCTGGTCAGCCCTCTCTCCAGCGTCCACGCCCGTCCACTGGGCCACATGCAGGCAGAGCCGGATGCAAACAAGTGAAATGCGCCTTCGAGCGCGCGGCAAAGTGCTCAACCTCCAGATTTGGCGCCGGGAGCGGCGATGAGTTTCAAAAACTCTGTCGCCGCCCGGGCGGGCGGGCGTTGCCGTGGCCAGATCGCGATGATCGTGCGCGTGGGTTCTGGCGCGGCCAACGGCCGGTACTCGGGCAGGTCTTGGCGCTCCGTGCGGGCCGCCATTTCAGGAATCAAGGACAATCCCAGACCGGCGCGAACCAGTGCCTGGACGGTTTCCAGTTGTGCGCTCCGCAGACTGATGTCGGGCCGCACTCTGCGGCGGTCGCAAAAGCGCAAGACTTGATCGCCGAGGCAATGGCCCTCCTTCATCACGATCAGCCGCTCGCCCTCGAGATCGCCTGGATTCACCAGGCGCTTCCGGGTCAGTGGATGCCCGGGCGGCAGGGCCAGCCACAAGGCCTCCTTGAACAAGACGCGCCGCTCCAATCGTAAATCCTGAATCGGCGGACTCGCGAGGGCGAAGTCAATTTCGTAAGCCAGCGCCAGTTTGACGAGTCGCTCCGTGGTGTCTTCCTGAACCACCACTTCCACGCCGGAAAATCGGGCCGTAAATGCTTTCATCACCATCGGGAGCAAATACGGGGCGATGGTCGGCAGCACGCCGATCCGCAGCGTGCCCCGCAACAGATTCTGCGCGTCGGCCGCCTCCCGCTTCGCCGCGTCCACCTCTTCCAGGATGCGCACCGCGCGACGGAGGAACGATTCACCATGGGAAGTCAGCTTCGCCTCGCGTTTCATCCGGTCGAACAATCGCTCGCCCAGTTCCTCCTCCAACTTCTGGACTTGCTGGCTCAACGACGGCTGCGACACGTGGCATTGCTCCGCGGCGCGCGAGAAGTTGCCCGTGCGCGCCACGGCGACCACGTAGCGAAGTTGCTGCATTTCCATAGGCAGCATCTATCGTAGCCACAGGAAAAAAGTATTTCAACAATCCCTCCCCAACTGGTTCAATACTGACAGTAGATTGCACAGTCGCCAAACAAACCGGAATTCAACTGCATCGCACAAAAGAAGAAAGTTATGTCCACCGAAGCCAAATGCCCCTTTAACCATGGCGCCGGTTTCTCCGGCGCCGTCCCCGCCGGCGCCGGCACCACCAACCGCGATTGGTGGCCCAACGCCCTCCCGCTCGAAATGCTCCACCAGCACTCCGCCAAGTCCGACCCGATGGGCGCGGACTTTGATTACGCGAAGGAATTCCAGACGCTCGACTACGCCGCCCTCAAAAAGGACCTCGCCAAGCTCATGACCGACTCCCAGGAGTGGTGGCCCGCCGACTTCGGCCACTACGGTCCGCTCTTCATCCGCATGGCCTGGCACAGCGCCGGCACCTACCGCATTGGCGATGGGCGGGGCGGCGGCGGGCGCGGCCAGCAACGCTTTGCGCCGCTCAACAGTTGGCCCGACAACGTCAGCCTCGATAAGGCCCGCCGACTTCTCTGGCCGATCAAGCAGAAGTATGGACGCAAGATTTCCTGGGCCGACCTGATGATTCTGGCGGGGAACGTCGCCCTCGAGACAATGGGTTTCAAGACTTTCGGTTTTGCCGGCGGTCGCGAAGACACCTGGGAACCCGACCAGGACGTCTATTGGGGCAAGGAATCCAAATGGCTCGAGGACAAACGCTACTCCGGCGACCGCGACCTCGAAAATCCGCTGGCCGCCGTGCAGATGGGCCTCATCTACGTCAACCCCGAAGGCCCCAACGGCAACCCTGACCCTATCGCCGCCGCGCGTGACATCCGCGAAACCTTCCGCCGCATGGCCATGAACGACGAGGAAACCGTCGCCCTCATCGCCGGCGGCCACACCTTCGGCAAGACCCACGGCGCCGGCCCCGCTACGCACGTCGGCCCCGAACCTGAAGCCGCGCCCATCGAGCAGCAGGGCCTCGGCTGGAAAAGCACCTACGGCACCGGCAAAGGCGGCGACACCATCACCAGCGGCCTCGAAGTCACCTGGACCACCACGCCCACCAAGTGGAGCAACAACTTTCTCTGGAACCTCTTCGGCTACGAATGGGAACTCGAGAAAAGCCCCGCCGGCGCGCATCAATGGCGGCCCAAACACGGCATGGGCGCTAACACCGTCCCCGACGCGCACGACCCCAACAAGCGCCACGCGCCCAAGATGCTGACCACCGACCTCGCGCTGCGCTTCGACCCGGCCTACGAAAAGATCGCCCGGCGCTTCCTCGAAAACCCCGACCAGTTCGCCGACGCCTTCGCCAAAGCCTGGTTCAAGCTTGTCCATCGCGACATGGGCCCGCGCGCCCGTTACCTCGGACCGGAAGTGCCCAAGGAAGAATTCCTCTGGCAGGACCCGATTCCCGCCGTTAACCACCCGCTGGTGGACGCGCAGGACATCGCCGCCCTCAAGGCCAAGATTCTCGCCAGCGGTCTCACCACCGCCGAGCTGGTCTATACCGCCTGGTCCGCCGCCTCAACCTTCCGCGGCAGTGACAAACGCGGCGGCGCCAATGGCGGTCGCCTCCGCCTTGCCCCGCAGAAATTCTGGGAAGTCAACCAGCCCGCCCAACTCGGCAACGTGTTGAGCGCACTGGAGAAGATTCAGGCTGAGTTCAATCGCACCGCCAGCGGCGGCAAAAAAGTTTCGCTCGCCGATCTCATCGTGTTGGGCGGTTGCGCCGCTGTGGAACAGGCCGCCAAACAGGCCGGTTACACCGTCACCGTCCCCTTCAACCCTGGCCGCATGGACGCCTCGCAGGAGCAGACCGACGTGGAATCCTTCGCCGTCCTCGAACCCGTGGCCGACGGCTTCCGCAATTACGTGAAGGGCAAATACAGCCTTCCCGCCGAATACCTGCTGGTGGACAAGGCGCAGTTGCTCACCCTCACCGCGCCGGAGATGACCGTGCTGGTCGGCGGCCTGCGCGTGTTGGGCGCGAACTTCGGCGGCAGCAAGCACGGCGTGTTCACCACTCGCCCCGGCGCGTTGACCAACGACTTCTTCGTGAACCTGCTGGACATGGGCACGGAATGGAAGCGCACCGACGAGCACGGCACGCAGTTCGAGGGCCGCGACCGCAAGAGTGGCGACCTCAAATGGACCGCCACCCGCGTGGACCTGGTGTTCGGTGCGGACTCGCGCCTGCGCGCCGTGGCCGAGGTCTATGGCGCGGCGGATGGCGGCGAAAAGTTTGTGAAAGACTTCGCCACCGCCTGGGCCAAGGTGATGAACCTGGACCGGTTCGATCTGGCCAGGCGCTGAAACAGCCGCTTCAGGCCAGGGCAACTTGGAGTGCGGCGGTAAGGACAGCCTCCACAGCGTTTGTGGCGATCTGCCACAGACCAGAGGCGGTTACACGGTGCAACCGCACTACAGCGCTTGGTGCCGTTTTTCGACGGGCCGTTAAGTTGCGGCGGTTGCGGTTTGTGCTGCACGCGCTTTCGGTGGCCTTGTGGGATGAAGCACCAGATAGTCACCGGCGGGGAAACGCAGTTCCTTCTCCAGCAAGGCTGACCGGGGCAGCGCCCGCTCCAACTCCCGCCAAAAGTTTGGGCCATGTCGCGGCACGCGCAGATGCACCAATTCGTGCAGTACCACATAATCCACGAGCGGCACGGACAGTTGCAGCAGCCGGCAGTTGAAGTAAAGCACGCCGTTCCGCCCGCACGATCCCCAGCTGAAGCCCAGTTCGCGCGCCACGATGCGAGTCGGACTGACGCCCGTCCGCGGCGCAAGTTGAGCCACACGCTTGCGCGGCCACTCGCTCCCCTCCCGGACATACCATTGGCGGAAATGCTTGCGGGCATCTGGCAGCGCATCGCGCCGCAGATGGAAGAAATCGCCCTCCAACCGCAGCGGCTGGTCCTGCCGGTCCACCAGCTTGAGCCGGTAGCGCCGCCCGAGATAACCCGACCTTCGCACGTTTTGGCAGTTTTCAGATTTTTTCGCGCGCTAGTGCTTGAATGATAGGAGGGCGTTTCCGCAAAACGCCTGTGGGCCGACCTACCCCCTTGCTGGACGCACCCCCGCCCGTGGTAAACTCCCGGCATGTTTCTCAAACGGCGCACCCGCACCAAAGCCGGCAAGTCCCACACCTACTATTCGGTTTGCGAAAGCCTGCGCGTCAGTCGCGACCGCGTGGTCCAGCGTCAAGTGCTCCACCTGGGCGAACTCAACACCACGCAACGGGATTCCTGGCAGCACTCC
>WYBW01000081.1 GCA_011525685.1 Verrucomicrobiia bacterium
AGCACTTCCATTCGTGTTTTGTGACTCATTTGGGTGTCCATAGCTCGGTAACACCCCTTTTGAGTCAACGTATGGTTTCCTCAAACCATTTCTCCCCGCCTTCGCTAACATTCTTTTTGAGTCAATTGGGCCATGGAAAGCCTTTACACGCGTTGCCCGTTTATCTGCGCCTGCGATCTCAAAAGACGTTCGTGAGGATTTAGGGCACAAAGGCGGAGACAGAACAAGGAACTTACTGCGAATTCACCACGTAGCAGGAATTTGCCATGCCGCTGATTCAATAGATTCCAGTCAAACGAGGGAAGACCGCGCGTCAAGAAACGCCTTTAACTCCGCCGCCGCCTTGCCGCCGAAGCCGGGCACGGCTGCGATTTGCTCGAGAGTCGCCACGCGCAAACGCTGGACGGAGCCGAACTTTTTCAGCAACGCCGCCTTGCGCTGCTCGCCGATGCCGGGGAATTCATCGAGGATGCTCTCGGAAATCTTCCGGATGCGAAGCTGGGCGTTATAGGAGTTGGCCACTCGATGACATTCATCACGCACGCGCTGAAGAAGTTTCACAGCCGGATGATCGAGGCCAAGCCGCAACGGTTCGCTTTCGCCGGGCCGGTAGATTTCCTCGAACTCCTTGGCCAGTCCGATGACGGGGATTTGTTCCAGGCCAAGTCTCTTCAACTCCGCGCAAGCCGCGTTGAGCTGGCCTTTGCCACCGTCTATCAGGATGAGGTCGGGAAGTGGTGGAGACAACAGCCTCGCGTGCGAAGCCGCAGGTGAGCAGGTGGGTGGGTGGGAAAGTGAGACTTCGCCAGCAGGCAACTTCCCGCTCTCCCACTTTCCCACTTCCTCACTTTCAATCTTGCTCGGCCTCCCACGCCTCACTCGCTTGCTCGTCTCCTCCACCAGCTTCTGCAACTCCTGCGGAATCGCCTCCCCGCCCTCGTCGCGCTCTCCGGCTTGGGAGGTTGGATTTTCGACTTTGGACTCATTGAGCAAGCGAGTGTATCGCCGTCGCACGACCTCGGCCATGCTGGCAAAGTCATCCTGCCCCACGACGGTCTTGATTTTGAACCGGCGGTAATTTGCCCGATCAGGCCGGCCATTCTTGAAACTCACCAGCGAAGCCACGGCAAACGTGCCGCTGATGTTCGAAATGTCAAAGCCTTCGATGCGTTGCGGCGGCGCAGGCAGGCCCAACACCTTGACCAACTCCGTCAGATCACGTTCAGGGTCAATGGCCAGCGGCAGCGTGTAAGGCACGCGCTCGAACTTTTCCGTGCGCTTCGTGGTTTGTTCGAGGTCTTTGATCAGGTCGCGGAGATCGGCAGCCTTCTCGTAATCCTGCGCCGCGGCTGCCTTGCGCATCTCCAGTCCGAGCTGCTCCTTCATCTCGCGGCACTGGCCGTCGAGGAAATCGCACGCGGCGCGGACCTGATCGAGGTATTGCTCGCGCGTGACGTTGCCGATGCACGGGGCGGTGCAGTATTTGAGATGCGCGTAAAGACAATGCTTGTAGTCGCTCTCGCCCGGCGTGAACACGCGGCAGCCCCGCAGGTTGAACTGCTTGCGCACGAGCGCCAGCGTGTTGCGCGCGGCACTCGAATTGGTGAACGGCCCGTAATAACGGGCGCCATCGTCCTTGCGGATGCGCGCAAAGGCGAAGTTGGGGATGGGATCGTTCAGGTTGATTTTCACCATCAGGAAGCGTTTGTCGTCGCGGAAACTGACGTTGTAGCGCGGTTGAAACTCCTTGATGAGCTTGCCTTCAAGCAGCAGCGATTCGGGTTCGCTCTTGACCACGTGAACGTCGAAATCGTGAATGGCCTCCACGAGCGCGTTGAACTTCAGGTCCCAGCCCATGCGGCGCGAGGGATGAAAATACTGGCTCACCCGCTTGCGCAAATCGCGCGCCTTGCCGACGTAGATGACCGTGCCGAAGCGGTCCTTCATCAGGTAGATGCCCGGCTTGTGTGGCAGCGAGCTGAGTTTCTTGCGGATATGTTCGGACAACGGCACGGAGGCAACTTACAAGTTGCGGGTTGCGGGTTGCAAGCGGGTGCGCTGGTCGAGTGGTTGCCGCAGTCAGGTGGGGATTGGCTGAGATTTTCGGGTTGTCAACCGCGGCGGGCCGCGCTATTTCACCGGCAATCCTATGGCTGACGAATCAACCCCGCCTCCAGCGCAACCCCTGCCCGACCCGCCCGCGTCGCCCAGTGATCAACAGGCCCGCACCTGGAACATGTGGTGTCATTTGAGTGCGCTGGCGGGACTGGTCGTTCCCTTCGGCAACGTGCTCGGACCGCTTCTGGTCTGGCAGCTCAAGAAGCACGAAGTTCCCTCGGTCGAGATTCATGGCAAAGCCGCACTCAACTTCCAGTTGACGGTGCTCATTGCCGTGGTGGCCCTTTTCGTCGTCGCACTCGTGCTTTCGTTCTTCTGCATCGGCTATCTGTTGTTTCCGCTGGTGTTTGCGGTCAGCGTCGCCGGCATTGTCTTCGGTGTCATTGCGGGCGTGAAGGCCAACGAAGGCAAGGATTATCAGTACCCGTACAGTTTGAATCTGATCAACTGAGCCTGGGGCGGGATTCACGCCACGACTGGCCGACCGCTTACGCGCCCCACTGCGGATTCTCCATGAACGCGTAGCAGAGCAGGTGCAGGATGCCCATCTGCGCATCTTCGACGCGGCCATAGTGAGTGTCGTTGATGACGAGCACCTGCTCGGCGAGCTCGGCCATGCGCCCGCGTTTGGCCCCGACCAGCGCGGCGGTCTTGAGGCCGTGGTTCTTCGCCCACTCGAGCGCCTTCACGCAGTTCGGTGAGTTTCCACTCACACTGACGCCGATGGCAAGGTCGCCGGGCTTGCCGTAATTTTTCAACTGCGCGACGAACACGTCCTCGTAGGCGTAGTCATTTGCCAGGGCGGTCATCCAGCTTACGTTGTCGTTGAGCGAGAGCACGCGGAAGCGTTTGCCCAGCTTGTCGGAGGAGCCCTTGCCGAGGTCGGTGGCGAAGTGGGAGGCGTTGGCCGCGCTGCCGCCATTGCCAAACACAAAAATCTGGCGGTCGTCCTTCAGCGCGTCGCGCAACGTTTGCGTCAACCGCGCCACACCTTCCACGGGAATGGAATCATGCGCGGCCTTCTGGGCCTTGATGTAATCAGTAATCCATTGTTGCATAGCGCGGGGAGGATGCCGGAGGCTGGGTTGCTTGTCAGGGCATTTCTGTCGCCCTGCACCGGGCTGGGCGGTGGACCCATGGCTGCGTGCCCATAAAGAAAGTCGCCTCCCGGGCGGGCGGCGCGGATCGCAAGGCCCTGTGCTTGATGCAGCCGGGACGAAGCAGCCTACACGGCTGTACGCAGACCTCGCTGACCGAGGCATCACTTCCCCGCTTCGATCAGTTCGTAAATCTTCCCGTCGAACGAAAGCATGTAGAGTTCGCCGTCGCCGTCTTCCGCGAAGCTGGCCACGGGCCGCAGTGCGTTGGGCTTCACCAATTCGCCGTATGTGGTGACTTTGCCGTTTTCGTGGCGCAGGCCCCAGAGGGTGCCCATCTGGAAGTCGGCATAGACATACACGCCCCGCAGCGCCGGAAACTTCCTGCCGCGATAAACGTAGCCGCCGGTGATGCTCACGCCGATGCCGTGGTCGGGAAACTTACATTCCGCGGCCAGTTCCGCCTTGTGCGGATATTCCAACACCGGATCAATGGGCGTGCCGCGCACCCGCCCTTCCCGGAACGGGTGAAAGCCTTCGCGAATGTTCCAGCCGTAATTGCCGCCCTTGGTGATGAGATTGACCTCCTCCCATTTGTCCTGGCCCACGTCGCCGGCCCAAAGGTCGCCCGTTTCGCGATCGAAACTCATGCGCCAGACATTGCGCAGGCCGTAGGCCCAGATTTCCGGACGCACACCTTCGGGCCGGGTGTCAAAGGGATCGGCCTTGGGCGTGCCGTCCTTTTCCCTGCCGACAAACGGGTTGTCCTTGGGAATGCCGTATTGCAGCCGACCGGTGCGCGAGTTGACGTCAATGCGCAAAATCTTTCCGAGCAAGTGATGGCCACTCTGGCCAACGTTGTGGGGATCGTTGGCCGCGCCGCCGTCGCCGGTGCTGATGTACAGGTAACCGTCCCGGCCAAAGATCATCGTGCTGCCGTCGTGGTTCCAATAGGGCTGCTCGATTTCCAACAAGATCCGCTCGGTGCTCAGGTCCGCCTGGTTCGGGTTGGTTCTGGAAACCTGGATTTCGCTGATGACATTGCGCTTGGGAACTTGCTGCGTGTAGTAGATGTAGAACCTGCCGTTCGACTTGAATTGCGGATGGAACGCGAACGCCAGCAATCCCTCTTCATTCTGTACGAGGGGTTTGCGGTCGGTGATGTCCAGGAACACCCGGCGCTCCGCGCTGTTGCGGTCGCGCGGCAGCAGCCAGATTTTGCCCTGTTGTTCGATGACGATGATGCGCTTTGAATCGTCCGGCGACTCTTCCATCCACAACGGCCGGTCGAAGTTCAGCGCCGGGTAAGCCACGCGCAGAGCGACGGGCGGCAGGGGTTCGGAGGACAACCCATTGACGGCGCCAGCCGCATAACAGGCCGCCAGGCCGAGGCAAAGCGCGCGTCCGAAACCACGGTTCAGGAATTGCATGGGCGCGACATTATCGGAAAGGTGCGCGATTTCAACTCCAAGATATAAGGCGATGACGCGTGGAGCAAAAGCGGTCAGGAAGCGCAAGCGGGAAAAAGTTCGACGGCCCTTGTGGTGTTGTTACGCTCCGCACCAGGATTGCAAAGGATTCAACTATGAAGATTAGCGGCCTGGCCTTGGGAATTCTGCTGAGCGGTTTGGCGGCCTTCGGTGCCGATCTGCGCCTCGGAATCATCGGTTGCGACACGTCGCACGTCATTGCGTTCACGGAGGTGCTGAACAACCCCACAGCCAAAGGCCACGTTCCGGGCGGGAAAGTGGTGGCGGCGTTTCGCGGCGGCAGCCCGGACATTCCCTCCAGCGCCAATCGCGTCGAGGAATACTCGACCAAGTTGAAGGAACAATATGGCGTGCGGTTCTACCATACGATCGAGGAACTGTGCGAACACGTGGACGCCGTGCTGCTGGAAAGCGTGGATGGCCGTCCCCACCTGGAGCAGGTGAAACCCGTGATCAAAGCGCGCAAGCCGGTGTTCATTGACAAACCCATGGCCGGTTCGCTGCGGGATGTGATCGAGATTTTTGAACTGGCGAAGAAAGCCAAAGTGCCGGTGTTCAGTTCGTCTTCGCTCCGCTTTGCCAGGGATTCCCAGGCGGCCCGCAATGGTGCGATTGGGAAAATCTCCTACGCGGAAACCTACAGTCCGTGTTCGCTCGAACCGCATCATCCGGATTTGTTCTGGTACGGCGTCCACGGCGTCGAGGCGTTGTTCACCGTCATGGGCACGGGCTGCCAGACCGTCCAGCGCAGCCAGACCACCGACGGGAGAATCGAAGTGACCGGAGTTTGGAGCAAGGGACGGACGGGCGTGTTTCGCGAGGACAAAGGGTATCGCGGTCACGCGAAAGGTTCAAAGGGCGCGATGGACGTGGGGTCTTTTGATGGTTACGAACCGCTGGTCGCGGCGATCATGAATTTCTTTCAGACGGGAGTTGCGCCGGTGACACCGGCGGAAACCATCGAGATGTTCGCGTTCATGGAGGCGGCCGATGAAAGCAAGCGGCGGGGCGGCACGCCGGTGAAGGTCAAGGAAGTCATCAAGCAGGCCAAAGCGCGCCGGTGACGCGCACGGCTCGGTTTCCATTTTCAAGGATGGCCAGCAAAGTGACCGAGCAAATCGCGCGCGGCAAGTGTGTAAGCTTTCTGCTTGAGTGACTCGGTCTGCTGCGGGTCTTTGATTTCGCGGCGCGGGCGGACGCTGAAGCGGTTGTCTTCGAGCGGTTGCGCGTTGAACATGGACCAGTTACCCGTCGGCACGTCAATCACGGCGACTTTCAGCCGTATGCGTGTATGCTGGCGTTCGTCATAGACGAACCAGTTCACGACGGGAACCCACGAAATCGTCTTCGTCGCGAATTGCTCCGTGCCGGATTCCAGAATACCCCAGTAACAAACAATCGCCGTTGCACCGGCCCGCGCGGCCGCCAGACGCAACCTGCGCGAGTAAGCACCGGGTTTGTCGTGAAGCGGCTCGGAGCTGTAGTTCTCCCGGGCCAGGGTCGTGAGTGGCACAGCGCTGGCCGGCTTGTCGGGATCGGTGATAATGAACGCATTGCGAGTGGAACGTTGATTTGATCGGACTTCGGGTTGGCTTTGTTGCGTGGCGAAACCGGTGAACGGCACGACGCGAAAATGTTTGTTCAACTCGGCAATCATCGGACCATCGGGATACATTGCGCCGGACTGAACGAGCAGGATTGTGCTGCCGGACGAGAGTTGCACCGACTTTGCCTGGTTGCTGGCGCGGCGGATGTCTTCCTCGGTGACGGGTTGATCGCGATTCAAGCCCAACACGTCAAACTCGTCGAGTTCACGTGAGTGAGGACTGCCGTAGTGGAGATGATCGTGATAGCCCGATTGGGAAATCGTGCGAGTCTTGTTGGCGCAGCCCATCAGCAGAGAGGCGGCAGCGATCAGGGCGAATGTCGTTGCAGTTTTCATCGTTTTCATTCTCAAGGTGGTCAGTCTTCATTCACGGTCGTGTCGTATCGCACCCCCTGCGGTACAGGCACCGCTACCGGCATGGTGACACCTTCCGCGCCTTCCGAGCGCCGGGTCGAGTCCACAGCAATGAAGGCCGTAAACGCGGACATCAGGCTGTAGTCGAGTGCGACTTGTTTGATGCGATCGGGCAATTCGGCGTTTGGTGCGTAGGTGGATTCATCGGCCAGGTCGGCGATCTTCAAGCGCGCCCAGACGCTCGGCAGGCCTGTGTGAGCGGAGTCGCTCGGTGTGAGGTTTGCGGGAACAGTCAGTGAAACGGGAAGATGCGCTGCACGACCAGAAATACGCAGAATAGTTTCAGCTTCTCCGGCAAAGCGTCCGGTCACTACGACAGGCCGGCCTGGGAACAAGTCTGGCAATCTGCGCGGAAACACTTCGGAGACTCGCATCGTGCCCCAGTCAATTTGCAGATCGGTCATGGCGGGATGGCCGATGCGATTGAAAAAATCCTCCATGACCCTGGCCGCGTCATCGCGCGGGCCGAGATACGCCACCGCGCCGCGACCAGTCTTGGCCATGTGATCCAACAAATAGCGGTTCACCGATGAGCCGACGCCAAAGCTGAAAATGCGCGCCGCGCCCAGCCGCTTGTGAACTTCGCCAAGGATTTCCGCCTCGTTGCCGATGTAACCGTCCGTCAGGAAGCAAACGAAGCGCAGGCGTTGCGGGTCGTGCGGGAAGTCCAGCGCGGCTTTCACGCCTTCAATCATCATCGTGCCGCCCTCGCCGCGCAGGGATTTCAGGTACTGCAATCCCCGTTGAACATTCTGTGGCGTGGCCTCGATTGGCGCGCGGCCCAGTTGCCCGGCGCTGACCGAGAAATTGATAAGCTGGAACGAGTCGCCCGGCCGCAGCAGGCGCAGGCCGCGCTCGACAGCGGCTTTGGCCTGCGCGATGGGTGTGCCGGACATGCTACCAGAGCAGTCCAACACAAAGACCAGTTCCAGCGGCTGGCGCGTGAGCGACGCGAGTTCCTCGGGCGGATAGATCATGAGGGTGAAGTATCCGCCACGCGCGTCCCGGTGCGTCAGCAAAGAGGATTTGATGCTTTCGCCGGACACGCGGTAGCGCAGGACAAAATCCTTGTTCGGCAAAGTATCGTGGGGTTGAAGTGTCACCGCGAGTTGATGGGGCGAAGGGGATTCGTGGGACACCTCGTGTGTGGGGCATTGGAAATCCTCAATCGCGACTCCGGCATCCACGTCCACGCGCAATGAGATGTCATGACCGCTTCGCTCGTTGGGCTTGAGATATTGTATCTCTGTTCTCTGCCCAGACGCGCCGTGCTTCCCAAGCGGAACAGCGCTGATTCCGTTGGTCATGCCGGGCGGATTGAACCGCGGGCCGACGACCATCGGGAAAACGAATTCATACCAGCCGTCCACATATTCGAGCGTGTGGAAATACTTGATCGTCACATCAATGGCCTTGCCCGGCTCGATGTTGGCGACGGATTGTGTGAAAATGTTGGGCCGTTCCTCGGTGAGCAGTGACGCGACGTAACCCTGGCGCTTGGCGGCTTGATAAATTTGCTCAGCCTCCTGTCGCTCGCGGATGATGCCGCGAATCCGTCGCTCGCCAATGGTCATGATGAATTCGTTCACCGCCGCGTTGTGGGGCAGCGGGAATACATAGACGGCTTCAATCTTGGTGTCATAGGGATTGTGAAATTGCTGCAGGACTTGGACCGAGCCGATGTAGCCGCTGACGGACGCACGAACGTCCGTGTGCTTGAGCGGCATGGGGATTTGCTTTTCCTCCACTTGAGCCATCAAGGCGCCAGAACCAGGCGACACTTCATCGCTCGCAGGTGGCGGCTCAGAAGAGCGGGCGATGACCCAGAGTTCGGTGATGGCGGTGGTTTCAAATACTCGCTGTGAACCAACGGGTGGGAGCCCGGCCATCAGCGTTCCGGCGAAAGCGGGAGACGCAGCCCGAAATGGCAGCGCCGTCAGGGCAACGGGTTTGCTCTTGCATCCCGAAAACGTGGGTGAGACGACAGCGGCAAGAAGCGCGGACAACAACAGGTTGATGGGCGTGCGGTGGCTCATTTTCATTTTGGAGGCGTCCTTTCGACAAGGCTGACTTCGAGTTGCAGGGGGGCTCCGACCTCATTTGCGGCGGCTTGGAGATTCACAGTGAATTGCGACATCATAGTTCCTCTGAGTTGAAGATGAACGGTTGCCACGCGCGTCTTGCCGCGTGGCAGGTTATCGGCTCGCTCAGTGCTATACGCAGCGATGATAACGCGTTCCTGTTGAATCGCTTTCGGATCGTAGTAGGGCGCTTCACGAAATGCCGGGTGTTCACCGCCCTCGATACCAACGATCTTCGCGTTACCGTTGGTCACGGAAAACTCCAGTTGATACGCCGCGAGCGGTTTGTCCTTTGAGTCCACGTAAATGTCCACGGCACGAAAGCGGACATCGTTGGTGGTCGGCTGCTGAGCTAACAGGGTAAAGCTTGAAAGCAGCAGCGTGACGATCAAGCCAAGGAGCCGGCACACCGAGGAACATCGAGCAAGCGCGGTGATTTCATTAGCACCGGGCTTTAGCCCGGTGTGATTCGCGGCGGGGCTGAAGAGCCGTTTCAACGGCTTCGGTTCACCGCCTGGAAAACCGTTGAAACGGTTTTCATTGCACCGCACTTTGATCACCGGGCTGAAGCCCGGTGCTAATGAGAGGGCTTCGGTGTTTGGGCCGTTGCCGCTGAATTGAAAGGCAGATCTCATGAACGTCCACTTTTTTCCAGTTTCACCGCTTCTGTCGCAATGGTTTCCGCGTCGCGATGATCCACCACGCCGTCGCCATTCAGATCGAAGTGTGCTCCAAGCTGGTCACCGGACTGCAACTGGCGGGCGAGCAGGAAGGCATCCAGAATGTCCACGCGTCCATCGCGATTCAGGTCTTCTCGAGCGAATGCCGGAGCGCGATTCAACGGCGAATCGGGGCGAGTCAGCCAGAAGCCAGCGGCGCACAATAACAAGGACGCGGTCGCAAAGGCCAGCCAGCGAAACCAGTACGCAACGGGGGACGGGCTGCGTGGTTTGCCAGGCGCAAGATGCTCTCGTGCCGCGCGCAAAACTGATTCATCCACCGTGGCTGGCACAAACACGCGTCGCGACTGATTTTGTTTAAGGGCGGCAATGAGCCCTGGCGGTGCAGCGGAGTCGGCCGAGTCGTTGTCGCGGTTTGTTGCCATCGTCATCCAGTTAAGTATGCAAACGGGCAAAAAGGTTCACGGCTCGAAAAATTCCCTGGTTCGCGGGTCGTGGCGCAGTGTTTCCAACGCGTTGTGCAAGCGGGACTTCACCGTGCCGAGTGGAATGCCCATTGCCTCGGCGATTTCCGCCAGGCTCAAGCCATCCACGAAGCGAAGCAACAGGACTTCGCGATGTTCCTCCGAGAGGTTCGCCAGGACCACCTCCAGATCACCGGTCTTGTGCGGGGCCGGGTCGCCCGCAAGATTCGCGAGGAGGACTTGTTCCGCTTCATCAGACTGGTAACGCTGCGATTTACGGCGGGTGGCAATGGAGAGATTCTTCACGGCTGGATAGAAAAAAGTCTTCAGGTTCGAGTTCAACCGGAAGCCGGGGAACTTTTTCAGGAAGTAGAGAAAGGTTTCCTGCATCACGTCGAGGGCCAGGTCTTCGCTGCCCGTGAAACGGCAGGCCAGATTCACCACCCAGTCCCGATGGCGAAAGTACAGGACCTCGAACGCGGCTGCGTCGCCGGCGTTGATGGCGGCAATGAGCTGCGCGTCGGTGCGCGGATCAATTTGGTCCTGCGATTCCACCCGGACTTCTGGCCAAGCGCTTGGGGGCATGGTTCGCCGCGTCGCGTTGCGGCATCAAGTTCTTAAGTGAGGCTGACTGGCAAAAGGTTCACCGTGAGCCGGTGACCGTGTTGACTCATTATGAAGCCTAAGAAATTGCATTTACATCGGTGCTGCCCATCGTTAGAGTCGTCACTGAGCCGCAAATTTGCCCCAGTGCGTTCCGGGGGCGTTGCAAGCCCGGCGACGAGCAGGCTGAAACGGAGTCGCCGGAAAGTGAAAAGGCAACTGGTCAACCTGCTTCACCATTATGAGCACGAAGCTGTTTGTTGGGAATTTATCCCAGAACACGACGGAACATCTGGTGCGCGATCTTTTTGCGGTGCATGGCAGGGTCACAGAGGTGGACATGATCACTGACCGGAACAGTGGGCGCTCGCGTGGTTTTGCATTCGTGACGATGGAATCCCAGGCGGCGGCCAACGCCGCCATCCTCGCCTTGAACGGCAAGCCCGTCGGCGGAAGAACCCTGTTGGTCAATCAAGCAGTGGCCCGATGAGCCAGGTGCTCTGGACGCCTTCGCGCCACCGCCCTTGTTGCGGCAACTGTTGGCTCTGAGAGGTGCTTCACAAATGCCGTGAAAATGCCGTTTGCCTTCGGGCTGAGAAAGATTAGACTAATCCCACAATAGACCGCTCGCCCTATCGCGAACATGGTGAATCTTCAGTTGAACGTGTTTCAGTGATGATTTGAAACCCGAAAGTCGGGAACAGTCGAGAGTCAGGCAGTCAGTCTAGTTTATCATCATGAGCACGAAATTGTTTGTTGGGAATCTTTCCTACAACACCACCGAGAACCAGCTTCAGGACATGTTCGGCGCGCACGGCGCCGTCACCGAGGTGGACATCATCATGGACAAATTCAGCGGCCGTTCACGCGGTTTCGCCTTTGTCACCATGGAAGCCAAGGAAGCCGCCGACGCGGCGGTGCAGGCCTTGAATGGCAAGTCCATTGACGGCCGCGCCCTGACGGTCAACGAGGCACGCCCACGGGAAGAGCGTCCTCGATCCGGCGGCGGTTACGGCGGGGGCCGCGGCGAGCGCGGCGGTCGCCGGGAACACAGCCGCTACTGAGGCGGGCCAATCTGCGAGGGTTTTCGCGCGCGGGCGCCGGCAACGGCGCCCGCGTTTTTTACTCATGGGAGTGACCGACGAGATTGAGTCACTGGGGCTTCACTTCAGCTTGAGGAAATTCTGGAGGATTTGGCGGCCGCTTTCCGTGAGGATGCTTTCCGGGTGAAACTGCACGCCCCAGATGGGAAACTGCCGGTGCTTGACACCCATGATCTCGCCTTCCTCGGTCTCCGCCGTGACTTCCAGACAATTGGGCAGGGAATCGCGTTGAATGACCAGCGAGTGATAGCGCGTGGCGGCAAAGGGGTTGGGCATGCCCTCGAACAGATCCCGGCCGTTGTGCTTAATCATCGAGGTTTTGCCATGCATCATGCGGTAATTGACGACGACGTTGCCGCCGAACACGTGTCCGATGCACTGGTGGCCCAGGCACACGCCCAAGGTTGGAATCGTGCTGCTGAAGGTCCGGATGATCTCGTTGGAGAGACCGGACTCGCGCGGCGAGCACGGGCCGGGGGAAATCAGCAGCCGGTCCGGATTCAGAGCCCGGATCTGTTGGAGCGAAATCTGGTCGTTACGGTGGACCTGCATCTCCACCCGCAACTCGCCCAGGTATTGCACGAGGTTGTAAGTGAACGAGTCGTAGTTATCTATGATCAGCAACATGACCGAAAGCGAAGCTAAAGGAGGCGGTGGCGGTTGGAAACAGCGAAGTGGCACTGACAGGCACAACGACAGGCTGCCGGACGGTGATTGGCAATTCTACGATGTGACAAGACACCTCCGAGGCTTGATTGATGGCAATCGCAAGTGTGCGTAGCGAGCGCGAAGCCTGGGAAAAATGCCGTTGACATTCAGAGCAAGGCACTTATGCTCGCTATCGTCGAGAATCAAAACCTTAAAACCACGCAAACCAAACACATTATGATCTCAAAAACATTCAAAGCGCTGTCAGTTTGTCTGGCCCTCACGGTGCTCCTCGCCGCGAGGAACGTCTCCGCGGACCTAATTTACGACAACTCGGTCAACGATATTGGAACACGTTTCGACCCGGGGCTGAACGAAGTCGGGGATGAAATCCTGATTGACGGGCCCGGGCGCTACCTTACTTCCTTTGCCTTCGGGTATTGGGCCTTGAACAATGGTCTGGACACCAATCCATTCAGTGGCACTCCCGAAGTGCGCGTGAGGTTTTACCTGAACGATGGCCCGGACTTCAATGGCTACGCAACACCATCGAGCATTTTTTATGAGAGCACCTGGTTTGCGCTTCCTTCCCCGACCACTCGCGACAGTCTGGTGTATTCGATTGGCAGCGGTGACTTGCCGGCGGGCGGGCTGTTCCTGCCCGTGGTGTCGAATTTCACCTGGACCGTCCAGTTCCGCGGCCTGGGCGCGGGGGACGCCGCCGGTCTGGACATTTTTGATCCGCCCATCACGGGTTTCAGCTATCCCGACTATTGGGAGAATGTGTCGGGCTCCTGGACGCTCAAGACCAACGTCGTCAACATGAATTTTGCCGCGCGCTTTGACGCGGTCGTTCCCGAGCCATCGGGCGTGGTGTTGGCCATTCTGGGCGGGCTGGGTCTGATGCTGGCGGGGCGAAGATTCCGCAAGGTGTAGTGATTGGTCCGATGCAACAAGCGCGCGGTCACGCCGCGCGCTTTTTCATGTACGGGAAGACGCACAGCGCCCAAGGAAGACTATCGCGGCGGTGTGACCGCCCGAAAGAGGCGCGCTGAGGGATTCGCGCCGGCCTGATTTGTATAATCGAACTGGCCGTTGACCAGGAAGTTTGTGGCAACGGACGCCCAGTCCGTGAGGTTGGTGCTGGTTTGGATGGCGAACCCCTGCGGAGCGACACCGCTGATTCGGAAAGCGAACTGGTTTGGGTTCAGCCACCGCGGGGCGCTCAATTCCAAAGCCGGCAAGCTGACGTTCACAGTCCAAGAGACAGTCTGTCGCAAATGGTTTTGGGGGTCGGTACGGACGAACGGCGTCGGATCCGAGATTTGAGCAGCGACGACGTTCACACCGTTGTTTAGCGAGGCTGGTGATACCGTGAGCGTGGTGTTCGTGGCGGTCGCGATCGGGATTCCGTTGGTCAGCCACTGGACGGTGAGAGTGTGACCGATCGGTTGCAACGTGGTCAGAGCAAACTGCACCAGGTCAGGGGTGGAAATCGCGAGATTGGTATTCGCCGGCGAGAAGCTATCCACGAGTCTGACGTTCCGGTAGAACGACAGCACGAGCGCCTCACGACAAACTTCACAGAACGGAACGCCCAGGCTGCCCATGCGACAATTGAGCTTGGGTCGGTACCAGCCCGTGGCGTTGTAATGCGCGCCCTCGAACAGTCCCACCACCTCCTGGTAGTCGAAGGTGGGCGGCGTGGGAATGGGCGTGTCGGGAGTAATCCAGGCGTTCCATTTGATGAGCGCGCGATTGGTTTCGCGCGTGGTGTTGGGTTCCTCGGTATCGGGGTAGCCCGGATTGGGGGTGGTGTATTCATCACCGAGGTTGGCGAGGACATGGCCCGACTCGTGAACGGGAATGTCGGAAAGGCTGTTCGGAGCGATGGAGGTGATGGCAACTTTGCCGGCGCCATCCGAGCCGCCAAGGTTCAGATCGTTGACGAGCATGATGGCCAGGTCCGTGGCGGGCATGAAAGTTTGGAGCAGGTTGTCCACTTTGCCCTGACCCTGGCTGTAGTTGCCGTTGGTCCAGTTCGGCGGGATGGAGATGAGTTCTTCGCGCACGGTCACTCCATTTCCGTAGGTGCTGTTGAAATAGGTGTTCCGGGTGATGCCGTCCACGGGTCGGTCCGAGCCCGATTGCGCGGAAGCCACCGCGATGGCAAACACATTGAAATAAGACCGGTATTCCGCGAAGGGTGAGTTGGACAGAAGGATGTTTGCGGTGTTGGTCGCGTGCGTGAAGAACAAGTTAAACTGGTTGCTGGTGTATCCCTCGGCAAGGAACACGAGGTTCAAGCGGTTTGCAGCGGGGCCATTGGTGACCAGGGTGTGAAAATTGGTTTGAGCCAGCAGGGACGACGCACTCACGATTGCAAGCGTGAGACTGTGGCAAACTCCAGCGAGGCGCCGCCGAGAGTTTGAATACCGGAACCAGCTTCGTAAACAGCAAGTCACATCCAATTCGCAGCCTATTCAAAACTGAGCAAATAAAACCGGTTGCCCGGTGCGAGCGGCACGGTGACCGTCAACCGGCCATTCACCAGGATCGGCACGCTCGCGACCGGTGTCCACACGATGGGAGGAGTCAAATTCTCGGTTTGCCGCAGCAGGAATCCCGCGGTTGTTCCTGCCCAGGAGAGTAACAATTGATCATCCGGCGCGGTGGCGATGTCGAGTGTGGGGGCGGACGCCACCGCGCGGCAGGCTGAGAACTCGGAGGTGTTGTTGGCGGGATCGGTGGCGGTGGCGGTCAGGACGTAACCCGGCGGCACCGCGCCCGGAAGGGTGGCCACAAAACTGTTCGAGCACGCCGCACCCGCCGTCAGCAACTTCTCTCCCAGATACACCTGACCTTCGCCATTGCCGGAGGGATCACAAGCGGAACTGGCAAAGAATTGGAGGCGATAGGTGGTGTTTGGCCGGCTGTTGAGAAAGCCGCGCACACCGGTATTCGCACCGCTGTAGGCATCCGTGAGCACCGGGAAATTCTGCCGCAGGTTCGCGCCAGTGTCACCATCGCAATCGTCGTTGGCGGTGATGCCGGCGTTGCTCAAATCAATGCCCAAGCCGCTGTTCGCGAAAATTGCGTTGCCGAGGATGGCGTTATTGGTGCAGAGGTCGCGCACACGGATGGCGGCAAATCCGCCGCCGCTGTAGGCAATCCGATTGCCCCCGCCGGGCAGGCTCGAACCGATCCGGCTGTGACTCGAGTTCTCCTCGAGTTCCACGTTGAACTGTCCGTTTGCCAGAGCGGTGACGCCGTCGGCCCGGGTGCCGATCAGGTTGCCGAGGATTTCGGTGTAAAAGCTGTTGGTCACCCGCACGCCCCGCGTGGTGTTGCCTGAAATCAAATTGCCCGCGCCCAAGGCTTCACCGCCGATGACGTTGCTGTTGGCGGCGCGGATGTAGAAACCCTCGAAGCGGTTGGGCAAGGCCGCCTGACCGTGAAGGTCCGTGCCAATGAAGTTGCCTTGGAATACGTTGCCGGAGGCCTGACTTCCGAGAATGAACACACCACCGTTGTTCGCCGGGAAACCGTTGGCGGAAATGAGGTTTCGTTCCCCCGCCGTGATGCCGCCAATTTGGTTGCCGCCCGCATCGGTGATACCGACACCGGCGTTCACGTTGCCCAGTGCGGTCGTGCCGTCCCGCGCGGTGCCGATCAAATTGCCCTGGACCAGATTGTCATGTGCGTTGCTGTTCAGCAGCCAAACTCCGATGTAGCCATTGCCCGAGATTACATTGCCCGCGCCCGAAGAACCGCCACCGATCAGGTTGCGAGGGGCCTCGACGAGCACTCCGGAAGTGAGATTCCGCACCGCCACCAAGCCGGTTGCGTCCGTGCCGATTAAATTCCCCTGGACGACATTGTTCGTGGCCGCGGCGCGGAACAGCCAGACGCCGGCGTTGGTGTTTCCAGAAATGATATTGCCCTCGCCCGGCGATGCGCCGCCGATGAGATTCCAACTGGCGCTGTTCAGAGACACGCCATTGAGTCCGTTGCCCAGCGCATTCGTGCCGTGAATACTCACGCCGATGTAATTACCCTGCACGCGATTTCCCGTGCTGTTGGTCGCGAAAAAAATGCCGTCCTGCGCGTTGCCGGAAATTACATTGCGGGCGCCGGGAAGGACGGCCCCGATGTGATTGCTGGCCGCTCCGGTGAGAGTGACACCCGCCAGGGCGTTGCCGAGTTTGATCGTGCCGCTGACATCGGTTCCGACGAGGTTCCCACGCAACTGATTGAATCTCGTGGTCGAACCATTCAACAGGATGCCGGCCTTGCCGTTGCCGGAAATGAGATTACCCTCTCCGCTGTTGGTCCCGCCAATCCAGTTTGCCGGAGCACCATTGAGCGTAATGCCGTCGGCGAGGTTGGGAATGGCCGCGGCGCCGCTGGCATTGACGCCAATGAAATTGCCTTGCAGCACATTGCCATTCGCGGCGTTGCCGTTGAGGTTGATGCCACTGCCCGTGTTGCCGGAGATGAGATTGCGGTCGCCGACGGACGGCCCGCCGATGGTGTTTGCACCGGAGTTGAAGATCGTGATGCCATGCGTACGATTGCCGAGTGCGGCGTTGCCGGCGGCGTTGACACCGATGTGGTTGCCTTGAACCACGTTGCCGATCCCATTCAAGATGTAGATGCCAGTGTCATTTCCGCCGGAGATCACGTTGCGGTCACCAAGGTTGGGGCCGCCGATAACATTCGAGGAAACGTTCCACACAAAGATTCCGTATTGGCCGTTGCCGCGGGCGATCGTGCCCGTAACATCCGTGCCGATGTAATTGCCTTGCAGTAAATTCCCGGCGCTTTCCAACCGGACGCCGTCCGCGTCGAAGCGATTGATTGCCAGTCCGCGCACCTGGTGTCCTCCCGCGCCACCCAATCTCAAGCCGACGGTGCTTGCGCCCGCGCCAGTCCCGACCAGTTCCACGACCGGCCGTGTGGTGTACCCGGGCTGAGTTGTCGCATCCAGAAACGTCGTATCAGTCAACGCGGGCAGAGGCGACGTGAGCGAGATTACGAATGGGGGACTGCCCGGTATCTGAAAGCCGATCGTATCCAACCCTTCGCTGCCGTTCGCGTCCAGAATCGCCTGACGCAAAGAGCCTGGCCCACTGTCCAGTGTGTTCAGTACCGTGAATGTGGCTGCGAAGGCCGGTCGGGAGGCACAGAACAGCCCCAGAACCGCAAGAAAGCCAACCGAATGGCGACGAAGGTGATTGGTCAGAACGAAGAGCTTTGATTTATGCATCATTTGGTAATTGCCAGAGGGTAGCATCCCACCTGCCACCCGCAAGGTTGCCTGAATTACGGACAGTCGCCTGTACAGTACCCGACACAAAAAACCGTCTGTCTGCGCTGTGTTTATGCAGATTGGCGTTGACGAGCACCGCCGTGTCTGTTACATAAGCAGCGAACATACGGTAATACGGGAGAGAATTACCTGACGAGATGCTATGAAAACACTCAATTGGGCCGCCTTCACTTGCGCGTTGATTCTGGCTGGCGGTTTTGCCGTGGCCAAAGATGAAGCCAGCGCAACGATCAAACATACACTCAACAAGGTGCCGACAGCCGAGGTACCCGCCAAAGCGGCGGAGTTGGTTTCGCAGTCCAAGGCGGATCAGCGTGAAGCTTATGCTGCGGAGGTCGTCAAGACTGCGGTTAAGACCAAGCCGGCTTTGACGCTGGCCGTGGTCGGCGCGGTTTGTCAGAAGTCGCCCGAGACAGCACCGACCGTGGCCGCGACTGCGGCGCAGGTCCAACCCAAGCAGGCCAGGCAAATTGCACAGGCCGCCGCCGCGGCTGCCCCGGAGAAAGCGACCGAGATTGTCAAAGCAGTCGCCAAGGTTCTTCCCAAATCGCACAAGGAAGTGGCCGTGGCCGTCGCTCAAGCAGCGCCCGCCTACGCCAGCGAAGTGCTTGGGACGCTGCCGCCTTCTGAGCAACCTTCCACCGCAACGGAAACCCCTGCCTTTGCCAACAATTATCGCCCTCCGACGATTGGCGGGCCTTTTGTTCCCATCTCCACAACCCCAACCAACGTGCCTTCGGGCGGGGGGCCGGTGCCCGATGGCGGGCGCGATTACGCGCGGCCTTGAGCCGGAAATTTGAGTTCGCAGCCGGCTTTCATAAGAAGCCGGCTTTTTTGTGCCTTCCGCCTGAGGTTGATTGGACATGAACACTCTCTGGTTCAAGGTTTCCGCCCGGCCAATCGAGCGAGACGGGAGAACCTGATTGTCCTGGCGTGCAAGGTGGGATCTCGATCCAATTCTTTGACGGTTTGCGGCAGGCGATAAGACCAGTTGGCGGAGGAAGTCGAGCCTGGCGTATTGAAACGCGCCGTCATACCGAACACGTCCGTGATTTGGAAGATTACAAGCCAGGAATTGGACTCCATCACGCGGCGGGTGAATGCTTCAAGCAGTTCGTCGGTAAACTCTCGCGGCGGATCGGCAGCAGGTAGCCCGGCAAACTCCAAAAACCTCAGCAATTCACGCCGGTTGTCATCCACATTCTTGCCGTCGTCCATTTGATTCCACCATTCCTGCCACATTGCGGCCAGCGGTGCGTGGTCGTGCGTGGCTGGTTGCGCGAGAGACAGCCGAGGATATTGCGTCGGGTCGGAATAACTTCCATCCGGTTCACGAAACAGTGGCGGAATGCGGAAACCTGGAATGCCGAGCCGCTGCAAGGTGGGCGGTACGTAGTCCGGGACAACCCCCAAATCCTCCGCGATGATGGTGGTGTCGCCTGAAGCCTCTTGCAGCACCCGCAGCACGGTCTCACCCTGGTTTTGGTTGAAAGCCTTGTGCTCAGGCGTGTCATCCGGGAACTCTTTGAAACCGGGCAGTCGCCCGCCGGTTCTTGCGGCGGCTTCCTCCTCGCTCAACGGCAGGAACTCGGCGTTGCGTTCCGGCGGCCAGGGGAATGAATAAATCCGGAAAAGCCCCAGCACATGATCAATCCGGTACAGGTGGAAGACCTTGCGAAGATTGGTCACGCGCGTTCGCCACCACTCAAAGTCGTGGCGGCGCAGTTCGTCCCAGCGGTAATTCGGAACACCCCAGTTCTGCCCCCACTTCTTGGTGAAAACATCCCAATCAAAGACCTTCTCGGGTGGCGCACCCCCACTCCAATCCAGATCAAAGATCGAACGATTCGCCCATGTATCCGCGCTGTAGCGACCGACGCCGAATGGGATGTCGCCCATCAAGTAAACCTTCCGCTCCTCGGCGTAAGCTTTCAAGGCTTGCCACTGACTGAACGCCAGCCATTGGACGTACATGAAGTGGAGTTGTCGGCGCATCAGTTCCTCCCGGCGATCTTCCGGCAACGTCAAGAGCCAGGTACGGGCCCGCCGGGGACCCTGATGCTCCGGTGGCCAGCGATCCCACGCCGGTTGACTGCCGTTCAACTCCATCAGGACACGGAAGAGCGAATAATCGGAAAGCCACTCGGCGTTCTCCATTTGAAAGGAGCGAAACTCCGACGCGCGCGGAGTGGCGGGGTTGAAATGGCGTTCGATGAAATTCTCAAAAGCCCGGTTCAGCAACGCGCGCTTTAATGCCTTCACTCGGGGATAATCCACCGGCCCGCGCCGCAGCTCCGACAGCAAATCCGGCGAGGCGATCTCTTGAAAATCCGCGGGTGAAAGGTCGGCCACGTGCTTTGGCGAAACAGCGATTGTGATGGGTTCAATGGCAAGCGAACTGATGGCGTTGTAGGGCGAATTGTCATCGCCGGTTTCATTGATGGGCAAGGTTTGAAAAACGCTCAAGTGATGCCGGTGACACCAGTCAATCATTTCCCGGACACCTTGCGTGTCACCCACACCCAGGTCGTCTTCCGTGCGAATGGCAAAAACCGGCTCAAGCACGCCGGCAAGTGATTGATCAAAACTAAGTTTCATGAATCGGGCGGGCGTATGTTGGCAAAGAAAGCCAGGGAGTAAAGGTGCCGGTAAAATGACAACTTCGGCGTCGCTCGCCTGTCCCCGTGCCGACCGGCGGGTC
Source organism: Verrucomicrobiia bacterium (assembly GCA_011525685.1). GTDB lineage: Bacteria > Verrucomicrobiota > Verrucomicrobiia > Limisphaerales > JADLHS01 > WYBW01. The sequence continues at coordinate 20,338 of WYBW01000081.1, forward strand.
GCGCGTGAAGCTGGCGGAGAGAGGGGGATTCGAACCCCCGATACGGCTTTTGACCGTATAACGGTTTAGCAAACCGCCGCCTTCAGCCACTCGGCCATCTCTCCCAGCCGCAGTCAATGGAACCTCACTCCAGTGTTTGCTCAAGCAAAATCTCGCCTGGAGCGCAACCAGAAGACGCGAGCACGAGAATGGAGCACGCACCGAATCTCCGCGGCAGCAGAGGCGAATTCAAGCCAGTGCGTTGACGCGCCAGATTCGCACCGGTGTTTGCGAGACGACCCGGTTGCATTTCCGCCGCCTTGGCCAAACCGCCCGGCACTGTGGACTTAAGCTGGCAGTTGCGCGGCCAGCCTCGTCCAAGGGCGCGGCGAGCATTTCGGGTGCAGGCTCTTCGAAGGCTTGCACGAAGATTTGGCGTTTTGTTTGGGGCGGTTGTGTCGCCGGACGGTCCAGTACGAACCTGCCAGTAATTCACGCACCACAGCGTCTGCCAATTCGCCAATTACCTTTGGACGAAAGCACTGTCGCCCAATGATTCGTGCCAGTTGCTCAATGAGCAGGCTGCGGGCAGTCTTGCCTGTTCTGTCATCATAACTGCGAATACCCCGTTGGCCGCAGAAAGACGCTCGTGATGTTCGTCAAGATTTCTGGATTCGTGTAACCCGGTGTCGTGCTGAGTTTCTTCCAATCCGGGTGGGAAACGAACGTTCCCCAGTTCTTGTCGCGCGTGGCCATGTCGTCGAACACCAGCATGTAGGTCAGGTTCGGCAGCTTCGTGCCGACGAGCGTTTCGCCGAAGAAAACGGGGGTTAACCCCGTGCGGCGGAAGATGTCAATTTCGCCCACGTCGAACATCTCCACCTTCTTCTTGTTCGCTTTGCGGCTGTGCGCCTCGTAGATGCGCAGTTCGAAGATGCGCGACTTCTGTTCCGCGACCTGCGGCGGCACCTCCAGTCTGGACATGCCCTTGAACGCGCGCATGAGAGTGCTTTCCTTGCGTATGTAAGCCGGATCGGTCGGAGGAACATTGGTGAATTCCGCCTTCAACACCTCGGGATCAGCCTCGAACTTTTCGTGCGCCGCTGCCATGGCCTCCAAAGATTTGTAAGCCAACAGTACGTATTTGGTCGGCGCGTCCGGACCGATCATGACATCAAAAACTCCGACCGGCTTTATGCCGGCCCGATTCCAAGCCGGCAGGGCGACCTCACGATAAAAGTCGTCAAAGCGCCGCATTGTCGGCCCTTGGCGGAGATGGAAGAGCCTTAACTCGTAATACTCGCGGGCATTGGACGCTGCCGGTTCTGCGCCCGTGGCGACGAGGGCGGGCGCGACGGCGGCAACTGTGGAGACGGCAACCGAGGATTTGAGGAATTCGCGACGTTTCATAGTGCGGTTATCTTGGGACTGGGAGCGCGGCTTGGCAATCGCGGAAGTGCATCGAAAGCAGTTTGCTGGCCTCCGAGGAACTCCGCAAAGAATGCCACTTTCGTTCCATGCACATGTGCCAGTGAATGGCCCCTCAGCGCTAAGAGCCGTGGTCCCTCCACCGCAAGTCAAGGTCGTCCCGGAATTCGGGTTATACATGACTCCTCTGCCATCGCGCCCGGCGAAAGCATGGCGGCGACGGCGGCGAGAATTGGGATTTGCCGGGTGAGTGGCTTGACATGGTGGAGCTTGGGTTGCACCGGTTGCGAACCGATTCTGCCCGCCAAGTGGCTGACCCAAAAATCTGGAACTTCAGGCCGAGTGGAGCCGCCAAAAGATCCAAGAATTGTTTACCTGACAACCGATTCAATCAGCGGTCGTGGAGCGGCCTTCCAGCCGGTCTCCACTTTGAACTCCGCTCGTCCACCCGGGTCCAAACGCGCTGGAATTCCCGCCGAGCGCAAGGCCGCCACATATAGCCGCTCGAAGCCTCCCACATTCGCAATCTGCCCGAGCCACATGCTTTCAATGCTCTGCGTGGGGCTGGCAGTGTCAGTGATTGTGACCCGCCCGCGCAGATGACGCACCACGATTTCCGCGGCCGCTTCCATATCTTGCTCTCTTCGAATGCGAGGGTAAAAGCTTTCCCAGAGCAGGCGGCGCCAGTTCATCGCTCCATCCGCCACCGGGCCGATCTGTGGCGATAGAACGAAATCCCGATAAACTTGGTCATCCAGTTTCCAGTTCACAAGGTCGCGATTGTAGTTGGCCAGTGCGACGTGGGTGAGCAGAGTTCTCAGCCGCTGCCCCGTCCAGCCTGAATTCGCCGTGAGATAATCAAAGTCCTGCTGCTGCTTTGGCTGAATGAGGTGCGTTCGGGCTGCCGCCAAAGTCCTGTCCGTCACCACAAGCCGGGGCGTGATCAAGTGGAGAGCCGCTTGTCCCACAGCCAGCGTTGCCAGCATTGCGGCCAGCCAACGAAGGACCAGTTCCCAGCGCGTCAGCATTGAACGGGTCCGTGTGGCTGTCTTCCGCGGGCGACCCGCCAGAAACCAGACCGCGATCCAAAGGAGTGCCGGAGACCAATAAACCCACAAGGGCTTCCGGTTGGCCCGCCATGACGCAATTGAACGATAATCCGCCAGCGCCTCCGGCCCCTTGAACTGTGCCAGGCAATACTCTCCCAGCGCGCGAAAAACTAATTCCCGGTTTGGCCCCAGCGCATGGCCTTCACCTTCCAGGATGCTCACATCCACTGGAATACCGTTTGTGCGAAACACCACCACCGTGCGTTCAGCGTCCGCGAGCGGGAAAACATTGTCTTGCACGCTGTGGAGGATGAAGACCCTGGAGAGCCCATTGGACGCCGGATGCAAAGGGGGTTTGAACGATTCAAGTTCAGACACCCAACCACCGCCGACTCGAACCAGGAGCCTTGGTTGCGATTCCGGGTGTTTCAACAGAAAGCTCAGTTGCCTTTGCGCGCCGAGACTGAAGCCCATCCACCCCAACGCATTTGGGTCAGCCCACTTTTGCCGCGCCAGATGGTGTTGCACCGCCATGAATTGCGCCTCAAACACGACATCGTTGGTCTGATGGTATTCGATGGCTACGACTGCGATCCCCATCTCGGCCATCTGCCGCAGTTCGTTTCCGCTCCCAAGCAGGCTTCCACCAGACCCGTGCAAGTAAACGATCACTGGCAAAGGCTTCGCCGCGGTTTTCGGCAGAACGGCGACGCACTTTGCCTTTCCGTGGTCGGGAGTCTTGACCGTAAACCAAATCCGGTCGAACGGGTCGCGCGCCTTCGCCCAGAGCAGCGCCCCGCCAAAGAGCAAGAGCGCCAATACCGACAGCACTCCCATGGGGTTTTTGACCAGCGAACGGAAGCACGACGAACAACCCTCCTTGATTGTTCTGGTTGGCTCCGTCATGCGGCCTTTTTCGCCGGTTCGCTTGTTTCCCTGGCAGCCATTTGTCCCGACGGCACCAGCCGCGATGCCAGGCATCCGATCAACAAGTACAAACTCGTGCCGAGCAACAGCGTGTCGGCGGTGCCGGCTTGGATGCCGAAAACATCGGCCAGCGGACCCAAATAGCCCTTGAAACCATCGCTCACGCCCAGGACCGAAACGGATATCCGTGAACCCAGAAAGGCGAGCGCAAACAGCATGACCAACGTCGTTTGAAGTCTGCTGTTTCGCGCGAACAAGCATACCGATGCAACTGCCAGAGCAAGCCCTCCAACAATCCAGAACCACCGCGAAACCGGAGCGTGGAAGACCGGGTCGTTGATCGGGGACAAATCGGCCGGGCTTGTCAAATTGACGAGGACCAACGCCGTCGCCACGAACAGCAAGATGGCTCCGGCGAAGTAGATAAATCCACGAACCAAGCTTTGCATGTCACCAAGGCTCAAGGCTCAAGTTGAAACTGTCAATCACGGCCTGCCCAGGAAGGCGGCAAGCTGGTGCAGCCTTTCCTTCTCAATGGACAGCAGCCGGCAGTTGTGGCCAACCCCGGGGCGGATGAACAACGTCACATTTACTCCGGCACGCGCAGCCGCATCGCGGAAGCCCTTCGCCACGTTGTTGTTCTCGCCCGAGTATTTATCCAGCTCGCCGATGTCTATCAGGATTCTCGACGCCTTCAAGCGCGTGGGGTCCGGCAGGGAATTCGGGCTGTAATACAACGCGCCCCGCCACAGTTCCGGTCTTCGCGCCAGAAGCTCGTTGATCGGCACGGCGCCCACGCTGATCCCCAACGCGTACACCCGGTTCGTGTCAATGCTCCCTTTCCCGGCCAGCGCCTCGTAAACCGAGAGCGCTTCATCCGCCCATTCGTTGACCTCGCTGCTACGCCGGTCAACGATCACAAAATAATAGCCGCAGTTGGCAATGGTCTGCGCGTAGCGATCCCAGTTGTAGGCCTGTTCCAGTTTACCCATGACGCCAAAGACCAGCGGCGCTTGCTGGCCGGGTTTGGCGTGGGACGGTTCCAGCAAGTAGCAGGTCAGCCGCTTCCCCGCCGCATTGGTGATGAAGCTCTGGAGCGGCGGCTGGCTGGTGGCGGATTGAAACGGACGTTCCTGATTGGAAACAATCTGGTCCAGCGCGCCGGACTTGAGGTCGAGCTTCCAGATGCCCGTAGGCTCGTTCGTCAAGGCACTGATGACAAAAAGCTGCTGCTGGCTGATTGCGTAACTCTTGATCTCGCTCCGCCACGGCAGGCTGACCGGTGGCTGCGACCTCTCCACCTTGACGACCGGTGTGTTGAGGCTGAAATCGCTCTCGTTGAGATAGGCGTAACCGCGGCCCCCGTTGACCAGCCGCGCCTGCGTGGGATGCGACCCCTCGCCCTCAACTCGTTCCTGGTTCGCGAGCGTGTTCTGGTTGCCGGGCGTTCCGGGCAGCAGTTCCGCAAAGTAGTCTCCATCTTTATCGCGGCCATGGACGAGGAACTTTCGGGCCTCCTGGGAATAGTGGTACTCCACCAATTCACCCTGACCAGCCTGCCAGAGCTTGACGGGAGCTGACTCTCTCCCAGCGCTCCAGATTGCGTCGCCTTGTTGCCAGAGCAACGTCTCTGCTGAAAAAGCCTGAAGCGATTCAATCAGCCGGTTCGTCGAGGATTCGCCGTCGTCAAGAGTTGCTGGAGACGTGAATACCCGCGGACCTATCCATTGCGCGCCAGATTGCTCAAACTCAAGCAGGCGTTCTCCATCCGTGCAGACCAGTGTCTGCGGAGACAGCCACGCGCCTGAGCTGACCGGCTTGTCCGCCTCATAAACCACCGTTCGCTTTCCCGACTCGACGTCGCAGATCACGATGCGCTTTTGGCGCCCGCGGGAGTAGGCGAAGTGCTGGTCGTCCGGCGACCAGCCAAACGTCCGGAGTTGTTCATAAACCACCCCTTCCCGCCAGGTGTCGGTGGACAGCACATCCAACATCCTCCTTTTGCCGCTAGCAATCTCCTGCAAATAGATGCCCCAGGCATCATTCGTCCGGTACTGGATGAAAGCCAGTTTCGTGCAAGCGTGGTTTGGCAGCGGGCGTCCCGCAAACACCAGGATTGACCCCAACTCCTCAACCATTTGATGCATCTGGCCGCCGTTACGGCTGGAGGCCAGGTGATGGCAAACGAGCGCCGAACATGGCGTGATGACAGCTAGTAGGATTGTTGGCCACTTTGAAGCCAACTTGCTCAAAAGTCTGTGCGGAGCGGGTACATTGCCGTGCATGGTTCATTCTCTGGTTCGCGAACATCGGCAGTGGTCGCTACGGTTGACAACCGCGCCTTGTGTTCCGCTCCAGCCAGACCGCCCTCAGATCTCCATGCCTATCAACCGAAATTGAGAGCGCAACGATGGCAACACACCCGTGTTGAGAATTGCTCCCCTCCCGTCCTCAAGGAGTCCGCGCTATCTGGAGAAGCTCAGTTGTCGATTCTCATTTGTTTTGTTTAGAACTGACAAGCGCCTCGGCCACAATGCTAGTCAGTGCGATTACCGAACGAGCTTTTATTGATCAACCGCCCGCAGGACAATCCTTGCAGCGCGTGTCGATATTTGTTTCTGTGTTACTGCTGAAAGGAGTGCCGCCTTCGCATTGATAGCTCGAGCAAGTTCCCAAGGAAAAAATGGTAACTGTAACTACGTTCGTCTGAGGAATATCCGGTATCTTTCCGGTTGTTGAACCCACATCATTACAATAAATCGGAACTGGGTCTTTATAAGTAGCGCAGTTTGCATTCTGAGTACATACTGCTTTCCCAGAACTTTCCGAATAGGTGCAGTAAACAGTGGCTAAGACAGTTATTGCCATAGCCGACAATATTATTGCGCCGAGACTTGATCTTTTCATGTCTGTGTCCTTCCTTTGTTTTGTTTTGTTGTTTTCATTAAGGCCAGCACGACCAGCCCCGAAGTTATCAGAACTGCACTGGCCCAAACAATAAAGGCAAACTTCGACCGTCTTGCCTTATCTGCAGAATACCCAAGCTTCGCCAGTAACTGCTTCACAGCAGGTGATTTCGTGGAAGGGATATTCCCGTTTTGCACATCATACATGATCGGCGGCCTTTGCCAGCCATCACTGAAACGATGATCATAGACAACATGTCGACCTTGAACATTGGGACGTTTTCCGGGGGGCGCGTCCAAAGGGACAATGCCCTTGATAGTGAATGCTGACAGGCTCACGAGGGATCTGTCCCCGTTAGTATTTACCAAGTACACTGCCAGTTCGCTCATCATTGGCAGGTTTGCTCCGGTCGGCATATTAGTGCTCGCCATCCATTTGAAATGACCTTCAATGCGGCCTTGCGAACCCTTGCCGTCCGCTCGTTCGTTATGCCACCGCATTTCCCTAGGAGCCACATCTTGTTTGTCGATGCTGATGTGTGTGATGATCGAAGGTTCCGCCATACATAGTCCAGCGTCTTGGATGGGAGGACGACCAGAAAACGTGCTTTTGGACAATAGTGCAACCCAAACGTGCTCTTCAGATCTGGCGATAAACGGTCTCGACCCAGGAAAAACCCGGATCATTGCCGTATTTGACCCAGGTGGTCTAGGGCTTGGGTAAGTCGCGACCCAAATGGTTTCTTCCGGCGAGCCGAACACTTGATATTTTTCTTTGGGCGAGTCGAGCAACAACTCCCAATATGAATTCTCGCAGCGCAATTGAACGAAAAATGAATTAGTTTGGCCCGCCAAAGGAAAAGCAAGTGTTATCGTTCCCAAGTACTTTCCTTCCGGCAGCGCGATCGTTGTTTCGCATATCAGCACTAGGAGTATTGCCATGCCCGCCTGTCGAAACCGAAATAGCACACCTGCCAGCCCTCTACGCGAATTCCCCATAGTGGCGGCCTTGGTATCGGTAATGTTTCCATTCATAGCTACTTGATGCCCTGTCGCCCCCATCAAATCCGCCAAAGTCTAGCCACCGCAAGACGTATCATTATTATACGCTCGCATAATCAATGTCTGACTATCACTTTCCCATTCCCAACCGCTCGTGTTGCAGGCACAGTCTGCTGGAGTCGTACCTGCATGAGTATAAACGGTTATGGTGGCAGTAACGTGATACGTAAAACACACCAAGTTATTAAGGTTAGGGCCACTGCAGTCTTGCGAGGCAGCGGAAAACACCTCTTTGACGCAATGTGAGGTGGGTAATAGTGCAAGGCCGCATGACGGATTCGGAAAATCTCTTGGAGTAGCGCAACCGTGCTGCGTATCAGCGATGGACTGCGGTGAGAACATTCCCGCAATTGATACGAGCGCCAGAGGTAGTTGCGCCATCCGCTGCCAACTTGTTCGGGATTGTGACGTATCGATGTTCGACGTAGTTCGTTTCATTGTCGTTCTTTTTTTGTTTGTTGCTGTTGGTCGTCCGTTTAGCAGAGAGAAGTCTCTAGGTGTTCGATCCTCTACCCCTTGTCGCGTATTTCCACAGGACGATCGCGGACGGCGTTGATATGAGCAGAAATGCAAGCAGTACCCAGCGCACATAAGGCTTCGGCTCCACGCCTTTGGCCGTTCCCAAACTCCGCCTGTCAAGTCCGCTGTGCTTAATGTCTTCGACACCAGGTGGGGTGTTTGACTCGATCACGTAACCAAGGGAAGCTCCCTTTAGTTCGCCCGATGAGAGCCGGTAATCAGAAACAAACGTCTTGCCGGGCACTCCGACCTCCAAGGGCACATTGGGTGACAACGAGCCAACCTGCGTTACTGAGGCTAGGACTATGCTGGACACTATTGGTTCCCCAACCGCAGACCGTTGAGGCATAAAACGCGTGAGCTTGAAACTCAATGGCAGCATGAAGCCACCGACGTTTGTCGCCGCGTCAACCTCATATCGCGCCGCCATTTCCAACGGGCGGCTTACATCTGATGTGTCTATTGCTCTTTCCGTGCCGTCTGAGCCAAGCTCCTTTCCAACCCAAGCATAAACTGCATTGGACACCAGGCACGGTTGCCCTTCAAAACAACTCCACTTGGCGCGCCGAAAGCGGGTTGAGTGCGGGTTGCCATCATCCCAAATCTGTGGCAACATTCGGTTGTCTCGGTCCTTTTCTTCCTCCGGTGTAGTGAAGGCGAACCGTAGCAATGCAACATAGGACTGGTCCACCTGCGGGTAATTCCCTTTCAGGACAACTGCAACAGCGACATTGGACACATTCACTGATTGTCCGGGAGGGATCGTGGCCGAGGGCAAATTGGAAACAAACGTGCGCGCCGGAGGCGGGTTACTGAAGTAAACATCGCCTTTTCTCGATTCCTTGAGCGCAGCACGCAAACTCCCAAATGGTGATTCAGTTCTTTTGTAGGCCGATCCGAAAGCAGTCACCATCAAAGTCGAATCATTCGTTGTGTGGGATGCCTCATAGAATCCGATGCCGCCATTGCCTTCAATCACCGGTTCCGTGCGAATGCGCCAATCTTTAACGTAAACCTTAACGTCGAACATCATCACCTTTTTGTGAGTTGGCTTACCCGAAGCGTCGAGTCGAGTGTACGTCAAGTAGCCCATGGCTTCATACCCATCCTCGGCCGTAGCCCTGACGCTGGACGCGAGCAGGAACAGCAATGCCTTCACGATGCCCTTCCATCGGTTAGGTAGCTTCTTGCCAAAGTGCTTCCCACTTTGCCTGACCGGCCGAGCCCTTGGTTTGAAATGTAGGTCTTTGCAACACACACGGAGAATCAACAATTGGCTGCAGATGAATCGAATCGTGGCGTCTCTTGGGTCATCGCCTTGTGGTTCTCCAGCCGACGACAAATCAACAGCCCAAGACTCCCAACCAGGAGGTAGGCCAGTATCACTTTCATGACGTTGTCCGCCGCCTGGGGCGAGAGGTGGAGGGCATCCGTGAGGTTGCCAAGGCAACCGCACGGTCGTTTCCAATCCATCCACCACAGGCCGAGGCGATAAATCAAAAAGTTCGTGGCCAGCCAGGCTATCAACCCGAGCGCCAGCGGTTGCCGTTTGCCGAAGAAACATGCGAGCGCAACCGTAATCTCGGCCAGCCCCACTGCCAGCATCAACGGCCCAAATGTGATTCCGATGATCGGATCCACGACCGCGAGGAATTTGGAGTCCCCCAGCCCGGTCCAGATCTTGGCCGCTCCGGTTATCACCAGAACGCCGCCTGCGGTTAGGATAAACCATCCTGCGAGCGGCTTGCCTCCCCTTTCAGGGTGGGCAGCAGTCGTCATCGCAAACGTGCCATTCATTGCGCCTCTGACGGATGATTCGCCATGAGGAACGCACGACCCCCGGGGCGGCGACAATCAAAATAGCGTACCAATATTCGTCAAACCTACCCAAATTCGTCATTTCCGGCATTCCAACCCACGGACTGCTACTGATGCGTCTTCCGCAAAGCGCATGGCCCGGTGCTCTTGGCCCTATTGCCTCGGTTCGGGCAGTGCGCCGCTGGAGTGCGCGGAAGTTCGTTCCCGCATCCACAGCCAGTCGCGCCGGTCGGCTTCATCACTGATGAAACCGCGTTTCTTATCCGAGCGACTGGCCCACCGATGAGCTTCGGAATGGCCGTCTGCAAAAGCGAATCCACAGCCGAGGTTGTGATACGTTCCGGGCACGTCATGCCAGATGGCCCGGTCCATCCCGAAGGCAAAGGCTGCGTCGTTCAGTTCCCTGGTGCTTTCATCCACCAGCACCCATAACATCGAAGGCCCGGGCGCGACGGTGCTCGAAAGCTTGCCGTAGGTGTGCCAGGGCGTATCCCGCCGGTGCGTGTTGCTGTTGTCCAGCCACGGACCGTTCACCGAAAGGCTCGGCGCCCCGTAATGTGGGGCGCGCCGCAGGGCTGAATCGAAGCCAGGACAAATCGTGCCTACCGCCTGGTTCATGGAAAACGTGCGGGCTGCCGGAACCTGTTGGCCGGCCAGGCTCGAGTCCTTGCCTTGATACAGTCCAAAACGCTTGTCGCCCGGACAGTGGAAAACCGAAACATTGCCGCTCAGATACGAAACCAGCATGCTGCGCTCCGGGTCTTTGAGCACGTCGGGATTGAACTCGTCCGCGCCGCCGGCCCCGGCCTTGCCGCTGCACCAATTGTGGCCGGGAATGCTGTTGCCGTCGTCCGGGTTCGGAGGGAAAAAGTCCCGGTAATCGCCGCCATACATTGTGATCGCCAGCATCAACTGTTTGCCGCCGTTCAGGCAGAGCGTGCCTTGCGCGCGTTGCTTGCCCCGCGAGAAAGCCGGCATCAACAAAGCCGCCAGAATGCCGATGATGGCAATCACCACGAGCAGTTCGATCAGGGTGAAAGCGGCTTTCCGCGAAGCTTTGGACTGCGGCAAGGATTGCCGCTCTGAGCGGGACTGCTTATCGAAAGCGGCGATGCTCGCCGCAGTCCAAAGCCTGGCGCGCGAAGGGAAGCGCTGGTGGAGGTTCTCTACGAATCTCATAAGGTTTCGGCTGTTTTGACACTTTCGCTTTCCAACAGTTCAACTGCTTCGCTTCGGCCCAATTCCAACAGAATCCAAAACACCGATCCTGTGGCCAGCTTGAACAAGCCGCCATCGAACCAGAAACCGACCAGCAGAACAATGGCGCCGGCGCGACAGGTCACACGCAACCAATCTGTAGTGGGACAGCGCTTCCAGCCTGTCTCTGACATGCAATCGCCGGAATTGGTGCCGACTGCGCTCACCTCACCCTGGCCCTCTCCCCTCCCGCCGGGAGCGGAGAGGAAATCCACCTCCCGGCGCGCAGGCGCTTGTTTTTCTCCCTCTCCGCGCCGGGGAGAGGGCCGGGGTGAGGTGCGGTCTTTCCGTTCTGTATTCCTCGTTAGGCTCATACCGACATAGACAAGAAAGCACACCAGCGCCGGAATGCCCAGCGTCGTGCCCAAGGTGAAGTAATCATTCATCTGCATGGCGGCGCTTTCGGTCACTTTCGGCGCGCGATAGAACTGGTCATAGACCCGTTCCGGCTGGTTCCACCCGAAACCGGTGAATGGCTTGCTGGCCATCATTTGCACGGCGCCCTCCCACGCCGCCACGCGGTTGCGCCACGAGAAGTCATTGATGTTCGCGGCGGAAAACGCGCGGCGTGCTGTGGCCTGCTCTGTGTGCCGGAAGTTCCAAAACATCAGCACCATTCCACAGACCACAATAATGGAAGTCGGAAGCCAGTTCCGCCGAAGAAAGACAGGCAACCGCGAATTACACGAATGACGCGAAAAGGATTCTCCCTCTCCGCCCATCGGATGGGGGGAGAGGGCTGGGGTGAGGTGGGTCCTGGTGCGCCACCAACTCCAACCCGTATAACCCAAACCTACCGCCGCGCCAACCCATGCACCACGACTATAACTCTTCAGCAAACCGATTCCGCAAACCACCGCTGCGATCACGAAGAACAGGAACTTTGACCACTGCCATACGTTCCGGCCAAAAGTTCGATGTTCAATGTTCGCTGTTCGCTGGTCGTCTCTGGCTGTAATCGCCTCCCTCCCCGCCTCGTCCGGGGGGAGGGCCGGGGTGAGGTGTCGCTTCTTTTCGACGCCGTTTAGTATCAAGAGTCGCCCTGCCGCCAGCACGCATCCCACTCCCATCAACATCCCGAAGATGTTCGGATTATCCCACGGCCCCGTCCACCGTCCTTGGCCGCGATACTGGTATTGCAAACCCGTTTCGCTCTTGAGCAATGCCGCCGCAGCCAAAAGAACAAGCAGCATACTGATGAAAACACGCCTCGCCGGGTCGGCCGATACCCTCTCCGTCTGGGTTGCCTTCTCCGCATCGGATGGGGAGAAGGTGGCGAAGCCGGATGAGGTGACTTGGGAAAGTGGGGAGAGGGTCGGGGTGAGGGGCGCTTCGGTTGTGCGCAGTCTTGCTGGTCTGTTCTGCCACCGTGCCCAAACCGCCGCCCCTTTGCCAAGCACCGCCCCTCCTAATAACATCAACGCGTACGTGCTGCCGGAAGCCGATTTGTAATTGAACGCGTAATGCAGGCCCGTGAACACAAGGAAGGCGGCGACCCAAACCTGCGGATTACGGCAATGCCAGAAGTGTCCGGAAGTCGTCCGTCGCCTCAGCAATTCCAATGTGATGAAATAGACCGCACAACAGATAAACACCATCCACTGAGTGGCTGAATCCCGAAATACAGCCTGGAGTTCCACGACGACTCGCCCGAAGTACCTCGTGCCTTGGCCCGCCGTGGTGCCGACAAACAGGCACAGCGTAAGCGGAATGGTTAATAGTCCGGCCGCCACACCCCGTCCCAGCGCGCCAACCCTCTTGTTCTTGAGCGGATACTTATTCCCGGCGGGCGGCTTGGCAAGTCTCCTACGGTACATTGGAGTGCCCGTGCGCCGTCTCTCGCAAACTCCCTCGACCGCACGTCTTGATTTCACAGAATCAACCCGCGTTGCAGACGCCAGATACTGTTGTCCTATCGCAATAGACTGTGCCAGCCGGATAAATCGTCGAGGTAGTGTAATAACAATCTTCCCAGAAGAAATCCTTTCTCATGTGCCTCTGAGTACATGATACTTCTATCGGGACCACCGCCACTTCACATGTCAGGTACCCACTCCCAGCAGATTCGCACACCTCAGGGTAGAGAATTTGGTCCCAGTAAATATGGCAACAACACGAACCGTGCCCACTCATTGAGCAGTTACAGACAAATTGTCTGATCGGCCCGTTGCAAGGGTTGCTGATGGAGGAGTAGTTTACCCAGCACTGCGCGATTGCCGTCCCGATGCTCATAGCGGGGATAAGCACTACAGCGAAGCCGCTGCGAACGGCTCGCGCGATACGCCTTGTGTATTTGCTTTGGTTCATTGGTGGATTTTGTTTAATGTTCATTCTCATGTCTTGCCTTTCTATTTGGACTATTGGATTGCCTTTCTCCGTTTGGCTGCGTGCCAAGTGTACCACCCAAATGTAACTGCCAGTGCAGCCAAAAACATCAACACAACAAGTCGCATCGCAGAACGCGACCGCGCCGCGGAAGCAGGACTGCTCCTGCCCGTCTTGAGATCAATCAGCGTGTTGTTGCTCAACGAGATCACCTTCGCCTTTGGAAAAGCCACTGCCGGGTCAAAGGCGCGTACTTCAGGCATTCTGGAAACGTCCCATTCCTCCACTTTCAATAGAATCTCAAGACTCGCCGACGAAGCCTTCTCTGCGTCCCGCGAATTGCTTATTTCGTAGAGCGAAATCTGGCTCGGAAAGCTTTGCCCCCAGTTCCCCTCGTACTCGTAGCGGGTAACGAATTTCGTCAAAGATTCTTCTCCTGTAGGAACCACGTAAACATACTCCAGTTGTTCCACCTCCCCTCGATCATTGATGCTGAAGGTGCCTCGGAGACGAGGATTGACGCCAAACTTCTCACGTGCCGCTGGCGAATCAATTTCTGCAACAAGCATGCTTCCTTCCAATCTCGCGCTTGCGGTAATAACGCGGCTGTCGAGTCCAAGCCTCATCAGCAACCCAAGGTTCTGATTCATGACGGCGCCGCAGCGGATCTGGTCCGTGTCATTGGTTCCCGCATACATCTGGAGGATATTTTGGAAATGCCCCCATTCCACCCCCCGGTAAGTTCCACTCTCCGCCGATGCACCGCCATCTGTGCGCTGGACTGTAAACCGGTCTTCCTTGTTCCACAGATGCTCATACACCTGAGCAATATTGCTGATTACGACGCGGGACTCACCGTAAACCGGATTACTCATGACGGCCACGACACGCCCATACGCAGGCGGCTCTACAAGGAACTGCACGAACTGATCGGGCGTCATTGCTTCACATCGCCAGCAGGCGATCATGCAAAGCACAAGCATTCGGATCAAGACACGATGCGGATGGAGGTGGATAGGCATCTGCGTGTGTCAGTTAGTCTTCCGAGGTTGCCGCCATCGCCAGATCACCACTGCGTAGCTGCCAAAGACCAGGTAGGCCAGTATTACTTTCATGACGTTGTCCGCCATTTGCGGCGAGATGTGGAGGGCATCCGTGAGATTGCCGAGACAATTGCACGGACGATGCCAATCCATCCACCACAGACCGAGCCGATAGACCAAAAAGTTGGTGGCAAGCCACGCCACCAACCCGAGCGCCAGCGCCCGGCTCTTGCTCAAGAAACACACGAGCGCCACCGCGATTTCGGCCACACCCACCGCCAGCATCAACGGCCCAAACTTGATGCCTAGGATCGGATCCAACACCGCAAGAAATTTAGAGTCTCCCAGGCCGGTCCAGATTTTTGCCACCCCGGTCAGCGCCAGTACGCCGCCCGCCGTGAGGACAAATGCCACAGGAAGCGGGCAGCAACCTTGCCACTTGAAAACACGCAATGCGGTTGCTGACGGTTCAGGTATCGTCTTGGCCATGGCTAACCCCTTTTCCATCATCGCTTCCGTCGCTTGAGGAGGTAGGTAGTCTCTAAATCCCCGCCTAGCGGATTTGCTGGTGGGTGTGCAAACTCAACAACCTCCCACCCTTGGTTTCCAAGTTTGTTTAGGTCAACATCAGAGTCTTGAAACCGCCCAAGTCGGCGCATCGTCTTGTATTCCCATTCTTGGCCGCCGGTTGTGACACAGCCGGCAGTGAACGCCAAGACGTAGCTACAAAGTAATGCGAGCAGAAGTTGATTTCGTTTCATCAATACCACGGCTTGCTGTGAGGAATGCGGTGATCTGTCGCCCTCTATGCGCTACCTAACCGCCAGTGTTGCAGGCGGTGCAACCTGCACCAGTGCAAGGTCCTTCACCAGGGTCGTTTGGATTCGACTGATTTGATGGAGGTTCCGACCAGCCTGGCGGAATCGCACAATCTTGCATCTGTCCCCAGCCGCTACAGACACCGTTGACCTGCTTTGTCGTCGTCCCGGTTTCGCCGGTTTGCGCCTGCCTTACGGCTGGCTTGGTCCACTCACCTAACACCTTAACCGTCACCGTTCTAATAACTGGTGGCAGATTTGTCCCCGCAGGGTTCGGACATAACCTCGTTGTTTGGAATGTTGGTCCAGGATTCGTGCCGGGATCCTCGTAGCATACGAGAGGGGTCCCTTGCATGAAACAATCCACCGCAATTGCGGCGCTCGCTGCCAGACCAACAAGCAACATTACCGTCACCTTGCCGACACCACGTTTTTGCATATGTTTTCTTTCATTGGGTTGGGTTTATGGTTTTTGGTTTTCTGCCCTTGCTCCACCAAACTATTGACAGCAGAGACAGAAACGTAAGAACTGGAAAAGCAATTCTGAACCACTTGCTCGGAGTTGGGCTGTTGGTCGCGACTGGAAACACTTGCATTATGAGGCTCTTTGCTGGCGATGAGGAAAGACCCGCTAGATACCAGTTTCCATTTGAATAAATCTTCAACTGTTTTGGGGTTGCGGTAAGGAAACTTGAAATGCCAAAGGAAGTTGTGGGGCGTAATTCCTGCGAAAGCGCAAATCTGTGGAGCTGGTAATAGTAAACTGGTCTGCCAAACCCATCATGGATTTCGAACTTATCGGGTACCCACTGAGCCCCGAGATCTTCCGCGTAATTGTATCTGATCCCAAACCGCATAGCGGCGCCAAATTCCGTGCCATTGGTGGCAGAATAGCTCAACTCGATCGAACTGACCCGGTCGGTGCCATCGCGAGTAACCCGCCCGGACACGCCATTCCCATCATCGCCGAGGCACTGGAATGAATCTCCATGCCACGATAACTCAGTATGCCCTATACCCTTTATCCCGAATCTCAGGATACTCAAAACTTCGGCTTGCCAAGCTTTCGCGATAGGAGTTTCGGTGCTTGGTCCACTCCCAGCGGGATTGGAAGGCGGACAATAAAAATAGCTGCCATTTGTCCCACCACGGTCAATGTGCCAGTTTTCCGAACCAACGCGGGACACAAGTGTATCCAAAAGCAGATGGTTTGTCAGGTCGTTGAGGCTTGAGATTTCTCTAAGGTAGAAAGCGTTGGTTTGCCATCGGGCGTGATACATCCGGTAGACAAAATCTCCTGCCTGTACCGCAACCCCGTCAGATCGCATGACAGTTGGCTTACGACCGAATGAGTACACTAGGTCAACGCTCCCGGGGGGTTTGGTGATGAACCGCTTAAAATCTGCTGCTGGTCCATCCGTCCCCGCCAAAGCTCGAAGAACGCCGAGCGTTATCGTCGCAAACGCTAGACAGTTCCTGCTCGAGAGAGCGCTTGGTCCTCTAATTCTTTTTGCGGATCGCCAGTTCACACGACGCCTAGTTCGAGTGGTGTTCGGCGGTAATTGGGCTGAATTACTGCTTTACTGCTACCGTATCATCTTCATTATTCGCCGTGGAAGCTCGAAAGCATACCAATATTCGTCAAACCTACCAAAATGTGACATTTCTGTCGGTTGCGGTGCGGCTCACAGCCGGGGCGCGCGGCGTAACTCCGAAGGCGAACGACCAAAGTGTTTCTTGAAATCGCGCGCGAAATGCTGGGGAAGCCGGTAGCCGGCTTTGATCGCGGCCAGCTTCACCGTCGCGCCGGTCTTCAAATCCGTGGCCACCGGCTCCACGCGCAACCTGTGCATCCGCTGCTTCGGGGGCAGGCCAAAGGTATTCAAAAAGTGCCGTTCCAGCGTCTTCACCGAGACACCACATAACTCCGCCAGTTCGGCCACGTTCCAATGCGCCTGCGCCGCCAGTTCCGGCCAGTTATTGATCCGTTGTAATCGGCCGTTCATCGTTCATTTTCCTTTCTTCTCCACGCAAGGCCAACACCGCGTCGCGCTTCTTCGTGTGGTCTTTTGAAAGTCTCGCCGGAAAACTCTGGGGTGCAGCAGCCGTAACATACGGGACTGAGACAGGCCATTCTTTCAAATATCTTTTCCCGGAAATTTGGTGGGTATTTTGCGCAATTGGGGTGTTTCGCTCCCTTTCTGGCCCGGTAACTGAAGCCTTGGCTTGGTACGCTGGCGTTTGTCATAATATAATCGTCCAAACCTTGGATTTGCCCAGATTACGCCCCCCCTTAATGTTGTCAATAAGTATTTTGAACGACCTCCAGTCTCTGGTCGGGGTCCGCCGACAGTGAGCCGTCGCAAGTGCAAGGCCTTGGACTTCAGCGCTCTGCGGTTCGCATGATTCGTTCAGACCAAAATCGCGCGGCAGGATGAATCAGCTCTTGGTCAACGCGGGGGAAATCCAAATTTGAGAAATCCCACTCCACTCCGCTGACGGTGACGAGGACAATGGTTTCCAGCTCAACCATCCTTTCGTGTTCGCGCACGCCAGAAATCGCGGTTGCCACGGAAGTGCTGGCTTGTCTGTCCCGCAGAGAAGCGTCATGGCGGGAGCCGCTGATGGCGTTCCATGATGGTTGTAAGATTGGCGGTAAAATCTTGGATTCGAGCCTGTGGTCGTCCGGCATCCGGTCGCTGCCGACAGGCGCGAGTGCTGCCAGGTGTGGGCACAAGAGAGTGATCCGGGTGATCGAGTGAATCGGCGTCTTTGGTCAGCAAAAAGGCTCCGGCCCGGGTGTTTTCCCAGACCGGAGCCATTGAAACCACTCCGGGTCAAGTCAATCGCTCAGAACTTCGGGCGATAGTACTTGGGCGCGCCGGTCGTGGGCACGACCAGCGGATTGGCTGCGCCGACGATTTCGGTCCACGGACCGTTGAGGCTGTCCGACTGTTCGATGCCGAGGCCGCCGGTGCGGTAGATTTCGACACCGGCCGGCACGCGGTAGGCAATGATGGCACCGGGCAGTTTGCTGGCGGTCGGCGTGCCCATCGAGGCGAGCAGTGGATCGGGCAATTTGCCGTTCCAGCGACGCCTGTTAACACTTCAACGCTCATCCTGCCGGACACGCGTTGCCGTCGCATTCGGCATATCCATAAAAGCCACCCTGTGCCCACCATCCTGTAACCGCGCCACCACAACACGTAACGGTCGCGGTCCACCAGACCGAGCCGCACCAGCCAACTGCGGGGGAATTATGGTCCGTGCCAATAGAGCCGGTGAACTCGGCGTTCGGGTACGGAGCTCCTGGCGTTGAACCGGTGCATGTCATCACCGGCGGCCAGTCAATTCCGCAGATTACGAGAAAGTTTTGCGTGTCGGCGCAACCGAACGTAAATCCGGTCATCCGGCAACAGTTGTTATTCCCGTAGGCGGGAATGTCCCGGGCGTAGTTGAAAATGCGGTTGGTGGTTTGGCCGCCGAGCAGACAGGCTCGGCGGTGGAAATAACAAACCAAACCCACCAAACGCATGAAGCAACAAAAGCGCAGTCTGCTGGCC
>WYBW01000082.1 GCA_011525685.1 Verrucomicrobiia bacterium
CCGGAGCGCGGGATTCATCCCGCCCCGGGAGCGCAGACTTCCAGTCTGCTGTATCGCGGGTTTCCAACCTGCGGGGGCACCGCTCGTTTCGGACGCGCTGGCATTCGCCGGCACCTGCCGATTGGAAATCGGCGACACGGCAGGTTGGAAACCTGCGCTACAGCTTCGCGCTCCTCGCCCTGCTTCTGCTCGCAACCCTCATCCCTCAACTCTCAACCGCGCACGCGCAGCAGTTCAGCATCCCTTGGCACACCCTTGACGGCGGCGGCGGCACCAGCACCGGCGGCGTCTTCACCGTCAGCGGCACCATCGGCCAGCCGGACGCGGGCCGGATGAGCGGCGGCAACTTCTCGATTGACGGCGGGTTCTGGGGACTCATTGCCGCCGTGCAAACGCCCGGCGCGCCCTTGCTGACCATCTTCCGCACCACGACCAACACCGTGGCCGTCACCTGGACCTCGCCCTCGACCGGCTGGAGGTTGCAACAAAACACCAACAGCATCAGTTCGGTCAATTGGAGCAACGCCCCCGGCACCATCCAGGACAACGGCACGATCAAGACGCTTATCGTCAATCCGCCCAGCGGCAATCGCTTTTACCGGTTGTTCAGACAATAAAATGTAAGGCGGTCGAGACTGAAGTTGCTCCGTTGAAACTTAAACGAGTACTTCGCACTGCACACAATCGGGTTCGCCACGGCGCAAACGAGCGACCGAGAGTTGGCGAGGCGGCTAAGGTTCTCGCCTATTCCGGGCCAAAGGCCGGATCCCACTCAGGATAGAGCGCCGGATCCATCTGACCGCGCTTCACCAGGTCGGTCAGGTCGCGTTGGATCGTCTTTCGGGAGACATTGAACTGACGGGCCAGGGCCGAGACGTTGGGACGTTCACTTGCTCCGCGGGTTTGATTGAGGATGGCGTGCTGACGGGCGAGCCGTTCGGCAAACAGCCGCTCTGGCTCGTTCGCTTCGATCTTCTCCGCCCGTTCGAGTGACTTGAGCATGGCGACGGTTTCACCCAGGCCGCACTCGTTCAAGGCCCGCTCCACCACTGCCTCGAGTTGTTCGAGCTGAATCGGTTTGCGCAGGACATAGTCGGCGGACAACGGTCCGGACAGCGCGGACAGTTGTCCCGCAATGTCCAGGGTTCCCGAAATGACGATGATGGGAACGTGCGCGGCCAACGCTTTGAGACGCGGTATAAAATCGGTGCCCTTCTCACCTTCAGCCAGGATGTGATCCAGGAGAATGAGATCGGGTATGGTGGTTTCGATCTCTTTCAACGCGGCGGAAGCGGTCGCCACCGTGGTGACGCGAAATCCGCGCAGGGCTTTGTTGTAAAGCCGCACGTGCTGCGGGTCGTCCTCGATGATCAGGATGGAAGCGTTGCGAACGTTCATGGCGGACATGGTTCGGCGAGTCTAACCGTTTGCTTCCGCCCGGGAAGTGGGCGAGTGGCGCGCAGCCTCCGGCACGGGCAGCCAGATTCGAAAACAGGCACCACGGCCCGGCGCCGATTCGAGGTCAATCCCATAACCCTCCTGTTCGGCAATGGTATAAATGGTGGAAAGCCCCAATCCAGTGCCCTGACGGGCGCCGCGATTCTTGGTGGTGAAGAACGGCTCGAAAATGCGCGCGCACACTTCCGGGGCAATGCCGGGACCGTCATCCTGCACGCGCAATTCGACATAACGCGCGGCTTCCGCCGGCGGCAACACCGAAGCCTGTATTTCTGAACTGATTCTTTCGCGGACCATGATGGTCAGTTTGCCCTGCCCGCCCATGGCCTCACTGGCATTGACAATCAGGTTCAAGAGAATTTGTTCGAGCTTTCCCTTGGAGGCCACAACTTGCGGCGAACGCCGGTCGAGTTCCATGGTCAGCCGGATGCCGCTGAGGAATTGTTGCCCCAGCAGCCCGACCGAGTCTTCCACCACTTCGCACGGATTGATGAGACTGGGCGCGTTGCTGGAATCGCTTCGCGAGTAACCCAACATGGACTCGACAACCTGCCGGCCCTGGCTTACCGCCCGATCAATGGCTTCGTTTTCTTCCGCCAGTTCCGGCTGGCTGCGAACTCCTCGTTTGAGGAATCCATTGGAGAGGCTGATGACGGAAAGGAGATTGTTGAAATCATGGGCCACTCCGGCGGCCAGTGTGCCCAGGGCTTTCATCTTCTGGCTTTGCTGCAAAGCCAGTTCGGCGGCAACCAGATTTCGCTTCTGTTCCTCCGCCAATGCTTCAATGCGGACGTAGTTGCGCATCTGTTGACGCTGGTGGACGATGGAGCGGACTCCGAAAAACACCGCCAGCACCAGGCCGCCCAAAATCATCCCAATGACCGCCGTCCCGGGGGCCGGCCCGGCAGCCGGAATCAAACCGGCCGTGGAGAGTGGCATCCTCGCATCCACCGCTGAAGGCTTTGGACCAAGCCCGAGTTCATGCAGCGCCTGTTGAATCTGACCGAGATCCCAGATATGCACGTCGTTCTGCTCGGTCGCGGCGGCGAGCTTTTGTCCATCCTGTGAAAAGTCCAACCATGTGAGATTGACCGCGTCCGGACTGTGAAGTCGCAGTGTGACTTCACCGGTTTCCGGGTTGATGAGGTGAATCACGTCGCGCTCCGGTGCGACGGCCAGCAGATCGCCCCGCGGGCTGAACCGGGCCGGGCCGGGGGAGTAAGAGCCGGTGTCCTGGTCGTACCGGCGGACCAGTTTCCAGTCAGTTGGATTCCAAAGCTGGTAGCCGCGATGATTGCTGGTGGCCAGCCAGCGGCCCAGCGGGTCAAAATCCACGTATGAACTTTCTGCAATGAGCCGTAGATGATTGGTGCCGCCGTCACGGCCCCACAGGCAAACCCCGTCCTGCTTCCAGGCGCTGGCGGCCACCCATCGGTCATCGGGGCTGACCGCCACATAGGCCAGCAGACCGTGACCCTGGCCAAAGCGAGATACCGGCCGCCACGAGTCAACCTCGACCACGAATCCTTTGTCGAAGCCCACTGCCACCAGGCGATTTCCCTGGCGAGAAAACGTGGCGCGTTCCAGCCATTGTTCGCGAGCCAGCGCCGGATCAAGCGGCTCCGGCGAAAGCGACAATGATGCATCTGACCACTGACAGCGATACACCCGCAAGCCATCTCCGCCCGAACAAACAAACCGGTCTCCCACCGGAGAGAACAGCACGGAGCGAAGCCGGTGAAACTTCCCCCGGTGCAGAATCCGCCGCGTCTGGAGGTCGGCAATATACCATTCCTCTTCATCGCCCGCGGCCAGATGCCGGTCGTCCGGATGGAGGTTCGCGGCGATCATTCGCCCCGTCGTCTTCAAGGGCACCGCCAATTTGCCGAACCCGAGTGGGGCAGCCACTGTCCAGATGCCGAAGCCGCTGGCTTCGCGCAGGAACGCCAGTTGGGACCCGCTCTGGTCAAGACCTTGGGCGATGCCCTCCCGGGTCAAAAACAGAAACTGGCCGGTGCCCGCGTCCCAAAAACGCGTGGTTCCATCCCAGGACGCGGATACCAGAATTTCGCCCAGCGGATGAAACTGGACAAAAATGGCGTTCACACTGTGGCCGTGCAGGCGCAGGGTCGCGTCCGTGCGCAGATCCCACAGGATCACTTCTCCGTTGTACAGAGCAACCGCCAGGCGTTCCCCGTCCGGATGCCACGCCAATGACTGAACCTCGGCGGAGCACTCCTGTGTCAAGGTACTCGTAGTTCCGTGCAACGGCCGGATCACCAGTCGCCGTCCCATGGCCACGGCCAGCCGCCGAACCGCTGGATCGAGGACCGCAACGGTCGGCATGGCCTCCGTCTGGATCACGTGCTTCGCCTCGTCTTCCAGGCTGACCACCGCCACCGCGTTGGTCTGGAGGCACATCACAAACCAGCTTGAATTCTGGCTGAAGGATGGAGCCAGGGCGTAATCGCGAAACATCGGCACGGGAATTTCGCGAACCAATTGACCGTCGCGCGCATCCCAGAAACGCCACTTCTGCGAAGTGAAGTAGGCGCAGATCCAACGTCCGTCCGGACTCACCCCCAGTCCACCGTAATCCCGGTCGTCCACGCTGATTTGTGCGACCTGCTTGCGATCCTTGGTCTGAATCACGACGATTTCCGTGCGACTCTGCCCCACGGCGCAGAGGTCGAGATTGCCGGAAAATGCGGGGCCAGCGTACACCACCGGGGTGTTGAACCAGACCGGTGTCGCCGCCAGATCATAATTCGCGAGCGAGGCAACGGCTTCATCGCGCAGTTGGGCCGGGTCCAAGGTCTGGGCAGCGGCCTTCAAGGCATTCAGTGCGCGCTGACGGCGACCCGGCGAGCGGCTCAGGCGCTCCGCGCGTGCTTGGGAAAGATGCGCCTTTCCCAACTCCAGTTGCGCCCGGCCTTCGGCCTTGGATGCCTCGATGGCCTTGGTTCTGGCCGTTAGCGCGTTGCGGTTCGCCATGCGGGCGACCCATACGGCCAGCGCGGCCAGGCCGATGATCACCACCAGATTAAGCATCACCGCGCGATGAGCACTTTGCAACGCATGTCGCGCCGCTTCACGCTCCTGATCGAGATCGAGCTTCTTCATGGACACCGGGGCTGGACGACATTCTCAGCCCGTTCGATTCCGAACCGCAATCGAATTCAGCGGCACTCTGTACCAATCGAGCGCACCCGGCACTGGGCGAGTGGCGCGCACCCCAACCCCGGATCTCCCAAGGAGTGCGCTCCGCTCGCGCACCCCTGCGCCCCACTCGCCCAGTTCCCGCCGCACTGCACCGAAGCTAACCTCCGGTTCAGGATCCCGAAATGACCAGAACCAATCATCAATTCCCCAAGTCCATGAACACGCAAACACTTGCGGCCCTCGCTGCGGCCCTCGCATTGATGGCTTTGAACCAAGCAGCCCACGCTCAAGGCACGGCGTTCATCTATCAAGGCCGCTTGGACAGTGACGGCACGCCCTACACCGGCAACGCCGAAATCCAGGCCACGCTCTGGGACGCGGCCAGCGGGGGCAGCCAAATCGCCGCCAATTCGCCCGAACAGGTCATCGTTGGCGTCACCAACGGTCTGTTCGTGCTGCCGCTGGATTTTGGTGCGAACTTCCCCGGCACGGAGCGCTGGTTGCAACTGGCGGTGCGGACCAGTGTGTCACCCTTCACCACGCTGACGCCGCGGCAGCCGCTCACGGCCGCGCCCTACGCCATCACCGCCAGCAACCTTTCCGGAGTGCTGCCCGCCGTTCAATTGAGCGGCCCGATTGCGTCGGCCAATCTCGCCGGCACCTATTCCGGCGTGGTCACGTTGAACAACGCTGCCAACAGTTTCACTGGCAACGGCGCGGGCTTGACCGCGCTCAACGCCAGTCAGTTGACCAGCGGCACTGTTCCCAACGCCCGACTGGCGGCAAATGTGGCGCGGACCAATCAGGTCTGGCTGCTCGGAGGCAACGCGGGCACGACGCCAGGCGCGCAGTTCCTGGGCACCACCGACAATCAGGCCCTGGAATTCCAGGTGAACCAGCAACGCGCGCTGCGGCTGGAACCCAATGCGAGTGGAGCGCCCAATCTGGTTGGCGGTTCGCCGTGGAATTGGGTGGGCGCGGGAGTGGTGGGCGCAACGATCGGCGGCGGCGGCGCGACGAACTACGTGGCCGTTTCTAGTTCTGTCTACACCAACCGGGTGGAGGCGGATTTCGGCACAGTGTCAGGGGGCGTGGGCAACACGATTCAGTCCGTCGCTCGCTACGCGACGATAGGCGGGGGCGTGGCCAACATGATTCAGACCGACGCCCAATACGCGACGATAGGCGGGGGCGCGGGAAACACGATTCAACGCGAGGTCGACAACGCGACGATTGGCGGGGGCTACATCAACACGATTCAGCGCGGCGCCTTCGGCGCGACCATCGCCGGGGGCTGGCAAAACCTGGTTCAGACTAATGCCCAATTCGCGACGATTGGAGGGGGAAACCAGAACTCGATTCAGACCAACGCCCAATACGCGACGATTCCCGGGGGTAGGCAAAACTCGGCCACCAACTACGCTTTTGCCGCTGGTCACCGCGCCAAGGCCAATCATCAAGGCGCGTTTGTTTGGGCAGACTCCACGGATGCCAACTTTGCCTCTGACCGGGCCAACCAGTTCAAAGTTCGCGCCGGCGGCGGAGTACACTTGGTGACCGGCGGCTCGGGTTTGAATCCGGCCGGTCTCCGCGTCGAGCCGACCACGGCCAACGCGGTCGGGGTGTATATCTTCCAAACCAGTTCAGACGCCGCGCTGGTCGTCGAGAATCGCGGCACGGGTGTGAACAGCGATCAGATCAAAGCCTTCAACGGGCCGGGCAACCAGGTCTTTCGCGTGGACAACGACGGCGACGTGTTCGCCAAGAGTTTCACTCCCAGCAGCGACCGCCATCGCAAGGAGAACTTTGAACCGATCTGTCCACAGGAGATGCTGGCAAAAGTCGCCGCACTGCCCATCACCCGGTGGAACTTCAAGGGCGACGCCGCCACGCCGCACGTCGGTCCGATGGCGCAGGATTTCCACGCCGCGTTCGGTCTGGGTGCGAATGACACCACCATCGCCACCGTGGACGCCGACGGCGTGGCGCTGGCGGCGATTCAGGGGTTGAACCAGAAACTGGAACAGAAGGAGACGGAGATCACGGAGTTGAAACGGTACAATCAATCGCTGGAACAGCGGCTTGCAGCGCTGGAACGCGTCGTTTGTAGCCAAACCGCAAAGTAAATAACACCACCATGAAAACCAAACGCACACTTCTTATCGGACTTCTGACTTCCGTCCTCAGCCCTTCGGCTTTCGCCCAGGAATGGCCGTTCACCTACCACGGCCGTCTGGATGACAACGGCGCGCCGGCCAACGGGGTGTACGACTTCCGGTTCACCATTTACAACGGGCCGGACTTCAGCGGTCCCACGGCCGCGCTCTCCACGACTCCTCTCGACGCCGTGGCTGTGAGCAATGGCCTGTTCACGGTTCAGATCAACGGGCCGGCCTGGGTGTTCAATGGGCAACCGCGCTGGCTGGCCATCGAAGTCCGCACCAACGGCCCGTCCGAATACACCCAACTGGCACCGTGGACGGAACTCACGCCCACGCCCTACGCCATCCGGGCGTTGACCGTGACCACCAACGCGCTGGATGGCGGTTATCCCGGCGCGGTGAACTTTTCCAATCCGGGCAACACGTTTGTGGGCGGCGGGGCGGGGTTGACGGGGTTGAACGCCAGTCAATTGACCAGCGGCACCGTGCCCGCCGCGCGGTTGGGCAATGCCTGGAGAATCGGCGGCAACAACGGCACGACGCCCGGCACGCACTTCATCGGCAACACCGACAACCAGGCCCTGGACTTCCGGGTGGACAATCGGCGGGCGTTGCGCCTGGAGCCGACGGGGAGCGACTCCGTGAATGTAGTCGGCGGTTGGTCGGGGAACTACGTTGGGCCGGGAGTGGTAGGTGCAACGATCAGTGGCGGCGGCGCAGGGGATGGCTCTGGCTTCGCATTTACCAACCGCGTGCTGAATGATTTTGGGACTATCAGCGGCGGGTTGCGAAACACCGTCAGCGAGTATGTTGCAACGGTGGGCGGCGGCGAGGAAAACACTGCCAGCGGCAATTGGTCCACTGTGGGTGGCGGCAGAGACAACACCGCCGGCGGGCGTGATTCCATCATCAGCGGAGGATATCGTAATAGCATTGGCAGTAACGCAACCTCCGCCGCCATCGGCGGAGGCTATGCCAACCAGATTCGAATCGACGCGAGGAGTGCAACCATCGGCGGTGGTTATGGTAACCAAATTCTGTCCAACGCAAGCATCGCGAGCATCCTCGGAGGTCAATACAACGTCATTCATCCCAACGCCTCCGGTTCGACCATCGCTGGGGGCGCGGGTAACATCATTCAAGATGATGCTTGGTTCGCGAGCATCGGCGGAGGCAACGACAACACGATACAGTCAAACGCTCGGCGCGCGACCATCAGCGGGGGGCAGCTTAACACGATTCTGACCAACGCCTTTGTCGCTACCATTCTGGGTGGATGGTCAAACACGGTAGCCGGCAGATTCGCTTCCGTGGGCGGCGGTGCAGTCAACATCGCCAGCGGCGACAACGCTTCCGTGGGCGGCGGCTATAACAACGCAGCCATCGGCTTGGATGCCACCATTCCCGGTGGCTCCTTCAACGTCGCCAGCGGCGACAACGCTTCCGTGGGCGGCGGCTATAACAACGCAGCCATCGGCTTGGATGCCACCATTCCCGGTGGCTCCTTCAACGTCGCCACCAACCTGGCCTTCGCGGCCGGCCACCGGGCCAAGGCGAATCACCCGGGCGCCTTCGTCTGGGCGGACAACACCGCCGCCGACTTTACCTCTGACCGGGCCAACCAGTTCAAAGTTCGCGCCGGCGGCGGGGTTCACTTGGTGACCGGCGGCTCGGGTTTGAATCCGGCCGGTCTCCGCGTCGAGCCGACCACGGCCAACGCGGTCGGGGTGTATATCTTCCAAACCAGTTCAGACGCCGCGCTGGTCCTCGAGAATCGCGGCGCGGGCGACCAGCTCAAGGCCTTCAACGGCCCCGGCAGCCAGGTCTTTCGCGTGGACAACGACGGCGACGTGTTCGCCAAGAGTTTCACTCCCAGCAGCGACCGCCATCGCAAGGAGAACTTTGAACCGATCTGTCCACAGGAGATGCTGGCAAAAGTCACAGCACTGCCCATCACCCGGTGGAACTTCAAGGGCGACGAGGCCACGCCGCACGTCGGTCCGATGGCGCAGGATTTCCACGCCGCGTTCGGTCTTGGCGCCGATGACACCACCATCGCCACGGTGGACGCCGACGGGGTGGCGCTGGCGGCGATCCAAGGGTTGAACCAGAAACTGGAACAGAAGGAGACGGAGATCACGGAAGTGAAGCAACGTCTTGCAGCCTTGGAGCAACTGGTCTCGCAACTTATCGGAGGTGTGAAATGAAAAATCCGAAAGCCGAAATCCGAAACTCGAAAATGGCCCGAAGCCCGAAATCCGTTACCGGCGCGCAGGCGGTGCGAAGCGTCTTGGAGTGCGGCAGTGCTCTGCCGCGTTCGATTGGTGTGGCCCGGTCCAAAAGCGCCAGAGGGCTGGCGCAGTCCAAGACCTGGCGGTCTTTCGCGCTCCTCATTTCAGTTCTCTGTTCTCAGCTTTCTGCTTTTTCCCAGAGCTACTCCATTGATTGGTTCACGATTGACGGCGGTGGCGGCACGAGCACCGGCGGAGTGTATTCCGTGAGCGGCACCATCGGCCAACCCGATGCCGGCGCCCTCATGACCGGCGGCAACTACTCGCTGCAAGGCGGCTTCTGGGCCATTCAAGCGGTGCAGACGCCCGGCGCACCCCTGCTCTCCATCACCCGCACCACCACCAACACGGTCCTCGTCTCCTGGCCTTCGCCCTCGACCGGTTGGACGTTGCAGCAAAACACCAACAGCATCA
>WYBW01000083.1 GCA_011525685.1 Verrucomicrobiia bacterium
CTGCACTGGCTGGCCCGGCAAGGACTGCGCCAGGCCCAACGCCGCAAAGCCACCCTCGTTGCCGCCTTCTGGAAGCAGGCTGATTTGAGCTTCTGAACTCACTATATTATGCAAGTATCAGTAGTTGCGGTCAGTCTTACTAAGGCTTCATTCGCTCAGGACGGCGATCAAAACGGCTACACGGCCACTTCGCGCTCGGCGCATGAGACGGTGTGGCAACGGGTGGTTACTGAAACCAATACTCTGACCGGCCAGATTACCGAGCGCATCCACCGCTTCGTAGAGGTCGGTTCCGGCCTTAACTACCTGAATGATGCGGGACAGTTGGCCCAGTCACAGGACTTGGTGGAGCTGTCGGCCGAAGGTGGTGCTGCCGCAGTGCATGGGCCGCTCAAAGTTCATTTCAACGCGAATCTCAACTCTGCGGGCGCGATCACGATTACGACCGCCAGCAACCGCGTTCTCCGAACGCGTCCGTTGGCGGTCGTCCTTTTCGACGCCGCTTCCGGCCAGGCTGCCTTGATTGCCGCGCTTCAGGATTGCCTCGGCGAATGGGTGCCGCCGAATCAGGTGGTGTACAAATCCGCTTTCGGCCCGCTGGCGGACGTGAGGCTGATTTACACGAAGGCCGGCGTTGAAAGCGATGTGGTGCTCTTGCAGCAGCCCAGGGTGCCTGAAGGCTGGAATCCTAAAACCGTGCGGCTGGAAATCTGGCACGAGTGGCTCGATGCGCCAGAGCCGCACCAGACGGCCAGGCTGGTTCATCAGGAATCCGATCCGCTCCTGCGCAGCCAGATGGCGGAACCGGACCTGAGTGACCAAGTGTTGGACTTTAACGATCTTTGGTTTCCCACGGGCGCGGCTTTTTCGACGGATGCTTCGACCGCGACGGGCACGAACACGGCAACTCAAGTGCGAGTGCCGAACTTTGCTCGCGTCCTCGGGTTGATCCCCGTTGCCAAGTCGTGGGTGAGCCTGGCGAATCGGAACGTGTTGATTGAATCTGTCCGCTGGGAGAACCTGCAAACCCAGTTGCAGCGGCTGACGCTGACGAGTCAGGCAGGCACGTTGCATGAGGCACGAGCGCTGGCGGACTATCTCGATCAACTTCCAGCTCCGCCAACACAACCGGCGGGTCAAGCAATAAGCCAGGCGCAATCAGTTTATGCGCCGACCGGCGTGGTGATTGATTGGATCGCGGTTTCGGGCAGCGGGTCCTACACCTTCACGAACGCGACGTATTTCGTCAGCTCCAGCACGTATTTCAGCGGCACGCTGACCTTTCAGCCCGGCTGCGTGATCAAGTTCGCCCCGTATGCCTACCTGCTCACCTACGGCTCCATCGTGTGCAATGGCACCAGCGGTTCACCGTCCATCCTGACCTCGGAGGACGATGATCTGTTTGGTGAAACGTTGTCCTGGAGCACACACAATCCGGGTTACGCAGCAAGCCAGGCGGTCTGGGACTACTTCACCTCCTACGGCTCGACGTTCCAAGGGATGCGCATCCGCTGGGCATACACCGGCATTCAAATGGACTCGTACTCGGGCGGGACCGTGACGAATTGCACCTTCGAGATGTGCCAGACCGGGGTTTATGGACCTTACGGCGGTTACGTGACGGCGAGTGTTTGCGGCGTCGAGACACCTTATTCACCCACGGAGATGATCACCGGCAACATCACGGACTTTTGTACCGGCGACTCCGACTGGGATGGATTGCCCGACGTGTGGGAATACCAATACTTTGGGAACACCGGCGCCAGCCCGAACACGGACTCCGACGGCGACGGGTTGACGAATTTGCAGGAGTATCAACTGGGCACCAATCCCAAGAACGCGGACACGGATGGCGATGGAATGCCGGACGGTTGGGAAAACACCAACGCGTTTAACCTGCTGGTCAATGACGCCAGCGATGACCCTGATGGCGACTGGTTGACGAACGTTCAGGAGTATCAAGGTGGAACCAATCCGCGCGACGTGATGGTGGTGGCGTGGGGAAACAATCCAGACGGACAATGCAACGTGCCCGAAGGGTTGCGAAACGTGACCGCCGTCGCGGGTGGTTTGGAATTCAGTCTGGCTCGCACCAACGGCAGTGTGCTGGCGTGGGGAGCGAACAATTACGGCCAAGCGAATTTGCCTGCGGGTTTGACGAACGTGGCGCGCATCACAGCCGACTTTCGGCAGGCAGGTGTGGCCAAATCCAACGGAACCGTCGTCGCGTGGGGATTGACGACTGGCTCAGTCCCAGCGGATTTGACCAACGCGGTTTCTGTTGCCGCCGGGTACTCACACATGCTGGCACTCCGCAACAATGGACAGGTCACCGCTTGGGGCAACAACGATTTTGGCAAGTGCATCGTCCCCGCGAGCGCGACGAACGTCATCGCCATCGCTGCGGGTTCGGAACACAGTGTCGCATTGCGGGCCAATGGCACGATCGTAGGCTGGGGTCAAAATGCCGCTGCCTGGGGTTGGAATTTGACGAATCCACCCGCCGGCTTGAGCAACGTCGTGGCGATTGCCGCAGGTGATTACCACAACCTTGCGCTGAAATCAGACGGAACAGTGGTTGCCTGGGGTGCAGGCAATGGAACAAATCTGTCCGGCAACTTTCTGAATTCCGAGCAAGGACAATCCATCGTTCCCGCCGGGCTCTCCAATGTCGTTGCTATCGCCGCAGGCGGTTACCGCAGTCTGGCGCTCCGAGCCAACGGCACCATCGTAGGCTGGGGCGACAACCTCTTTGGCCAGGGCACGGCACCACCCGGTGTGACGAATCTGACGGCCATCGCGGCGGCGCCGAACCATACCTTGGCGATCCGGGCCGGACGCCAGTTGCCGATCATTGTTCAACACCCGAGCAATCAGGCGGCACCTGCAGGAAGCAATGTGACTTTCACGGCCAAAGGCCTTGGCCTTGCCGGCGTGAAATACCAGTGGCAGTTTAACGGTGTGAATATCTCGGGCGCCACCAACGCCACGCTCACCTTGAACAACGTTCAGGCCGGCAACGTGGGCAACTATCAGGTGATTATTTCCACCGGCGCGGGATCGTTCACGAGTACGGCGGCGACCTTCACTCTGATTACACCGCCCGTCATCGTCTCCCAAACTCAGCCGGATCGGCAGTGGGCACCGCTAACCCCAGTGCTGGTCCTGACCGTCCAGGCGAGCGGCCCATTCCTGAGCTACCAATGGAAGCTCTACGGCACCAACCTCCCGGGGGCGACCAGCTCGAATTACTACGTGGCCTCTTTCGACGGTAATGAAGAGCGGGAGTACTCCTGCGTGGTGAGCAACGCCGCCGCCGTTACGAACAGCGTCACTTGGAAAGTCAAAACCTTGAATCCAGGCGGCGTTGCCGCTTGGGGCAATAACGACTACGGCCAACTCGACTGGCCCGCCAGCGCCAGCAACGTGATCGCTGTCGCCGCGGGCGAGTTTCATTCCGTGGTGGTCAGAGAAGACGGCTCCGTGCTGCAGTGGGGTTACGAATGGGACGACGTTCCCGCCAGCCTGACCAACGCCATCGCCGTGGCGGCGGGCTACGACCACACGATTGCGCTCCGGGACAACGGCACCGTCGCCGCCTGGGGCGACGCGGGCAACTACGCCAACAATGTGCCGACCAATCTAACCGGCGTGAAAGCCATTGCCTGCGGCTGGCATCACAACGTCGCGCTGCTGACCAACGGCAACGTAACCGCGTGGGGCCTGAACGGCGCGGAACTCGGCTGGCACCTGACCGAAGTGCCCGCGAACCTGACCAACGCCACGGCCATCGCCGCGGGCGCGCTCCACAGCCTGGCCCTGCGCACTGACGGCACCGTCGTGGGCTGGGGCTACAGCGACGCCGGCCAAACCAACGTGCCCAGCGGCTTGAGCAATGTCGTGGGCATCGCGGCAGGCGGCAGCCACAGTCTGGCGCTCAAGGCGGACGGGACCGTTACCGCGTGGGGCTTGAACAGTTCCGGCCAATGCAGCGTCCCGAGCGGGTTGAGCAACGTGATGGCGATTGCTGCCGGCTGGGCGCATAGCGCGGCCTTGAAGAACGATGGCACGGTCGTTTGCTGGGGTGACAACAGCGAGACACAGGCCGACGTGGGCGGTGGACTCAAAGGGATCAAGCTGCTTGCCGCTCGCGGCGAGCACACCCTGGCCTCGGCCTTCTCGTCCCTGGTGCAATACCAGGTGGACGTGTCGAGGGACTTGCTGCTCATTTACAACTCCACTTCGACCAACAGCATTTGGGTGAAGGATTATTACCTTGCGCATCGGCCAATGGTCGCCGGCGCCAACGTGCTGGGCATTGGATGCACTACCAACGAAACGTTTCTGCCCGCCGAATTCACAAACAATTGCGCCGTGCCGGTGCTGAACTGGTTGGTCCAGAATCCGACGAAGCACCCGCAATACATCATCTTGTTCCTCGACATTCCCTCCCGCGTGAACACGAACAATACGCCTGGCGTTTACCAAAGCGTCCTTTTTGCGGTCAGAGACAGCGTCAGCGTTCAACTCTACGATTCTTTTCCCGGTATCAAGCCGTTCATCACACACATCAACATGAATGGCACCAATGACTGCCGGGCCTACATAGACAAACTCAGGCACTTCGGAACCAATTACTCGCCCGGCAAGCTCATCATCAGCGCCAGCGCGAACGGGTATGGAAACACGAATTATGTGGCTGACGATGTGCATCACGAAGACTACGGGCTTGCCGATGAAGTGACTCGGGCGACAAACGGATTGGTGAGCGCCGGCGTCTCACCGCTCGCCATTCTTTTCAGGCACGAACTTGAGCCCTGCATCAATGGGATCCTAGCAGGTTGTTGAAATAGTCTCACGCAAATTTGAACAGGCCGCATTGACTTGCGTCTGAAATCCATGCGCGGAAAACCTCAAGCCCAGCCGGACTTTCTGACGGTCATCAACCTCAACGCCA